>JAEUJW010000051.1 GCA_016793465.1 Myxococcales bacterium
GAGCACGTGCCCCGGAGTACCGCCGTCCGCGAGGGACCCACAGCCCGCTGGCCCCTCGGCGAGTCGCCGACACCGCCGCTCGCCCCGCGCCCCCCGTCCACGCCGAGACGAGCCGCCCAAACGCCCGAGCCCCGCGTCCCCGTCCGTGCCGAGACGAGCCGCCCAAACGCCCGAGCCCCGCGTCCCCCGTCCACGCCGAGACGAGCCGCCCAAACGCCCGAGCCCCGCGTTTCCCGCCCGCGCCGAGACGAGTCGACTGCCACGAGCTCCCCGCGCTCCGGTCCGCGCGACGAGACGCCCCGGGCGTCAGGGGGACAGCTGCTGGGAGCTGCCCGGGGGCTCCCAGACCTTCTCGATGTAGGCGAGGTTGGCCGGTCCGCGCGGGTGCGGGGGGATGCGGGACGTCGCGGCGACCATGGCGACGCCGATCACGGCGCCGAGGCCGACGGCGACGCGCTGGGCGCGGGTCGCCAGGCGGGCGAGCAGCCACAGGAGCGCGAGCGTGGCGCCGATCACGGCCGCGTGGGCGGCGCCCGGGAAGGCGACGTAGGGCTCGCGGCTGCGCCACAGCGGGAGCAGCACCTCGGACACCGGCTGGTGCACGTTCGTCAGGTCGAAGTGCGGCCAGAGGTTGGCGGCGAGGCCGTTGAGGAGCGACGACCACACGAGCAGGGCGGTGAACAGCAGGGTGCGCCAGGCGGCGCGGCCGGGGCCGACGAGCCAGCGCAGCGCGTGCCACCAGCCGAGCGCGAGGGCCGGCAGGGCGGCCGCGAGGTAGCGCGGGCCGACGCGCCAGCCGCCCTCGAAGTTGAGCGAGACGCACACCAGCGTCATGGTCGCGAACACGCCGAGGCCGACGCGCGCGTGGCTGCGGGCGCGTGAGTCTGGCCCGAAGGACAGGTCGACGAGGCCGGCGACGCCGACCACGGTGAGCGGGGCCCACCACAGCAGGCCGGCCTCGCTGCCGAGGAGGTGGGTGTGGATCGCCTGCCAGGTGGGGGCGACCAGGCCGAGCAGGCCCTGGCCGTGCTTCGCGGCGAAGCCGGCGTCGACGACGAGGTGGTAACCGGTGCGCAGCGGGCTGCCGTAGCAGGCCGCGTGGTACCAGCCGAGCAGGGCGATCGGGCCGAGGGCGGCCAGGCCGGCGGCCAGGCCGGCGCGCCGGCGCGTACGCGCGTGGGCCAGCACGAACGCCGCGAGGGGCAGGCCGGCGAACGCGGCGCTGTACTCGACCGTCACGCTGCAGGCCGCGAGCGCGCCGCCGAGCGCGGCCCGGCGGGGGCTGTCGTCGCGTACGCCGTCGATCACCAGAGTCGCGCCGATCCACAGGGTGCAGGCGGCGAGCGCGTGGCCGTAGAGCAGGTGGGCGTAGGCGGCGAGCGGGGTGGCGAGCGCGAGGGCGGCGAGCGCGAGGGTGCCGCCCGCGTCGGTGAGCAGGCGACGGCGGAGGAACCAGGCCAGCAGCAGCAGCGGGGTCACGCCGGCGAGCAGGCGCGCGAACCACGTGGCGCGGCGCAGCGTGACCGCGTCCTGGCCGACGCCGGCGAGCACGTAGCCGGCGGCGGCCACGAGCGTGGTGGCCGGGGGCTTGTTGGGGTAGAGCGCGCCGGTCCGCGGGTCGCGCGAGACGTCGGGGCCGGGGTCGAGGCCGCGGCGGACCGGGCCGTCGATGGCCCAGGTGGCGTGCTCGACGAGCGCGGCGGCCTGCAGCAGGCGCGGGCGCTCGTTGGCGTTGCGGGTCCGCTCGGCGTAGGGGAACGCGACCAGCAGCGCCGCCGCGAGCGCCGCCGTCAGCCACCGAGCTTCCCGACCGTCCCCGTCCCGCTGCGGGCCCGGCGCGCGCACCGGGCTACTTCTTGCCCTCTTCGAGCGCCTTGGCCCGCATCTTCGACTTCAGCGCCTCGAGCGCGTCGTCGACCTCGGACTTGCCGGACAGCTGCGAGAGCTTGGCGTCGATCGCGGCCTCCTGGACGGCGCCGTCGGCGTCCTCGGCCGCGACCTCGTTCATCGCCTCGAGCCTGGCGATCTTGGCCTCGATCTCGTCCATGCGGCCGCCGGCGCCGCCGTCGTTCGGCATGTTGGTGGCGCCGCCGCTCGACTTGACCGCCCGCGCCTGGGCCATCAGCGAGCCGCGGCGCAGGTTGAGCGCCTTCAGCTTGGCCTTGGAGGCGTTGATGCCGGCGCGCAGGTCCTCGACGAGCTTGCGCTGGAGCACCACCGACTCATCGGTGGCCGCGACCTCGGCCGAGATCTCTGCCTTGCGCTGGAGGGCCGCGCGGGCGAGCGTGTCGTCGCCGAGGTTGATGGCCTGCTCGGCCCGCGCCTGCCAGGCGGCGTCGTCCTTGCGCAGCTGCTCGAGCTTCTTCTCCATCATCTTCTGGTCGACGATGGCCTGCTTCAGGTCGAGCTCGGACTTTTTAATCTGGTCGGCCAGGTCGTCGAGCATCAGCGCGATCTCCTGGCCGGGGTCCGAGACGGCCTCGACCGCGTCGTTGAGCGTGCTCGAGATGGCCTGTTTGAGTCGCCCGAAGAGCCCCGGTTTGTTCGTCATGGCTGGGGCCGCAGCATACACCAGGCGCGCGGGCGTGGTTGCCCCGCGCCCGCGCTCGCGCGTACAGTCCACGGCGTGACCGACCCCGAGCGCCCCGGCGGCCCCGGCGGCCCACCTGCGGCCTTCCCCGGCGTGCGCGGCCACCACGAGGCCACCGCCGCGCTGATGCGGGCCCTCGACCGCCGCCAGATCCACCACGCGCTGGTGCTGGTCGGCCCGCGCGGCGTCGGCAAGGCGACGTTCGCCCGCGGCTTCGCCTGCGCCCTGCTGTGTCCGCAGGCGCCGGGCCGCGGCTGCGGCGTGTGCCCGACCTGCCGGCGCGTGCTGCTCGGCAACCACCCCGACGTCGACTGGCTGGTGCCCGACGGCAAGGCCGGCCAGATCTCCGTCGACGCCGCGCGCGCGTGCCACGTGCGCCAGGCCCACGCGCCCTACGAGGCCGACGCGCACGTGATCGTGGTCGACCCGGCCGACGCGCTCGGCGAGGGCGCCGGCAATGCATTATTGAAGACGATCGAGGAGCCGCGGCCGGGCATCCACTTCCTGCTGCTGACGACCAACCTGCAGGGCATGCTGCCGACGATCCTCAGCCGCTCGCTGCCGATCCGCCTGGGCCGCCTCGACGACGCCGACGTGCAGGCGATCCTGCACGCGCGGATCCCAGATCTGCCGCCCGACCGCCGCGACATGGCGGTGCTGCTGGCCGAGGGCAGCGCGGGCGTGGCGGTCGAGCTGGCGGCCGACCCGAGCCTCGCCAAGATCATCGATCTGCTGCGGCAGGCGCTCATCGCGGTCGGCGAGGGGCCGCGCGTGATCTTCGGCGGCGACAACAACCCGCTGTGGACGGCGTGGACGGCGGCCATCTCGGTCGAGGTGCCGGCCGAGCCCGAGCCCGGGGCGAGCGAGCCGGATCCGACCGTGGTGGTCGAGAAGGCGGGCAAGGGCGCGGGCAAGGCCAAGAAGGCCGAGACGACGGGCAAGTCGAAGGACGGGCCGGCGCTGCAGCGCGGGGCGGTGCGGCGGCTGACCGAGCTGTGGACGCTGCACCTGCGCGAGCAGATCCGCGGGCGCGCGGGGCTGCCGGGGCTGCCGCCGGCGAGCGGCGACGCGGCCCGGCACGTGCACACGATCGCGGCGCTGCAGCAGCTCGAGGCCCGCGTCGAGCGCATGGGCAACGTGCGCCTCACGCTCGAGCAGACGCTGCTCGGGCTGGCGAGCGCGCGCTGAGCTCGATCTGCGAGGCGCGCGAGCGCGGCGGCGACGGCCTGCTCGCGCGTGGGCGACGTGGGCCTGACGCTGCTCGGGCTGGCGAGCGCGCGCTGAGGGATCAGTCGGCGAGGCGCGCGAGCACGGCGGGCACGTCGCGCTCGCTGAGGCCGGTGTACTTGTCGGTCCGCACCAGAGCGCCGGGCAGGGCGTCCATGCGAAAGAAGTCGTCGATGACGACGAACCGCGCCGGCGGGGCGGGCTGGGCGGCGAGCCAGGCCATGACCTCGCGCTGGCGGTCGCGGGCGTCGAGGTCGGGCGTGCGGTCGATCAGGCGGGCGGTGCAGCCGGCCGCGCGGAAGGCCGCGACGAGCTGGTCCCACGGCGTGCCGAGGCGCCACGTGGACGACACCACGACGACCGCGCCGGTGGCCGCGACGATGCGGTTTAGCAGCTCGACCGGGCCCGGCTCGAGGAACGACGCCAGCCCGCGCGCCTGGTCGGGGCGCGAGTCGATGCCGTTCATCACTCCGTCGATGTCGAGGAAGATGACCTTCACCGCCGGCGCCGCCGGGTCGCCGCGATCACGCCGAGGCCGAGCAGGCCGGCGAGCGCGGGCGCCTCGTCGTTGGCGGCGGTGCACGAGCAGGCCACCGAGCCCTCGGCCATGCAGGTGTTGCCCTCGCAGCTGGCGCTGCCCTCGACCATGATGTTGAGGTAGGACTTCAGGGCGGCGATGCAGTCGTCGAGGTTGTCGGAGTTGACGAACTGGCCGTCGCAGAACATCGCGCCCTCGGGGCGCGAGCACTGGGCCTCGCAGCCGCCCTGCAGCTCGGCCTCGCAGTCGACGAACCCGTCGGCCTGGCACTCGATCTGGCAGTCGACGTTGGCCTCGGCCTCGCAGTGGCCGGAGCACGAGGCCTCGCACTTGGCGGAGCAGTCGGCCGACGGCGGGGTGCCGCTGCACTGGGCGTTGCAGGTGCCGGAGCAGGTCGCCTTGCACGAGGCCTCGCACTCGGCGGAGTTGCTGTCGGCGGAGCAGCGGCCCGAGCAGTCGGCCGCGCACTCGCCCTGGCAGTCGGCCTCGCAGTTGAAGCTGCCGGGGTCGACGTCGCAGCGGCCGGTGCAGTCGGCCGAGCAGTCGGCCTGACAGTCGACGCTGGCGCTGGCGTTACACTGGCCGTCGCACTCGGCCTTCAGCTGGGCGGCGCACGAGGCCTGGAAGCTGACGGGCTCGCACATGGCCGTGCAGCCGCCCTCGACGTAGAGCTCGCACTGTGCCTCGCCGGCCACGAACACGTTGCCGCAGGCCGACAGGCTGGCGGCGGCCTGGGCCTCGCCGGTGCTGAAGAAGGGGACGGCGAGCGCGAGGGCGCCGAGGATGAATTGCATCGAACGAGACATGTCTGTGACTCCGGGGAGGTTGGGAGTGTAGTGAGGCGGGCCGGAACGGACGGCGCAACTCGTGCGATCCGCCGAACTTGCGCGCACGGCCGCAGACGCGGCGAGAGGGCCCCGGCTTCAGCGGGCCGGCGCTTGCGGACTGGCGGGCTGCGCGGGGCGCGGGGGCGGCTCGAGCTGGGCCGACTTCAGCAGGCCGCGGCCGACGAGGTACTGCTCGCTGCTGGTCGCCCGGGTGTCCCTGGCGTGAAACGGCCGGGCCTCCTGGAACGCGGACTTCCACTGGCGCAGCAGCTCGCCGAAGCCGCCGCCCTGGAACACCTTGGCGACCAGGTGGCCGCCGGGGCGCAGCGCCTGGCGGGCGATCTCGAGGGCCCGGGCGCACAGCTCCTCGCTGCGGTACTTGTCGCTGACGCGGTCGCCGGTGGTGTGCGGGGCCATGTCCGACAGCACGACGTCGATGCGGTCGCCGAGCTCCGCGGGGGTCCAGGTGAACACGTCGGCGACCTCGTGGCGCACGTACGCTGGGAAGGCGACGGTGACCGGGCGCAGGTCGACGCCGTAGACGAAGCCGGTGTCGCCGACCTTGGTGACGGCGTACTGCATCCACGAGCCGGGCCAGCACCCGAGGTCGAGGACCCGACCGCCCGCCTTCAGGAGGTGGAAGCGCTGGTCGATCTCCTCGAGCTTAAAAATGGCCCGCGCCGCGAAGTTCTCACGCTTGGCCCGCTGGTAGGCGGGGTCGTGACGCGCGGCGCGGTCGTCGAGCTTGCGGCCCCCCGTGGTCGTCTTGCTGCGGGCCATGCGGGGGGCGGGGTGAAGATGACCTTCGGGACAGGTCCCGAAGGGCAGGTTACTCGGCGTTCTGACCGGCGCGGATGGCCGGCTTGATGGCGGCGCGGATGGTCACGTAGCCGTTCTTGCCGCCGGGCACCGGGCCCGCGACGAGCACGAGGCCGGCCTCGGCGTCGACCTTGGCGACCTTCAGGTTCTGGCAGGTGACGCGCTCGCTGCCCATGTGGCCGGTCATGCGCTTGCCGCGGTGGACGCGGCCGGGGGTCTTGCGGCAGCCGATCGAGCCGCCGTGGCGGAAGAACTCGTGCTGGCCGTGGCTGTTCTTCTCGCCCTCCATGTTGTGGCGCTTGATGACGCCCTGGTAGCCCTTGCCCTTGCTGATGCCGGACACGTCGACGAGGCTGCCCTCGGCGAACACGGCGGCGGTCACCGCGGCGCCGACCGGGAACTCGCCGAGCTTGGCGGCGGGCACGCGGAACTCGCGGACCTCGTAGCGCGGGCTCACGTTGGCCTTCTTGAAGGCGCCGAGCTCCGGCTTGGTGGTGCGCGACTCCTTCTTCTCGGCGAAGCCGACCTGAAGGGCGCTGTAGCCGTCGCGCTCGACGGTGCGGTGGGCGGTGACGTTGTTGCCGGCGACTTGCAGCACGGTCACGGGGATCCGCGTGCCGTCCTCGGCGAAGATCTGGGTCATGCCAATCTTTTTGGCGATCATTCCGATTTGGAAATTCATGGTGCTTGTCCTTCCCCGGACGGCTTCCTTCACGTTGGCAGGCGAAGAGCGAGGTGCGCGGGGACGGGCCGTATAAAACGACGGGCCGGGGCTGTCAACCAGGCGGCTGGCGGGGCGGCAGGCCGAACACGGCGGAGGCGTTGGCGGCGGCGGCCCGGGCCAGGGCCTCGGGCGGCTCGCCCCGCACGGCGGCCAGGCGCATGCAGGTGAAGGCGACGTTGGCGGGCTCGTTCTTGCGGCCGCGCACGGGCACGGGGGCCAGGTAGGGGGCGTCGGTCTCGAGCAGGATGCGGTCCGCGGGGCAGATCCGCGCGGCCTCACGCAGGGCCTCCGAGGCGGGGAAGGTGGCGATCCCCGAGAACGACAGGTAGTAGCCGCGGTCGAGCCACCGGCGGGCCTCGTCGGGGTCGCCGGTGAAGCAGTGGATGACGCCGGGCAGCGGGGCGGCGGCGTCGACCACGGCCCAGGCGTCGCGGTGGGCGTCGCGGATGTGCAGCACGATCGGCTTGCCGGCGGCGCGGGCGATCTCCAGGTGGGCGGCCATGGCGGCCTGCTGCGCGTCGCGCGGGCTGCGGTCGTAGAAGTAGTCGAGGCCGCTCTCGCCGACGCCGACGACCCGCGGGTCGCGGACGAGGGCGGCGAGCTCGGCGAGGCGGTCGGCGTCGGCCTCGACGGCGTCGTGCGGGTGCACGCCGATCACGCAGAACACCTCGGCGTGGGCGCGGGCCAGGGCCAGGGCCGGGGCCCAGGCCGCGGGGCGGCAGCCGATGTGCACGCAGCGCTCGACGCCCGCGGCGGCGGCGCGGGCCAGCGTGGCCGCGACGTCGTCGATCATCGGCGGATAGTCGAGGTGGCAGTGGGTGTCGACCAGGCCCGGGATCGTCGGCGGCAGTGCGGCCACGGGCGGGACTTAGGATGGTTCGGCGCGCGGGGCAACCGCTCAGCGGGCCTCGAACGTCACGATCTCGCGGAAGTCGGGGTCGCCGGCGGCGCCCTTCGGGAAGCGGTGCTCCTTCAGCAGGCGCTCGACGCAGCGGGCCAGCAGGGTGGCGCCCGCGAGGCCGTCGACCGAGTGGCGGGTGGCGCGGCCGGTCCGGGCCGAGACCACGAGGTCGACCGTGACCTTGCCGACCACGCCGATGCACTCGTCGCGGGCGCTCGCCTGTAGCCGGCGCACGTCGGCGGCGACGCGCTCGGCGTGCGACTTGCGGTCGGCCGGCGACTTGTTCGGCGGGTCGCCCTTGTCGGGCGCGATCGTCTTGGCGTCGTGGTCGACGCGCGCCTCGACAACGGCCGGATCGGCGGACACCGGCGTCTGGAGCTCGGCCTCGGCGCGCGGCGGGGGCGGCGGATCTGCGCGGGGCGCGGCGGAGATGCGCCGCTCTTCGCGGCCGAGGCCGTCGCCGGTGCCGAGGGCGACGGCGGCGATCAGCGCGGGGGCGCCGAGGCTGCCGAACAGCAGCAGGGCGCGGCGAGACAGGCGCCTCCGCGGAGGCGCAGGGGCGGCCGCGAGCGGCTCGGGGCGCGTCGACTCGGCGGTCGCGGCTCGCTCGGCGAAGGCGGTGCGGCCGGCCGGGTCGACGCGCTCGGTCGGGCTGTCGGGGTACGGGGTGGCGGCGACGGTCGCGGCGAGCGCGGCGGGATCCGAGCGCGCGGCCGCGTCGCGGCGCCCGGTGGGGCCGGCGCGCGTGACCGGGCCGGCGGCGTCGGCGGGCACGGCGAGCAGGGCGGCGGCGAGGGTGTCGGCGTAGGGCCAGCGCTGCTCGCGGTCGCGGGCGAGGGCGCAGCGCACGATGTCCTCGAGCTGCGGCGGGATGGCGGCGTCGGGCGCCTGCTCGGCCATCGGCGGCGGGGTCGCGGTGAAGATCGCGGTCCAGATCTGGCCCTGGTTGTCGCCGCGGAACGGCAGCACGCCGGTCAGCATCTCGTAGAGCATCACGCCGACCGCCCACACGTCGACGCGGTGGTCGAGCTCCTGGCCGCAGATCTGTTCGAACGCCATGTACGCGTAGGTGCCGATCACCGCGTTGGTCGCGGTGAGGCGCTGCGAGTCGGCGCCCGGGGCGGGGTCGGCGAGCTTGGCGATGCCGAAGTCGAGGACCTTGATCACCTCCTCGCCGTCGCGCACCACGCGGTAGCAGTTCTCCGGCTTCATGTCGCGGTGCACGACGTGCTGGGCGTGCGCGGCGGACAGGGCCCGGCAGATCTGCACGGCGATGCTGCGCACGCGCGGCCACGGCAGGCGGCCCTCGCGGCGCAGGGTCACCTCGAGGCTCTCGCCGGTCAGCAGCTCCATGGCGATGTAGCCGGCGCCGTCGGGCGTGGTGCCGGTGTCGAAGATCTCGACGACGTTGGGGTGTTTAATTTTGGCGACGATCTGGGCCTCGCGGGCGAACCGCTGGACCACCGTCTCGCTGCCGGCGAACTCGGGCAGCACGACCTTGACGGCGCAGCGCCGGCCGAGGCGCACGGCCTCGGCCTCGTAGACGGCGCCCATGCCCCCGCGGCCGATCAGGCGGAGGATCCGGTAGCGGTCCTCGAGCACGCGGCCGATCAGGTCGTTGTCCGCCGTCACGACCGCGACGATACATCGATCTGCGCGCGCGGGATCGTCACGCGCGGCGGGCCGCTCAGGAGGACGGGTCGCGGACGTCCTTGCAGGCCTCGTCGGCGGCGAGGCGAGGCGCATGGCCGCCGGCGGTAAGAAACAAGCCCCGCGCGGTCAACCACGCGGGGCCCGTGCGGCGGCGCCGCGGGCGAGGCGTCAGTGGACGGCGGTGCCCTGGACGATGCCGGTGCTGGCGGTGAGGATGGCCGGCAGGCGCTCGTTGACGGCGGCCTCGTCGAGGGCGTCGAAGTCGATGCCCTGGAAGAACGCGTCGTAGGCCTTCAGCACGGTGATGTTGGGGGTAGCGACCTCGTCGCCGGTGATCTGGAAGGGGCCGCCGACGAGGTTGATCTTGCTGATGTCGAGCGCGACCTGGACGGTCTGGTCGGAGTAGAAGCCGAAGTTCTTGGTGACGTAGCCGCCCATGCCGTCGGGGCGGTCGGCGTAGCCGGCGAGGTAGATCGTGCGGCCCTCGACGCGCTCGAGGTTCTTGACCGGGAACGGGGTGTCGAAGGCCTCGTCGGCCACGCTCTTCTGGTAGCGGCCGTACTCGACGATCAGCTTGCAGTATGTCCCTTCGGGCAGGTCGACCGAGCCGAAGTTGACGCTGTTCTTGTCCTGGGCGGTCCAGTACTCGGGGAACGGGCCGAACGGCAGCTCGACCTCGACCTGGTCGCCGTCGCAGGTCTCGAGGCGGGCGGCGGCGGTGACCACGAAGCCGTCGCTGAGGCTGATCGTCCAGCCCTTGTCGTTGGTGAACACGCGCGACTTGTCGGGGTCACCGAGGTCGGGGATCGAGCCGTCGACGCGGGTGGCGTGGTGCGCCGCGTTGACGACGGTCATGACGCTCGTGTCACAACCTGTCGTCGATAAAGCCAGCAGGAGGGCCGCAGGTAAGCTGAGTCGCAGTCGCATACCAACCGTGTTCCGGGCGAGCACGATACCAGGTCGGGCTCGACGCGCGAAGCGGCGGTCGGTCACACCCGCGGCTTGTCGGGGCGACGGTGGGCGGTGCGCGTGCGCGGACGCGTGTCCGCGGCGGAGCGGCCGCCGCTCGCGAGCGCGGGGCGATGCGCGGGGCCCGGCGGGATCAGGCAACCGGGTCGCCGGCCGATGAGGTCGTGACGCCCGGCCTTGCGCAGCGCGTCGCGGGCCAGGGGGTGCTGCGCCTCGTCCCAGTAGAGCAGGAGGGCCTTCTGCAGCTTCTTGTCGCGCAGGTCGCGGGCCGTGTACACGGGCTGGCGCGTGAACGGATCGTGGCCGGTGTAGTACATGGCGGTGGCCATGCTCATGGGTGTAGGGATGAAGTCCTGGACCTGACGCGGGCGGATCCCGCGGCTCTTCAGGTAGAGCGCCAGGTCGATCATGTCGCCGAGCGTGCTGCCGGGGTGGCCGGAGATGTAGTAGGGGATGAGGTGCTGCTCCTTGCCGGCGTCGCGGCTGGCGCAGGCGAACTGGTCGGCGAAGCGCTCGTAGGAGGCGACGCCGGGCTTCTTCATCTTGTCGAGCACGGCCTCGCTGACGTGCTCCGGGGCGACCGAGAGCTGGCCGCCGGTGTGGTGCTGGGCGAGCTCGCGGACGAACGTGGGCGAACGCTCGGCGAGGTCGGTGCGGATCCCCGAGGCGATGAAGGCGCGACGAACGCCGGGCTCGCGGCGGACGCGGCGCAGCAGGTCGAGCAGCGGGCCGTGGTCGGTCTGCAGGTTGTCGCACACGCCGGGGTGCACGCACGAGAGGCGGCGGCAGGCCGACTCGATGTCCGGCGACTTGCACTTCATCTGGTACATGTTGGCGGTCGGCCCGCCGATGTCGGAGATCACGCCGCGGAAGTCGTCCATGCGCCGCAGCTCCCGGACCTCGCGCAGCACGCTCTCGGCGGAGCGCGACTGGATGATGCGGCCCTCGTGCTCGGTGATCGAGCAGAAGGTGCAGCCGCCGAAGCAGCCGCGCATGGTGACGATCGAGTGCTTGACCGTCTCGAACGCGGGGATGCGCTTGCCGTCGTAGATCCAGTGGGGCCGCCGCGCGAACGGGAGGTCGTAGAGGCGGTCCATGTCGGCGGTCGCGAGCGGCTCGGCCGGCGGGTTCAAATATACGGCGCGCTCGCCGTGCGGCTGCAGCAGCGGGCGGCCGTTGCCGGGGTTGGTCTCGTACTGGAAGGCCCGCGACATCTCGAGGAAGGCCATGCGGTCGCTGGCGACTTGTTCGTACGACGGCAGCCAGAGGGTGTGGCCGTCGCGGGTGTAGCGGGACCTTATTAAAGACTCCCACTCGCCGGGGTCGCGCAGGTGCGCGGTGCCGCGGACGTCGCGGAGCTGGTCGATGGTCTCGCCGGCCTGCAGGCGGCGCGCGACCTCCCACACCGGGCGCTCGCCCATGCCGAAGATCAGGAGGTCGGCCTTGCTGTCGAGCAGCACGCTGCGGCGGACCTGGTCGGACCAGTAGTCGTAGTGGGCGATGCGGCGCAGCGAGGCCTCGATGCCGCCGAGCACCACCGGCAGGCCGGGGAAGGCCTGGCGCGCGAGGTTGCTGTAGACGATGCTGGCGCGGTTGGGCCGCTGGTCGAGGGCGCCGTCGGGGCTGTACTGATCCTCGCCGCGGATCTTCTTCTGCGCGGTCAGCTTGTTGAGCATCGAGTCGAGGTTGCCGGCGGTGATGCCGACGAACAGGCGCGGACGGCCGAGGCGGAGGATGTCGGTCGTGTCGGTCCAGCGCGGCTGGCTGACGATGCCGACGCGCAGGCCGCGGCCCTCGAGGAAGCGGCCGATCAGCGCGCCGCCGAAGGCGGGGTGATCGACGTAGGCGTCGCCGTTGATGAGGAGGACGTCGAGCTCGTCCCAGCCGCGGGCGCTCATCTCCTCGCGGGTGGTCGGCAGGAAGGCCCGCAGGTCGCGTTTCGGGCGGATCTGGAGGAGGGCCATGGGGGCGGACCGTAGGTCATTTGCACGGGGTTGGCCAGCTTGCCCGGCGGGCCGGGGAGTGTGAGTCTCCGGGCATGGTCGCCGCGCTGTCCGCCCGTGGGCTCGGGCTCGAGGTGCCGGGGCGCCGGCTGTTCGCGGGGCTCGAGCTGGCGGTGGCCGCGGGGCAGGTGCTCGCGGTCGTGGGGCCCAACGGGGCCGGCAAGTCGTCGCTGCTGCGCGCGCTGGCCGGGCTGACGCGGCCGCACGCGGGCACGGTGCGGCTGGGAGAGGACGACGTGCACGCGCTGCCGGGGCGGGTGCGGGCCCGCCGCCTGGCCTACCTGCCGCAGGGCACCGCGCTGGCGTACGCGCTGTCGGTCGCCGAGGTGGTGATGCTGGGGCGGGCGCCGTACCTGCCGGCGTTCGCGGCGCCGTCGGCGGCGGATCGCGCGATGGTGGCGCTGGCGCTGGCGCGGGTCGGGCTGCAGGGGTTCGAGGGGCGCGACGCGCAGACGCTGAGCGGCGGGGAGTTTCAGCGGGTGATGCTGGCGCGCATGCTGGCCGGCGAGGCGAACGTGCTGGTGCTCGACGAGCCGACGGCGGCGCTGGACATCGGCCAGACGCTGGCGTTCCTCGGGGAGCTGCGGGCGCTGGCGGCCGGCGGAGCGGCGGTCGTGCTGGCGATCCACGACCTCGCGCTGGCCCGCCGGTACGCCGACGTCGGGGTCCTTCTGCGCGGCGACGGCTCGGCGGAGACCGGTCCGATCGGACAGGTGCTTTCGGCCAGGAACCTCGGGACAGCCTTCGGGGTGGCGGTGCGCGAGCTGGACGGGCACCTGGTGTTCGAGGCCGAGGCCCGCGCTACTGAACCAGCAGGGTGAACTCGATGCGGCGGTTGCGGGCGCGGCCGGCGGCGGTCTTGTTGGTGTCGATCGGTTCGTCGGCGCCGGCGCCGCGGGTCTCGAGGCGGGCGGGGTCGATGCCGCGGTCGACGAGGTACTTCTTGATGGCGGCGGCGCGCTGGGCCGAGAGGTCCTTGCCGTACATGGGCTGGCCGGTGATGTCGGTGTGACCCGAGATCTCGATGCGCACCGCCGGGTACTTCTTCAAGATCGCGGCGGCGCGGTCGAGCACGCGGTGCGAGCTCTTCTTCAAGACATCCTCGTCGAGCTCGAAGCCGACGCCCTTGATCGTGCCGGTGAACCTGGCGAGGTCCTTGGGGACCTTGTCGGCGCAGCCGTCGAGGTCGTCGAAGCCGTTGCGGGTCTCCTGCTCGTCGTGGCAGCGGTCGTCGGCGTCGGGGATGTTGTCGCGGTCGCCGTCGGGCGGGGGGCAGCCGTCGGGGGCCGCGCCGGGCAGCCTGGGGCAGCGATCGCGGGTGAGCGGGAAGCCGTCGCCGTCCTCGTCGGGGTCGGGGCAGCCGAGCGGGGCCACGCCGGCCTCGCGCGGGCAGCGGTCGCGCGGGTCGGCGAAGCCGTCGCCGTCGAAGTCGCGGGTGGCGCTCGGCAGGGGCGCGGGGGCCGGCGGCGGGGTCGGCGGGGCCGCGGCGCAGGCGGCGAGCAGGAGCGGTCCGGTGAGCCGGCGGAGCACGGGGCGAAGCTAGCACGGGTGCGAAGGTCCGGCGGACGCGCGCGTGCGAGGGACCGCGGCGGATCACGCGGCTCGCGCGGTGAACCGCGTCCGTGACGATGCACGGGGCGATGCATCGGCGACGGCGTGGTGCAGGCGATCACGGGACGCGCGCCGCGTCGCGCGGGGCGAGCGCTGCGGCGAAGACCCCGCGGCGTCAGCGCGACGCGGCGAGCACGAGGCCGTGCGCGAGCAGATCGGCGAGCAGCCCGGGGCCGGCGAGGGGGAGCACGCGGACCACGAGATCGGCGGCGGATCTGGCGGCCGACGAGGGGTAGCGGCGGTGGGCGTCGTAGGCGAACCAGCCGTGCACGACCGCGAGGCCGGTGCGGGCCAGCGCGGCGAGCACGGCGAGCGCACCGGCGTGCTCGCGCGACCAGAGCGCGTGGGCCTCGAGGAATTCGCGGAGGCCGGGATCGGGGCGGGGCGAGAGCCGGGGCGCGAGGGTGAGGATCTGCTCGAGCTCGACGCCGCCGGCGTACAGCGCGAGCAGGTCGAGGCGGACGGTGTCGCGGGCGATCGGCTCGCTCGCTATGTGCGGGTCGTCGAGGACGCGCGCGGCGGTCGCGAGGGCGGCGGCGACGAGCGGGGCGGCGCGGTCGAGGGGGGCGCGGTCGCAGGCGCGGAGGGCCAGCGCGAGGTCGTGGGCGACGGGCCAGCCGCGCTGCTCGAGGCGCTCGTCGCCGACGCGGATGAAGGTGAAGGCCTCGGGGTCGCGGGCCATGAGCTCGGCGAGGCGGACGACGGCGGGGTCGGCGAGCGCGAGCAGGTCGCGCTCGACGAGCACGCGGAACACGCCCGGGAGCTGCGACGGGGTCATGCGGGCGAGCGTAGCCGGGGCGGTGCGGGCGGTCACCGGGCGCGGCTCGTCGGTGATGTCGCCGCGGCCGACCGCGTGCGGCTCAGGCGTCGGGCAGGAGGGCGCGCCAGGCGTCGGACTCGGCGACGCGCTTGATCTCGGCGTTGCGGGCGGCGAGGAAGCGGCGCAGGTACTCGGCGAGCACCAGGCGATCGACGAGGCGGCCGAGCGGGCCGAGCGGGCTGGTGTAGTCGAACACGTCGCGCATGACGGTGTGCTCGCCGTCGGTCGCGAACAGGTGGTCGTGATCGAAGCGGGCGAAGGCGCCGCGGACCATGCTGTCGCGGAAGCCGTGCGGGGGGTCGAAGGCGGTGATGCGGCTGGTGAGCCGTTGCCACACGCCGAAGTGGCGCGCGCGCCAGGTGACGGTCTCGCCGGGGCCGAGCAGACCGCGGGTGCGGCCGCCGACGGCGCGCTCGCCGGTGTGGGCGGTGGAGAGGGTGTGGAGCTCGACGCTGCGCGCGAGGTCGAAGCAGCGGGCGATCGGCGCGCGGATCGTGGTGGTCAGCTCGAGCACGGGCATGGCGTCACGCTCCGTCGCGCGCGGCCAGCTGGGCGAGGGCGGTGAGGGCGTCGGCCACGGCCTCGCGCACGGTCGGGCGCCAGGAATTTTTCAGGCGCTCGAGCAGGGCGTGGCCCTCGGCGGGCGCGAGGCGGGCGAGGGCGTAGGCCGCGCGCACGCGCGTGAGGCCGGGGGTCAGCAGGCCGCGCGCGAGGCCGCGGACCACCGGCAGGGCCGCGGGTGGGGCGAGCGGGCCGAGGGCGGCGAGGGCCTCGAGCGCGCGGCCGCGGTCCTCGGGGCGTCGGAGGGCGCGCATGAGGGCCGGGCCGCCGCGCGGGTCGCGGGCGACGGTGAGGGCGAGGGCGGCGGCGAAGCCGGTGCGCGCGTCGGGGCCGTCGCACAGCGGGGCGAGGGCGTCGCAGGTGGCGGGGCTCGGCGGGGCGAGCTCGCCGAGGGCGGTGACGAGGGCGGTGACGACGCCGGGCTCGCGCTCGCGGGCGAGGGCGCGGGCGAGGACCGGCTCGGCCGCGGCGCCGTCGAGCTCGGCGAGGCCGACGGCGCACTGGAAGCGCAGTTCGGGGAACTCGCCGGCGAGGCCGCGGCGCAGGTTGGCGCGGGCGGTGGCGAGGGCGGCGCGCGGGCTGTCCTCGGGGACAGGTTCGGGCGGGGCCGGCGAGATGTCCTCGGGGACAGGTTCGGCGGGGCTGTCCGCGGGGACAGGTTCGGCGGGGAGCTCGGCGCGGGCGGCCAGGCCGAGCAGGGTCCAGGCGATCGCGGCGCACTCGCGGGCGTAGGCGAGGTCGTCGGCGCGGGCCTCGGGGTGGAACCACTCGTCGGGCAGGGCGGCGAGCAGATCGGGGGCGCCGAGCTGGCCGAGGCCGACGGCGGCGAGCGCCCGGATCGGGGTGGCCGGGTCGCGCTCGAGGGCGCGGAGCAGCGCGGCCCGCACGTCGGGGCCGCGAGGGTCGCGCGCGTGGGCCTGCCAGACCGGGTCCGGCGCGCCGAGGGCCTGCAGGTAGGCGCTGCCGAGGTGGGTGAGCGCGAGCGTGCGGGCCTTCAGGTCGAGCACGTCGGCGTCGCGCAGGGCGGCGTCGAGGCTGATCGGCAGGGGGTCGCGCGCGCGGGTCATGAGCCGCAGTCTTGATAGATGATCGTCAGCGTCGACTGGGTGTCGCAGTAGTACAGCTCGCCGGTGAGGGTGCAGCAGCCGATCGCGTTGACGGGGCCGTTCGCGTCGCTGCAGGCGCCGCCCTCGACGAGGCCGTCGGGGCACTGGATCGGGTCCATGCCCTCGGGGTCCTCGGCGCCGGGCGTCGCGCCGTCGGCGGCGCAGGCGTAGTACTTGTTGGTGGACTCCCAGCCGCACTGGCCGTAGGGCTCGCCGCCGGTGGTCTCGGGTTCGCCGGTCGACAGGGTCGACTCCGAGGTCGCCGTCGTCGAGGTCGACGGGTCGCTCGCGTCGCTCGGGTCGCTCGGGTCGCTCGGGTCGGTGGTCGTCAGCGGCTCGGACGGCGAAGCGGTGGTCGACGTCGAGGTGGTCGAGTCGACGTCGGTGGTCGCGGGGGTGGTGGGCTCGCTCGACGGGTCGCTGCCGGGGCTCGACGAGGTGTCACCGGCGCTGGTCGGCGGATCGCCGCTGGCGGTGTCGCCGTCGTCGTCGTCGTCGTCGTCGGGGAAGCTGTCGGACAGGTTGTTGTTGGTGAGCCCGCCGGTCGGGGTGTTGCCGCCCTTGTCGCCGCAGGCGAGCGCCAGCGCGAGAGGGAGGAGGACGAGGGTCGTTCGGGTCACGCGCCGCACTCCTGCTTGACGATGAAGTTGCCCTGGCTGGTGCAGTAGTAGAGCGTGCCGCCGGGGGCGCAGCAGCCGACGTTCTTGACCGGGCCGGTCTGCTCGTTGCAGTCGGCGCCCTCCTGCAGGCCGTCGGCGCAGGCGATCGGGTCGATGCCCTGCGGGTCGGCGGCGCCCGGGCTGCCGCCGGCGTCGGCGCAGTCGTAGAAGTTGTTCTGCGCGCTCCACCCGCACTGGCCGTAGGTCGGATCGCCGCCGCTCGGGTCGCTCGAGTTGGTGGTGAGGGTCGGGTCGCTGCCGCCCTCGTCGGTCATCGGGGTGATGAACGCGGTCTCGGTCGGGTCGGGGCCGTTGGTCGGGTCGGCGGTCGGGTCGGTGGTGGCGCCGGTCGGGCTGGTGGCGCTGGTGGCGTTGGTGGCGCTGGCCTGGCCGCCGGTGGTGCCGTCGGTGATGTCGCCGGTGTCGGTGCCCGTGCCGGAGTTGCTCGCGGCGGCGCCGGTGGCGGTGAGGCCGACGGTCTCGCCGCCGCTGCCGTCGGTGGTGTCGGGATCGGTGGCGCCGGTCGGCTGGCTGGCGGAGGTCATCGGGCCGGAGGGGTCCTCCTTGCAGGCGACGAGCGCGAACGGGACGAGGGCGAGCAGCAGCGCGGTGCGGGTCATGACGGTCCTTCCTTGGCGGTCGATGGGGCGAGGGATCAGCGGCGCAGCGGGGCGTCCGGGGCGGGGTGCGGGCTGCCGTAGAGGCGGGTCATCTCGTCGGCCATGCGCCCGGTGAGCTTGTAGCGCAGCATCTTCAGGTCGGCGACGAACGACCACAGCGGGTGCTTGAAGCTCGCCGGCTTGTTGTTCTCGACGAAGAAGTGGCCGACCCAGGCGAAGGCGTAGCCGATCAACATGCCGACGATCGGCAGCCACCAGCGACCCTGGGCGATCGCCACGCCCATGAGGCACAGCGCGGTCGAGGTGCCGACGTAGTGGAGGCCGCGGTTGATCGGAGAGCGGTGCTCGCCGAGGTAGTACGGCCAGAATTCCGAGAAGCTGCGCGGGTTCACGGCGGCCAAGCTACCGCAATTCGAGCGCCGGCGGCCCGCGGGCGGCGGACCCCCGCGCCGGGGTTGCTCACGTCCGCGGACGCGGCGGCGGGGGCCGGGCTCAGCGGGCGTGCACGAGGTCGGTGCGCACCGCGTACTTGACGCCGGAGGTGACCTCGGCGCCCTCGTGCAGCAGCAGGTGGTCGAAGACGACGGCGTCGCCGATCGGCGGGCGCACGG
Organism: Myxococcales bacterium; assembly: GCA_016793465.1. The sequence goes on from JAEUJW010000051.1 coordinate 18,240, forward strand.
CGAAGCGCACGCGGTTGTCGAACTTGCGGGCGCGGCCGCGGCCGCGGCGGGCGTTGCGATCTTTCTCCTCGAAGAACCGGGTGGCGCCGTCGGCGAACTCGTCGCTGAGGTAGATCATCAGCGAGTAGCGGGTCTCGCCGGCGGGCACGGCGGTGCGCACGTCGACGTGGGGGGCGAAGCGCTGGCCGGGCTCGTAGCGGTACACGCGGAAGCGGGTGTTGACGGCGCGCACGGGCAGGCCCTCGTGGTGGGCGTCGACGAGGTGGCGCAGGCGCGGCCACAGGCCGGCGGCGAGCTCGGGGGCGTCGAGCACGACGCGGAGGTTGTTGCGGGCGGCGAGGTTGACGCGGTAGGTGTCGTCGCCGACGGCGAGGCCGGCGTGGGTGAAGCCGCGGGCGTCGGCGGCGGCGATCAGGCGCTTGCACTCCCGCACGGTCATGAGCCCGCGCAGCAGGTAGACGCCGGGCGCGAGGTCCTCGCGGCGCACGGCCGGCTCGACGGCGTCGAGGATCGGATCGGCGAGCGCGTGGGCCTCGGCCTTGAAGGTGGCCTCGCGGCGGAACGAGGCGTGCACGCGGGTCCGCACGCAAGGGAGGATAGCGGAGCGCGGCGCGGCTGTGTTAGAGCGGCGGGCATGGTCAGGCTGAGCGTCAACGTCAACAAGGTCGCCACCCTGCGGAACGCGCGCGGGGGGCAGGTGCCGGACCTGCTGCAGGCGGTGCGGGTGGTGCTGGCGGCCGGGTGCAGGGGCGTCACGGTCCACCCGCGGGCCGACGAGCGGCACATCCGGCGCGCCGACGTGACGGAGATCGCGGGGCTGCTGGAGCCGCTGCGCGACACGGTCGAGTTCAACGTCGAGGGCGACCCGCGGCCCGACCTCATGGACCTGGTGTGCCAGCTGCGGCCGCACCAGTGCACGCTGGTGCCGGTGCACCCCGGCGAGATCACGAGCCAGGCGGGCTGGCCGGCGACCACCGACAAGGGCGAGCTCGGCAAGGTCGTCCGGCGGCTGCAGGCGGCGGGCGTGCGCGTGTCGGTGTTCGTCGACGCGCTCGACGAGCCGATCCGCTGGGCGGCCGCGCTGGGGGCCGAGCGCATCGAGCTGTACACCGAGCCGTTCGCGCACGCGTTCGCGGCCGGCCACGGCGAGCAGTCGTTCGAGCGCTTCGCGCGGGCGGCCGAGCTGGCCCACTCGCTCGGGCTCGGCATCAACGCCGGGCACGACCTCGACCTGGACAACCTGCCGCTGTTCGCCAGGCTGCCGCACCTCGACGAGGTGTCGATCGGCCACGCGCTGATCAGCCGGGCGCTGTTCAACGGGCTCGAGTCGGTGGTGCGCGAGTACCTCGCGGTGCTGTCGGCGAGCCGCGCGGGCTGACAGCGGACGCGCCGCGAGCGAAGAGGGGCGACGGCGCGGACCTGCCGCGTCGTCGCCCCCCGTTTGTCCGATCGACGGACGGGCGCGCTTACTTGGTCTTCTGGGCCGTCTTGGCCTGCTCGAGCGCGATCTCCTTGACGGCGGCGAACGACGTCGAGTTGCTGGCGCCGTCGATGGCCTTGATGGCGAGGTCCTGGGCCTGCTTCAGGGCGTTGGACAGCTGCTTGCTGAGCTCGGTGAGCTGCTCGTTCTGCTTGGTGATGGTCTCCTCGAGCGCGTGGACCTTCAGCTCGTAGACGCGGCGCTTGCCGTCGTTCTCCTTCTGCTGCAGGTCGGCGGCGATCTTGGCCTGGCGCTTGGCGATGCCGGTGCCCTCGGCCTCGGCCTTCTGGACGGCGGCCTCGAGGTCCTTCTGGAACGCGCCGGCCTTGCTCTTCAGGTCGGCGTACTCCTTCTCGCGGGCGGCGAGCTCCTTCTCGCGCTCGGCCCAGGCGCGGTCGCTGGTCTCCTTCAGGAGGTCGAGCTCGGCCTGCTGCTGCTTCTTGGCCTGGGCGAGGCCGTCGGCGTCGGCCTTGTGGCTGCGCTCGAGCTCGTAGGTGTACTCGTCGGCGCTGCGCTTGCGGGCGCGGGCGCCCGACTCCTCGCTCTCCTTGGCGGCGCGGGCGTGCTCCTCCTGCTCCTTCTTCCACGCGACCTTCTTGGCCTCGAGCTCGGCCTCGGCGGCGGCCTTGCGGGCGGCGAACACCTCGTCGGCGTTCTTCTGGGTGTCGAGGTAGCGGCGCACGAGCTCACGCAGGGTGTCCTCGCCGACCTCGATGCCGTGGAGCTCGCGCAGGTGGACCTGGTGGCCGGTGATCTCGGCGTGCAGGTCGTCGAGGCGGGTGGCCTCGCCGAGCAGCTGCTGCTGCAGGCCGCCGACCGACTCGCCGAGGCGAGCGCGGATGCCGGCGAGGTCGCGGATGATGGTCTCGATGTTGGCGGGGCCTTGGGACACGTGGAGCTCCTCGGAGTCGTCGGGATCGGACGGGGGGGCGGCGGGCGAGCCGGCGGACGCGGGGGCGCCCTGGAGCTGCTTCAGCTCCCTGGCCAGCTCGTTGTAGGCCTTCAGGATGTCTTGTTTGGTGCTGCGGTTGGTGAAGGTCTTGATCGACATGGGCGTGGTCCTCCGGGCTCACTTCTTGCCAGACGTGCCTTCGATGGCCTTGTGGGCGAGGTTCTGCGTCTGATCGAGCGCGGTGGCGAGCTGCTTCTGCAGGTCGGCGAGCTGGGCGACCTGGCGCTGGATGCGTTCCTCGAGGCTCTTCAGCTTGAGCTCGTAGACCTCGACGTTGGCGGCGGTCTCCTTCTCGAGCAGCTCCGCCTCGAACTTGGCCTCGGCGGCGACCTTGGTGATGGTCTTCTCGCGGGCCTTCTTGGCGGCCTCGTCGAGCTCCTTGGGGATGCCCTCGACCTTGGCGCGCAGCGCCTCGATCTCGGCCTTGGCGGCGCCGAGGACCTTCTCGCGCTCGCCCCAGTTCTTGTCCTTGGCGGCGCCGGACTCGGACAGGCCGCGCTCGAGCAGGCGCTTCTTCTCGGCGAACTCGTCGGCGAGGAGCTTGCGCTGGCGCTCGATCTCGTAGGCGTACTGCTCCTCCTTGCCCTTGCGCTCGCGGGCGAGGGCGGCGTCGGCCTCGGCGAGGGCGGCGGCGCGGTCGGACTGCTCCTTGGCCCAGGCGTCGCGCTGCTTGCCGATCTTGTCGTCGAGCTCGCGGGCGTCGGCGCCGGTCTTGTCCTCGAGGGTCTGGATCTTCTTCTTGTGGTCCTGGATCAGGATCTCGAGCGCCTCGGCGGCGACCCGCGTGCTGCGCAGGTCGGACAGGCGGCGGGTCTCGGAGGCGATGGCGTGGCGCAGCTCGCCGAGCTTGTCGAACTCGGCCTGCAGCTTGTCGGCGAACCCGTCGACCGCGCCGCCGAGGTTGACCTGCATGTCGGCGAGCGTCTTGATGATGCTCTCGACGGTGTAGCCGGCGGCGCGCTCGACGATCTCGCGGGCCTTGGCCTGCTCGGCGGCCTCGGCCTTGGTGGCGACGGGGGCGGGGCCGTGGCCGAGCGCCTGCAGCAGGGGGGCGAAGGTCTTCAGCACTTCGTCGCGGGACATCGGGGTGTTCAAGCTGGTTGTCACGTTCATCTCCTGGCGAGGGGGCCACGCGCCCGCTCGCGCGAGTCGTCTATCGGTCAGCGTGGTTGGGGGGACACCGGTGCGCGGAAACGCGGCGCACGACGGAACGAGGGCACTCTATCAGCCAATCCTGGTCCATGGGAGATCATGCGCGTCGCGGGCGGTTCCGTGCGAGGCGAGCGGCGGGACGTTGCAGGTGCACGCTCCGTCACGCGGTGAACGACGTGCATCGTCCTCCGCGGCCCTGAATGCATTGCCACCTGAACACCGCTCGCGGGTTCGCGCGAGCGGCGGTGGACCGGTCCGCGGAGGTGTGCCAGCATCGCGCCGCCATGCGCCGCCTCTCCCGACTCTCCCTCGGCTCCGCCTCGCTGTCCGTGCTCTCGCTGATGCTGGCGGCCACGGGCTGCACGTCGACGACTCCGCCGCCGCCGGTCGACAACGCCGAGTCGCAGCGCGAGGCGCCGCGGCTCGACCTGTGGGCAGGCGTGCCGCCGATCGAGGCCGAGGCCGGGGACATCGCCGCCGAGCTGCTGCCGGTGCCGGGCCCGCAGCCGCCGCCGAGCGTGTCGCAGAAGGTCGAGCTGCCGTTCCCTCCGCCGGCGCCGCCGAGCAAGCAGACGCAGGACCGGGCCGACGACGGGCCGCTGCAGGTGCTGCGCACGAGCCCGACCGAGAAGGAGCCGGGCCAGGTCGGGGCGGTCTCCGCGGTGTTCAACCACGCGATGGTGCCGCTGGCCTCGGTCGACGACCTCAAGCTGCAGCGCTCGCCGCTGGCGATCAGCCCCCAGCCGCCGGGGCGCTTCCGCTGGCTCGGCACGCAGATGATCGCGTTCGAACCCGCGGGGCGCATGCCGTTCTCGACCACGTACACGGCGACCGTCGCGGCCGGCGAGACGGCCACCGACGGGGCCGCGCTGGCCAAGCCGGTGTCGTGGCAGTTCTCGACGCCGCTGCTGGCGATCGAGTCGGCGCAGCCGTCGGAGTACGACCAGGCCGAGCTCGAGCCGACGGTCATCGTGCGCTTCAACCAGGACGTCCAGGCCGACGCGCTGGTGGCGGCGCTGCGGCTCGCCGGGGGCGGGGACCAGGTCGCGGTGTCGGCGGTGCCGCAGGCGCAGTGGAGCTCGCTGCCCGAGCCGCACCGCAGCGCCGCCATGGCCGGCCGGGCCGAGCGCACGCTCGTGCTGAAGCCGCAGGGCCAGCTGCGGCCAGACACGCAGTACACGCTGACGATCCCGCCGGGCGCGTACGGCGAGGGGCCGAACCCCAGCAAGGCGCTGACGACCAAGTTCCGCACGTACCCGCCGCTGCGGCTGACGGCGCCGAACTGCAAGGACCCGTACGCCTACAGCTGCACCGCCTCGGGCGTCACCATCGAGGCCAGCACGCCGGTGGTCGACGATCCGGAGCTGGCCCAGAAGGTGCGCGTCAGCCCGGCGGTCGAGGACCTCGAGGTCTCGGGCGGCGGCGGCATCACGCTCGGCGGGAAGTTCCGCGGGCTCGGCACCTACACGATCGAGGTCGACGCCGGCGTGCGCGACGTCTACGGCCAGACCCTGCAGCGGCCGTGGCGCGGCACGGTGACGCTGCGGCCGCTCGACCCGGCGCTGCAGATCGACGGGGTCACGCGCGACCCGGTGGTGCTCGAGCCGTCGCACCGCGGGGTGCTCGACCTGAAGGCCACCGGCCTGACCGACGTCGAGGTGCGCTCGTACGCGTTCGGGCCCGACGCGCTGCGCGCCACCCTGCAGCAGCGCAGCGGCTACTACGACGAGGAGTGGATGCCGCTGCTGCCGGAGAGCAGCGCCAAGAGCTTCGCGGTCTCGCAGTCGCGGGCGGAGACCATGACGCTGCCGCTGGCGACCCGCGAGATGGGCGTGGGGCCCGGCAACTTCCTGCTGGTCGGGGCGCGCTCGAACAAGGTCGGCGACTACGACTGGAAGTACCGCCTGAACCTCAACTACCTCGTCGAGGTCACGCGCCTCGGGGTGACGGCGGCGCTCGACGGCGACAGCGGGGTCGTGCTGGTCACCGACATCGAGACCGGCGAGCCGCTGCAGGGCGTGCAGCTCGGGCTGTGGGAGGTCGGGCGCGACGCGCCGGAGTGGAGCGGCACGAGCGACGCCAGCGGCGCGGCGACGCTGACCCACGGGCGCATGAACAACCAGCCGTTCATCCTGGCGCGGCTGCAGGGCGACGCGGCCTACGTGCCGCTGCACAGCCCGATCGACGGCTCGTGGTCGTCGTGGCAGTACGACAGCGGCGAGACCGAGCCGCGGGCGTTCTTCTATACCGAGCGCGAGCCGCACAAGCCGGGCGAGACGGTCCACCTGTCGGGCGTGCTGCGCGAGGAGACGCGCGGGCCGCAGGGCGGGGTGCAGATGTACCGCGCCGACATCGAGGCCGACTACGTGGTCAACGGGCCGCGCGGGCACGAGGTCGCCAAGGGCAAGGCCAAGATCACGCCGTTCGGGACGTTCAGCGTCGACATCCCGATCCCGGCGGACAGCGACCTCGGCAGCTACGGGTTCCGCCTCGAGATGCCGTCGGGCATCTTCGCCGGCGCGCGCACGTTCTACCACTCGTTCGCGGTCGAGGAGTACCGCACGCCGGAGTTCGAGGTGAAGGTCGCGCGCGAGTCGGAGGCGACGCTGGTCTACGGCGACACGCTGGCGGCCGAGGTGCGGGCCAACTACCTCCACGGCGCGCCGATGGTCGGCGCCGCGGTGTCGTACACGCTGCGGCGCAGCGACACCAGCTTCCGCCCGCCGGGCTCGGAGAACGAGGCGTTCTCGTTCGGGCCCAACCCGGTGCCGACGTGGTGGCGCCCGTACTACGGGCCCTACGGCGGGTTCGGCGGCGGCGACGTGCTCGTCAAGCAGGGCGCCGGCGAGACCGACGCGAGCGGCGAGTTCGCGGTCAGCCACCTGCTGCAGGCCAGGGAGCAGCCGTGGGGCGTCAAGCCGCCGCTCGCGCCCGCGAAGGAGGAGGACAAGAAGGGCCCGCCGGACCCGCCGCCGAGCGGCACGTACACGCTCGAGGCGCAGGTCACCGATCAGAACCGCCAGGCGATCGCCGGCCGCCAGAGCTTCGTGGTCCACCCGGCCAGCGAGTACGCGGGCGTGCGCACCGATCGCAGCGTGTACAAGGAGGGCGAGACGGCCCGCATCGAGGCGGTGGTGGTCGACGTCGCCGGCGCGCGGGTCAAGGACCGCGCGGTCAAGGTCTCGCTGGTCCGCAGCGAGACCAAGCGGACGGCGGTCGAGGACAAGGGCAAGTGGTCGTACAAGTACGAGACGGCCGACGTCAGCGTGGGCGGCTGCGAGCTGGTGTCGGACGCGGCCCCGGCGAGCTGCGAGGTCGCGGTCGACAAGGCCGGCAGCTACACCGTGCGCGCCGAGCTCAGCGACCCGAAGGGCAACAAGGCGCTGACGCGCCACACGCTGTACGTGTACGGCAAGGACGCGGTGGTCTGGGATCAGGACCAGCGGCGCGTCGACCTCGTGCCCGACAAGCGGACCTACGAGCCGGGCGAGGAGGCGACGATCCTGCTGCGCTCGCCGTTCGACAGGGCGCGCGGGCTGGCGCTGATCGAGCGCGAGGGCATCGTCACGCACCAGCTGCTGACGATCGAGGGCGGCGCGGGCACGCTGAAGGTGCCGCTCGACGAGTCGATGATCCCCGGGGTCAACGTGGCGGTGGTGCTGACGCGCGGGCGCGTCGACATCCCGGGCGCGCCGCCGGATCAGGACCTCGGGCGGCCGGCGGTGGCCTCGGGTCAGCTCGACCTGACGATCGCCTCGACGCGCAAGAAGATCGCCCTCGAGCTGAAGACGGACCGCCCGGAGGTCGCGCCGAAGGACACGCTGAAGCTCGAGATCCAGGCCCGCGACGCGTCCGCGGCCGGACGCGACGCGGCGGTCGCGATCATGGTGGTCGACGAGGGCGTGCTGTCGCTGATGAACTACCAGACCCCGGACCCGCTGGCGTTCTTCCACCACGCGCGCAGCGCGGGGGTCAGCCTGTTCGACCTGCGCCAGTTCCTGCTGGCGCGCACGGCCGACGACGCGATGTCGCCGGAGGAGCAGACCAGGAGCGAGCTCGACAACCGCAAGTCGCCGAAGGCGGCCAACGGCCACGCGCGCTACGACGACGCCGAGCCGATGAAGGAGCGGAGCTCGGCCCCGGGCGGGGGGGCGCCGCCGCCGGCGCCGATGGCCACCGTGGCCCCGACCACGCCGGTGGCGCAGGCGATGCCGATGGAGGAGAAGGCCGACAAGAAGAAGAGCGGGGGCAAGGACGTCGCGGAACTCGACGGCAACGTGGCCATGAACCAGCCGGTCTCGCTGCGCACGCTGTTCGCGGCGACGGCCTACTTCAACCCGGAGGTGCGGCTCGGCGACGACGGCATGGCGGAGATCGAGATCCCGATGCCGGAGAACCTGACGACCTTCCGGGTGATGGCGGTCGCGGTCGACCCCAAGAGCCCGGACCAGTTCGGCTCGGCCGAGACGCAGGTCAAGGTCCGCAAGCCGATCATGCTGCGCCCGTCGCTGCCGCGCTTCGCCAACTTCGGCGACAGCTTCCAGGGCTCGGTGATGGTCGACAACCAGACCGACGCGGACCAGGCGATCGTGGTCGGCACGCGCGGGACCAACGTGGTGCTCGGCGGCGCCACCGAGGTGCCGATCGAGGTGCCGGCCGGGCAGTCGCGCGAGGTCCGCTTCCCGATGGCGGTCGACCGCGTGGGCACGATGCGCCTGCAGTTCGCGGCGCTCAGCAACGGCGGCCGCGACGCGACCGAGGTGTCGCTGCCGGTGCTGTACCCGGCGACCCGCCAGGCGTTCGCCGACTACGGGGTGACCGACGGCTCGGTGAGCCGCGCGATCAAGGTGCCGGAGGGCATGCTCCCGGGCTTCGGCGGGCTCGACGTCAGCCTGTCGTCGACCGCGCTGACGGGCCTCGAGGACGCGGTCGAGTGGCTGGTCGGCTACCGCTACGAGTGCACCGAGCAGCTCGCCAGCCGCCTGCTGCCGATCTTCGTGCTCGGGCCGATCCTCGAGCAGTTCCCGATCGCCGACACCAAGGACCTGGCGAAGCGCCAGCTGCTGGCCACCGGCGGCATCGGCAAGCTGCTGACCCGCCAGAACTACGACGGCGGGTTCCGCTACTGGGACACGTCCGACCGCAGCTCGCCGTACCTGTCGGCGTGGGCGACGTTCGCCCTGCTCGAGGGCAAGAAGGCCGGCTTCAAGGTCGACGAGGACGCGATCGCCCGGGCCATGCGCTACCTCGAGAACTTCGTGCGCTACGGCGAGTCGACGCCGTGGGGCCGCTACTACGACGACACCAGCCGGACGTTCGCGCTGTGGCTGCTGAGCCGCGAGGGCAGCGGCGGCGAGCTGTTCGACACCATGTGGGCCCAGCGCGGCAACGTGCCGCTGTACGCGCGCGCGCAGCTGATGTCGGCGGCCGAGAGGTTCGGCCGCTCGCGCGAGCGCGGGATCCTCGAGAAGGAGTTCCGCGCGCGCGTGACCGAGACGGCCAAGACGGCCCACTTCGTCGAGTCGAAGTCGGAGGTCGAGTCGGACGGGCTGCAGCTGCTCATGCACTCGGACGTGCAGACCGACGCGATCGCGCTGATGGCGATGCTCGAGCTGACGCCCGACGACCCGCTGCTGCCGAAGGTGATGGCGGGCATCATGGACGACCGCGACCCCCAGAAGGGCGGGCAGTGGGGCACGACGCACGCCAACGCGTGGGCCCTGCTGGCGGCCAGCCGCTACTTCACGACGGTGGAGAAGGAGGTGCCCGACTACGTGGCCCGCATCTGGCTCGACACGGCGTTCGCCGGCGAGCAGTCGTTCAAGGGCCGCAGCATGACGGTGACCGAGCAGCAGGTGCCGATGGCCCGCTTGATGAAGGAGCAGCCGAAGGAGGTGCTGCTGGCCAAGGACGGGCCCGGCAAGCTGTACTACCGCCTGGGCCTGCGCTACGCGCCCGCCGACCTGGCGATGAAGGCGGAGGAGCAGGGCTTCACGGTGTCACGCACGTACGAGCCGCTGGCCCAGGGCGGCGACACGCCGGACCCCGAGTCGGTGAAGCGCCTGCCCGACGGGACGTGGGAGATCAAGGCGGGCGCGCTTGTCCGCGTGAACCTGACGCTGGTCGCCAAGGACCGCGCGAACTTCGTGGTCGTCGACGACCCGCTGCCGGCCGGCTTCGAGGGCCAAAACTCGAAGTTCGCGACGACGCTGCAGGACGTGACCGGCGGGGTGAACAACACGTCGGTCGACCGCGGCGACATCTGGGGGACGGGCGAGCGCGGCTGGTGGTACTGGCGCTGGTGGTGGTCGTTCTCCCACACCGAGCTGCGTGACGACCGCATGCTGCTGTTCGCCAACCACCTGCCGGCGGGCGTGTACACGTACAGCTATACGGCGCGGGCCACGTCGATCGGCGAGTTCCAGCTGCCGCCGGTGCACGCGGAGGCGATGTACATGCCAGAGCTGTTCGGGCACTCGGCGTCTTCCAGGGTGCGCGTCGTCGAGTAGCTCTCCCTTCCGCGGAGCTCTCGTTCTCGGGGCTCGCTCCGCGGTGCTCGTGGGCGCGTGCTCGGGGACGCGGGTGGGCGCGTGCTCGAGCACGCGGGTGGGCGCGTGCTCGAGCACGCGGGGCTCGGACTGTGAGGGCGGGCGACGGGAGGGCCGACGGCTGTGGGTCCCTCACGACGGCGGTCCCCCCTCATGGCACGTGCTCGCCGCTCGGTCCGCCGCGAGACCCTCACTGCTGAAAGCCACCTGCCGAGGGGCCCCCTGGGCGGGGGCTCTCGGCCGCTGCGCGGGGCGGCAACCAGGCCAGGGGGACGGACTACGCGGGATTGATCCCGGCGGCTGCGCGCGCGCCACGAGGACTCC
>JAEUJW010000052.1 GCA_016793465.1 Myxococcales bacterium
AGGGCTCGTGCAGTTGTCCGGGCTTGGAGGACAGATTCGGCTCCGGGTACCCTGCTCAGCCACGGGCTCGTGACCCACGCCGCGATCGGTCTCCCGGAGCCTTCGAGAGGAACTTTCGCTCAACGCCCGCCGAACATACAAGCGCCGCTCAGCGCGCGCCGGGCCCGCTCGACCGCCGCCACGACCGCGTCGTAGGCCACCCGCTCGGCGTCGGCGCGCGCCAGCCGGCCGTCGACCTCGCAGATCGCCGCCCGCTCCTCGAAGCGCAGGCGCAGGTCGTCGCGCAGCTCGTCGCTCTGCACCGTCGCGATCAGGCTCGCCGCCTGCTTCGCCCACCGCGTCCCCTCGCGCTGCGCCGCCATGGTCCCTCGATGCCCCGCCCGCCCGCGGCCCGCAACGCGCGCGGCCGCGCGCCGCGATTGTCGCGTACGCGCCGCGCTACCCCCGTCGATTCGCCGCCCGCGCGGACCCGCGCCGCGCGCACGCCGGGGCCGGCCTCCGCCTCGCCGCCCGCCGACCGGGCGCGCGAGCGAGCGCAGGCGGCCGCGGGCCTCAGTTCTCGTACTCGCAGATGTACGGCTCGGCGCCCGCGCACGCCTCGTCGACCCACTTGCCGCCCTTCGGCACGCCTGGCGACAGCAGCTTGACGCACTTGCTCGAGTCGACGGCGATCAGCATGGCGTCGGCCCAGCGCGGGTCGTTGTTGGCGATGTTGCCGCCGTCGAGCCACGAGTAGTTCAGCTCGAGCATCTGGCGGTGCCCGCCGGTCCACCACGGCCCGCTCGTCGCGTCGATGGCGTTGAGGTTGGCGACCAGGAAGTTGTGCTCGAGCTCGTCGCTGTCCTCGACCAGATAGCCGCCCTTCGACTCGCACGCGCTCTTGGCCGCGCCCCAGGCCAGCGCCGTCTCGCAGAAGTAGTAGCTCCTGCTCGGGTCCACCTCGTCGTCGGTCACGATCGTGCAGTCGGCGCACATCTTGTTCTTCGGCGACCACTCGTCGACGAACCCGTCGCAGTCGTCGTCGCCGTTGTTGCACTCCTCGTCGACCCCGGGGTTGATCTTGGCCGCGGCGTCGTCGCAGTCGTCGGGGTTGTCGCTGTACCCGTCCGGCTGCGTGCACGCCATGATGGTCTTGTCGGCGTCGCCGAACTCGTCCTTGTCGGCGTCGAGGTACCAGACCTGCTGCGCGCAGCCCGTGCTCGACTCCTCCGAGCCGCCCGTCGTCTCGCCGCTCGTCGTGCCCGCGCCCGTCGACGTCTCGCCCGCGGTGGTGCCCGCGCCCGTCGTGCCCTCGCCCGCGGTCTCCGGCCCGCTCGTCCGCGTGCTCGCCGTGGTGTCGGGGTCGACCGCGGTGGTGTCCCCCGTCGACGGGTCGGCGGTGGTCGGCGGCGCCGTCGTCGCGGTCGCGTCGGTCGTCACCGCCGTCGGCGAGGACGGGCCGCCGCTCGTCGGCTCGCCGCTCGTCGAGCCGCCGCTGCTGCCGTCCGTGGTCTCGCCCGAGCCATCGCCGCCGGTCTGCGTCAGGCCGGTGGCGCTGAACGAGCAACCAGCCAGCGCCAGGCCGCAAATAACCGATAAACCGCGGAAAACGAGCATGCCGCCGAGCGTCGACGACGCGCGCGAAAATATCAAGTAACCCCGCGCACACCGGGCGTACACTCGCAGCCATGCGCACCGCCCTTCGCAGCCTCCCGGCCCTCTTCGCCGCCTCGCTCCTGTGGGGTTGCGACCAACCGAGCTCGAACCCGCCAGACTCCGCCGGTCCCGCCCCCACCCTCCAGGCGACCACCGCGCCCGCGCCCGCGCCGACCGCCCCGCCGCCCGCGCCCGGCCCCGAGACCACCGAGGAGCGCCACGTCTCCAAGTCCCCCGGCGTGGCCGGCGGCGTGACCCTGCTGTGGCCGCGCATCATCCCGCGAGACATCGTCGACCAGAACCGCGACCTCGCCGCCGCCCTCCAGGCCCGCATGAAGACGATCGTCGAGAAGCACCTGCCCGGCCGCACCATCGACTACCGCCCCGAGCCCGAGCGCGTGTGCCCGAAGGACGGCTGCGCCGGCGTCTCGGTCGGCCTGCTGCTGTCGCGCAAGGACCAGGGCTGCCTGGTGCTCGCGCTGATCTCCCGCCCCGGCCCCTCGCCGACCCGCATCGTGCCGTGGGTCGGCAAGGTCCAGCTGCGCGCCGACACCGTCGGCTTCCGCGAGTGGCCCGAGTCGCAGATCACCGTCGCCGACTACGTGCCCTGCAACTCGCTGCTCACCACCATGGACGCGCAGGAGGCCGCCGTCGGCGAGGCCCTGAAGACCGCCGCCCAGTGAACCACCGACGCCGACGTCGCCGCCCGCGCGTCGCACACGAGCGCCCGATCGTGACACCGCGGCGACCGCCCGTCTGACACCGCGTCAGCGCCGCGCGCGAATTCACCGCCGCCCGCACGGATGCGCCGCCGCGGCCCCCGCGATATCGTCGCCCGGTGGCAGACGACCTCCCCGGCGGCCCGCGAGCCGCCTCGCTGGACATCCAGGCGCTGCTGCGCGTCGCCCTCGAGCAGGGCCCCCGCGACGACGTCCAGGAGCGCGTGCTGAGCCGCGTCGCCGCCGTCACCACCGCCGCCGAGCTCGCCCGCCTGCTGTTCGTCGCCCCGGTGCAGTGGCTGCTCGACGACCTGCGCCCCGCGGACGACGCCGACGACGCCGACCCCGCCGAGGAGCCCGACACCGATGTCCCTCACCAGTAGCCCCGCCCCCGCCGACCTCGGCACCGTCCAGCGCGTCGCCCTCGGCCCGCTCGAGGCCCTGCGCGACGCCGTCGCCCTGCACGCCCCGGCCATGCTGAGCGCCCTCGGCCTCGTGCTCGCGCTGTGGCTGGTCGCCCGCCTCGCCCGCGTGATCGTCACCCGCCTGCTCGGCATGACCCGCCTCGACGCCGCCACCGAGCAGACCCAGATCGGCAAGCTGCTGCGGGCCTTCGACGCCGACCTCACGCTGTCCCGCGCCGTCGCCACCCTCGTCTACCTCGCCATTTTAATTATGGCGTTCATGGCGGCCGCCGACCTGCTCGGCCTCACCGCCGTGCGCGAGGCGCTCGCCGCGGTGCTCGCCTACCTGCCGCGCCTGGTGTCGGTGATCGTCGCGCTCGGCGTCGGCGGCTGGATCGCCAGCGCCGCCCGCCGGGCCGTCGGCGCCATGCTGAAGGAGATGCGCAGCCCCTACGCCGGCCCGCTCGAGACGCTCACCGAGGTCGCCCTGCTGGTGATCGCCGCCGCCATCGCCGTCGACATGCTCGGCGTCGACATCTCGTTCATCACCGCCAACCTCTCGCTGATCCTCGGCGTGTTCCTGGTGACCGTGGCCTTCCTGTTCTCGTGGTCGATGCGCCGCCCCGCCGAGGAGATCATCGCCAACTACTACCTGCGCCGCATGGTCGGCCCCGGCGACCGCATCCACCTCGGCGACGTCGAGGGCACCATCGAGAGCTTCACCCCGATCGGCGTGCTGCTGCGCGACGCCAGGGGCGAGGAGCGCTTCGTGCCCGCGCGCAACGTGCTCGACGGCCTGGCCTGCTCGGGCCGCGCCCGCCGCCCCGCCAAGCCCGCCGCCAAGCGCTGATGAGCTCCGACGACCCCCGCCTCTCGCCGCTCACCGACTCCGAGCCGCGCCGCGAGCTCGGCGCCGCCTTCGGCGCCCCGTCCGACAGCGCCGAGGAGCTCGGCCTCGACGACGCCGGCCTCATCGCCGAGTACCTCGGCGGCAACCCGGCCGCCTACGGCGAGCTCGTGCGCCGCCACCAGATCGCCATCTTCCGCCTCCTGCTCGGCCTGCTCGCCGACGAGGACCTCGCCGAGGAGGCCTGCGAGCGGGTGTTCGTGGTCGCCGAGCGCCGCCTGCCCGACCTCGCCGCCGGCAACGCCTTCTACCAGTGGATCCTCGCCATCGCCCGCGAGGTCGCCCTCGAGTTCAACAACCGCGCCGCCCTCGCCGAGACCACCGCGCCGACCGCCGTCGACCCGCGCGACCGCCTGAAGCGGGAGATCCACGCCGTCCTACAGAAGCTCGCGCCCGACCAGCGCCTCGTGCTCGTGCTCGTCGAGCTGCGCGGCGCGCCCGACGGCGACGTCGCCGCCGCCCTCGGCATCGACCCCGCCGAGGTCCCCGCGCTCGTCGCCGCCGCCCGCGCCGAGTTCGCCCGCGTGCTCGACGCCCGCGCCGTCACCGGCACCGATCCGCAGCACCGCGGCGACCCCGTGCCCGGCGCCCCGCGCCTGCGCGACGGCGACGTGATCGCCGGCCGCTACCGCGTCGAGCGCCCGCTCGCCGAGGGCGGCATGGGCGCGGTCTACCTCGCCACCCGCGTCGCCGACGGCGAGCGCGTGGCCCTCAAGACGATCCTGCCCGAGCTCGTCACCGACGAGACCTCGCTGCGCCGCTTCGACCGCGAGATCACCGCGATCGCCCGCATCGACCACCCCAACTTCGTCCGCGTGCTCGACCACGGCCGCGACGGCGCCGTCCCCTTCCTCGTGATGGAGCTGCTCGACGGCCGCTCGCTCGCCGACGTCCTGCGCGAACAGACCGCCCTCTCGCCCGCCCGCGCCCTCGCCCTGCTCGCCGGGGCGCTGCACGGCCTGAGCCACGCCCACGCCGCCGGCGTGGTCCACCGCGACCTGAAGCCCGACAACCTGTTCGTGGTCGACCCCGACGGCGCCCGCGAGTCGCTCAAGATCCTCGACCTCGGCCTCGCCAAGGTCGCCCTCACCGACGACGGCCGCTCGCACACCGCCCTCACCGAGCGCGGCATGGTCTTCGGCACGCCCGCGTACATGTCCCCCGAGCAGGCCCTCGGCGAGGAGGTCGACGCCCGCAGCGACCTCTACTCGCTCGCCGTCGTGCTGTTCCACCTGCTCACCGGTCGCCTCCCGTTCGTCTCGAGCAACAACGCCGCCCTGCTCGTCATGCACGTCTCGAGCGCCCCGCCGAGGCTCGTCGACGTCGCCCCCCACCTGCGAGACCCCGCCCTCCAGACCCTGCTCGACCGCGGCCTCGCCAAACGCCCCGAAGAGCGTCCGCCCGACGCCGCCGCCTACCTCGCCGCCTTCAACGGCGTCCTCCGCACCACCGCGCCCGACGAGCGCCCGCGCGGCGCGCCGCCCGTCGCCCCGCCCGCGGCCGCGCCGCCATCGACCTCTTCGCGGTATTTCTCCGGGTTGTCCCGGCCCGCCATGCCCCCGCGCGATCGCACGCTCTTCGCCGCCGGCCTCGCCAGCCTCGGGCTCGCCGCGCTCGCCGTCGTGCTCGGCCTCGTCGACGACCGCGTGCTCGGCGGCGTCGGCGTGTGGCTCAAACCCGGCAAGTTCGGCCTGGCGATCGGCCTCTACCTCCTGACCATGGCGTTCGTCCTGCCGTGGATCCCCCGCCCGCGGGTCCGCGGGCTCGTGCGCTGGATGGCGACCCTCAGCATGCTCGTCGAGCTCGCCTGCATCTACTGCCAGGCCGCGCGCGGGGTGGCCTCGCACTTCAACGTCGACGACCCCCTCGACGCCCTCGTGTACGGCCTCATGGGCGTCGGCATCGCCGTCAACGTCGCCGCCAATACGATCACCACCGTCGCGTTGTTGCGCGCCCCGCTCGCGCTCGACGCCCCGCTCGTGCTGGGGATCCGCCTCGGCCTGCTGCTGCTCCTGCTCGGCACCCTCGAGGGCGGCGCCATGCTCGCCTTCAAGGCCCACACCGTCGGCGCGCCCGACGGCGGCCCCGGCCTGCCCGTGGTCGGCTGGAGCCGGATCGCCGGCGACCTGCGCGTCGCCCACTTCCTCGGCATGCACGGCCTGCAGATCCTCCCGCTGCTCGGCCTCGCCATGCGCCGCAGCCCCCGCGGCAGCGCCGTGGTCGCCGCCGCGGCCCTCGCCCTCGCCCTCGCGACCCTCGCCAGCCTCGCCCTCGCCCTCGCCGGCCGGCCCCTCGTCTGACCCGCCGACGGGCGCGGCCCCCACCGTTGCGCCCGCCTGGCCCGCGGCGTACGCTGGGCATCCCGAGGCTCCATGGTAGGCATCCGACGCGCGATCTCCCTCCTCCTGCTCAGCCTGTTCTTCTGGAACTTCCTCCTCACCGCCCTGCTGGGCCCCGACGACGCCTTCGCCTGCTTCATCGGCCTCACCATCGTCTACGGCCTCGCGTTCGTCGGCGTCGCCGCCGAGTGGTTCTGGGCCCGCTGGTTCGCCATCGGCGTCGGCAACTTCGGCAGCCTGTTCCTGCTCACCCTCATCCAGGCCGGCATGGAGCCGACCATCCTCGTGTTCGGCGTGTCCCACCTGATCGTCGCCCTGTTCCTCGGCGGTGAGGGCATGGCCGCCCGCTACGAGCACTCCGAGGCGACCGCCGAGCGCTGGAACTTCCAGGAGGAGTCGCTCGTGCTCATGCGCCGGGCCATCAAGTCCGCCGGCATGTCGCTGCCGCTGCTGATCCTCTACACCCTCGCCCCGCGCCCCGAGGCCGTGCACCTGCTCGCCCTCGCCGCCGGCGCGGCCGGCGTGTTCGGCCTCCTGCGCGGCCGCACCTGGGGCCTTTTGGCCATGGCCGCCGCCGGCGGCATCGCCCTCGCCGACGGCCTCGGCGCCTTCGGCCCGCCGACCATCAGCTACCTGCTGCTCACCCCGAGCGGCTCGGTGATCCTCTGGGGCCCCGTGTTCGCGCTGCTCGCCGGCTCGATGCTCGCCGCCCCGCTGATGTTCGCCGCCCCGATCGCCCGCTTCCTGCGCCGGCGCTGATCCCCAGCAGCGCCCCGCGCCGGCCAGCCCCCAGGATGGAGCGGCTGGCTGCTTTGTTTAATCGACCCTCCAAAATCACCCCGACGCGCGAGCGCGCCGCCCCCCTCGCGCTGCTCGTGCTGCTGCTCGCCCGGCGCCCTGCGCCATCGTCACCGCCACCGACCTCGCCAGCGGCGAGAGCCTCGCCGACCCATGGCCTGCTTCGACGGCGACGACGCCGACCAGCTCGGCCCCGCCGGCCTGCTCATGGCCCGCCGCCGCCCGCGACCGCGGTAAACTCGGCGGATGGCTTCGATTAATCTTCACCCCGCCTCGCTGACCTTCCCCATCGCCGCCCTCGCCACCGCGCTCGTCGACGAGGGCGAGGCCGACGCCCGCGCCGCCGCCCCCGCCGACTCCTACGGCTGCTACTACGGCGACGTCGGCTACCCCTCGCCGACCGACGGCTACGACTACTGCGCCAACCAGGACATCCTCTACGAGCTCGTCCCCAGCAACGCCGACGCCATCCCGATCGACGGCGTGCTGGTCCTCCAGGCCGTCACCAACAGCACCTGGGACCCCGCCGCCACCGTCGCCAAGGTCGAGGTCGACGTCACTCTCGCCGGCGAGCCCGTGCCCGGCGCGCTCGAGTGGCCCGGCGTGTACCAGACCCTGGTGTGGCGCCCCGCCGCCCCGCTCACGCCCGGCGCCACCTACGACTTCACCGCCTCGATCAAGAACCCGGTCCTGCCCGCCGGCTGCGTCGAGCCCGAGATCCCCGTCGCCTTCGCCTTCACCGCCGCCGACGGCCCCGCCGTCGCGCTCACGCCGTCGACGCTGAGCGGCGCCGTCACGCTCAGCGAGATCCCGCGCGTCGACCTCGAGTCGCTGGCCTGCTGCCCCGGCGTCTCGCCCACGCTCAACCCCGGCATGTGCGGCGGCTCGTTCCTCGACTTCGACGACAGCCAGTGCACGCCGATCGTCGCCGACGGCAGCCTCTACGCCGACCTCACCGGCAGCCCCGCCGCCGCCGGCCCGACCGCCGCCCAGGTCCACTACGGCCTGACGATCGACGGCAGCGTGACGGCCTCCGCCCAGCCCGCGCCGCACTTCGCGTTCGGCTTCCCCAAGCCGTTCTGCGCCAGCGTCACCGCCACCAGCTTCATCGACGGCGCCACCGTGGTCGGGCCCATGGCCTGCTTCGGCACCGAGTTCGCCGCCAAGCTCGGCGAGCACGCCATCGACCCGCCCGACTCCTTCACCTGCTCGCTCCGCCAGTGCGAGCCGACCGCCGAGGGCTGGGACCTCGACGCCTGCACCCCCCTCGACCCCGACCACCCCAACGAGCCCGCCGACGACGACGCCAAGGGCTGCAGCTGCTCCGCCGCCGACGCCGAGCACGCCGCCCCGCTGCTGCTCGCCCTGCCCGTCCTGCTCGCCACCCGCCGCCGCCGTCCTGCCGCCACGTCGCGTGTGTCGTCACGGTGACAGCGCCGCATCATCACCGTCTCGCGTCGCCCGCAAAGTTCGCGAGCACGTAACAGCGCGTTGATGAACCCTCCACATATATTGCGCCCGCAACGTCCGCCGCAGGACCGCCTCTCCGGTCCCTGACCGCACGGCCCGCCCCCTCACGCCCGCACACCGCGTCGCGACGGCGTCGGTCCGCCGCGGCGCCGGTCGACCGCGCCGCGGACCCGGCATGCTCTCACTCGTCCTCGCCCTCGCCCTCCAGTCCCCGCTCCCGCCGACGCCCGCCGGCACCGCCGAGCCGCCGCGGACCACGACCCCCCCGACGTCGTCCTCGACGCCGACCTCTCCTTCGCCGACGACCTCCTCCTCCCCGACAGCCTCGTCCTCCGCGTCGTCGACAGCCTCGTCACCGCCGCCGACCGCCTCGCCGACCGCCCCCGCCCCCTCCGCGTCACCGCCGCCCGCCTCGCCGGTCCCCGCCGCCGCCATCCCGCAGCGCGAGCTCCCGACCATCCCGTTCGCGCCGGTGACGGCCTCGACCTACGCCGCGGCCCCTCCCGGCCCCGTCCCGGCGATCGGCCCGACCACCGCCACCGTCCGCAACGCCGAGCGCGACAGCGTCACCCCCGTCGACCAGTCCGGCTACAAGGTCGGCCGCGGCTACACCATGGCCACCAGGGACGGCCGCTTCTCGCTACAGCTGCGCGGCCGCATGCAGCTTCGCTACGACGCCGAGCACTACAACACCGTCGGCGAGGCCGCCAAGCCCACCGCCCACTCGCTGCAGGTCCGGCGCCTGCGCCTGCTGCTGCAGGGCGCCGTGTTCAGCCCCTACGTCAAGTACCACTTCCAGTTCGGCTTCTCGCCGCGCGACATGCAGAACGACCTGCCCGACGAGAACGGCAGCATCCGCCGCAACCCGCTCCGCGACGCCCGCCTCGAGTTCGACCGCCTGCGCGACTTCACGGTGTGGATCGGCCAGTTCAAGGTGCCGTTCAGTCGCAACCGCATGATGTCGTCGTCCTACATGAACCTGGTCGACCGCCCGATCGTCAACGCCGAGTTCAACCTCGACCGCGACATCGGCGTGCAGTTCATGTCGCGCGACGTCGGCGGCCTCGGCGGCCGCCTCGCCTACTACACGGGCGTGTTCATCGGCGAGGGTCGCAACAACTTCGGCCTCACCGACCTCGGCCTGCTCTACGCCCTGCGCCTCGAGATCCGCCCGTTCGGCAAGTTCGACGACTACTACGAGGGTGACTCCGAGCGCGGCGACAAGCCCCGCCTCAGCATCGCCGGCGCCTACGCCTTCCAGGACCGGGCCCACGCCGCCCGCGGCGTCGTCGGCGACGCCCCCCTCGACAAGGGCACCACCGACTTCCACCACGTCACCACCGACCTCGTCTTCAAGTACCGCGGCCTCTCGCTCGCCTCCGCCTTCCACCTGCGCAAGGGCTTCGACCGCAAGAACGGCGGCGCCCTCGACATGGACGGCGTCGCCGTCCCCACCGCGCCCGCCCGCTCCGGCATCGGCTGGTTCTTCCACGGCGGCTACGCCGTCCCCCGCGTCCCCCTCGAGGTCGTCGCCCGCTGGGCCGCCGTCCGCAACATCTACGGCGACCACAGCAGCATGCCCGGCGCCGACGAGATCGGCGGCGGCCTCAACTGGTTCTTCGTCGGCCACGACCTGAAGCTCCAGCTCGACTACTTCCGCATCACCGACGCCACCACGGGCCCGACCTTCCGCGACGCCCTCCGCCAGGGCACCGACCGCGTCCGCCTGCAGGTCCAGCTCTACTTCTAGCCCGTCCGCCGCAACCCCCTCCGCCTGTCCCTCGGGACAGCCCCCTCGCCCTCCCCGCGACGAGCGGGGCGCCCCCGCCCCGCGTGCTCGACATCGAGGCACACGCGCGCTCGCCCACGAACGCCCGTCGGCACGAACGCGCGCCGCCGCCGCGTCCACGCCCCGACATCAAAATGCGATACTCCCGCGTCCACCGCGGCCCCCGCGTGGACATGCACACATCGGAGCGAGCAGGGTCATGGACAATTTTCAGGAGTACGAGTTCCGTTCACGCGTCGACGCCGCCCTCCAGCGGATCCGCACCGTCCTCGACAACACCCGCAACCCGCAGTACCCCGCCGACGTCCCGCACAAGTACGACGACAAGTACCTGCTCGCCGAGTTCCTGACCCGCGTCTCGATCGCCGCGATCCTGCAGGCCCTGGCCACCGTCGGCTTCACCGGCCAGAAGCTGGCCCAGGCCCGCGAGTGGGCCCGCACGCGCTCCGTCACGCTGCGCCTCAACGCCCAGGAGGACTGCAAGTACCTGCGCGAGGAGACGCGCAAGGTCCAGTCGGCCCACGAGATCGTCACCGAGACGACCGGCTTCTTCGGCGGCACCAAGACCAAGACCGAGAAGGTCGTCACCACCGTCACCGAGCACTTCTGGAGGTTCGACTTTAGTTACGAGCTCGTCGCCTACCCCGGCAACCACCCCGAGCAGGCCGTCTCGCTGCTCACGCGCCGCGGCAGCGTCGAGATCAAGACCGCCGCCAAGTCGACCCCGCGCCCGCTCACCGTCGTGCGCGACGCCGTCAGCGCCGACATCAGCTGGCTGCTGCTGCAGGTCGACAGCGACGGCCGCGTCGCCTTCCGCATCGACCGCACCGCCGCCGACTGCCACACCCCGCGCCGCAACCGCCCGGTCGAGGAGGCCCTGCGCGCCCTCGGCGAGCTGTTCCACTGGAGCGCCAGCGTCCACGCCTACTTCCTCCACGAGCTGTTCCCCGCCCAGCACGACCACGGCCTCGACCTGTCCGCGCTCGACGCCTCCGAGGTGTTCGTGCCGACCGTGCCGCTGTTCGAGGGCGACCGCCTCGCCCGCGCCGGCGCGGCCCCGCCGTCCGAGGGCGTGCTGCCCCACGCCTTCGCCGAGGCCTTCCTCGCCGAGCAGCAGCGCAGCCTCGCGGAGAAGCACCGCAGCCTGACCCGCATCTTCCCCCGCGTCGACACCGTGATCACCGGCGTCGAGGCCGAGCTGCTGGTCACGCTGCTGCACGTCGCCGCGGTCTGCCAGCACTACGCCGACGGCGTGCAATACATCGAGGAGATGCTGCGCCGCCAGCTGATCGCCGCCATCGGCAAGGAGCTGACCCCGGTCGACTTCTCGGCCTACATGGACTTCCACTGCCGCAAGCTGCTGAAGCCGGAGTACCGCCCGCTGCCGTTCTCCCACGCCATCCGCCGGCCCGAGCACTACCCCGAGGGCGTGCTCAGCATCGAGGCCGACCGCGGCGGCGGCATGCCCGACCCGATCTCGACCACCGCCGCCTGGCGCGAGCACGGCCAGCCCATGAGCTTCGCCCTCGACGCCGCCACCCGCGTGACCTTCCACGGCGACCGCTTGCTGCACGCCTGGATCTCCCACCAGTTCTCCGGCAGCTCGGGCCTCGCGCTGTCGCTCGTCGCCCGCGCGCGTCAGTTCAGCAGCTTCATCCTGCTGGTCGGGCGCATCGCCTCGGCCGACGTGTTCGAGCCCAAGTACGGGATCATCGTCCAGAACAAGGACCTCCTGAAGATCCCGCTGATGCTCGAGCAGATCCCCACGCCGAAGGAGTTCCGCGACGCCATCGAGTCGCTGTCCCCCGAGCAGCAGCGCTTCGCCAGGGCGTTCCGCGGCATGCAGCTCGAGAGCACCCTGTTCGGCGTCTGCGTCATCCAGATCAAGCCGCAGCTCGAGAAGCTCTTGAAGCTCGACCCCGACAGCCTGACCAAGGAGATCAAGCTGACCCAGGACCTGCTGAGCCTCTTCATCGAGTACCAGATCCCCAGCGACCTGCTGTCGTACGACGGCCCCGAGGACGCCTCTACCGTCGACAAGCTGGCCCGCGTCAAGGACTACACCGGGCGCATGCTCGACATGATCGACGGCTCGCGCCGCCGCGAGGTCGAGGAGGCCCGCGAGCGCGAGGCCTTCCGCCTCGCCGAGGCCAACCGCACCCCGCCGCCGCTGCCCCCGCCCGCGCCCGGCGGCTTCTCCCCGCCCATGGCCGGCGCCGTGCCGGCCGCCGCGCCCTCGCGCGCGCGCGCCGTGTCCCGCGGGCCCGCGCCGCCGTCGGCCCCCCCGCCGCCCATGCAGTCGGCGCCGATGCCCTCGCCGTCCGCGGCGCCGATCGGCGCCGCCGCGTCGCCGCCGAAGCCCGCCCCGCAGCCCGCCGCCGAGGTCGCCGCCGAGCCCGCCCCCGCCGCGGCTCCCTCGACCCCGTCGAGCCCGTCCTCGCCGGGCCAGCCCAGGCGCGGCGAGGCCGGCGGCTCCGCCGGCGCGCCCACCGACGGCCGCATCGACTACACCCGCATCCCCGGCGAGCTCGACCGGAAGTTCGAGGCCTTCGACGAGGACGGCGCGCTGCGCCCGACCATCATCAACCCCGGCGACGTCTGGACCCGCACCGCCGCCAAGGGCCTGCTCGCCGCCCCGACCACCGCCACGCTCCACGGCCAGCAGCAGAAGGACGAGAAGAACCGCGCCTTCGACCTGCTCGACGCCCTCTCGCGCTCGGGCGCCCTGCCGATCGAGCACGCCAGCCTGCACGTGGTGCTCGCCGCGACCCACTGCTTCGACAAGACGCTGCTCGACACCGTCATCCAGAACAACGTCAACCCGATCGAGAAGGTCGAGCGCTCGATCCTCCTGGTCGCCACCACCATCCACGGCCGCGACGCCCGCGAGCTCATCAACGAGGACCAGCAGGCCCGGTTCTTCACCTACACGCCGAAGCTCGCCCCGCTCGCCGACGACCCGCTCGCCGACCTCGCCGACAAGCCCGCCAGGAAGCCCTGAGCCGCGCGCGCGTGACGGGCCCGACGCACCCGCGCCGGGCCCGCCGCGTTCGTCAGGGCAGCTCGTCGATCAGCTGCAGGTACGCCAGGCACATCTCGTCGCTGGTGCCCTCGCCCCAGGTGACGTCGACCGGCGGCCCGAGCCCGGCCGCGGCCCGCTTCTCGGCGGTGTTGTCGTAGACGCAGCGGATCCGCACGTCGTCGCCGACGGCCACGCGGATCGGCTCGACCAGCGTGTAGCTGCCCTGCCAGTGGAAGTCCCACGCCGGGATCTCGAGGATCGGGCGCTCGCCGTCCGCCCCCACCAGCGTCAGCCCGAACTGCGTGCCGAGCATGTGCATGTGCCCCGCGACCCCGACGATCCACGCGTCGCCGTCGGGGTAGCTCTTGCTCGTCACCCGCGCCGACAGCGTCCGCTCGACCACCACCCCGGCCTCGCCCGCCGGCAGCGTGAAGCCCGGCCACGGGTAGCCGTTGCTGCGCAGCAGCTCGAGCCCCGCCGCCTGCTCGGGCGGCGCGAACGCGAGGTCGAGGCTCGTGCGGTCGGGGTCGGTCCCCCCGCCGAGGTTGTAGTGGACCTGCAGCACCAGCAGCGCCCCCGCCGGCACCGCCGCGCCGGTCCCCGCGGGGTAGTTCACCGCCGTGACGCCCGGCACCCAGCCGCCCAGCGCCCCCACCGACTCCGCCCCCGGGATGTTGCTGTAGCCGCCGAAGCACGGCCACCCCGGACCCGCCGCCTCGTCGTCGAGCGCGGCGATCGCCGCCGCGCTGTCCGCCGTGAACAGCGTGCTCAGCACGTGGTGCACGATCTTCTTGTTGCCCGGCTTCCAGTGGTACCCGACCGCGACCCGGTCCTCGGTCGTCCCGAGGTCGATGACGAAGCAGCGGTAGTCGTCGCTGAGGCTGGCGTCGGGCGCGTAGTCGACGCCGAGGTCGGTCGCCAGGTCGATCGCCGGCAGCGCCGCGTGCTCCGGCTCGCGCAGCGGCGCCGGGTCGGCCGCGTCGCCCTCCGGCGCCCCCGCGTCGACCCACGCCAGCAGCAGCTCGCGCTCCGCCGGCGGCAGGCTGCGGTCGTGCAGCAGCGCCGGCGTCGCCCCGCCCGGCGGCCACGGCGGCATCGTCTCGAGCTCGACCGCCACCCGCAGCGCCGGCGCGAACATCCGCGCCTGCTCGTAGGTCGACAGCGCGAACGGAGCCACCCCGCCGGCCACGTGACACGCCCCGCAGCGCTCCGACAGCACCGGCGCGACGTCCTGGTAGTACGTCGGCCCGACCGGCGCCGCCTCGGTCGTCGAGGCCGCGGCGGTCGTCTCACCCGTCGCCGCATCGCTCGTCGTCGACGCGTCTCCGGTCGCGTCGGCGGAGTCATCGGCGTCGGAGCCGCCGCAGGCCGCGGCGAGGAGGAGGAGCGAGAGCTTGCGTGGATGCATCGCCCGGCCCAGAGCACACGCCGTACCAGGATCGAACCGCTTGCGCGGCCTGCACCTCGCTCGCCCCCCCCGACTCGAGTCAGGGGTCCGCAGACAGCCCCGCTCCGCGCCCCCGCCCCGCGGCTCGCCTCCGAAGCGGTACCCGAGACACGCTGATCACCGGCGTCTTCACGCAGGTCGTCGGCGGGTCGCCGAGGCACCGACGAAGACCTCACGGCCGTTCGTCTGCCATTGACTCGAGTCGAGGGTCCGCCGTCCGCCCGGCCGACGCGGCTCGGGACCGCGTCACGGCGCCGGCGCGCAGGTCAGCCGCACGTCGTCGAAGTTGACCTCGATCCCCGAGTCCGCCGCGTTCAGGTTGACGAGCCGCACCGCCAGCGGCAGCCCGATCGCCGGGTCCCCCGCCTCGGCCGTGAACTCGACCACGCTCTCGAGGAACTCCCCCTCCGCCGGCGCGAGCGTGTCGTCGTCCGCCGCCACCACGGTCCCGCCCGCCAGCAGCTCGACGCGGTAGCCCGGGAACCCGCTCAGGTCGTACGGCACCCCGCCCTCCGCCGCGATGTTGCCGACCCGCACGCGCAGCGTGTACGCGGTGTCCGCCAGCGCCGCCGCGCCGAGCGTCTGCACGTAGCCCGCCGGGCTCCCGCTGGTCTGGTCGCGCCACAGGAAGATCAGCGCCACGTTGTCGCCCTCCGGCGCCCCGCCCGGGTACAGCGCCGTGCCCGTCGGGTTGAGCACCCCGAGGCTGTTGTAGTCGAGGCCGACGATGTCGTCCGGGTCGTACTCGCTCCACCCCGCCGGCACGATCTTGTCGTCGTAGCTGCCCGCCGCCACCGGGTCGGCCTCGAACCCCGGGTTCTCGACCTCCACCACACAGTCCGGCGGCGGCCCCTCCCCGCTCGACGACGCCTCGCCCGCCGACGACGACGACGACGACGACGATCCGTCCCCGCCCGTCGACGACGACCCGCCGACAGCCCCCGAGTCCGACGACGACGCGCTCGCCGTCGCCTCCCCGCTCGCGGTCGACGTCCCCGTCGCGCCGGTCGTCGGCGCGTCCCCGGCGCTCGTGCCGGTGTCCGCCCCGGAGCTCGTCGGCCCGCCCGACGTCCCCGCCGTCGTCCCGCTCGCCGTCAGGTCCGAGCCCGATCCTCCGCACCCCACCGCCACCGCCACCGCCACCACCCAGCCGAGGCCGCTACGCATGCCACCACGCTACCCCATCCGCCTCGCCGCGGACCGCCCCAAGGACGCGACCGCCGGGCCGGATCGTCCGGCGCCCCTCAGCGCGCGAGCGCCTGCACGTCCGCCGACGTCACCCCGTACCCCTCCGCCACCGCCTCGTCGATCGCCCGCGTCACCGCCACCGCCCCCGCCACCCTCGCCTCGACGAGATTGATTATTCGCCCCGCGGCCTGCCCCGCGAACTCCGCGACCGGCAGCCTCGACAGCTGCGGCGGCCCCACCCGCAGGTACCCGCCCGCCAGCCGATCCGCGGCGTACACGTTCCTGTAGTAGCCGCGCATCACCTCGCTGTTCAACACCGCGACGATCACCCGCAGGTCGATCCGCGAGCCCGACACGATCGTCGTCGACTTGCCCGCCAGATACTCCCCGTCGCTGTCCAGCACCGCCTCGAGCTCGCGCGTCATGCCCGACACGACAACCTTGGGCCGCCGCGCCTCGGCCAGCCGCCGCGCCGGCAGCATCGCCTGCAGCTCGTCCGGGATCACCGGCCGCACGTAGCTCGCGCCGAGGTAGCGCATCGGCTTGACGCCCCACAGCGGCGTGTACGGGTCGATCGTGCCGCTGTTGACGATCCGCAGCCCGCGCTCGCCCTCGCGGACGAGCCCGGCGATCGCGTACGCCTCGGCCACCGTCGCCGCCCCGTGGACCTCGGCGATCGTCCCGAGCGGCCGCCCCGCGGCCTCGATCCGCGCGACCACCCGCGCGGCCTCCCCCGCGTACAACGGCCACGGCCGCGACGGATCGGCGAACCGCTCCGCCGGCACCACCACGCGCTCGGCCACCTCGTCGATCCCCGTCATCCGCTCGACCACCACCCCACCGTCCTCGCCGCCGTGCTCCACGAGCACCGCGATGGGATAGATCCCCGCGGCGAA
Source organism: Myxococcales bacterium (assembly GCA_016793465.1). The sequence goes on from JAEUJW010000052.1 coordinate 16,615, forward strand.
CACCGGCACCGCCTGCAGGTCGCGCACCAGCCGCAGCCGCCACCCGTTGGTCACCAGCAGCCCGCGCGCCGCCCTCGCGTAGTCCGCCGACGCCAGCTTGTTGGGGACCAGCAGCGCGCACGACCCGCCGGGCGCGCACAGCTGCAGGCAGCGCTCGACGAACACGCAGAAGAGGTCCCAGTTGCCGGACGCGGCCGCATAGCGCCCGTGGCAGAAGGCCCGCAGCGCCGCGTGGTGGCGCGTCATCGTCTCGGCGTCGAGGTACGGCGGGTTGGCCAGCAGCACCGAAAATTCTCGCCGCTCGTGCTCGCGGATCGCGTCGCCGACCCGCACGTTGGCCGACAGGTCGACCGCCACGCCGGCCGCCTGCGCCAGCGCCTCACGCGCCCGCGCGACCGCCTCCGCGTCGACATCGACCCCGAAGATCGAGCCCTCGACGATTCGCCTGCGCCCCTCCGCGTCGATCCGCGACCCCGCCTGCGCGTGCGCCTGCAACAGCCGCCGGTACCCCGCGATCAACAAATTGCCGGAGCCGCAGGCCGGGTCGAACAGCTTCACCGCTCCGGGCGGCAGCCGCCGCAGCACGCGATCGATCGCATCCCCCGCCAGCCGCTCCGCCACTGCCGGCGGCGTATAAAACACCCCGAGGCTCCGCCGCACCGCCCGCGCCAGCGACTGTTCATGAGCATCCGCCGCGCCCCCGGACACCGCCGCAGCATATCCGAACCCTCCCATCGGAGCGCACGCGACACCCGGTGCACAGGCGACCCCGCGTCCCCACGCCTCGCACGCGACCCCACGGCCGGGCCCCGCGCCACGCCGGTCACGCCTCGCCGCCCCCCCGTATTCCCGGCGAGCGCCCGCGCTGGCGCTCGCCGACCCGCGCCGCTATGTTCCCCGCCCATGCGCCTCGGCACTCTCCTCGGCGACCTCCAGGCCGACCTCGTCGGCTGCGACCGTGACACCGAGATTGTTAACCTGGCCGTCGACTCGCGCCGCGTCGGCCCCGGCGACGCCTTCCTCGCCGTCGCCGGCCTCGCCCACGACGGCCACGCCTTCATCGCCACCGCCATCGCCGCCGGGGCCCGCGTGATCCTCCTGCAGCGCGGCCGCGTCGCTCCGCCGGCTCACCCGCACGTCGTGCTCGCCGACACGGCGTCCTCGTTGCCTGGCCTCGCCGCCCGCGCCTTCGGCGAGCCCGCCGAGCACCTGCGCCTCGCCGGCGTCACCGGCACCAACGGCAAGACCACCGTCACCTTCCTGGTCGCCGCCATGCTCGCCGCGGCCGACCGCAAGCACGCCCGCCTCGGCACCACCGGCGACTGGATCGTCGACCACGCCGCGCCGGCCGCGTTCACCACCCCGTTCCCGCTCGACCTCCAGCGCGTGCTCGCCGACGCGCTCGCCCGCGGCGCCACCGACCTCGTCATGGAGGTCTCGTCGCACGGCCTCGCCCAGGGCCGCGTCGCCCCCCTGCGCTACGACGCCGTCGGCCTGACCAGCTTCTCGCAGGACCACCTCGACTTCCACGGCACCATGGACGCCTACCTCGCGGCCAAGTGCCTGCTCGCCTCCGACTACCGCAGGCCCGGCGGCGTCACCGTCGCCGCCGTCGACGACCAGCCCGCCGCCGCCGCCTTCCTCGCCGCCGCCGGCCACGACGGCCCGGTCTGGCGGGCCAGCCGCGGCGCCGACCGGACCGCCGACATCGCTGTCCTGGAGGACATGTCCGATCGCGCAGGCTTCACCGTCCGCCTGCGCACCCCCGCCGGCGAGGGCGTGCTGCGCTCGCCGCTGGTCGGCGCCTACAACCTCGACAACCTGCTGGTCGCCCTCGGCCTCGCGCTCGGCCTCGGCGTGCCCCTGGAGGCCGCGCTCGCCGGCCTCGCCGACTGCCGCGGCGCGCCCGGCCGCCTCGAGCGCGTGCAGGTCCCCGGCGCCGCCGGCCCGGCCGTGTTCGTCGACTACGCCCACACCCCCGACGCCGTGGCCCGCGCCCTCGCGGCCGTGCGCCCGGCCTGCGCCGGCCGCCTGTGGATCGTGCTCGGCTGCGGCGGCGACCGCGACCCGAGCAAGCGCCCGATCATGGGCCGCCTCGCGGCCGCCGGGGCCGACGTGCTCGTCGCCACCTCCGACAACCCCCGCAGCGAGCCCCCGCCGGCGATCGTCGAGCAGATGATCGCCGGCGTGCCCGCCGAGCAGCGCGACCGCGTGGTCGCCATCGTCGACCGCGCCGCGGCGATCGCCCACGCGATCACCCGCGCCGCCGGCGACGACCTCGTGCTCGTCGCCGGCAAGGGCCACGAGGACTACCAGGTCCTCGGCGCCGCCCGGATCCACTTCGACGACCGCGAGCACGCCGCCCGGGCCCTCGCCGCCCGCGGACCCGCCTGAGCCGCTCGGGAGCGCCCGGGCCCGCCGCAACGCACGCGCCCGCACCGCGCGGCACCCTTGCCGTCCGTCCCGCGCACCGGGTACCGTCCCGGGCCATGATGCACCGCCTCCTGCCCCTCGCCCTCCTCGCCGCCCTCCTGCCCGCCTGCGACTCCGGCGGCGGCGACGGCGACGGCGACGGCGGCGACGAGGGCCCCGACGTCGACTGCGCCACCGCGACGGTCCCCAAGTTCTCCGAGATGACCGCCTGGACCAAGTGCACCAACTGTCACAGCTCGACCCTCACCGACAGCGCCCGCAACGCCGCGCCGATCGGCGTCGACTTCGACACCGTCGCCGCCGCCCGCGCCAACGCCCAGATCGCCATGGACGAGGTCTTCGAGGGCTCCATGCCGCTGGCCGGCTTCCCCCAGCTCAGCGACGCCGAGAAGACCCAGATCTACAACTGGGCCAGCTGCGACACCCCCGAGTGAGCGCCGCGCTCACGGGTCGACGCGCACGATCTGGTTGCCGCCCGCGTCGGCGTACCAGATCTTGCCGTCCGGCCCGACCGTGACGCCCATCAGCCGCTTCGCCGGCGTCTTCAGGCGGTCGATCTCCGCGCCGTCCAGGTCGAAGGCCACGATCTCCGCGGTCTTGTGGTCGGTCACGAACACCCGCCCGGCGTGCAGCGCCAGCCCCGACGGCTGGCCGAGGCCCTCCGCGAACACCTGCCAGTCGGCGCCCTCGACCTTCTCGTAGTTCCCGCCGTCCTTGTCGCCCGGCAGCGCGCCCATGTTGGTGCCCGTCGCCGTGTCGAGCCGCATGACGCGCCCGCCGCCGGTGTCGGCGACGTACAGCAGCCCGGTCGCGTGGTCGACCTCCATGTGCCCGGGGATGTTGGCCACCCGCGTCACGTCGGTGCCGAGGTAGCGGCGGATGATGCCGTCGCCGTGGTGCGACCCGCCGGGCCCGTGGTCGGCCTGGAAGTCGTAGCGCACGACGTGCTCGCTCTTGCCGTCGAACGCCCAGAACACGTTGTCGACCTCGTGGGCGATGCCCATGCACAGCGGGCTCTGGTGCAGCATGTCGAGGTGGCTGCCCTCCATCTGCCCGGGCGGGAACTCCTGCCCGACCTTGGCGAAGACCTCGAGGTCCGCCGGCCACAGCGCCGGGCCCATGAAGTCGTCGGCCGCCTGCGGGCCGACGTTCCACTCGTTGCGCGACTCGTTGCAGGTCGCGAAGTTGTTCTGGTCGCCGAACGCCGCCGACGACACGTAGGCCATGAAGTGCTGGCCGTAGGCGTCGATGCGCTCCTCCGACGTCTGCTGCGGCGTGCCCGGGTCGAAGTAGATCACCGTGCCGTGGCTCAGCATGTTGAACGTCCACAGCTGCTCGGGCGCCATCGGGTTGAACTGCAGGTCGCGCACCGCGTTGAGCCCGTCGTCCGCCGTGCCGATGACCGTGAACGTGCGCCCGAACTCCGCCACGGGCGACGGCCCCTCGGTCTCGCCCGCCTCGCTCGAGCTCCCGCTCGCCTCGCCCGAGGTCGTCGGCGCGTCACCGGTCGTCGTCGGCGCGTCGCCGGTCGCCGCGCCGGTCGAGGCCTCGCCCTCCTCCGCGCCCGCGCCCGGGCTGCCCGCGCACGCGACCACGAGAGGAGCCGACCACACCCACGAGCGCCAGGACTGCTGCGACATGGCCGCGAGCTTACCGGAAACGAACCCGGCGTCACCCGCGGATCCCGGGGTCCCGTGGCCCCGCGACCCGTGATCGCACGATCTGCCGATCGCGTGTATGGTGGCCGCGTGATCGCCCCTCGTTTCGTCCCCGCGTTCGCCGCCGCCTACCTGTTCACCGGCGCCGCGCACGCCCACTTCATCCTCACCTCCCCGCCCGCCTCGCTCGAGCAGAACCAGCTCGGCGACCCGCAGAAGGCCCCGCCGTGCGGCGACAACGGCGGCGCCGCGCCGACCGGCATCGTCACCGCCTACCAGGGCGGCGACATCGTCACGATCACCATCGACGAGACCATCTACCACCCCGGCCACTACCGCGTCGCGCTCGCCGTCAACGACCCCTCCGAGCTGCCCGAGGAGCCGCCCGTCACCCCCAACGACACGCCCTGCGGCACCGCGCCGATCGCCAGCCCGCCGGTCTTCCCCGTGCTCGCCGACGGCATCTTCGAACACACCCAGCCGTTCGACGCCCCGCAGTCGATCGACATCACCCTGCCCACCGACGTCGACTGCGCCAGCTGCACGCTGCAGGTCATCCAGTTCATGTCGAACCACGGCCTCAACAACCCCGGCGGCTGCTACTACCACCACTGCGCCAACATCTCGATCACCTCGCTGCAGGGCGGCACCTCGCAGGGCGAGGTCACCACCGACGACCCCAGCGACCCGTCCGCCGGCGAGACCGGCGGCAGCCCGACCACCGGCGTCACCACCGGCGGCGAGTCCTCCGGCGGCGTCGGCTCGACCGGCGGCGGCGAGGGCGACAGCCTCACCGGCGGCGACATCACCGGCACCGACACCGGCACCGGCGGCGGCGACAGCGACGCCACCGCGCCCGCGACCACCACCACCCCGACCGCCGACGACAGCGACAAGGGCTGCGGCTGCGCGGCCGCGGACACCGCCCCCGCGACGCTCGTCGCGCTGCTCGGCCTGCTCACCCTCCGCCCGCGCCGCCGTCGCCGCTGACAGCCTCACCCACGCGAAGCGGACGAACGCGAAGAGGTCGGACGCGCCGCGCCCGACCTCCCCGCACGCGCACCACCGCGGCTCAGGTGGTGTACTTGATCATCAGGACGTTCGTGATCGCCTCGGCGAGGTCGTCGTCGATGCGCAGGGTCTCCTTCATGGCGCCCAGCACGGCCTCCTCGCCGTCGTCGACCTCGCCCGAGGACAGGGCGATGTCCATGGCCAGGAGGAACGCCTTCTGGCGCAGCGCCTCGGTCGAGAGGTTGGCGAGCTCCTTGACGCGGGTCATCGCGCCGTACAGCTTCACGGCCTTCTCGGCCTTCTCGTAGACCTCGTAGGCGTCGGCGTTCTTCAGCTCGGGCAGCGTGTTGGCGAAGGCGCGGACCAGGTTGGTCTCCTCGTACTGGTCGTCGCCGTCGGCGAACGCGACGCAGAGCATGGCCTCGAGCAGGAGCTGCTGATCGTCGACCTTGAGCACCTTCTTCTTGAGCTTATCGAACAGTCCCATGATGCACTCGTCTCTTTCGTGGTCTCGTCGTTGGTCGTCCGAAGGCCGAAAATACGCCACTACCGTCATTCGAGGACGACGATCGCAGTACGCACATACAGCCGACGCATGAGGGCCGCTCTGCGACGCCGCAGAGCGAGGGGGAAGCCCCACGCGGGCGCATGACTAGCACGTCTTGCGCGCCCGGATCAACAGCGCCCATCACCGGTCAATCACCGCCGACGGCGGCCGCCGGCGACTGCCGACCGACCGCTCGGCCCCCGACTACTCCTCGTCCGGCGCGTCCTTCGGCGTCGGAACCATGTACAGCACCTTCGCCGGCTTCTCGCTCTCCTGCGCGACCGGCACGAGCATGACCTGCAGCTGCGAGTGGTGCATGACCAGCCGCACCCGCGTCCCGCCCCGTTCACAGACCATGAAGATCGTGTTTCGCCCCTCGTAGCCGAGCTGCTGCACGTACAGCACCTCGTTGCCGAACGGCACGCCGACCGCCACGTTCATGCCCGGCGCCTCCTCGATCGACTCGATCTGGGCGCGCAGCGCCGCGAACGTGCCCGCCGCGTCGCGCTCGTCGCTGGCCCGGCGGACCAGGCTCGCGTCGACTTCACGGCGGGAATTGTGCGTAGGTCCGAACGGGTTGCCCATGCCGCGCAATGTATCCGAGGTCCGGCGCCGAACACCCGACGTCCGAACGGCCCAATGCAGTGAGCGCAGTCTCGCATATCGTCGTCGCGACACCGCGGTCACGCCGACGATTCACGGCCGACCGAACCGCGGCCCGACTGACCTCACGACCTGCCGGCGATCACCGACCGCGCCCTCGTCGTCGAGGACCACGACGGGCCCGGCCCGTTCGGACGGGTGATCACCAAGGCAGCCCTGAGGCCACGGCCTGCCGGCGATCACCGACCGCACCCTGTTCGTCGAGGACCACGACAGTCCGGGCCCGTTCGGGCGGGTGATCACCAGGCCGGCGCTCACCGCCCGCGCCCTGTTCGTCGAGGACCACGACAGGCCGGGCCCGTTCGGGCCGGCTGCCCTCACGGTCTGCTGGCGATCGCCACGTGCTCGAGCGCGGTGTTGCCGACCTGCGCCGGGGCCGTCCACACCCCGGCGATCCGCCGCGTGTGGCGGATCGTCTTGCTGCCCGCCTCGAGGTACACGAGCTCGAGCTCGGCCGCGCCGATGCCCCGCGCCAGCGCCGGCGCCCCGTAGATCGCCGGGTTCGGGTTCAACACCGCCGCCGGGGCCGACCACGTGGCCCCGTCGAACCGCGCCACGTACGGCCTGCCGTCGGTGCCGCGGAACGCCAGCGCCGCCTCGCCCATGCCGAGCCCGATCAGCGCCGGCGTGTCGGTCGTCTGCGCCCCCGCCACGTCGGCCGGGGCCGACCACATCGCCGGCCCCGCGCTCCAGCGCAGCTGCCCGCCCGCGTTGCGCGCGTGCACCACCATGAGCTCGTCGGCCGCCGTCGCCGCGATCGCCGGCTGACGGTCGAACATCTGCGCGTCGGTGTCGACCACGATCTTGCCGAACCACGCGCCCGTGCGCCGCTGCGTCGTCAGGCGGTTGTCGCCCGCGCCGTCGTGGTACACCAGCCACGCGTCGAACCCCAGCGTCGCCAGCGCGCCCGGCCCCGGCCCGAAGCTGCCGACCATCTCCGCCGTCGGCCCCCACGCCATGCCGTCGTGGACCGCATAATAATACTTAAAGTCCTCGCCCTGGAACACCAGCTGCGCCGCGTCGCCGACCGCCGCCAGCGTCGGCGCCGCGCGCGTGGTGCTCGCCCCGATCTGCAGCGGCGCCGACCACACCCCCGCCTTCCACGTCACGAACTGCAGCTGTTTGTCCTTCGGGTCGCCGATCTTGGTGTAGCGCAGCACGCCGAAGCCGGTCCCGTCGCCGCTGATCACCAGCCCCACGCCGTCGACCGTCGGCGCCGGCACGTCGCTCGACGTCCAGCCCGCGCCGTCGAACCGCGCCGCCACCGACTTGCTGGCGTTGCCCCCGAGCAGCAGCGCGAACGGACACGCCGAGCACGCCGGCCCGCCGCAGTCGACCGCGGTCTCGCTGCCGTTCTCGAGCCCGTCGCTACAGGTCGGCAGCACGCAGGCGTTGCTGCACTCGTCGTCGTCGATCGCGTCGCCGTCGTCGCAGGCCTCGCCCGCGTCGAGCTCGCCGTCGCCGCACACCCCCGCCGGCTCGCTCGACGACCCGCCGTCCGTCGTGCCCTCGCTCGAGGTCTCGCCCGAGGTCTCGCCCGTCGAGCTCGCGCCCGTCGAGCTCGCGCCCGTCGTCCCCGTCGAGCCCGCGCCCGTCGACCCCGTCGAGCCCGTCTCCGTGCCCGTCTCGCCCGTGACCGCCGCCGTCGACTCCGAGCCCGACGAACCGCCGCCCGTCGTCGCCTCGCCGCTGCTGCCCGTGCCCGCGCCCTCGCTCGTCGGCAGCCCCGTCGAGTCGCCGCCGCTCGTCGGCGCCGCCCCGCTCGTCGTCGCGGGGAAGCTGCCCCCCGAGGTCCCGTCCGCGCCGGTCGTGCCCGCGCCGGTCGTACCGCCCGCGTCGCCGCACGCGGCCACCATCAGCCAGAGGGAGCCGTGCACGAGGGTCTCGAGGCTGCGCCGCGCGATCATGCCCGCACTATAACAGACCCCGCCGCGCCCCCGCCCCGCCCGCCTCCGCCGGTCGACCTGCCCTCGAGGCCAGGTGCTCCCGCGCCGCTTGCCACCCGCCGCCCCCCTCGCCTACGATGGCCTCGAGAGGCCGCCACGTGGGCGGCGACCAACCATTTCGCCCATCGGTAGGGCACTCGACTGATAATCGAAACGAGGGGGTTCGACTCCCCCAATGTTCCAAAGTCACCGTCGGGCGGCCTCTTGTTGCCTGCGATCGGCACCAGCGCCGCCAGCGGCAGCATGGCGACGAACCACCGCGCCACGAACGGCCCCACCATCAGCCCCACCGTCACGACGCGGCGCGGCGGCAACCAGATGCTCCTCGCCAGCCGCGGCGACCGGCGCGTCGCCCGGGTCGGCGTCGCCGACGACGACCCGAACACCGTGCCCCGTGGTGATTGGTGATCGATCAACCCTGTACGATGGAGGTCAAAGATATACACCTGTGGTCGGTGTCGTGGATGGACGAGTGGATGTTCCAATCCTGATCGGCAATCCGTAACCCCGTCGTCGTCAAGCCGCAGACTCTCGCCAAATCGATGGAGCGACCGAGGACTGCAGCGTTGTTGCCTGGCAGCGCTTGATGACACCGGACACGATGTAGTACTGTCCGGTGTCATGGACAACGTCTACACACCTTACCGATCTCTCAGGTCAGCGGGGCGCAAGTTCTCCGTGATGGTCGTGGTGCTCGGGAGTTGTGGACCCGAGAACGCGACAGAGTCTGGGTCGACCACGACCTCGCCCACGACCACGGGTGAGGCGACCGCCTCTGGCTCCTCCGACACGACGCTCCCTACGGGTGTCGTCACTGTAACCACGGACGAGTCGATGACGGGGAGTCTCCCCACGACAGGTACGACCCCTACCAGTCACGGACCCGGAGAAGGTTCGACGGCCTCGTCGGACGGAGGGCCGTCATGTGGGAACGGCGTGCTGGATCCCGGAGAGGCCTGCGACGACGGGAATATCGACGACGGCGACGGTTGCCCGAGCGGGCCCGTGGGGGCGTGCCAGGGGGAGGCGGTGTGCGGGGATGGCCTCGTCTGGACGGGGGTCGAGAGCTGTGATGACGGGAACGGAGGTGACAATGACGCGTGCCCGAGCGGCATCGGCGCCTGTCTGGCGGGCGCGATATGCGGCGATGGTTTCATCTGGACCGGCGAGGAGGACTGCGAGGACGGCAACCTCGAGGACCTCGACGGTTGCAGCAACGCCTGCGCGACGCCGCGGTGGGTGTTCATCTCTAGCACGCAGACAGATGGCATCATCGGCGGGGTCGCAGGTGCTGATGCGCTCTGTCAAGGATACGCCGAGGCCGCGGGGCTCTCGGGGACCTATCAGGCGTGGCTGTCGCAAGACGCAGAATCTGCCCCTGCGTTCCGCTTCGGAAGCACCAGCTTCAAAGGATGGTACCTGCAACCGACCGTTCCTCCGACCCCGGTGGCCCAGGGGTGGGATGACCTCACGGGTAAGAACGAGGATAATAAGAACAATTACTTGCGCAATGCCATCAATGCCGATGAATTCGGCAATCTCCTCGGGGAGACGGGCGTATGGTCCAATACCGGCGCGGACGGGTTTCAACATGAGTTTGGAGTGGATTGTAACGACAGGGCCGAGATCCCCCTCGAGTTGTCCGGTTCGTATGGGCTTTCACGATCTGACGTATTGACGACGTCATGGTCCCATGTATCGGCCATCGAGTGCAATGTGATGCATAGACTGTACTGTTTTCAGACGGGTTGAGACAACAGCGACGGGCGTGTGGGCGCTGGACGTGACGCCGTGACAGCCGCGAGTCGGGCGCAGCATCCGCGCCACTTGCGGGCGAGCAGTGCTGCCGCCATCGCCTCGACGAATTCGTCGCTGACCAGGCGCGACTCGTTTGCCGGCGGCATCCCGTGCCACGCCAGCACGCGGGAGCCGGCCCACCGGTGGACCCACTGGGCACCTTCGGCGCCCCCGGGGCTGCCGGGGACGAGGTGCGACTCGTGTATTAGGCCCGCTCGCGGGCCCGGGCCGCCCGCGACCACAGCACCACCGTGACGAGCGTCAGCAGCGGAAAGTACACGATCGCGACCGTGTGCGCGTGCGTCGGCAGCAGCGCCGCCAGCAGCGCCGTGCCGAGCGCCAGCGGCAGCGTGTAGACGAACCACCGCGCCACGAACAGCCCCGCCATCAGCGCCACCGCCGCCTCGACGGCGAGGTCGACGATCAGCAGCTCCGCCGTCGACATGCCCGCCAGCCAGCCGAGCCCGCGCCCGATCGACGCCCCCGTCAGCGACGTCGCGAACACCGCGATGACCCGTCGGTGGTAGCGGTTGCGCAGCAGCGACCGCCGCAGCGCCGCCGCCAGCGCCAGCATGGTCGTCAGCACGATCAGCGACGGCATCAGCGTGTTCGCCAGCGACGGCCGCTCGCCGGACTCGGCCGCCAGCGCCGCCAGCGTCGTGCAGCCGAACCCGACCGCCACCAGCGCCCCCACGAACCGCCGGCGCGAGCGCGGGGCCCCGGCCGGGTCGAGCGACGGGTCGGTCGCCAGCGCCGCCAGCAGGGCGTCCATGGCCGGCCAGCGCCGGGCCGGGTCGGCCGCCAGCCCGCGGCGCAGCGCCGCCAGCACCGACGGCGCCACCTCGCGGTCGCCGTGCGGCACCTGGAACTGCCCCGAGTGCACCGACTGCATCAGCGCCGTCACCGTGTCGCCGGCGAACGGCCGCTCGCCGAGCAGCGCCTCCCACAGCGCCACGCAGAACGCGTACTGGTCGCTGCGCTCGTCGAAGCTCGCGCTGCCGGCCTGCTCCGGCGACATGTACGCCGGCGTGCCGGACAGCGCCCCCGGGCGCGTCAGCGGCCGCCCGAGCAGGTTCGAATCGGAGGCCCCCGGCAGCAGCGACGTGAGCCCCGAGTCCGACGCGCCCGCCTGCGCCCTGCCCGGGCCCGACGCGCCCGCCTGCGGCTTGCTCGCCCCCGACGTCGCCGCCGACAGATCCGGCGGCCGCTCGCGCGCCAGCCCGAAGTCGACCACCCGCACGCGCCCGTCGCTGCCGACGAGCGCGTTGTCCGGCTTGAAGTCGCGGTGCACCAGCCCGGCCGCGTGGGCCGCCGCCAGCCCGCGGCCGGCCTGCATGTACACCTCGAGGATGTCCCGCTCGAGGCGCCGCTCGGCCCGCAGCCAGGCCCCGAGCGTCGGCCCGTCGACGAACTCCATCACCACGAACAGCCGGCGCCCGACCGCCCCGACCTCGTGGATCGCCGCCACGTTCGGGTGCGACATCTTCGCCATCGCCTGGGCCTCGCGGAGGATCCGCGCGCGCTGCTCGACGTCCTCCGACAGGCTGGTGTGCAGCACCTTGATCGCCACCCGCCGCCCCAGCTCCTCGTCGAAGGCCGCGTACACCACCCCCATGCCGCCGGCGCCGATGGTCCGCAGCACCGCGTAGCGGCCGATCCGCGGCGGCGGCGGGGCGACCAGCGACGCCGCCCCCGCCGCGTCGCCCGGCTCGCTCGGCCACGCCGAGTCGGTCGACTCGCCGGTGTCCGCCTGCGCCTCAGGCATGGCGCGTCAGCTCGCCGCGCAGCCACGCCAGGTGGCGGGCGTGAAACGCCTCCTCGTGCGCATCGGTGATGTCCTCGCGCCACACGTTCAGCGCCGTGTACACCTGCGAGACCAGGAAGCTGATCCACACGCGGTCGCCCGCGAAGCCGGCCACCGCCGCCGCGACGTGCGGGTGCCGCGTGTCGAGCACCACGCCCTCGCGCCCGCAGCGGACCGCCTGACGTCCGCTGCCCGCGGCCGCCCGCACGTGATCGAGGTTGAAGCCGGTCAGCAGCGACTCGTGCCCGCGGCGCAGCGCGTGCAGCTCGCCCTGCACGGCCGCCACCAGCCGATCCGCCGGCGTCGGCTCGGGCGGCTTGTCCGGCGCCCGCGTCCGCACCGGCCCGGCCTTCGGGTGCGGCCCCGAGCCGCGCCGCACGCCCGCGAACACCTCGCGGATGTCGGCGTCGCGGTCCGGCGGCCCCGCCTCGGCCGTCAGCGCCGCGATGTCGAGCTGCCGCGCCCGCGCCAGCCACTCGGGCTCGCGCGCCTCGACCCCGGCCGGCGCCGACGCGCGCCGCGGCAGCTCCGGCGGCGACGACGGCCCGTCCGGCGGTCGCCACGTCGGCGGCGCCCGCGTGCTCAGCCGCTCGCTGCCGAACCACCCCATCAGCACCTCGTGGGCCTCGCCGGTCACCCGCAGCGCGCGCAGGTACGCCGGCGGCCGCGCGCGCGCCGGCGCGTCGGGGTCCACGTGCAGCTCGCCGCGCGCCGCCGCGTCCACGACCTCGCCGACGCGCACGCGCGCGCCGTCGACGCGCTCGAACAGCGGCAGCTCTCGCACCTCCGGCGAGAGCCGCACCACCGACTCGAGCAGCGAGGCCCCGCCGACCTGCCCGAGCCCCGCGCGCAGCGCCGCCAGCACCTGCCGTACGCCCTCCGAGGCCTCGCTCTCCGGCCCCTCCACCTCCGCCAGCAGCGCCCGCTCCGTCTTGCCCATCGCCCCCTCGATCACCGCCGTCATGCCGTCGACCTGCGCCCGCGCCAGCAGCTTGCAGTAGGCCGCCTCGGCCGCCTCGGCGCCTAGCGCCCCGCGCAGCACGCGGTACTTGGCGCGCAGCAGCGGCGCCGGGAACGTCGCCCCCAGCGCCAGCAGCAGCGCCCGCCGCCACGCCGGCGCCGCCGCGTCCTCGCGCCGACAGCCGGCGACGGCCGCCGCGAGCAGCGCGGGGATCGCCCGCACCGCCGCCCGCGGCGCGCTGGCCTGCTCGCGCAGCCCCTCGAGCAGCCGCAGCAGATCCTCCGCCGTCGCGAACGATCTCGCCTCGTCGACCGACGCCGGCACCCGCAGCGCCGCCTCGTCGTACAGCGCGCGCACCAGCGCCAGCGTGCGCTCGTCGGCCAGCAGCCGCGCGCGCGCCTGGTGCGGCCAGGTCGCGTCCTCCGGGTCGATCACCAGGCACGTCGACCGTCCTGCGGCCTGGGCGGCGAGCTGCGCCAGCGTCACCGGCGTGCCGTCCTCGCGGCGCAGCAGCGGCAGCGCGGCCACCTCCGGCGCGCAGCGCCCGACGTCCTCCAGCCACGACGCCCCGCCGACCTGACCGAGCGCCGCCCGCACCGCCGCCAGCGCCTCCGTCAGCGTCGCCACCGTCGCCTCGTCCGGCGCCGCCGCCCCCAGCCGCTGCGCCAGCGCCCCGACGTCCCCCAGCACCTTCGCATCGACGTCCGGGTCGCGCGTCAGCGCGTCGAGCTGCCGCAGCGACCGCGCGACCTGCCAGGCCAGCAGCCGCATGTAACGGGCCTGCCCGTCCGCCGCCCCGTACTCCGCCACCAGCAGCGCGCAGGCCCGGCGCAGCCCCGGCGTCGGGAACGTCGCCGTCAGCGCCCCGGCGACGCCGCGCAGCCACACCTCGCGCGGCCCCGCGTGGGCCGTCGCCGCCGCCACCGCCCCGCGCACCAGCTCCGGCAGCGCCAGCGCGGCCGCCCGCGCGGCCGCCCGGAACGCGTCGTCGACGACCACGCCGTCCCACGTCGCGTTGATCGTCAGCCCCTCGCCGACGATCGCGAAGCGCACCCCCGGCACCGGCGCGGCGATCCAGCCCTCGCCCAGCAGCCGCCCGTGGACCACCAGCTCGCACGCCGCCCGCCGCGGGTGGTCGAGCCAGCCCCGCTCCTCGCGCTCGAACGCCGCGCCGATGCGCAGCCCCGCGTGCGTCGCCACCACGTGCGGTGTACATGTCTCTTCGGACAGCACGCTCGTCGCCTCCGGCCGCGCGAAGAACCGCGCCCGCGCCAGCAGCCCCGCGTACGCCTCGTCGCGCATGCGCTCGACCCGCCCGCCGAACAACCACCGCACCACCTCGACCTCCCGCGCCCGCAGGTACAGCACCGGCTCCGCGATCGCCGGGTGCCGCGCGCACGCGTCCGGCACCCAGCGCAGCTTCACGTCCTGCTCGAGCAGCGCCCCGATCGCCGCCACGTCGAGCCGCTCCCCCCGCGCCGCCTCCAGCGCCCACAGCCCCTGCAGCCAGCGCTCGCGGTGCAGCCGCGGCGGCGTCGGCCTCGGCGCCAGCGCGCGCAGCAGCTGGCGCATGGTCGCCGTGATCGCCCGCTCGTCGTAGCCGACCAGCCCCAACAGCGCCCGCAGCGCCTCGCTGCGGTACAGCGAGCGCAGGTAGCCGTGGGCGAACGCCTCGCGCGGCGCGGGCGCGTCCCACAGGAGCCCGCGCGCCACCGCCGTCTCGGCCAGCGCCCGCGCGCTCGCCAGCCAGGCCCCGAGGCACGCCGCCAGCAGCTCGCCGGTGTGCGGCCCGCTGAAGTCGGCCTTGATCGGCAGCGGCCCGCCGATCACCGCGTCGACGCCGGCGATCGGCCCCGCGAGCTCGAGCTCCGCCAGCAAGCACCCGTCGACGACCACCCGCAGGCTGCACGTGGTGGTCGGCGCCCGCCGCAGCCCGATCTCCCCGACCACCCGGACCCCGCCGAGGCCGACCTCGAACGGCTCGACGAGGTGGTAGCTGGCCGCCGTCAGCCGCGGCTCGCACGGCTGGGCCCGCCAGCGCCGACGGTTGAGCTCGACCTGCGCCGCCCGCTCGAGCCCCTCGCTGACGTCGCACAGCTGCCCGGCGAACAGCCGCGCGAGCACCTGCTCGTCGTCGTCCTGGCGGCCCGCGGCCAGCTGGATCACCACCCCGTCGCCGCGCGGCAGGCGGTCGGCGTACGCCCCGCGCGTCGTCGGCAAGAACCCCTGCTCCGCCGCCACCCGGCGCAGCCGCGCCAGGCTGTGCCGCCGCCCGAAGATGTCGCGGAAGCGGATCACCCGCGCCATCGCCGAGCCGATCGGCGCGCCCGGGTCCGCGACGTCCGGGTGGCGCCACACCGGCGCCAGCCGCCGCGCCAGCTCCGGCGCCGGCTCTACCTCGTCGGCCCCGACCGCCGCGTGCAGCACCGAACCCGCCAGCGCCAGCGCCAGCGCCATGCAGCGCGCGTAGTGCTCGTCCTGCACCACCTTGTCGCCCGACAGGTCGGTCAGCAGCAGGTCGTCGGCGATCACCACCACCAGCCCGAGCGGCAGCTCCGGCGCCTCGACGTCGTGCAACCACACCCCGTGACGCACCAGCCGGATCACCGCCGGGCCCGGCTCCGCCACCAGCCCCGCGACCCCGCGGCTCGGCCCGAGCCCGTGGCTGAACGCGTGCGTCGCCCCCTCGAGCGCCAGCCCGCGCGCGACCGCCTCGCCGTTGACGGTGATCGCCCGCGACGAGAACCGGCAGCGCTCACGCAGCCACGTCGCCTCCGCCAGCGACCCCCGCAGGTGCTGCACGAAGCGCACGAGCAGCCCCGGCCGGAACCGCTGCTTGACGTGCACCTCCGTCCCCCCGCTCGCCGCCGCCGCCCCGCCGATCTCGTCGGGCACGCCGTGCCGCGCCAGCAGCGACACCGCCGACTCGCCCGCGCCGCTGACCACCCGCACGAACCGCGGGTTCAAGGCCAGCGCCGCGTGGATCGCCAGCGCCAGCTGCTGCCGCGCCCGCTGCACGTCGGTGCTCGCCGCCGAGAAGCTCGACCCGTACAGGTCGTCGAGGTCCGCCGCCGTCACCGGCGCCCCGTCGAAGCGCACGACCACGTCGTCGCTGTCGATCGTCACCGTCACCGCCGTCGCCCCCTTCAGCGACGCCAGCGCCATCAGGCTCAGCACGTAGCGCTGCGGCTCGGCCACCTGGAACGTGCGCAGCTTCTCGCGCGCCTTGTCGCGGTGCAGCGTGAACGACCCCTCGGAGTCGACCCGCAGGCCGCCCTGCAGCGCCGCGATCAGGTCGTCCGCCGACATCGCACCTCCAGCGCCCTGGCCACCAGCGCGTTGTCCGTCGCCACCGCGAGCCCCCCGCCGAGCCCCAGCAGGTACGCCTTGACGATCGCGTAGGCCGCGAACTCCGGCTCCCTCGCCGCCAGCGCCAGCGCCTCGCGCACCGCCGCGTGCCCCGCGTGCACCACCAGCCGCCGACCCTTCACCGACTCTGCCAGCGCCGCCAGCCGCGACACCCCATAAGCCTCGTCCTGCGCCACCGCCACCCGCCCCGCCACCGCCGACCCCTCGTACCCCAGATCACCCGCGTACACCCCGCGCGGCCGCTGCCCGACCCCCTCCAGCAGCGTCGCCAGCAACGGCGCCAACCCCCGCCAGCCCGCCGGCTCGGCCGCCCGCACCGCCGTGTACAGGTGCTGCTCGATCGCCCGCGGCGCCGACCCGGTCAACTCCTTCACCAGCCGCACCGCCGCCGAGTCCGCCTCCGCCGCCAGCACGACCTGCTCGCGCCCGTGCAGCGCCTCGGTCAACGCCGACGGCGCCGCCGCGACCCACAGCTCGCCCGCCTTGCCCGCCTTGCGGATCGCCTTCAAGTCCGCCGCCCCCGCGTGGTGACAGCGCAGCAGCCCCTCGCGCCAGGCCGCCCTCGGCAGCTCGTCGCCCCGCGCCAGGTGCCCGGCCAGGTGATCGAGCAGCTCGTCGCTCGCGTCGCTCGCCAGGTGCGGCGCATCGTGCTTCGCCCGCTCCGCGATCATCGCCACCAGCCGCGCCCGCAGCGGCCCGCTCACCTGCACGCGCGCCCGCTCGAGCGCCCGCGCGAACCCCTCGTCGCGCATCACGTTGTCGCGGGTCATCGTGTGCTCGAGCTCGGGCGACCACAGCTTGACCTCCACCCCCGGGAACGGCCCCGGCGCCTCGGCCAGCAGCGTGAGCCCGCGGTTGTAGTAGGTGATCGACGAGTCCCCGGCGTAGCCCGCCGCCACGCGCATGTCGCCGACCTCCGCGACGATCGCACACGCCTGCTCGACCACGAACGGCCGCGACACCGACGCCCCCTCGACGCGGATGTCGGCCGGCACGTGCGCGCACCAGAACGCGATCGCCGCCCGCGCCCGCGCCGCGAACGCCTCGGCCTCGCCCCGCGGCATGGTCTTGTAAATCGCGATCTTCGTGCCGTCGACCGGCGCGGTGCGGGCCACCCGCGTGAACGTCCGGTCCGGCTTAAAAATTACCCGCCAGTGCTCGCCGGCCCGCGAGGTGTCGATGCACACGACCTCCGGGTCGAGCGCGAACACCGACACGAAGCCGATGCCGAACTTGCCGATCTTGGTGCGGTCGCCCTCCTTGCCCGAGGAGAACAGCCGCGTCAGCCGGTGGTCGATGATGTGGCGGTCCATGCCCTCGCCGTAGTCGTCGACGCGCGCGACCAGCCGACCGTCGACGTACTCGAAGCGCACGTCGATCTCCGCCGAGCCCGCGTCGACCGCGTTCTGCACCAGCTCGCGGAAGCAGGCCATCGGGTCGGCGAACTGGTGGACGAGCCCCTGCAACGCGTCCGCCACGAACCCATGGAGCGCCGCCACCACGCCGCCACTATAACGCCCCGCGCCGCCGCGCCGGGCGCCTCGCAGCCCCGCCATCGGGGTCGCAGGGCCCGCTACACGCGGCCCCGGCGCGGGAACGCACGACCGTCCGCACGCGGCTCCCCTCCGCCCGCGCGCGCGCCTCGGTTACCCTGCGAACATGCGTCACTACCCGCTCGCCTGGCTTACCGCGCTCGTCCTCGGCGTCGCTTGCGGCGACAGCACCGCCACCACCGCGAACGCCACCGCCGGTCCGACCACCACCAACGCCACGCCCGCCGACACCGACACCTGCACCGTCGGCAGCGAGGGCTGCGCATGCACGCCCGGGGGCGGCTGCGACCCCGGACTGACGTGCCTGAGCGAGCTCTGCGTCGACGCCGACGGCACCTCCGGAGATCCCCCCACGACCACCGACGGCTCGGCCTCGAACTCGCAGGGCACCTCCGGCGACCCCGACACCACCACACCCGTGACCTCGAGCAGCCCCGCGACGTCGTCCGCCCCCGAGACGTCCGCCGGCAGCGACGACACCGGCGCGCCCAAGCTCGACGTCGGCGTGGACACCACCACCGGCGCGCCCGCCGAGGGCTGCCGCAAGATCGACGTGCTGTTCGTGCTCGACGGCTCGGGCTCGATGGCCCAGGAGCGCAACGCCCTCGCCGCCGTCGACGCCTTCGGCGACATCGTCGACACCCTCTCCGGCCTCGGCGACGGCGACATCGACTACCGCATCGCCGTCACCACCGACAACGACGACGGCTACATCACCCCCGGCTGCTGGCAGGAGCCCGACGACTGGGTCGCCTCCGTCGGCCACACCCCCGCCGAGGTCGCCGACGCCTTCAACTGCGCCGTGTCGTCGTTCGGCACCAACACCTTCGAGGCCGCCATCGGCTGCGAGCACGCCCTCACCAGCGCCGTCGACCTCCTCGACGGCGACGGCTCCGGGTTCGTCCGCGACGACGCCCTGCTCGTGCTCGTGCTCGTCACCGACGTCGACGACTACGGCGCCTACGACCAGCAGGGCGGCAACCAGTGCGGCCTCGGCTGCGCCACCAAGCCGACCGACCTCGCCATCCTCCACCAGAAGCTGCTGGCGGTGAAGAACGGCGAGCCCGACGGCCTCGCCGCCATCGTCGTCGCCGGCGACCCGGGCGTGAACGGCGGCATGAACTTCTGCGGCCAGCCCGGCTCGTGCGGCTGCGACCAGCTCGACTGCGCCGCCTTCCACGCCGACCGCCTCTACCAGTTCACCGACCTGCTCGGGCAGAACGGCGTGGCCGCCGACATCTGCGGCGGCGCCAACGCGGTCCCGACCGCCGTCGACGAGGCGCTCAACACCAAGATCGACCTCGCCTGCATGGTGTTCGAACCGCCGCAGTGAACCCGCGCCCGCGGACGGACACGCCCGCCCCGCCGAGCGCCTGTGCGCGGCGAATCGTGCCACCCTCGCGGCATGACGGCCCCGTCCGCCCCGCTCCCGGTGTTCTACGACCCGCGGCAGCACACCGACGCCAACGTCTCGCTGAGCCCCAGCGCCGGCAAGCCCGCCCAGGTCATGGCCCACTGGCAGCGCACCGGCATCCCCCTCGTGCGCATGCCCGTCACCCCGCTGACCGCGGACCAGCTGGCCCTCGCCCACGACCGCGCCTACGTCGACGACGTGCTGGCCTGCCGCCGCAACAACGGCTTCGGCAACCGCGTGCCCGAGGTCGCCGCCACCCTCCCGTGGACCACCGGCTCGCTCGCCAGCGCCGCCACGCACGTCGCCCGCCGCGGCGGCGTCGCCGTGTCCCCGACGTCCGGCTTTCACCACGCCCGCCACGCCAGCGGCGGCGGCTTCTGCACGTTCAACGGCCTCATGGTCGCCGCCCGCCTGCTGCAGACGCAGGGCCTCGCCCGCGCGATCGGCATCCTCGACATCGACGTCCACTACGGCGACGGCACCGACGCGATCCTCCGCAAGCTCGGCCTCGGCGACATCCACCACTGGACGATCGGCGCCCACTACCACGCGCCCTCGCAGGCCGACGACTTCCTGGCCGCCCTGCCCGGCGTGCTCGCCGGCTTCGACGCCTGCGACGTCGTGCTCTACCAGGCCGGCGCCGACCCCTTCATCGAGGACCCCCTCGGCGGCCTCCTCACCTACGAGCAGCTGCGCGAGCGCGACCGCCTGGTGTTCCGTCACTTCGCCCGCACGCGGGTCCCGCTGGTCTGGAACCTCGCCGGCGGCTACACCCGCGACGCCGAGGGCACCATCGCCCCGGTCCTGAAGATCCACGAGGCCACCCTGCAGGAGTGCCACGCCGCCTACGCGTGACGCCCGGCGGATCCCCATGCACACCAGCGTCGCGTCGATGCACGCGCCCTTGCAGCTCTCGCACGCGTCGCTCGCCTGCTCGCCTGCTCGCCTGCTCGCACGCGTCGCTCGCCGCCCAGGCGACGGCCTCCTGCTCGCGCTTCGACGCGGCCGCACCGGCTCGGCCGCCGCGCGCGCCCGCGGCGCCGCCCGGTCCGATCGGCGCCCGGTCGCGACCTGCGCCCCCGTGATACCCTGCGAGGCCATGTCCCTCGTCGCGCCGTGCCTCGCCCTCGTCCTGGCGCTGTCGCCCGGCGACGCCCCCCTCGTCGCCGTGTCCACCGCCGACATGACCGAGTTCGACGCCGCCGTCGCCGCCGGTCAGACGTTCTTCGACGCCGGCGAGTACCTCTCGGCCGCGCGCACCTGGACCGTCGTCGCCCGCAAGCTCCCGCCGACACCCGAGCAGCGCGGCAACCTCGTCGCCGTGCACACCCACGTCGCCGACGCCTACGACCGCGCCACCGCGCTCGACGCCGACCCCGCCCTCGCGCGCGAGGCCCTCGGGATCCTCGACGAACAGGACGCCCGCTTCACCGCCGCCTACCCCGACGACCCGCGCCCGCCCCGCGTCGCCGCCGTCCGCGAGCGCCTGCAGGGCCGCCTCGACGCCGGCGAGTCCGCCGTCGCCCCGCTCGAGCCCATCGACGTGACCTGGACCGAGCGCCCCGCCGTGCGCCCCTGGCGGCCCATGCTGCTCGGCGGCAGCGTCGCCCTCGCCGGCGGCGTCGCCATGTCGGTCGTGCTCGCCGTCGGCCTCGTGCGCGCCAAACACTACGAGAACGGCCTCCAGGGCGCCGCCCTCGGCTGCCAGGTCGAGGGCTCCGACGGCGCCTGCGGCGACTACTACGGCGCCTACCGCACCGCCAGCGCCATGACCGCGACCGGCCTCATCCTCGCCCCCGCCCTCCTCGGCACCGGCGCCGCCCTCCTCATCGTCGCCGCCAGGCGCAAGCGCGCCGCCCAGCCCGGCTTCACCCCCGTGTTCGCCCGCGGCCTCTACGGCCTCGCGTGGGAGCGCCGCTTCTGACCTGAAGCGGCGCCCACAGCCTCGCGCCGCCCTGCTCGCCGCGACGGGCGGAGCCTCGTCGGGCGGAGCCGCGTCGGGCGTCGCTCACCGTCGACCTGCACGCACGCGCCGACCCGCACGCGTCGCGGCAGCCCCTGCAGCGCTGCGCGCGGGTCGAGGCCTCGCGGCGACCGGCTCACGGTCGCTCGGCGCCCCCCGCGAGCAGCCCCTCGAGCTGCCCGCGCGCGTAGTTGCGGTACGACATCCGCGTGCCGCGGCGGTGGTCGACGACGCTGTCGCTCTGGACCTGGACGGTGCGGATCTTGTCGCCGCGCATGCCCGAGCCGGCCTGCTGCTTGCGCCGCGACACCCGGTCGAGCGCCGCCTCCTCCTCGGCGGCCTGGGCCATGCGGGCCTGCAGCAGCGCCAGCGCCGTCTGACGATTGACGTGCTGGCTGCGCCCGCCGTCGACGCGGACCACCTGACCCGTCGGCTTGTGCCGCAGCACCACCGCCGTCGACGTCTTGTTGCGGTGCTGCCCGCCCGGCCCGGTCCCGCGGACGAACTTCTCCTCGAGGTCCGCCCGCGCCAGCGACACCTCGGCCGCCTTCGCCGGCTCGAGCACCACGACCGTCACCGTGCTCGAGTGGACCCGCCCCCGCTTCTCGGTCGGCGGCACCCGCTGCCAGCGGTGCCCGCCCGCCTCGTGTTTGAACCACGCCCACGCGCCCTCGCCCGCGACCTGGCAGTAGACCAGCCCCGGCCGCTCGTCGATCACCTCGAGGTCAAAGATGCTCCCGCACCGCGAGCTTCTTATAGATGCCGAGCTGCTCGTACACCAGCAGCTTGGCGTCGTCGCCGCCCTCGGCGGCCCGGATCTCCACGATCAACGTCTCCATGGTCCTTCTCCCGCAGGTCCCCGCTGCCAATTAATAAAAGTTATCGACGTACCTGTCCCCGGGGACATCTGCAGAGTCCAGGACAGCCACGCCGCCCAGGTTCTTAATAATTATGAATAACTATTAAAAACCCGGCGCATTCACGCGTCGCCGAACACGACGCGGCGACGCTTCACCGCGCCCGGAGCCCGCCACGCGGCCTCCAGACCCGATCCACGCGCATCTACGCGGACGTCGACGCGGTCAACCGTGCCACGACGGCAACCGCCCGCGGGGCGCGTCGACGATGTGCTGCGAGACCTGCATGACGGCCGCCAGTGTACACGAGCCCCGCGCCCTCGCAACAACTATCACCGCGGACCTCGCGCGCGCGGACTCGCAGCACGCGCTCACCTCCCACCGCCGCGTCGCCGCGAACGCGTCGCCGCCACGCACGACCCGGGGCCCGCGGACGCGTCGCCGCGACCCACGAACCGGGGCCCGCGGACGCGTCGCCGCGACCCACGAACCGGGGCCCGCGGACGCGTCGCCGCGACCCACGAACCGGGGCCCGCGGACGCGTCGCCGCGACCCACGAACCGGGGCCCGCGGCCACGCCCGACGCACGCATCCGCGTCGCCGCCCGGCCACGCCCGGCGCACACATCCGCGTCGCCGCCCGGCGGCCCGACGCTCGCCTCGGCGCTCGCACCACCCTCCGCACCTGCCTGTCCCCGTCGCCCTACGCCCCGCCTCCGCGCGCCCGGCGAGCGCGCACCTCCCCGGTTTACGTCCGCTTTACCGCCAGCTCATCGAGCTTTTGCGCGGCCCGTTCAAGCGACCTCGCGGCCCCGCGTCGAAGAGGCCATGCACACCTTGACCACCCGCATCGCCCTCGCCCTCGCCGCCTTCGGCTTCTCGTCCGTCCTCGCCGCCGGCGAGGCCCACGCCGCGCCCGCCGGCAAGCGCGAGGTCCAGGCCGGCAAGCACGACCGCCTGTGCGCCGAGCTCGCCTGCACCGCCGACCAGAAGGCCAAGATCGCCGAGATCCGCGAGACCAACGCCCCCCGGATCAAGGCCGCCAAGGCGAGCCTCCGCGGCCTGCGCGAGCAGGTGAAGGCCGAGTGGCACAAGCCCCGCCCCGACGCCCGCGCCCTCGAGCGCCTCGACGCCCAGATCGACGCCGAGCAGGACAAGGTCCAGGACATGAAACGCGCCGCTCGCCTCGAGATCCACGCGCTCCTCACCCCCGAGCAGCGCAGCAAGTTCAACTCGAAGCTCGAGCGCGGCCGCGGCGAGCGCGGCCGCGGCGAGCGCGGCCGCGGCAAGCGCGGCCCGAAGTAACCCTGGCTTCCCCTGCGCGTGAACAGGCGGCCCGCCCGGAGCTCCCGGACGGGCCGCCTGTGTTTATCCATGCTCGCCGCGATCAGCCGCGGGCCATCTTGCGCAGCACCATGTGCAGGATGCCGCCGCCGCGCAGGTACTCGACCTCGATCGGCGTGTCGATGCGGGCCAGCACCTTGAACGTCTTGACCGCCTCGGTGCGCGGCGTGCGGGCGGTGACCTCGACCTCCTGCAGCGGCCGCAGCTCGTCGTCGACGGCGATGTCGAAGATCTCGCGGCCCGTGAGCCCGTGGCTCGCCCGGCTCTCGCCGGCCAGGAACTGCAGCGGCAGCACGCCCATGCCGACCAGGTTCGAGCGGTGGATGCGCTCGTACGACTCCGCGATCACCGCCTTCACGCCGAGCAGGAACGTGCCCTTGGCCGCCCAGTCGCGCGAGCTGCCCATGCCGTAGTCCTTGCCGGCGATGACCACCAGCGGCACCCCGCGCTCCTGGTAGTGCTGCGAGGCGTCGTGGATGAACTTGACCTGCTCGTCGAGCAGGTCGAGCGTCCACCCGCCCTCGCGCCCGTCGGGCACCAGCAGGTTCTTCAGCCGCGTGTTGGCGAAGGTCCCGCGGGTCATGACGCGGTCGTTGCCGCGGCGCGCCCCGTACTGGTTGAACATCGCCGGCGTGACCCCGTGCTCGAGCAGGTACTTGCCGGCCGGCGAGTCCTTCTTGATCGAGCCGGCGGGCGAGATGTGGTCGGTGGTGATCGAGTCGCCGAGCACGGCCAGCGCCCGGGCCGCGCGGATCGGCCGCAGCGGCTGCACGTCCTGCGTCAGCGCGGTGAAGAACGGCGGCTCCTGGATGTACGTGCTGCTCGGGTCCCAGCGGTACAGCGAGCTGTGCACGTCCTCGATGGCCTGCCACTCGCTCGAGCCGGCGAACACGTCGGCGTACTGGGCCTTGAACTGCTCGCGCGTGACGCAGCGCGCCACGGTCTCCTGGATCTCCGCCAGCGTCGGCCAGATGTCGCGCAGGAACACCGGCGCGCCGTCGGAGCCGGCCCCGATCGGCTGCGTCTCGAAGTCGATGTCGACCGTGCCCGCCAGCGCGTAGGCGACCACCAGCGGCGGCGAGGCCAGGTAGGCCGCCTTGATGTCGGGGTGCACCCGGCCCTCGAAGTTGCGGTTGCCCGAGAGCACCGCCGCGACCGCCAGCCCGCCGCCCTGGATCGCCTTCGTCACGCTGTCCGACAGCGGCCCCGAGTTGCCGATGCAGGTGGTGCAGCCGTAGCCGACCAGGTGGAAGCCCAGCGCCTCGAGCGCCGGCCACAGCCCGGCCTTGTCGTAGTAGTCGGTGACGACCTTCGAGCCCGGCGCCATCGACGTCTTGACCCACGGCTTGCGCACGAGCCCGCGCGCGACCGCCTTCTGGGCCAGCAGGCCCGCGCCGATCATCACCTCCGGGTTCGAGGTGTTGGTGCAGCTGGTGATCGCCGCCAGCACCACCTGGCCGTCGGCGATCGGGTGCGACGCGCCGTCGATGTCGGCCGCGTGGGCCGGCGCGCCCGCGGGCCGGCCGAACACCTTCTCGCGGTCGTGCGCCCACTGGCTCTGCATGCTCCGCAGCGCCACCCGGTCCTGCGGGCGCCGCGGCCCGGCCAGCGCCGGCTCGATCGCCGCCAGGTCGAGCTCGATCACGTCGGTGTAGGTGACCTCGCGCGAGTCGTCGCGCCACAGCCCCTGCAGCTTGCAGTACTGCTCGACCGCGGTGATCAGCCCCTCGTCGCGCCCGCTCAGCCGCAGGTACGTCAGGGTCTGCTCGTCGACCGGGAAGAACCCGACCGTGGCCCCGTACTCCGGCGCCATGTTGGCGATCGTCGCGCGCGTGCTGACCGGCATGCCCGCCAGGCCCGCGCCGAAGAACTCGACGAACCGCCCGACCACCCCGCGCCTGCGCAGCACCTCGGTCACGCGCAGCACCAGGTCGGTCGCCGTGCAGCCCTGCGGCAGCTCGCCCGTCACCTTCACGCCGATGACCTCCGGGATCAGCATGTAGATCGGCTGGCCGAGCATGACCGCCTCGGCCTCGATGCCGCCGACGCCCCAGCCGAGCACGCCGATGCCGTTGATCATGGTCGTGTGGCTGTCGGTGCCGACCAGCGAGTCGGGGTAGAGGTTGCCCTCCTGGCCCTGCACACCGGTGCCGTCCCACACGACCTTGGCCAGGTACTCGAGGTTGACCTGGTGGACGATGCCGGTCGCCGGCGGCACCACCCGGAAGTTGTTGAAGGCCCGCTGCCCCCACTTGAGGAACTGGTAGCGCTCGCCGTTGCGCTCGAACTCGAGGCGGCTGTTCTCCCGCAGCGCGATCGGCGAGGCCGACACGTCGACCTGCACCGAGTGGTCGATCACCAGGTCACACGGCACCAGCGGGTTGACCTTGTCGGCCGCCGCCGCGTCGCCGGTCATGCGCACGATGCCCTCGCGCATGGCCGCGAGGTCGACCACCGCCGGCACGCCGGTGAAGTCCTGCAGGACCACGCGCCCCGGCATGAACGGGATCTCCGACTCGCCGGTGCCCTTGGCGTTGTAGTTGACCAGCGCCTTGACGTGGTCCTGCGTGACCACGAAGTCGTCGACGTTCCGCAGGCACGCCTCGAGCAGCACCTTGATGCTGTACGGCAGCGCGTCGACCGGCCCCAGCGCGCGCAGGGCGTCGAGGCGGTAGACCGTACGCTGGCCGAGCGGCGTGTCGATCTGGGCGATGGCGGAGAAGGGGTCGCGCTTTTGGCTGGTCATCGGGCGGGTTCTTTTAGGGAAAGAGGGCGGCGCAGCTTAACAGAAACGGGCCGCGCGCGCGATATTTGCGTGAACGCCGCAAGGCCCCCCAGGACCCTTCTTGTGGACGTTTGCGCAAGATCGCCTATGTTCGCCGCACCATGGCCGAAAAACCCTTCCTGACCGACATCAAGACCCTCCGGGCCCGCGCCCGCCAGCACATCGAGCAGGGCGCCGTGACCCCCGGCTACACCGGGGACCGCGAGACGATCATCCGCCTGCTCAACGAGGCGCTCGCCACCGAGACCGTCTGCGTGCTGCGATACAAGCGCCACTACTTCATGGCCACGGGCATCCACGCCGACGCCGTGGCCGCCGAGTTCCTGCAGCACGCCAACGAGGAGCAGGGCCACGCCGACGAGCTGGCCGCCCGCATCGTCCAGCTCGGCGGGGCGCCGAACCTCGACCCCGACGGCCTGACCAGCCGCAGCCACGCCGAGTACGTCGAGGGCGAGACCCTGCGCGACATGCTCACCGAAGATCTCATCGCCGAGCGCATCGCCATCGACAGCTACCGCGAGATGATCAACTACATCGGCGCGGACGACCCCACCACCCGGCGCATGCTCGAGGGTATCCTCGCGGTGGAGGAGGAGCACGCCGACGACCTGCAGTCGCTCCTCGACAACAAGCACACCTGAGCCGCCCATGCACACCCTCGAGATCCCCGCGGACGCCGACCGGGCCGAGATCTACCGCGAGCTCCTGCCGAGCCTGCGCTCGCTGGTCGCCGACGAACCCGACCTGATCGCCAACCTGGCCAACCTGTCCGCCGCCCTCTACCAGGCGATCCCCGGGGTCTCGTGGGTCGGCTTCTACCGCCAGATCGGCGACGAGCTGGTGCTCGGCCCGTTCCAGGGCAAGCTCGCGTGCACCCGCATCGCCCGCGGCCGCGGCGTGTGCGGGGCGGCGGCCGAGCGGGCCGCCACCGTGGTCGTCGCCGACGTCGAGGCCTTCCCCGGCCACATCGCCTGCGACGCCGCCTCGCGCAGCGAGATCGTCGTGCCCGTGCTCCGCGACGGCCGCGTGCTCGCCGTCCTCGACGTCGACAGCGACCGCCTGGCGAACTTCGACGCGGTCGATGCCGAGCACCTCGCCCAGGTGGCCGCCCTGGCGGCCGCGCTGGCCTGGTGAGCCCCTCGGGCGGCGCGCCTGATACTCTTGCGGCGAATGATCATCGTCACGGGCACCAAGCGGTCCGGCACGTCGATGTGGATGCAGATCCTCATCGCCGCCGGCTTCCCGATCATCGGCGAGGCGTTCCCGATGCGCTGGGAGCAGACGATCAAGGCCGCCAACCCCGAGGGCTTCTACGAGTCGCACCTGCGCCGCGGGATCTACTACCGCACCAACCCCCACCCCAAGACCGGCGCCTACCTGTTCCCCGAGCAGGTCCAGCACCACGCGGTCAAGGTGTTCATCCCCGGCCTCATCCGCAGCGACCGCGCCTTCATCGGCAAGGTCGTCGCCAGCGTCCGCGAGTGGCGCGAGTACGAGTCGTCGATCGCCCGCCTCTACGCCATCGAGGACGCGTCGCGCCGCGCCGAGGGCAAGGGCGAGCTCGTGCCCGACGAACGCATGCCCGGCGCGCTCGAGTGGTGGTCCGACAACTTCATGCTGGTCCGCGACATCGCCGTGCGCCGCTACCCCGTGCACGTGCAGTCCTACGAGGGCCTGTTGAACGAGCCGGAGCGGGTCATCCGCGACGTCCTCAAGTGGATCGGCCGCGGCGAGCCCGAGCCCGCCGTCGCCGCCGTGAAGCCCCACCACCAGACCCAGAAGCGCCCGACCTCGACCACGGTCGAGCCCGCGGTCGAGCAGGTGTTCGACGACTTCTACGCCGCCCTCCACGCCGGCAAGGGCCTCGAGGCCTCGCTGCTGCAGAAGCTTAACGAGACCAACGAGCTGCTGGCCCCCCGCATCCACGCCGTGCAGATGCGCCTGCGCGAGCAGGGCCGCCGCCGCGCCGCCCTGCGGGCCAAGCTCCGCCGCGAGCAGCTCGAGGCCGGCAAGCCCGCGCCCGAGTCGGCCGAGGCCACCTCGCACGACGACGACGACGAGCTCGAGCCCACCTGACCCGCGCCCGCGCCCCGCAGCCTCAGGGCGCGCAGCCCGGGAACTGCCCGCCGCCCGGGCTCTCGCCCGCCTCGACGAACGGCACGCCCGCGTCCTCGAGCACGTTGCCGTACACGTCGGTCACGCGGAAGCTGTACGGCCCCGGACCCATGCCGCTCATGTCGATGAAGAAGTTGTAGTCGACGCGCTCGACCGGCTTCCAGTCGCCCATCGCATCCTTGTACTCGAAGCTGGCGACGGCGTTGCGGTGGTTGCGGACCTGGACCGCCGTCCACCACTGGTTGGAGCCCTCCTTGAAGTGATAGATGATGCCGCCGTCGACCGGGCAGGGCACGTACGTCCACGAGATCGGCACCACGCCGAGCTGCGGGTCGGCCAGCATGGCGAAGGCGTCGGGGTGGAGATCGATGTGGCCCGGCGGGCACTCCGGGCAGCGGTCGACGATCCGCACCGTCGCCGCTCCGTCCGGCCCGTCGATCGCCACGCACGCCCCGCACGCCGCCGACGCCGCGTAGTCGGCGTCGTTCATGGCCGCCACCAGCGGGTCGCCCGGGGCCGCCGGGAAGCTGCAGTTGCCGCTGCCGTCGGCGTCGTAGTAGGTCGCCATCCCCTCGTGCACCGGCCCCTCGCAGGCGACCGGGTCGCCGCTCGGGTCGCCGCTCGTGTCACCCGTAGGATCGCCGGTCGGATCTCCCGCGCTGCCGGGGCCCGTCGTGCCCGGGTCGCTCGTGCCCGGACCGGTCGTTTCCGACGCACCCGTGGCCGGGTCCTGCGAGGTCGACCCGGCCGTCATCTGTCCGCCGCCGCTGCTCGCATCTCCTGCGCCGCTCGTCGGGTCGGGATCACCGCCCGGGCCGTCCGCCGCCGTCGCCTCGCCGCCCGTGCTCGCCGGGCCCGCCGTCGTCGCCTCCGCCGTCGCCCCGCCCCCGCCCTCGCAGCCGCACAGCCACGCCAGCCACGCCGCAGCCCACAAGGTCCGTCCCGCCATACCGGCGAGCACACCAGAGGCCGCCGCGCCGTGTCAACGCGGGACCTGCGCGCCCACGCACCTGGCTCTTCGGCCAGGGACGTTCGGGCCCGGACCATGTTATCTGTGGAGGGTGGCAGCCCACAGCTACGCCGTCACGGTCGAGGCCGATGTGTTCATCGCCCGACAGGCGGCCGAGCGGCTCGCCAGCGCCGAGGGCTTCCAGCGGCTGGCGGCCCAGGAGGTCGCGCTGATCGTCTCGGAGCTGGCGTGGAACATCCTGCGCCACGCGGGCGGCGGGCGCATCGACATGTCGGTGGTCAGCGACCCGCGCCACGGCCTCGCCCTCGAGATCCGGGCCTTCGACCCCAAGCCGCCGATCGCCGACCTCGCGCTGGCCCAGCGCGACGGTCACACCGCCGGCGGGCCGATCCCCCCGGGCGCCATGCTGCACCGCCGCGGCATCGGCAGCGGCCTCGGAGCCGTCGCGCGGCTCGGCGACCGCCTCGTGCAGGAGCCGCACGCGTCGGGCGGCAAGTGCCTGGTCGTCACGCGCTACCGGGTGCGGCCGCGGCCAGCTCCGGGATGACGACCACCGGGTCGCGCTTCACGCGGAAGCCCAGCGACTTCATGCAGAACTTCAGGCCCTCGCGCAGGCTGCGGAGCGTGATCACGCCCTGCATGTCGAGCCCGAGCCCGACGATGATCTGCGCGACCGCCGGCTGGATCCCCGTGATCACGCAGCGCGCCCCCAGCAGCCCGACCGCCCGCATGACCCGCAGCAGGTGATCCGCGGTCGCGGTGTCGACGGTGTCGACGCCGGTCAGGTCGACGATCGCGAACTTGGCGCTCGTGCGGGCCACCGTCTCGAGCAGCGAGTTCTTCATGTCGCCGGCCCGCACGCTGTCGACCAGCCCGACCACCGGCATGGTCAGGATCTCGTCCCACACCTGGATGATCGGCGTCGACATCGACGCCAGCACGTCCTGCTGGGCCTCGCCGCGGGCCCGCAGCTCCTCCTCGAGCCGCCGCGCCTCCGCCTCGTACTGCTCGACCAGCGCGCCCGCCTGCTCGAGCTCGGTCTGGGCCCGCCGCTCGTCGCTGACGTCGTGCGCGCACACCAGCGTCGCCTCGCCCTCGCGGGTGAACGTCCAGCGCAGCCAGCGGTACCCGCCGTCGCTGCCGCGGACGCGGCCCTCGGCGCGCGAGCCCCCGGCCGCGAGCGCGGCCGCCACGGCCTCGCGGTCCTCGGGGTGCACGAGGTCGAGGCACGGCGTGCCCGCGAGCTCGCCGAGCCCGAGCGTGTGCAGCCACGCCGGGTTGGCCTCGACGAACCGACCCCCGGCGTCGAGGGTCGCCAGCAGCTCGGGACAGACCTGGAACAGTCGCGCGTAATCGGTGGCCATAAGCAATACCTTCAGGAGCGCGGGGTCAGGGTGTTGCCCGCGAACGGATTGGCCGCCGCGGGCCCGTCGAACTGGCCCTCGTCGGGCTCGATCTCGACGATCGTCGCGGTGACGCCGAGGCGCTCGAGCGCGTCCTCGAGGGTCAGGGCCGTCTGGGCCAGACGGAAGTCGGCGCCCATGGTCTGCAGGGTCATGGCGATCGGCGCGCTCATGCCGCAGATGACCGTCGGCGTGCCCATCAGCTTGGCCGCGGCCGCGAGGTTGGCGATCACGTGGCACAGGTGGCTGTCCATGGTCCACATGCCGGTGACGTCGATGACGAGGCCCGCGGCCGAGGTGTCGCGGATCGTCCGCAGCACGTCGTCGACGAGCACCGCCGCGGTCTCGTCGGTCACGTCGCCCTGCAGCGGGACGACGATGCGTTGCCAGAGCTGGATGACGGGGATGCGGTTCTCGTAGTTGCTCATGGCGTCAACCTCGTCAGGTCACAGGCGACCACCGTCGCGTCGTCGTTGGGTTTGCGATAGCGGGCGATCAGCTCCTCGCACAGCCCCTCGGCGTCGAGGTGGCGCAGCTGGTCGAGCGGGGCGCGGTGCGAGATGCCGTCCGAGAACAGGACCAGGCGCGCGCCCGGCGAGACCTCGCCGCGGCACATCCTGAAGCGAGCCACGCGCGCCCCCAGCACCCCCGGGCTCAACAAGATCGGCGGCCGGTTGGCCCCCGCGTAGCGGATCTCGACGTTGCCGACGCCGCAGCACACCATGTCGACCTCGGTCAGCACGCACACGCTGGCCGCCGCGCCGCGGGTCCCGCGGAGCGCCTCGTGCAGGCCCTGCATGCCGGCGTCGAGCTCGTCGGTCAGCGACCAGCTCGACAGGAACGCGACCGCCTTGCTGGCCGCCGCCGCCGCCAGCGCGCCGTGGCCGAGCCCGTCGACCACCGCGACCAGCGAGCGCCCGACGTCGCTGCGCAGGACCACGGCGTCGCCGTTGGCCCGCTCGCCGTCCTTCGGCAGGGTGCGGTGCGCCATGGTCCACGGCATCAGAAGTTGACCTCGACTTCCACCCGCGTGCCGCCGGGCGCCGAGGCGATGGTGAAGCGGTCGGCCAGGCGCTTGGTCCCGAGGATGCCGAGCCCGAGCCCGCTGCGGCTCTTGTAGCGCCCGGCCAGGATCTCCTCGAGGTTGCCGATGCCCGGGCCCTGGTCGACCGCCTCGATGGCGACGAACCGGCGCCCGCTGCCGCCTGGCTTCAAGGACAGCTTGCCGCCGCCGGCGTAGGCGACCATGTTGCGCGCCAGCTCGCTGACGATGGTCGCCAGCTTCTGGATCACCAGCGGGCTGGTGCCGAGCGCCTGGCACATGTCGCGGGCCGCCAGGCGCGCGCGGGCGATGTCCGACTCGACCCGCAGCTCGAGCTCGACCGCCGCCGCCGTGCGCCCGGCCAGCAGGCGCGTGACCTCGGCGACCGCCGCCCGCGTGTCGGCCTCGCCGACGAACATCCGCAGCCCCTCGCCGAGGCGGGCCAGCAGCGCCTGGTGGCTCGGCCCGCCGCCGGGCGCCCGCGGCGGCGCCGGCATGCCCGGGGCCTCGCGTCGCGCCCGCACCAGGATGCTCTGCGCCCGCGTCGGGCTGACGTAGCGGCTCAGCACCGTAATGAGCACGCGGTCCTCGGCCTCGCGGGCGGCGTCGGTCACAGGTTGACCTCCACCTCGATCCACGTGCCGGTCGGGCCGGTGTGGATGCGGAAGCCGTCGGCCAGGCGCTTGGTGCCGATGAGCCCGAGCCCGCGGCCGTTGCGGCTGACCTTGCGGCCCGCGAGGATGGCGTCGAGCTCGGGGATGCCCGCGCCCTCGTCGACCGCGCGGATGAACATGCACTTCTTGTCGGTGCCGACCGAGCCGACCACCAGGCGCCCGCCGCCGGCGTACAGCACCATGTTGCGGGCCAGCTCGCTGACCACGGTGGCGATCTTCTGCAGCGCCAGCGGGCGCGCGCCGAGCCGCTGGCACAGCTCGCGGACCGCCATGCGCGCGCGGGCCACGTCGCGCTCGGCCAGCACCTCGAGCTCGAGCGCCACCTCGGGCGCGCCGGCCTCGATGTGGATCGCCGGCAGCTCGAGCGTGAAGGTCGAGCCCTGGCCCGGCTTGCTGACCACCCGGATGTCCCCGCCGAGCATGTTGCACAGGCGCTGGGTGATGACGAGGCCGAGGCCGGTGCCCTCGTAGCGCCGCGTCGACGAGCTGTCGACCTGGTAGAACTCGCGGAACAGCTGGCTGATGTGGTCCGGGGCGATGCCGATGCCGGTGTCGGTGACCACGAACAGCACCCACATGCGGGCGTTGACCACGTGGCGGCGGACCTGCAGCGACACCGCCCCGCCGCTGGTGAACTTGCCGGCGTTGCTCAGCAGGTTCATCAGGCACTGCCGGATCTTCATGCCGTCCGAGCGCATGCTGCCCGCGCCCGGGTCGACGTCGACGCGCAGCGTGTTGCGGTTGCGCTCGATGGTCGGCCGGACCGCGCCGACGACCTCCTCGACCATCGCCGCGACCGAGAACTCCTCGATGTGGACCAGCATCTTGCCGGCCTCGATCTTCGAGATGTCGAGGATGTCGTTGATGAGCCCGAGCAGGTGCTTGCCGGCCGAGCGGATGCGCAGCACGTCCGCGGCCCACGGCGCCTGTCCCCGTTCGCGCATCTCGTCCTCGATGAGCTCACTGTATCCGAGAATCGCGTTGAGGGGGGTCCGCAGCTCGTGGCTCATGCGGGCCAGGAACTCGCTCTTGGCCCGCGAGGCGTCCTCGGCCGCCGCCGTGCGCTCGGCGATGCGGCGCTCGAGCGACTCGTTGAGCTCGACCAGCGCCGCCTCGGCCTGGCGCCGGCGGGTGATGTCGGTCGAGATCCCGCACAGCGCCGCGATCGACCCGTCGGTCCGCCGCAGCGGGAACTTCACCGAGAAGAACGACCGGGGGCCGTCGACGTCGCCCGGCAGCGTCTCCTCGCACTCGACCGGCCCGCCGCGCTGGCGCACCTGGGCCTC
This sequence comes from Myxococcales bacterium, assembly GCA_016793465.1. The sequence goes on from JAEUJW010000052.1 coordinate 50,209, forward strand.
GCTCGCCGCGAACAGGTCGGCCACCGCCGCCGGCAGCACCTCGCGGTCGACCCGCCCGAGCACCTCGCTGCGCCGCTTGCCGAGCACGCTCTCGTAGTAGCGGTTGACGAACTGGTAGCGGCCCTCGGGGTCCTTGACGTAGACGATCGCCGGGATGTTGTCGCTGAGCTCGGCCAGCCGCGACTCGCTCTCGGCGATCGCCTGGGCCGCCGCCGCGTGCTCACGCGCCGCCGCCGCCTCGGCCTGCACCCGCGCCGTCACGTCGTAGCCCAGCGCCTGCACGCGGCCGAGGTCCCGGTCGAACGTCGCGTGCCACGCCAGCCAGACCACCGCACCGCCGGCGCCGCGGAAGCGGTTGCGCAGGCCCACCGCCTCGCCCGGCCGCGTGGTGATGCGGCTCAGGATCGCCGCGCTCGCCTCGCTGTCGTCGGGGTGCACGCAGTCGACGAACCGCAGCTTGCCCGCGTCCTCGGCCGCGACGCCGAGCAGCCGCGCGAGCGGCGGGTTGATGCGGACGAACACGCCGGCGCCGTCGAGCTCGCAGGCCAGCGTCTCGCTGGCGTCGAGCAATCGCTTCCAGCTCGCGAGGGTGGATTCGCTGAGCGCCCGCTCGATGTCGCCTGGGCCTGCCATCCCGTGGGAGACCGGTATCTTGCACCGACGGGGCCACCGTCAGATACCCCGATCTCGCGGACTGATCTCGCGCTCATGACGTGGCGACAGCATCGCGCGGATCTGTCCCGCGCCGCCGCGGGGCCGCGGCCGTTATGCTTCGACCGTGATCATGCACGCGATCGCCCTGCTCGCCGCGGCCACCGCGGCCGCCCGCGTGCCCGCCACCGTCGATCCCGCCGCGCTGCTCGACGCCGACGTCGTGCTCCACACCTCGACCACCGGCCAGGCCCAGGCCGTCGTCCTGGCCACCGCCAGCCCCTACGCCCACGTCGGCCTGATCGAACGTGACGGTGAACAGGTGTACGTCGTCGAGGCGGTCCGTCCGGTCAAACGTACGCCGTGGGACAGCTGGATCCGCCGCGGCCTCGGCGGACATGTGACCGTCCTGCGCCACCGCGACCTCGACGACGACGCCCGGGCCGGCGTCATCCGCCGCGCCAGGCACTATCTCGGCCGCCCCTACGACCTGGTCTTCGCGCCAGGTGACGACCGCATCTATTGCAGCGAGCTGGTCGTGCTCGCCTACGCCGCGGTCGGCGTCGCGGTCGGCTCCGAGACCCCCGCGGGCCGGCTCGGCCTCCACCTCCCCCCGGTCCAAACGCTGCTCCGCCGGCGCTGGCGGCAGCACCCCGCCTGTGCGGGCGTCGGCTCGCTCGCCGCCTGCATGCCCGCCCTCGAGCGCTCCCCCATCGTCACCCCCGCCAGCCTGCGCGCCGACCCCGGCTTCCTCATGATCGCCAGCAGCTACCCGCTCGCGCTGCGGTGAGTCCTCCGGCCCCCTGGCGGGGATTGCGCGGGCTGTGGCATAGATCCGCCGATGTCCGCCCTCCGCCCCCTCGCCGACCTCGCCCGAGATCTCGGGCTCGACCCCACGAGCCGCGCCTACCACCCGTTCGGCCACGACTTCGCCAAGATCGACACCGCCGCCGCCGGCCCGGGCGAGCACGGCGGGCGCCTCGTGGTCGTCTCGGCGATCACCCCGACCCCGCTCGGCGAGGGCAAGACCGTCACCTCGATCAGCCTGAGCATGGGCCTCAACAAGATCGGCGAGCGCAGCGTGGTCTGCCTGCGCCAGCCCTCGCTCGGCCCGGTGTTCGGCAGCAAGGGCGGCGGCGCCGGCGGAGGCAAGGCCCAGGTCGTGCCCGCCGACCGCATCAACCTCGGCATGACCGGCGACGGCCACGCGATCGGCGCGGCCCACAACCTCCTCGCGGCCATGCTCGACGCCCACATGCGCCACGGCAACGAGCTGCGCCTCGACCCCGTGCGCGTGACCTGGCCGCGCGTCAGCCCGGTCAACGACGGCTCGCTGCGGCGGCTGGTGGTCGGCCTCGGCGGCGCCCTCAACGGCGTGCCGCGCGAGAGCTCCTTCGAGATCAACGAGGCCTCCGAGGTCATGGCGATCGTCGCCCTCGCCCGTGACCGCGCCGACCTGCGCCGCCGCCTCGGCGCCATCGTGGTCGGCCAGAACAGCGCCGGCGAGCCGGTGCGCGCCGAGCAGCTCGGCGCCGCCGGGGCCATGAGCGTGCTGCTGCGCGACGCCCTCTACCCGACCCTCGCCCAGACCAGCGAGGGCACCCCTGCCCTCATCCACGCCGGCCCGTTCGCCAACATCGCCCACGGCAACAACTCGATCATCGCCACCCGCTTCGCCCTCACCCGCGCGCCGTGGGTCGTCACCGAGTGCGGCTTCGGCACCGACCTCGGGCTCGAGAAGTTCATGCACATCAAGGCCCGCTCCGCCGGCCTCCAGCCCGCCTGCGTGGTCGTCGTCGCCACCGTGCGCGCGCTCAAAGTCCACGCCGGCGTGGCCAGGGTCGCCGTCGGCAAGCCGCTCGACCAGGTCGTCGCCGTGCCCGACGTCGAGGCGGTCGAGCGCGGGGCCCAGAACCTCGGCCACCACCTGCGCATCGCCCTGGGCTTCGGCGTCAAGGTCGTGGTCGCCCTCAACTCGTTCCCCACCGACTCGCCCGAGGAGGTCGCGGCGGTCGAGCGGGTCGCCCGCGCGGCCGGGGCCGGCTTCGCCGTGCACTCCGGCTTCGCCCACGGCGGCGACGGTGCCGCCGACCTCGCCCGCGCCGTGGTCGCCGCCGCCGAGCCGCGCCCGCCGAGCTTCCGCTACGACCTCGGGCTGCCCCTGCTCAGCAAGCTCGAGGCCCTCGCCACCAGCGTCTACGGCGCCGAGAAGCTCGACGTCTCGGCCTCGGCCCGCACCCGCGCCGCTCAGCTCGAGGCCTGGGGCTTCCGCGACGTCCCGCTGTGCGTGGCCAAGACCCACCTGGCGACCACCCACGACCCCGCCCACGGCGGCCTGCCGCGCCCGTTCGTGCTGCCGGTCCGCGACCTCCAGCTGCGCGCCGGCGCCGGCTTCGTCACCGTGCTGACCGGCGAGCTCACGACCATGCCGGCGCTCATCAAACGCCCGAACGCCGTCGACATGGAGCTCGACCCCGACACCGGCGAGATCCGCGGCCTCTAGATCACCCCTCGGTGATCGCCAGCACGACGTCCCCGGACTGCCCGCCGATCCCGTCGACCACGACGAGCAGCGGCCCGTCCGCAGGGTCGGCGAACAGCTCGATTCGGGCCTCGAGCCCGACGGTGTCGTCGTTGCAGGTGACCTCGGGCCCGTCGCACGCGCCCCGCCGCACCGACAGCACGGGGTCGAAGGTCGAGCCCGTGGTCTCGAGGCGGAACACGCCGGCGATCGGCGGCGTCCACACCAGCGCGACCTCGGGCGCCCCCGCCCCGCCGCACCCGCTGTCGAGCACGCTGGTGCCGCCGACGGTCGACAGCACGAACTCGCCGAGCTCCGAGCCGATCCCGATCGGCGCGCAGGTCGGCGGCGGCGGCGGCGGCGGCTCGTCGACCGCGGCGATGTTCAGGCGGATCGGCCCGACCTGCCCGCCGAGCCCGTCGACCGCGATCGTCACCGTCGTCCCGAACTTCAGCTCGGCCGTGACCTCCGACCACAGCTGCAGCGTGTCGTCGTCGCAGCCGAGCTCGACCCCGCCGCAGTAGCCCTCGAACACCGACAGCACGGTGTCGATGCCCGACTCGACGGTGTCGAACTGGAACACCCCGTCGAACGGCGCGGTCCACACGAACACCACGTCCGACCCGCCCGAGCCCACGCACGAGTGCACGAACGCGTCCGGCAGCCCGCTGTTGTCGCGCGTCACCGACTGCGGCACGTCCGACGCCAGCGGCTCCTCGCCGCACTGCCCCGGCGTCCCGGTGGTGTCGGTGGTCACGGTCGTCACGGTCGCGCTGGTCGGCGACGTCGTGATCGTGCCCGGCCCGCTCGGATCGGCGGTCGTCGACGTCGACGTCGACGGGTCGGGCATGGTCGGGTCCGGCATGGTGATCGTCGCCACCGTGGTCGGGCTCACCGTGGTCGGCTCCGGCCCGGTCGTGGTCGCCTCGCCGCCCGAGCCCTCCTCGTTGCCGAAGAAGCCGTAGCGGTGGTCGTTACACCCGCCGAGCGCGGCGGCCAGGAAGCACCCAGAGAGCCACGGGCGGACCATCGCCCGCCAGACTATCACGACGCGGCCGCCTGCAGGTCGCCCTCGGCCAGGCCGCGGGCCCGCACCGGGATGCGCACCGTGAACGTGGTGCCCGTCCCGACCACGCTCTCGACCGCGATGTCCCCGCCGAGCAGCCGGGCCAGCTCGCGGCTGATCGCCAGCCCCAGGCCCGTCCCGCCGTAGGTCCGCGACACCGAGCCGTCGGCCTGCGCGAACGCCTGGAACAGCGCCGCCAGCTTGGCCGCCGGGATGCCGATGCCGGTGTCCGCGACCTCGACCACCAGCCACTCCACGCCCTCCTCCCAGACCGTGCCCGCCTTGAGGTCGACCCAGCCGCGGCGCGTGAACTTGCAGGCGTTGCTGAGCAGGTTCAAGACGATCTGCTTCAGCTTGGTCCGGTCGGTCACGACCGTGCGCTCGCCCGGCGGGCAGTGGACCTGCAGCCGGTTCTGGTTCTTGATCACCAGCGGCAGGATGGTCGTGCGCACCTCGGCCACCAGCGCGCCGAGGTCGAACGGCTCCGGCGCCACCTCGAGCTTCGAGGCCTCGATCTTCGACAGGTCGAGGATGTTGTCGATGAGCCCGAGCAGGTGCTCCGCCGAGTCGCGGATGCGCCCCAGGTCCTGCCGCATGGTCTCGCTCTCCGCGTCCTCGTGGGCCAGCTCGGCGTAGCCGATGATCGCGTTGAGCGGCGTGCGCAGCTCGTGGCTCATGTTGGCCAGGAACAGGCTCTTGGTCCGACTGGCCGCCTGCGCCTCCGACTCGGCCCGCCGCCGCTCGATCACCTCGAGCGCCAGGTCCGAGGTGCGCCTGGCCACCTGATCCTCGAGCTCGTCGCGCGCGCGCAGCAGCGCCTCCTCGGCCTGCTTGCGCCGCGAGATGTCGGTGACCGCCACCAGCGACCCGTGGAACTTGCCGTCGGCGTCGTACATCGGCTTGGCCGCGACCAGGCTCCAGAACTCGCTGCCGTCCTTGCGCCGCCAGCGGAAGTCGAACTGGTCCTCGGCCCCGGTGCGCCGCCGCTGCAGGTTGGCCCGCGCCGCCGCCGCGCTCTCGTCGTCCATGAAGTCGAAGATGAAGCGCCCGATCATCTCCTCCGGCCGGTGGCGCAGCAGCCCCGCCAGCTGGTGGTTGACGTACTCGATGGCCCCGTCGGCGTCGTTGACGAGGATGCCGTCGTTGACCGTGTGGATCAGCGTGCGAAAGTACGAGCCCTCGCGCTGGACCCGCTCGAGCGCCTCGCGCACGACCACCAGCTCGCGCTGCGCCGTCACGTCGCGGATCACCGCCGAGAACCCGACCCGGTGCCCGAGCTCGTCGCACCACGGCTCGACCACGTGCTCGGTCCAGATGTTGGGCCCGCGCCGGCGCTGCCAGCGGACCACCACCGTCTGCCGCTCGCCCCCGCTGACCGCCAGGCTGTAGACCCGCCGGTCCTCGGCGAGGCACAGCCGCCACAGCAGCGAGGGATCGTCGCGCAGCTCTTCGCCCTTCAGCCCGGTCAGCGCCTCGACCGCCCCGGCCAGCTCGATCACCGCGACCGCCGGCGCCACCTGCATACGCACGCCCATCACCCCGACCGAGCCGAGCAGGCCGCGGATCCACGGGTCGTCCTGGGACGATCGCGCGGTCACCTCATCTACTCCCACCTCGACCGAAACGACATTTCGGCAACCTATACGCCAACCTTCGCCCGGACAATACCCACAACCTCACCGCCGCCGCGCCAGGGCGCGCCCCGGCCCCCGCCGGTCTGCTCGCCTGCGCGCGCGGACGAGGCGCCGGCCCCCTCGGCCCGTTGACTTGCGCCGCGTTTGCGGCTGCCATGACGGCCATGCAGACGGTTTCCCTTCAGCTCGGCGAAACGAAGGTCCAGCTCGACGAACGCAACCCGCGCGTCCTCATCGGCCGCGACCCCACGTGCGGCCTCCCGACGGCGGAGATCAGCGTGTCTCGACGTCACGCCGAGGCGTTCCTCTCGGGCGACCAGCTGTTCATCCGCGACCTCGGCTCCTCCAACGGCACGTGGGTGAACGGCGCCCCCGTGCCCTCCGACGAGAGCCCGATCAACCCCGGCGACCAGGTGTTCCTCGGCCACATCCCGATGCTCGTCGAGTGGCAGGGCGGCGCACAGGGCAAGACGGTCATGGGCGCCCTGCCGGCGGACCTGCGCGCCATGATCGAGGCCCACAAGAACCGCCAGATGGCCGGCGGCGCGTTCGCCAGCGTCGCCGCCAAGCTCGCCGAGCCGGTGCTGCCCGACGGCCCGCCCCAGACCATGCTCGGCATCGGCGGCAAGGAGGCCCCCAAGGCCGTCGAGTACGCCTACCGCCGCCAGGGCTCCAACAACAACGGCGTGCTGCTGATCGCCCTGCGCCAGGACACGTTCTCCAACGGCGCCGAGCTCGACGGTTACCTCGAGTTCACCGCCCTCGACAACGAGACCGTCGCCTCGATCATCGTCGAGCTCGTCGAGTACCACAAGAAGGGCCCCAAGGAGGGCCACGTGTGGGACCGAATGCTGGTCCGCCAGGGCCCCTGGCGCTGCCAGAAGAACGAGGTCGTGCCGCTGCCGTTCCGCCTGCGCGTGCCGCCCGGCACCTCGCCCACGGGCCGCGACGTCAACTGGGAGGTCCGCGGCTACGTCGACATCGCCTGGGCCTTCGACGTCGCCACCGCCAGCCCGATCTCGATGCGCAACATCGACATCGAGCGCGTCCGCGACGCCCTCGGCGCGCTCGACTACCGCGTCGCCAACCTCGACCCCGAGCCGCTCGGCCAGCGCTTCACCGGCCTGTTCCAGCCGCCCGCCAACCTGCGCAAGCAGTTCGGCATCACCGACATCCACCTCGCCGTCGAGTACCTCGGCACCAACCTGCAGATCACGATGACCGTCGAGAAGACGTCGCTCTTCAAGTTCGACCGCACCGTCAAGCTGGTGTTCGACCTCTCGCAGTTCCGCGGCGCCCCGGCCGCCCAGGTCGTCGAGTTCATGCGCCAGAAGATCGACGACCTCATGGACCGCGGACCCGCCGCCAGCTGATTGCCACTGTCTCTACCACCACGCGACGGAGGGCGCCCTGCGCCCTCCGTTCGTCAATTCACCAGCTTCTTGGTCAACCGACGCACCGACCGCGGCGCCGTCACGACGAACCACACGCCGGACAGCACGTAGATGGGGAGCTTGGAGATTACGGAATTCATGGGACGCCTCCTGCCTCGATGTCCGGTGACCATCACCGCCACGAACCGTTAGTGGCGCCTGTGGTCGCTTCGGATCACCGGCGGGTGGTCTAACCCCCGCGATGGATCTGCGGCGGATCAAGCGGCCGACGCCACGCGTCGAGCGCTTCCGCACGCCCCGCTCAGAACTCGTAGTAGCGCCGCGAGCCCTCCCGCGGCCGCTCCGGGGCCAGCCACGGCTCGGCCGGCTCGACCAGCACCCCGCGCTCGTCGTCCCCCCACGGGCTCTCGTCGCCGGTGCCGGCGCACGTGACAGTCGGACCCGCGTTCAACCGCTGTTCGTCCCGCATCACAGCAGCCCTCCGGCCCCCGACCATGCCAAAGACCGCCGCTGCCCGGACGCATCAATTTTTCGGGCCCGCCCCGCACGTCCTGCCGCGCCGACCCCCCGCGTCGCGGTCCGCCGATGGACCGCGCCCGATTTATGCGCCACCCTGCGGCGGATGCGACTGTCCCTCTCCACGGCCGTGAGCCTGCTCGTGGCCTGCGGCGAGCCCGCGCCGACCCCCGCCCCGCCCGCCGCACCGATCGCCCCCGCCCCGCCGACCGCCGCGCCCGAGCCCGCCGCGCCCGAGCTCGCCGCGCCCGAGCCCGCCGCGCCCGCCGCCCCGGTCCTGCACGTCGGCCCCGCCCGCTACACCCTGCCCGGCACCCACTACCGCGAGTGCGAGGGCGAGATGCCGATCTGCGGCGCCCGCATCGTCGACCTCGCCGCCGGCACGAGCACCGCGGTCTACACCCTCGGCCCCGAGAAGCCGGGCTGGTGGGCGCGCGACGGCGAGGGCGGCGAGCCGCGCCCCGTGACCGTCGACTTCATCGCCACCCCGGGCCACCCCGACCGCGCCGCGGCCCGCCCCGCGGGCCTGCCCGGCGGGTCGCTGCGCGTGACCGTCGGCCACGCCGACGTGCCCGGCCCGCTCGAGCTGCAGGGCGTGCAGTGGCTGGCAGCCGAGGTCGCCGTCCACCGCGGCAAGCTCTACGGGCTCGGCACCCGCACGGCCGCGCCGAACAAGCCGCGGCTCCTCGAGATCGACCCGACCACCGCCGCGGTCCGTGAGATCGTGCTCGCCGGCGTGCAGTTCGGCGACGTCTACCCCGGCCGCGACGCCCTCGTCGTCGAGCTCACGCGCAAGGGCAAGCCGGCGCTCGCCCGCCTCGACCCGGTCGCCGGCAAGCTGCTCGCCGAGGTCGCCCTGCCGGCCGACAAGGACTTCCAGAGACGCTGCGACGGCCCGGTCTACCTCGACGAAAGCGGCATCGTGCACGTCGAGGGCGACCGCGTCTACGGCGGCTTCCTGTGCGTGCCCGTCGACTGACCGGCTTGGAATTCGCCGCCGCCGGCCGCTCTACCGCCGCACATGCCCACGCTCTCCCCGTCCCGCCGCGCCGCGCTGCTGTTCGCCACCCTCGCCCTCGCCTGCGGCGGCCCCGGGGACTCGGGCGTCGCCGACGAGGTCTCGGCCGAGCGCGCCTACCTCGGCCTCGACCGCGCGATCGACCGCGCGATCGGCCTCGGCTTCGCCGGCTTCAACGCGGCCGACAGCGCCAACATCCCCGAGCAATCCGAGCCCGGCGAGCTCGGCGGCCTCATGCGCGTGAGCGGCAAGGTCGACCAGGGCGCCTCGAACAACAAGAACATGGACCTCGACGTCGTGCTCGAGCAGGACTACGCCGACCAGGTGCTCGCGGGCGACGACGGGGCCGAGCTCGCCATCACCTACAACGGCGGCCCCGCCGACCTCGCGATGGCGTTCAAGGGCCTGCCCGACGCCACCCTCACCGGATCTCTCACCGGCAGCTTCACCATGACCGGCGACCTCGAGGGCGACGTGACCCTCGACCTCTCGTTCACCGGCACGACCATGGACGCCGGCGACGGCACGATCGTGCGCGCGCCCGGGTCGATCCGCGTGACCGGCACCGCGACCTCGCCCTACGGCGTGTTCAACGTCGACGTCTCGCTCTGATCGGGTCAGCCCGCGAAGGCCGCGCGCACGTGGCCCGCGAACGCCCGCTCGAGCTTGCTCGGCACCCGGCCTGGCGAGCGCACCAGCGAGACGCGGTTGGTCAGCGGCCGCCGCCGCGTGGTGATCGCCACCAGCCGCCCCGCCGCCAGCGCGCCCGCGGCCGCGTGCTCCGGCACCAGCCCGAGCCCCATGCCCCGCAGCACCGCCGCCAGCACGGCCTGCACGCTCTCGACCGCCAGCGTGAGGTCGATGCGCGGCGGCACCTTGCGGTTGAAGTGGTGGCGGAACCACCCGCGCACCGCCGGCGCGCCCGGGTGGTAGTCGACGAACTGCGCCGCCGCCAGCTCCGCGAAGCCCCGCGCCCCGGCCAGCGCCTCGCGCTCGTACCGGGCGCCGGCGACCAGCACCAGCGCCTCCTCCATCACCGGCGTCACCTCGAGCCCGGCCAGCCGCCGCGCCTCGAACACGTCCGCGAAGGCCAGGTCGAGCCGCCCCTCCTCGAGCAGCGGCACCACCTCGCTCGGGTGCCCGAGCTTCAGCACGAAGCGCACGCCCGGGTGCGCGCGCCCGAAGCCGGCCAGCAGCTCGGGCAGGCGGTGGGCCCCGAACTCGACCGGCGCGCCGAGCCGCAGCGTGCCCGCCAGCTCGTGCCGCGCCCGCCGGATCTCCGTCAGCCCCGCCTGCAGCCCGGCCACGAACGGCGCCACCACCCCGTACAGCGCGTCCGCGGCCGGCGTCGGCACCACCGCCCGGTGGCGCCGCACGAACAGCTGCGCCCCCAGCTCGGCCTCGAGCTTGGCCAGCCCCTGGCTCGCCGCCGACTGCGTGACGTGCAGCGCCGCCGCCCCCCCGCTCACGCTGCGCGCCTCGTACACGTGGAAGAACAGGCGCAGGCGGTTGAAGTCCGGTGGCATCAGCACGGCTAATAGCATCGCACAAAACTGTGAATGTGACTGATGCTCGGCGGCCCCGCATGCTCGGGGCCATGACCGACGCCGACATCACCGATATCTCCCTCGCCGCCCGCGGCCGCGACCGCATCGACTGGGCCGAGCGCGCCATGCCCGTGCTCGCCGCCATCCGCGCCCGCTTCGCCAAGGAGCGCCCGCTGGCCGGCGTCCGCGTGTCCGCCTGCCTCCACGTCACCGCCGAGACCGCCGCCCTCGCGCGCACCCTCGCCGCCGGCGGGGCCGAGGTCCGCCTGTGCGCCAGCAACCCGCTCAGCACCCAGGACGACGTCACCGCCGCCCTCGTCGCGCACGACGGCATCCCGGTGTTCGCCCGCGCCGGCGAGGACCGTGCCACGTACTTCGCCCACCTCGCCGCCGCGCTCGCGCACCGCCCTCACCTCGTCATGGACGACGGCGCCGACCTCACGACCCTGCTGCACACCAGCCACGCCGCCCTCGGCGAGGCCGTGCGCGGCGGCACCGAGGAGACCACCACCGGCGTGACCCGCATGCGCGCGATGGCCCGCGAGGGCGTGCTGCGCTGGCCGGTGATCGCCGTCAACGACGCCGCCACCAAGCACCTGTTCGACAACCGCCACGGCACCGGCCAGAGCACCATCGACGGCATCCTGCGCGCGACCAACCGCCTGCTCGCCGGCGCCTGCTTCGTGGTCTGCGGCTACGGCTGGTGCGGCCGCGGCCTGGCCGCCCGCGCGGCCGGCATGAACGCCCGCGTGATCGTCACCGAGGTCGACCCCCTGCGCGCGCTCGAGGCGGTGATGGACGGCTACCAGGTCCTGCCGATCGCCGAGGCCGCGCGCGTCGGCGACGTGTTCTGCACCGTCGCCGGCAACCGCCACGTCATCGCCCGCGAGCACCTGCTGGCCATGAAGGACGGCGCCGTGATCGCCAACGCCGGGCACTTCGACGTCGAGCTCGACCTGGAGGCCCTGCGCGCGCTCGCCGAGCCGCCCCGGCGCATCCGCCCGAGCCTCGACGAGTACGTGCGCCCCGACGGCCGCCGCCTGTACCTGCTCGGCGAGGGCCGCCTCGTCAACCTCGCCGCCGCCGAGGGCCACCCCGCCGCCGTCATGGACCTCAGCTTCGCCGACCAGGCCCTGTCCGCCGAGCACATCCTGCGCCACGCCCGCGAGCTCACCCCCGCCGTGCACGCGCTGCCCGAGGCCCTCGACCGCGAGGTCGCCGCCCTCAAGCTCCGCGCCCTCGGCGTCGAGTTCGACGTGCTCACCGACGCCCAGCGCGACTACCTCGCCGGCTGGCACGCCGGCACCTGACTCAACCCTCGAACACCGCGTCCGGCACGGCCGCGCCGACCAGGCCCGCTGAGCGTCCGCGCCTCGACCGCTCACGCCTTCGGCGGGCGCGACAGCCCGAGGAACGCCCGCGTGCGCTCGTGCGTCGGCTGATCCAGCACCTGCGCCGGCGGCCCGTCCTCGATCACCCGCCCGCCGTGCAGCACCAGCACCCGGTGGCTCACGTCGCGGGCGAAGCGCATCTCGTGGGTCACGATCAGCATCGTCAGCCCGCCCTCGGCCAGCCCCGTGAGCACGTCGAGCACCTCGCCGACGCGCTCCGGGTCGAGCGCCGACGTCGGCTCGTCGAGCAGCAGCGCCTGCGGGTCCATCGCCAGCGCGCGGGCGATCGCCACCCGCTGCTGCTCGCCGCCCGACATCTCGTGCGGGTACGCGTCGGCCCGGTGCCCGAGCCCGACCCGCTTCAATAATGCGTGGGCCCGCTCGGTCGCCTCGGCGATCGGCACCTTCTTCACGTGCACCGGCGCCTCGACGATGTTGCCGACCGCCGAGCGGTGGGCGAACAGGTTCCAGCTCTGGAACACCATCCCGACCTTCTGCCGGATCGCCAGCAGGGCCGATGCATTGACCTTCGGGCCGCCCGGGACCAGCTTCTGGCCCATCACCGAGATCGCCCCGCCGTCGAAGCTCTCGAGCCCGTTGAGGCAGCGCAGCAGCGTGCTCTTGCCGCCGCCCGACGGCCCGATGAGGCTCACCACCTGGCCCCTGTCGAACGACAGCGACACCCCGTCGATCACGGTCCGCGTGCCGTAGCACTTGCGCAGCCCCTCGACCTCGATCATGACCGCGCCAGCCTCGCCTCCAGCCGGCGCGCGTACAGCGACAGCGGGTAGCTCATGAGGAAGTAGAGCAGCGCGCACAGGGCCCCGGGCACCAGCCACGAGCGCACGTCGACCGCCGTGATCGTCATGCGCTTGGTCAGCTCGACCACCGTGATCACGCTGACCAGCGAGCTGTCTTTTAATAAGGCGATGAAGTCGTTGGTCACGCTCGGCAGGGCAAGGCGGAAGCCCTGCGGCAGGACCACCCGCCGCAGCGCCAGCGACGTCGGCATGCCGAGCGACAGCGCCGCCTCCATCTGCCCCTTCGGCACCGCCTGGATGCCCGCGCGGTAGACCTCGGCCTCGTAGGCGGCGTAGTTCATGCCGAGCCCGAGGATCGCCGCCTCGTACGGCCCCAGCTTGATGATCGGCGCGAGCCCGTAGTACAGCACGTACAATTGCAGCAGCACCGGCGTGCCGCGGTACAGCTCGACGTACGCCTCGGCCAGCCGCGACAGCAATCTGTTGCCGTACAGCCGCGCGACCGCCAGCGCCAGGCCCAGCGGGATCGCCAGCGCCATCGCCAGCACGCTGATCAGCAGCGTCACCCCGGCCGCCTGGAAGAACATCCACACGTGGTGCGAGCGCATGCCCGGCGTGGCCTGCAGCACCATGTCGCCGAGCAGCCGCTTCTGGTTGTCCTCCGACCAGTCCTTCAGGCCGACCTGGCGCTCGTTCCAGATGTTCTCGTCCTTTAAGATCTGCTCGAGCTTGCCCGACTGGATGACCTTCTCGAGCGCCTCGTTGACCGCGACGTACAGCGCCTCGTCCTCGCGGCGGGTGGCGATGCCGTAGAACCCGTCGTCGAAGTCGCCGACCACCCGCAGCTCGGGCTTGGTCTCGCCGTAGCGCCCGGCGATGATGTCGTCGTGGAACACCGCGTCGATGCGCCCGGCGATCAGGTCCTGGTACGGCTCCTCCTGGCCCTCGTAGTAGACCGCCTCGACGCCCTTCGCCTTCAGCTGGTCGTCGGTCAGGCTGTTGGTCAGCGTGCCGACCCGCTTGCCGTCGGCCTTCAGCTTGTCGAGGTCGGCGGTGATGCTCGGGTCGTCGCGCCGCGCCATCAGCCGCGACGCGAACACGTAGTACGGCCGCGTGAACAGCACCCGGGGCGCCCGCGCCGGCGTCACCTCGAGCCCGTTCATGGCGATGTCGAAGGTCCCGCGCTCGAGCGACGGCACCAGCGCGCTCCAGTCGTTCTGCACGAACTCGGCCTTGACCCCGAGCTCGGCCGCCAGCGCGTCGGCCAGCGCCACCTCGAAGCCCTTGATCTCGCCCGGGCGGTCGGGGTCCTCGTACACGTACGGCGCCCCGCCCTGCACGTCGCCGCCCCAGCGCAGCACGCCCGCCTTCTTGACCCGCTCCAGCGAGTCCTCGCCGGTCTCCGCGGCGCAGCCGGTCACCACCGCCGCCGCGAGCGTGACCTGCACGAAGAACAGCTGGCGGAGTGCGGCCAAGGCATCACGGCCTTACATCGCCGGGCCCGGTCCCCACAAGCGTGATCGTTCGTGCAGCAGCAAAAAAACGCGGACGGCCATCCACAACTCGCCCCGTTGTGATATCGCCGGTTCGATGCGGCCCATCAATCCCGTCCTCGCCACCGGCATCGCCGCGCTCGCCTCGCTCGCGCCCGCCACCGCGTCCGCGTGGCCGTACGTCGCCCCCGTGCCGACGCCAGCCGCCGCGCCGACCGGCCCCGCCGCGCCCGCGGCCCCGGCCCCCGCGCCCGCGGCGATCTCCCCGGCCGCGACGACCTCCGCGCCGACAGCCACGCCCGCACCCGCGGCCCCCGCAGCAGCGCCCGCACCCGCGGCCCCCGCCGCCGCGAGCACGACCCCCGCGGCGGCGCCTGCCCAGGCCCCCGCGGCGGCCGCGGCCCCGGGCACCAACGCCTCGCCGACCAACGCGACCACGTCGCCCGCCCCGCACCACCCCTCGGCCGCCGACACCCGCACGCCGCGCCCCACCGACGACCAGACCGCGGCGTACGAGGCGGCCCGCGCCGCCGAGGAGAAGGAGGGCCGCACCAAGGAGGTCACCGGCGACCCCGGCGAGTTCGGCCTGCCGCCGAAGATGGTCTTCCACGGCGCGATGGAGGCCTACTACGCCTACAACTTCAACAACCCGAGCAACGACATCACCAACTGGCGCTGGTACGACCACCGCCACAACACGCTCGGCCTGGGGGGCCTGTGGTTCGTGCCCGAGTGGGAGATCGGCCCGGTCAAGGGCCACTTCCAGCTGCAGCTCGGCGTGCTCGCCGAGCTGTTCTGGTCCAGCGAGCGCTCGCTCGAGGAGGACCTGCTGTGGCGCCTCCTGCAGGAGGCCACCATGGAGTGGACGACCCCGTGGAAGCGCCTCTCGATCGAGGGCGGCATCTTCAACGTGCCGTTCGGCCCCGAGTGGAACCTCGCGTTCCGCAACTGGAACTGGTCGACGGGCAACCTGTTCGCGCTGATGCCCTACCAGATCACCGGCTTTCGCGCCAACTTCGACGTCGGCAAGGGCTTCATCGCCCGCATCGGCGTGTTCAACGGCTGGGACCGCATCGTCCGCGACAACAACCGCCAAAAGGCCATGATGGCCTCGCTCGAGTGGACCGACCCGAACGACGAGGACAACTACTTCGTCTTCAACTACATGATGGGCAACGAGCGCTACGACGGCCACGAGAACGCCGACGAGGCCGACCCCCGCGGCCGCACCCCCCGCCACACCTTCGACGTCTACGGCCAGTGGCACATGGCCGAGCGCTACACCATGCGCCTTTGGACCTTCTCCGGGTTCGAATACAAGAACCGCCAGGTCGACGGCTGGCTCGGCCTCTCGCTGTTCGCCAAGGTCGACCCCACCGACTGGTTCTCGATCGCCGCCCGCGGCGACTATGTGTACACCCGCGCCGACACCGAGAACCTGTTCTTCTCCGACGTCTTCTACGCCCAGAACAAGCTCGCCGGGGTGGCCGACGACGACATCGCCTACAACATCAACACCTCGATGGGCTCGGGCACCCTCACCCTCAGCTTCCAGCCCCACTCGAACGTCATCCTCCGCCTCGAGGGCCGCCACGACCGCGGCTCGTTCCCCCTCTACTACAAGGGCAAGGTCGCCCTCCACGACCCCGAGGACCTGCGCAGCTTCGTGCCCAACGCCTACAACCAGACCACGCTGACCGCCGGCATGACGACATTCTTCTGATCGCCGCACCGACGAGTCGACGCCGCCCCGCGCCCCCGCAGCGACTCGCCGAGCCCGTCGCCGCCCCGCGCCCCCGCAGCGATTCGCCGGCCGCTCTCGCTCGCCCGCCCCGCGCCCCCGCAGCGACTCGCCGAGCCCGTCGCCACCCCGCGCCCCCGCAGCGATTCGCCGGCCGCGCTCGGCTCGCCCGCCCCGCGCCTCCGCAGCGATTCGCCGGCCGCGCTCGGCTCGCCCGCTCCGCGCTTGCGCCCGAGCGCGTCCACCCGCTACCGTCTCGCCGTGGCCCGCACCACGCGGCACCCGGACGAGCGCCCCGACCTGCGCCCCGGAGTGTTCGCCGCCCTCACGCGCCTCGGCGCCGGCTTCCTCGCCGACGCGCCGCTGCGCGAGCGGCTCGCCGCCGGCGCGCTGACCCCCGCCGCGCTCCACCGCCAGCTGCTCCGCCTGGTCCTCCGCCTCGCCTTCCTGCGCATCGCCGAGGCCCGCGAGCTGCTGCACGCCGACCCGCGCGCCCCGGCGGCCGCCCGCTACCGCGAGCGCCACGGCCTCGCCCGCCTGCGCGGCCACGCGTCCACCGGCCACGCGCTGTGGCCCGACCTCCGGTCCGTGTTCGCCGCCCTCGACGACGGCGACCCCGCGCGCGGCCTGCCCGCCCTCGGCGGCCCGTGGCGCCCCGACGCCACCCCCGACCTCGACGCCGCCGCGCTCGCCGACGCCGACCTGCTCGCCGCCCTCGCGGCCCTCGATCGCCTGGCCGACGCACGACCTGTCCCCTGGGACAGCCTCGACGCCGAGGCGCTCGGCTGGGCCTACGAGGCCCTCCTCGACCGCGCGCCCGACCTCGACCTCGCCGCCCGCCGCTACGACCTGGCCCACCGCCCCGGCCGCGCGCGCGCCTCCGGCAGCTACTACACCCCGCCCGCGCTCGTCGCGGCCCTCCTCGACGTCGCCCTCGACCCGCTGATCGCCGAACGGACCGCCCTCGCCGCCGACACCGCGAACGCCGCCCCCCTCTCCGACGCTCGCTCGTCGCCCGCGCCCTCCCTTCATTCGCCCGCTCCCGACCTCTCCGTCCATTCGCCCGCTCCCGACCGCTCCGTTCATTCGTCCCCGCCCGCTCTGTCCGTCCATTCGTCCCTGCCCGCTCTCTCCGTGCATTCGCCCCCGCCCGATCTCTCCGTCCATTCGTCCCCGCCCGATCTCTCTTTCCATTCGTCCCCACCCGATCTCTCCGTCCATTCGTCCCTGCCCGATCTCTCCGTCCATTCGTCCCCGCCCGATCTCTTCATTCAGTCGCCCGCGCCACTCTCCGTCCAGTCGCCCGCGCCACTCTCCGTCCATTCGTCCCTGCCTGATCTCTCCGTCCATTCGTCCCCGCCCGATCTCTCCGTTCAGTCGCCCGCGCCACTCTCCGTCGACTCGTCGATCGACCGCGACCCCGCCGCCCCGCTGCTCGCGCTCCGCGTCTGCGACCCCGCCTGCGGCGCCGGTCACTTCCTCGTCGCCGCCGCTCGTCGCCTCGCCCGCGCCGTCGCCGCCCTGCGCGCCCCGGACGCGCCCGACCACCGCCGCGCCCTGCACGACGTCGTCGCCCGCTGCGTCCACGGCGTCGACCTCGACCCCGACGCCGTCGAGCTGTGCAAGTTCACCCTGTGGATCGAGTGCCTCGATCCGACCCGCCCGCTGCCCTACCTCGACCACCGCATCCAGCCCGGCGACGCCCTCGTCGGCGCCGCCCCCGAGGCCCTCGCCGGCGGCGTCCCCGGGTCCGCCTTCCTCACCATCGAGGGCGACGACCCCGAGGCGGCCCGCGCCCTGCGCCGCCGCAACACCCGCACGGACCTGCCGCTCCCGACCCACGACCTCCCCGCGGCCCTGCTCGCCCGCCACGCCGACCTCGAGCCGCGCCCCGACGACACCCGCGCCGACCTCCGCGCCCGCGAGCGCCTGCACGCATCACTACGAACCGACCCCGACCACCGCGCCGCGCGGCGCACCTGCGACCTGTGGTGCGCCGCCTTCGTGTGGCCGAAGACCGCCGCCCTCGCCCCGCACGCCCCGACCGACCGCGTGTGGCGCACCCGACCTGTCCCCGAGCACACCCTCGCCGTCGCCGACGAGCTGGCCCGCGAGTTCGCGTTCTTCCACTGGCACCTCGCCTTCCCGCGGGCGCTCGCCGCCGGCGGCTTCGACCTCGTGCTCGGCAACCCGCCGTGGGAGACCCTGAGCCCCGACGCCAAGGAGTTCTTCGCCGCCGACGCCCCGCAGCTGCGCACCAGCGACCGCGCCGCACAGCAGCGCCTGCTCCGCGACCTGCTCGCCGAGCCCGCGCTCGCGGCCCGCTGGACCCGCCACCGCCGCCGCCTCTACGCCCTCGCCCAATTTTTCCGATCGTCGGGCCGCTATCGCCTGCACGCCGACGGCAACCTCGCCAAGGGCGACCTCAACCTCTACCGCCAGTTCGTCGAGCTGGCCCTCGCGCTCACCCGCCCGGGCGGCTCGACCGCCCAGCTGGTGCCCGAGGGCCTCGTCAACGGCCCCAACTGCACCGCGATCCGCCGGGCCCTGTTCGAGCGGCACGCGCTCACCGACCTGCTCGGCTTCGAGAACACGCGCGGGCGGTGGTTCCCGGGCGTGCACACCGCCGCCAAGTTCACCCTCTACGCCGCCCGCGCCGGCGGCCCCACCCACGAGTTCGCCGCCGCCTTCAACCTCCGCGGCGACGCCGACCTCGCGGCCGCCCGCCGCGGCGCCCTGCGCGTGCCCGTGGCCGCCGTCCGCGCCCTCGCCCCCGACACCCTCGCCGTGCTCGAGCTGCACGGCCCGCGCGACCTCGCCGTGGCCGCCGCCCTGCACGCCCGCTGGCCCCGCTTCGGCGCCTCACACCGCCGCTACATGCGCGAGCTCGACATGGGCAACGACCGCGAGCGCTTCGGCGCCGTCGGCCTGCCGCTCTACGAGGGCCGCATGATCGCCGCCTACGACCACCGCGCCCGCGGCTGGCTCGGCGGCCGCGGCCGCTCCGCCGAGTGGTGCGACTACGCCTTCGACGACCCCGCCAAGGCCGTCCGCCCGCAGTGGCGCGTCGACCCCGCCGCCCTCCCGCGCCGCCTCGGCGAGCGCACGACCCGCTACCGCCTCGGCTTCTGCGACGTCGCCAGCCCGAGCAACGAGCGCAGCCTCGTCGCCGCCCTCGTGCCGCCCGGCTGCGTGTGCGGCGACAAGGTCCCGACGATCGTGTTCCGCGACGAGCGCGGCGACGACGACCTCGCCGCGATCCTCGGCTTCCTCGCCGCCGCCAACTCGTTCACCCTCGACTTCCTGGTCCGCAAGCAGATCGGCCTGAAGATCAGCTACACGGTGCTCGACAACCTGCCGATCCCCCGCCTCACCCTCGGCGACCCGCACCTGCGTCGCCTCGCGCCGCTGGTCCTCCGCCTCACCTGCACCGACCGCGACATGCTGCCGTTCTGGGACGCCGCCGCCGCCGTCGGCCTGGTGCCCGCGCGCGGCCCCGACGAGCTGCCCGGCCTGCTCGACCCCGAGGCCCGCGCGCACGCCCTCGCCGCCGTCGAGGCGATCGTCGCCCGCGACCTGTTCGGCCTCGACGCCGCCGCCCTCGCCCACATCCTCGACGCCTTCCCGGTGGTCCGCCGCCGCGACGAGCGGCGCCACGGCGAGTACCGCACGCGCCGCCTCGTGCTCGCCGCCCACGCCGCCGCCTGACGCCTCAGCCGCGCCTCCGCCGGCCGACCGGCGTGAGCTCCCCCGTGGCCGCTTCGGGCGCGCTGGCGTGCGCGCGACAGCCCGCCGTCCTCCCCGACCTGCCGACCATGACGTCGCCGCCACGGCTCGCGACAGCGATGTCGTGCGCCCGCGGCCGCGGCCCCGCGTTGCCCTCGTCCCGCGGGGCCGCGTACCCTCGCCTCATGGCTTCCCCTGCCCTCGCCTCGACCACCGCCTGCGCCCTCGCGCTGGCCGCCCTCGCCCTCGTGCCCGCCGAGGCCCGCGCCTGCGAGCCGGACCCCTGCTACGGCGTGTACGAGTGGCTCGACTTCGTGTTCCCCGTCAACACCGACTCGATCCCCCGCGACGGCGTCATCATCCTGTCCTACAACGCCGTCGGCGACCTCTCGCCCGCCGAGGTCGCCGCCGGCCTCGAGCTCACCCTCACCCAGGAGGGCATGCCCGTCGCCGGCGTGGTCGAGGACGTCGGCGTGCCCAGCACCGTCGTGTTCCGCCCCGCCGCGCCGCTCGTGCCGAACGTGCTGACCACCGCCACCCTGCTCTACAAGAACCCGAGCGACGCCAAGGACGCCGGCTGCGCCTTCGGCGACGTCGAGTTCGAGTTCGACATGCACATCGCCGCCGCCGACTCCGTCCCGCTCGAGCCGCCCGAGCTGACCGGCAGCTACACCGTCGACGTGCTCGAGGACCGCGGCCTCGACGACCTCGCCTGCTGCGACGGCGCCTACCCCACGACCTTCGAGTGCGGCGGCGTCGACGTCTACTGGGAGGACGGCTACTGCACGCCGATCCGCGGCACCCGCGTGCTCAGCCTCAACCTGCTCGCCTCCAACCTGCTGCCGAAGCCGACCGCCGGCCAGCTCGCCACCACCTACCGCATCAACGGCGCCGACGCCTTCACCGGCCCCGGCAACACCAACCTGTTCACCTTCGCCGAGTCCGAGGCCTGCGTGGTGGTCGAGCAGCGCAACCTCGCCAACGGCGACACCGCCCAGTCGCCCGAGACCTGCTTCGGCGCCGACGAGCAGCTCGGCCCCGTCGACATCGACCCCGGCCCCGACCTCGCCGGCTTCTGCGCCGGCGCGCCCTACACCTGCGAGGTCGCCGGCGACGCCGACCCCGCGCAGTGGGACCCCGCGCAGTGCACCCCGCTCGACCCGCCCGAGGAGACCGGCGACGCCCCGACGTCCTCCGCGAGCGACGGCGACTCCAGCGGCGCCGGCGAGTCCGGCGACGGCGACCCCCCCGAGGACAGCAAGGCCGACGGCTGCGGCTGCACCACCACGCCGACCGCGCCCGCGCCCCTGCTCGGCCTCGCCGCGCTCGCCCTGCTCCGCCGCCGCCGCCGCGCCTGAGCCGGCCCGCGCCCGCTCACCCCCGGCGGTCCGGGTTCTCCCACACGATCAGCGCCGACCACGAGTCGGTCGCCTCGTCCTTCAGATAATCGGGCAGCGCGCACACCACACGGAACCCGTTGTGCAGCTGGAACGACAGCGTCGGGTCGTACAGCTCCCCCCGCGCGACCTTATCGATATAGTCCTCGGCCGACATGCGGCGCTTGTGCTCGGCGAACCCGGGGATGTGCCCGCCCGCGAGGATCCCCCGCTTGTCGAACCTGCGCACCAGGTCCTTGCGCAGGTCGTACAGCATGCGCCCGATCCCGCGGCGGCGATACTCGGGGTGCACGGCGATGTCCGTCCCGTAGTACCACTCGCCGTCGGGCGTATGGTTGCCGCACTGGTGGATCCCCGTGATGCTCAGGATCGTGTGCTGCGGGCGCTCGAAGTCGAAGTTGATGAAAATTCCCGCGCCCTGCCCGACCACCCGCTCGCCGTCCAGGACCACGAAGAACCCCTCGGGGAAGGTCCGCGACGACTCGACCACGTCCTCGACGTCGATGAGCTCCGCCGGATCCGCGTGGGGGAAGCACAGCCGCTCGAGCGCCCCGCAGGCCGGCGCCAGCGCCTCCGTCACCTGCACCACCCGAAACTCGCTCATCTCAGCCCCCGCTCTCTTTCGGCGAAACATCCGCTCCACGACCTCGCGGCGGCTCCAGATGGATGTCCTGCGGCTCCGGCGCGACGAGGGCGACTCCGAGCAGCTGCCGGACCGCCTCGGCATGGTGGACCGCCGACATCACATCGCCCGGCGAGACCGACAGCACCGGGCTGTAGTCCGCCTTGATCCGCGCGTTCATCAGCGACTCCAGGCGCCCGCCGGCCTTGACGAGCCTCGGCGCGCGCGTGTGCCTGAGGTGCTCGATGAGGGCCTTGTGGCGGTGCTGGCGGTGCGGATCGAACGACTGCTGCCAGCTCACCAGGTGAAACGCGGCGTAGTACAGGCCCGAGACGGCCCTGCGCCGGTCATAGTCCGCGCGCGGCGCCGGCCTCGCACGGTCGATGGCGTCGAACCACAGGGCCGAGATGTGCCCGGGGATCCCGCTCACGAGCCGGGCTCCCCGAGCGCGATGACCGGACCCTTGACCTCGACGACGACCTTGCCGAGGAAGGCCCCCGGCCCCTCCGGATGGCTCGCATAGGCGACCATCAGGGCCTCGCCGGCCGCCTCCTGCAGGCGGTCCAGCTCGCCCGGGTCCTCGGCGTCGGTGTAGTAGGTGAGCACGATGCGCGACGAGTCGTCCTCGTAGTCCACGAGCTCGACCTGAAGCCCGCCGACGCGCTCGCCGAGGGCCCGCTCGAGGGCGTCCTGTTGTCCGGCCCACCACCGCGAGAGGTGCTTGTCCGCGATCCTGTCCAGCAGCGGGTCGCCGCCGTACCGCTCGACGAACCACGCCAGCCTGCCGAACCGCAGCGCCAGCAGCAGCGCGTTGTGACGGAGGAGCTGCGCGACCGTCGCGTCGTTACGAGCCCGGACCTGCTCGAGGCACTGCAGGGCCGGCTCCGGCCGGCCCGAGTCGGTCAGCGCCGAGGCGACGTTCAAGATCGTCGTCGACGGGGCGTCCGGGGACAGCATGCCGAACGCGGTCAGCGCCTCGCGCCGGGCCTCCTGGGCCCTCCCTGCCAGCAGCAGCGCGAGCTGGTAGGCGACCCGCGTCTCCAGGTCTTCGGGCGCGCGCCTCACCTGCAGCTCGAGACGCCACAAGATCTGCGCCAAACGACGGCCATCACCCGGTCCGAGCTCGTTGAGCTCCTTCCCCAGGGAGGGAGCAAGGCGCTGCGCGATCGCCATCCCGCGCATCATGATCGATGGTCCCCAGCGCGTCAACCCGAACGCCCCGAGCCAACCTCGGCGAATCGATGCAAGGCGCGCCGCGCCGCGGCTATCCGATCCCTCCGAAGTACCGCGTCCTGGCCTCGACGTACTCGTGCACCCCCTCGAGCCCCGACTCGCGCCCGAGCCCCGACTGTTTGATCCCGCCGAACGGCGCCTCCGCGGTCACCGGGTACCAGTCGTTGATCCCCACCATCCCGAACTCGAGCCGCTCCGACACCCGCATCGCCGTGTTCAGGTCCCGCGTCCACACGAACGCGGCCAGCCCGTACTCGGTCGCGTTGGCGAGGGCCAGCGCTTCCTCGGCGCTGGTGAACGGCACCACCGGCGTCACCGGGCCGAACACCTCCTCGTGCAGGATCGGCGCGTCCGCCGGCACGTCGCGCAGCAGCGTCGGCGCATAAAAATAACCCGGCCCGTCGATCGCGTGCCCGCCGACCACGACCGTCGCCCCCAGCGCCACCGACTTTTTGACGATCTCGTGCACGCGCTCGCGCTGGCGCTCGTTGATCAGCGGGCCCACCGTCGTGCGCGGGTCGCTGCCCGGCCCGACCGCCTCGGCGCGCATCGCCTCGGCCATCGCCGCCACGAACTCTTCGAAAATTTCGTGATGCACGTAGAACCGCTGCGGGGCGATGCACACCTGCCCGCAGTTGCGATGGCGGGCCGTGACGGCCGAGCGGGCCACCGCCGCCACGTCCGCGACGTCGGGGAACACCAGCACCGGCGCGTTGCCGCCGAGCTCGAGCGCCAGCCGCGTGACCGTGCGCGCGGACCCCTCGATGAGCAGCTTGCCGACCCGCGTCGAGCCGGTGAACGCGATCTTGCGGCAGCGCGGGTCGTCGAGCATCGCCTGGCCGATCGGGTCGGGCTCGCCGATCACCACGTTGACCGCCCCCGGCGGCGCCCCGGCGTCGATCAGCGCCTGCGCGTAGTCGACGGCGCTGCGCGGCGTGCACTCCGAGGGCCGGATCACCGCCGTGCAGCCCGCGGCCAGCGCCGACGCCACCGCCCGGTTGATGTTGTAGACCGGGAAGTTCCACGCCGTGATCACCCCGACCACGCCGAGCGGCGCGTACGTCACGTCGATGCGGCGCCCCGGCGCGCGCGCGGGGATCCAGCGCCCGCCCAGCCGCCGCGCCTCCTCGGCCGCGAATCGCAGGTAGTTGGGCGCGCCGGCCCACTCGGCGCGCGACTGGGCCAGCGGCTTGCCGCTCTCTTCGGTCGTGCGTCGGCCCAGCTCGTCGGCCCGCTCGGCGATCAGCGCCGCCGCCCGCTCGAGCACCGCGCCGCGCTCGTACGCCGTCTTCGCCGCCCACGCCGGCCACGCCGCGGCCGCCGCGTCGAGGGCCGCCCGCGCGTCGGCCGCGTCGGCCCACGGCACCTCGGTCACGGCCTCGCCGCTCGCCGGGTCGATCACCGGCCGCCAGCGCCGCGTGTGCGACTCGTACGCCGCGCCCCCGACGATCATCGCCGTCCGGTTCACGCGACCCCCATGCGCGCCGCGACCGCGTCGACCGCGGCGTCGAGCACGTCGAGCCCCTCATTTAAAATCTCGTCGGGCATGTCGAGCGGCGGCAGCAGGCGCACGCAGTTCGAGTACATGCCGGCGCGGATGGTGATGAGCCCGCGCTGCAGCGTCTCCGCGTTGACGGCCTGGGTCGCCTCGAGCCACGGCTCGCGGGTGTCGGCGTCGCGCACCAGCTCGATCGCCAGCATCGGCCCGAGCCCGCGGACGTCGCCGATCCACCGCGGATGACGCGCCTGCATGGCCGTCAGGCGCTCGCGCATGCGCTCGCCGATCGCGCCGGCGCGCCGCAGGAACGCCGGCTGGTTGATCGCGTCGATCGCCGCCACCGCCGCCGCGCAGGCCAGCGGGCTGCCCGAGTAGGTCCCGCCGAGCCCGCCCGGGTGCGGCGCCTGCATGACGTCGTCCCGCCCGACGATCGCCGACAGCGGCAGCCCGCTCGCCAGCGACTTGGCGGACAGCAGCAGGTCCGGGACCACGCCCGCGTGCTCGCAGGCCCACAGCTTGCCGGTCCGGCCCATGCCGCACTGGATCTCGTCGCACACCAGCAGCATGCCGTGCTCGTCGCACAGCGCCCGCAGGCGCTGCAGCCACTTCGCCGGGGCCGGCAGGAACCCGCCCTCGCCCTGCACCGGCTCGACGAACACCGCCGCCACGTGCGACGGGTCGACGATCTGGGTGAACGACGCCGCCAGCTGGTCGACGTGCCAGTCGACCCACGCCTGCTCGCTCAGCTCGCGCGGCCGCCGGTACAGGTTGGGGAACGGCAGCCTGTACACCTCCGGCGCGAACGGCCCGAAGCCCCGCTTGAACAGGTTGAACTTCGAGGTCATCGCCATGGTGAGGTTGGTGCGCCCGTGGTAGGCCCCGTCGAACACCACGACGCCCTGGCGGCGGGTGAAGCTGCGGCAGATGTGCACCGCCGTCTCGACCGCCTCGGCGCCGCTGTTCATCAGCGCGCAGCGCCGCGGCAGCGCCCCGGGCGCGCAGGCGTTGAGGCGCTCGGCGACCGCGACCATCGGCTCGTAGCTGGCGACGATGGCGCACACGTGCAGCAGGCGGTCGGCCTGCGCGTGCACGGCCTGGACCACCGCCTCCGGGGTGTGGCCGAGCGCGAGCATGCCGATCCCGCCAGCGAAGTCGAGCAGCTTGTTGCCGTCGACGTCGGTGACGACGGCGCCGTGCGCCGAGGCCACCGCGATCGGCGTCAGCTTGGCCGCGCCGGACGGCATGGCCGCCTCGCGGCGGGCCACGATCGCCCGGCTGTTCGGCCCGGGGATCTCCGTCTTCAACTCGATCGCCCTCGCATTCATCATGGCATCGGTCCTTGCTTGTCGCGCGAGCTGTACACGTAGTGCGGCGTCTTCGACAGCTCCGCCGCCAGCCCCGCCACCTCGTCCTCGAACCACCGCGCGTTGTGGCCGACGAGCGCCCTGATGCGCTCGAGGTAGGCCTCGGTGCCCGGCGCGTTGGGGTAGTAGCGGCGGTAGATGTCGTAGCGGAACAGCGGCTTCAGGCGGCTCAGGTTGCTGGCCCCGGTCGGCAGCGGCAGCAGCGCGACGTCGGGCTTGCCCTTGTGGCGCCGCTCGTCGAGCCGCGCCTGGACCACGTCGAGGCTGTTCTGCAGGAACTCCGGGGTGCAGAAGCACGCGAACTCGTCGTAGAGCAGCCGCATGATCGTGCTCGCCTCGTCGATCGGCAGCCGCGCCTGGCGCTCGCGGCCCATGCGGCGCAGCAGCAGCATGAACGGCACCGGCCGGTTGCCGTGCTCCTGGATCACCTCCGGCGGGCTGAAGTCCGGCTGGCGGTACGGGAAGTGCCGCGGGTCGATCACGTCGAACCCGCCGCGCCCGTAGAACAGGATGCGCTGCAGCGACAGGCGGTCGTCGGGCGAGAAGTAGTCCATCTCCGCCGCGAGGTCGACCTGCACCCCGAAGTACCTGCCCGGCTGCTCCGGCAGCGGCAGCTTGACCACCCCGCGCTGCTGCAGCGCCGCCAGGTACTCGACCGCCAGCTCGACCGGGGCGATGCGCAGCCAGTACGTCAGCACCGTGCCGCGCGCCTCCGGCAGCATGTAGATGTGCGACAGGTAGACCACGCACAGGTCGGGCGCCCACGACGGGTTGTAGATCACCGACCCGTCCCGCACCCCGCGCAGGTTGCCCTCGCGGTCCTTGGCGACGAGCAGGAAGTAGCGGATGAACGTGCCCGACGGCAGCGGCTCGAACGCGTCGTCGAGCAGGAACCGCCGGATCGCGTGCTCGGGCTCCATCTCCCCCTGCGACCCGAACTGGTCCCACAAGATCTTGTACGCGCGCGCGAAGTCCGGGTGGTCGGGGTGCTCGATCGAGTGCAGCTCGTAGCGCCGGGTCTCCCGCTCGATGATCTCGACGAAGTCCTGCGCGTACAGGTCCTTCAGGCACAGGCGGACGCGGGTTCCGAGGGTCATGCAGCTCCCCACCCACGAGGATGCCAGGCGCCGCGCCGTTGGTGTAAAGTCTCTCCCGCGGTCCCGCTTCCGCCCCACGCCGCCTCCGGGCCGATTCCCGCGTGGCCGACCCGTCATGCGCCCCGACCGTCTCGACGACAACCGCTCCGCCTGGCTGGCCGGGCTCGCCCCCTACGAGCGCTCTGCCCCGCTCCGCGGCGACGCGACCGCCGACGTCGCGATCGTCGGCGGCGGCATCACCGGGGTGTCGACCGCCTGGCACCTGGCCGAGCGCTTCCCCGACCGCCGCGTCGTCCTGCTCGAGGCCCGCGGCCTCGGCAACGGCGCGAGCGGGCGCAACGGCGGCCAGGTGCTCAACGGCATCAACGGCGTCGAGCCCGGCGACCCCGAGGCCGCCCGCACGATCCACGCGGCCACCAGCGCCGGCATCCGCATCGTCGAGGAGCTCGCCGCGCGCTCGACCGTCGACTGCGGGTTTCAGCGCAGCGGCTGCCTCGAGGTCTACACCACCCCGCGCTCGGCCGCCGACGCCGAGGCGCGGGTCCAGACCTGGCAGGGCTGGGGCCTCCCGGTGCAGTGGCTGCCGCGCGAGCGCGTCGCCCTGCACGGCGCGCACGGGGCCGTGCTCGACCCCGAGGCCGGGCGGGTCAACTGCGCCGCGCTGCTCCGCGGCCTGCGCCCGCGCCTGCAAGAGCGCGGCGTCGCCGTGCACGAGGACACCCCGGTGCTGCGCGTCGACGACGGCGCCACCCTCACCCTCACGACCCCCGAGGCGCGCCTGCGCGCGGGCGCCGTCGTGCTCGCGACCCACGCCTACACCCCCCTGCTCGGGTTCTTTAAGCACGGGATCCTCCCCCTCCACTCGCACGTGGTCGCGACCGGGCCGCTCTCGCCCGCGCGGTGGGCCGGCCTCGGCGGCGAGCACGACGGCTTCGCCGACGACCTCGACCGCATCGCCTACGGCTGCCGCACGCCCGACGACCGCATGCTGTTCGGCGGGGGCAGCAACGCCGCCTACAGCTACAGCTTCGGCGGCTCGCCCGTGTTCACCGGCGACGGCGCCGCCAACTTCCGGGCCATCGAGCGCCGCCTCCACGGCTACTTCCCCGGCCTCGCCGACGCGCCGATCACCCACCGCTGGACCGGCCCGCTCGCCCTCACCTTCGACCGCGTGTGCAGCATGGGCGTCACCGGCGCGCACAGGAACATCTACTACTCGGTCGGCTACAGCGGCCACGGCCTCGCCCTCGGCGCCCTCGCCGGCCGCGTGCTGCGCGACCTCTACTCCGACGACCACGCGCCCTGGCGGCCGCTGCCGTTCTACCAGCGCCGCCTGCTGCCGATGCCGCCCGAGCCGCTGCGCTGGCTCGGCTACCAGGTCTACACGCGCCTGACCGGCCGCTCCCCGCGGCGCCGCTGACGGCCGAGACGCGAGGGACAAGCCGGGGGCAGGCGCAACGACACGCCCGCGTGCAGCGGCGCCACCGACGCCAGGCCGTGGCGCTCCAACACCTTCCGCCGCAGGTCCCGCATCACCGCCTGCGCGAGGGTGGTCCGCCGGTCCGACGGCATCAGGCCGATCGGGCGCAAGAGGCAATCCACCTGGATCGCGCCGAACGACAGTTCGGCTTGCAGGCAGACGCGCGGCGGTGTCTCCTGCCTGCCCATGTTCACCACGAGAGTGTTCCGTCCCCTCCGCGCCCTCGCGGCATGTCTCGTCGTCGTGGCCTGCTCCGGCGAGCCGGCGCAGGTCGAGCGCACGCCGGAGCAGCAAGAGCAGCACGAGCTGGCTGTCCTGGCCGACGAGCTACGCGAGGCGATCGACGCCCACCCGGCGAAGTGCAAGGAGATGGGCGCGGCGCTGGCGGGCTGGTACGACGCGAAGGGCGCCCGGTTCGCAGAGCTGCGCAAGAAGCACCCCAAGCTGCCGGGTGACGAATGGTCGCACTGGAATCGCATGCTGCAGGCCATCAATCGGGCACAGGTGTGCGTCGGCAACCCGGCGCTCGGCATGGACGACCCGTCGGTCAAGCGCGTGCTCAAGGCGCTCGAGTAGACCGCCCGGCCGAAGGACACCGCGGGGGTGCCCGCGAACCGCCGTCGGCCCGCGCTGCGCTGGACGCCGGTCGGGCGTCGGGCGCGAGCAGGCTGGTCAGCGGCTCGAGCGTCGTCCTCGAACGCCGCGAGCCCGAGCTCGCCCCCGATGCCGCCGTCCGGCGCGGAGAAGCCGTCGAGCAGGGTGTCGGCCCGCTGGTCGCCGCCGACCAGGTCGAACCCGTCGAACACCGCCAGGTCGCGCACCGGATCGCCCGCGGCGCCCCGCGCCCGCGCTCAATCCCACAGCCGTCCCAGCATCACCTCGACCGCCGCGAACAGCTGATCGACCTCCTCGCGCGTGACGATCAGCGGCGGCGACATGGCGATCAGGTCGCGGATGCCCCGCACGATCACCCCCTGCTCGCGGCACAGCTCCGAGGCCCTCGCGCCGAGCGCCGGCGGCGTCTTCAGGGCCGCCCTGCCGCCGCGCGGCAGCAGGTCGATCGCGCCGATCAGCCCGGTCCCGCGGATCTCCCCGACCGCCGGGTGCCCCGCGAAGCCCCGCAGCCTGGCCTGGAAGTACGGCCCGATGTCGTCGCGCACCCGCTCGATCAACCGCTCGTTGGCGATGATGTCGAGGTTCACCAGCGCCGCCGCCGCGGCCACCGGGTGGCCGCTGTACGTGAACCCGTGCGCCAGGTAGCCCCCGCGGTGCAGCGTCTGCGCCACCTCGTCGGCCACCATCGTCGCGCCGAGCGGCACGTACCCGCTGGTGATGCCCTTCGCCGTGACGAGCAGGTCCGGCTGCAGGTCCCACAGGTTCGAGGCGAACCAGTCGCCGATCCGCCCGAACCCCGTGATCACCTCGTCGGCGACGAACAGGATGTCGTTCGCCCGGCACAGCGCGCGCAGCTCCTTCAAGTATCCCGGGGGCGGCACGATCACCCCGCCGGCGCCCTGGATCGGCTCGGCGAACAGCGCCGCGATCGTCTCGGCGCCCTCCTGCTCGATCGTCCGCGCCGTCTGCTCGAGGCACCACTGCCCGTACGCCTCCGGCGACAGCTCGCTGCCCACCCCGTACGGGTGCGGCCCCGGCACGTGTTTAAAGCCCGGCAGCGGCAGGTCGAACGGGGTCTGGCAGGTCGGCAGCCCGGTCAGGCTCGCGGTCGCCAGCCCGACGCCGTGGTACGCGAACGTGCGCGCCAGCACCGTGCGCTTGCCCGACTCGCCGCGGATCTTCTGGTACGCCCGGATCAGCTTGAGCGCCGTCTCGTTGGCCTCGGAGCCGGAGTTCGAGAAGAACACCTTGCTCATGCCCGCGGGCCCGATCTGCGACAGCCGCTCCGCCAGGCGGATCGCCGGCTCGTTGGTGCTGTTCAAGAACGACGGGTAGAACGCGACCGACAGCATCTGCCGGTGCACGGCGTCGGCGATCTCGCGCCGCCCGTAGCCGACGTTCACGCACCACAGGCCCGCGAGCGCGTCGAGCAGCCGGCGCCCGCTCTCGTCGATCACGTGGCTGCCCTCCGCCGCCACGATCACGTGCGTGCCCTGGCGGTGCATGTCGGCGTGATCGGTGAAGGGGTGGAGGTGGTGCGCCGCATCGCTGCGCCGCAAGCTCGTCAGGAGGTCCGCGTCCATGGCCCGACGATAGTTGCACCCGCACGCCCGCGGCAAACCCCCCGGCGAGCGCGACGCGCCCTGCGGCCCGGCCCGCGCTGGTATGCTGGCCGGCGTGACGGATCCGCGCCTCGTGCCCGCCGACCTCGCCCCCGGCGACGCTCGGGCCCTCGCGGTCGACTGGTCGGGCCTCCGCCTCGAGCGCGTCGACGGCGTCGACCACCCGTGGTTCTCGCGCGCCTACGAGCGCCTGTGGCACGAGTTCGGCGCCCGCAACGAGATGGAGTCCCGCGCCGTGATCGCCGGCCGCCTCGCCGCCGCGGTCCGCCGCCACCGCGACCACGCCCTCGCCTACGAGCTGCTGGTCGTGCACGACGGCCGCGAGCTCGTCGCCGTCCGCGACCACACCGCCGCCGTCCCGCTCGCCGGCGACGACCGCGTCGTCGTCCACCTCTCGCACGCGCTCGTCGAGCCCGCCTGGCGCGGCAGCGGCCTCGCCGGCTGGCTGCGCGCCCTCCCGCTGCACGCCGCCCGCCGCTGCGCCGCCGCCGTCGGCCGCCGCGCCCCGGCGATCACCCTCGCCGCCGAGATGGACCCGCCCGACGGCGTCACGCCCGCCGTCATGACCCGCCTGCGCTCCTACGCCCGCGCCGGCTTCGCCATGGTCGACCCCGCGATCGACTACCACCAGCCCGACTTCCGCGAGCCCGCCGCCATCGACGCCACCGGCGTGCAGCCGGTGCCGCTCGTGCTGGTGCTGCGCCGCGTCGGAGACGAGCGTCGCGCCGCCATCTCCGGCGCCGAGCTGCGCGCGCTGATCGCCGCGCTCTACACCGTCTACGCCGCGCAGCAGCGCCCCGCCGACATGGACCCGCTGTGGTCGCGCCTCGCCGCGCTGCCGGACGCGCCCGTGCCGCTGCGCCCGCCCGCGTGATAGAAGCCCCCGCGTGACCGACCCGACCCTCGTCGTCCTCCACGTCTCGCCGTGGTCCGAGCGCGCCCGCTGGGCCTTCGATCACCACCGCCTCCCGTACCGCAGGGTCGACCACCAGCCCGTGCTCGGCGAGCTGCGCCTGCGCCGCCTCGTCGGCCGCCGCGACGGCCCGGCCACCGTGCCCGTGCTCGTCGACGGCGAGCTCAGGCTGTTCGACTCGTGGGACATCGCCCGCCACGCCGACGACCGCGGCGCCGGGCCCAAGCTGTTCCCCGCCGCCCACCTGCCGGCGATCCAGCGCTGGAACGAGCTCGCCGACGCCGCCATGTCGCAGGCCCGCTGCCTCGTGGTCGCCGGCATGCTCGCCGACCCGGCCGCGATGGACGAGTCGATGCCGCCCGCGACGCCCGCGTGGCTGCGCCGCCTGGCCCGCCCGATCAACCGCGCCGGCACGCAGTGGTTCGGCCGCAAGTACGGCGTCGACCTGGCGTCGACCGCCGCCGCGCTCGCCCGCGTGCGCGAGACCCTCGCCACCCTGCGCGACGAGCTCGCCGGGCGCCCCCACCTGCTCGGCGACTTCACCTACGCCGACATCGTCGCCTCGACCCTCCTGCAGGGCGTCGCGCCGGTGTCCGACGAGTACATCCGCCTCGGCCCCGCGACCCGCCGCGTGTGGACGCAGCCCGAGCTCGCCGCCGACTTCCCCGACCTCGTGCGCTGGCGCGACGAGCTCTACCGCGACCACCGCCGCCCGGCCTGAGCGCCCGCTACTCCGCGGGCGCCAGCGCGGTCACCAGGTGCTCGAGCCCGTTGGTCTTCAGCTCGAGCGCCAGCGCCAGCTGCTGCCCGAGCTTGCCCGGGGGGAAGCCGACCCGCGAGAACCACACCAGGTAGTGCTCGGGCAGCCGCACCAGCGCCCGCCCCTGGTACTTGCCGAACGGCATGCGGGCGCGCGCGAGCTCGAGCAGCACGGTCGCGTCGAGCGAGGGGGCGGGCACGCCCGCGACCCTACCACCGGCATGTCCCGAAGGACAGCCCCGGACCTCACCGCGGCCCGATGCGGAACACCGCGACGAACCGGTCGAGCAGCCGCGGATCGCCGGCGATCTTCACGCGCCCGTCGGCGAGCGCCTGCGCCGGCGTGACCTCGCCGGCCAGCAGCCCGCGCAGCTCGGTCGTCTCGATCACCAGCTCCGCCCCCTGGGGCGCCCCCTCGCCCGCCGTCAGCGCCCCGTCGGCGACCTCCGCGTGCAGCACGATCGGCCCGCAGCGCAGCTCCCAGCGCGCGCAGAGCCCCCGCGCCGCCGCCGGCACGAAGCAGGTGCGGAGCGCCATCACCAGCGAGTCGGCGGTCACGACCTCGTCCGGCGCCCGCTCGCCCAGCCGCTGCGCGCCCCAGCGGCCGAGCGCCAGCACCACCTCCTCGAGCCCGCGCCCGTCGTCCGTCAGCTCGTAGACGATCGATCCCGCCGGCCGCGGCAGCACCCGCCGCGTCACCACCCCGGCCTGCTCGAGCTCCTTCAGGCGCGCCGACAGGATGTTGCTCGGGATCTTCGGCAGCCCGCGGCTCAGGTCGGTGAAGCGCCGCGGCCCCACCAGCAGGTCGCGGACCACCAGCAGCGCCCAGCGCTCCCCGACCACCTCGAGCGCCCGCGCCACCCCGCAATAGCTCCCGAAGCTGCGCCCCGACATGGCGGCCGACTCTAGCGCAGAATTGTCTTGACGCACTTTACTTGTTAATTGCAAGTTCACTTGCACTCCGCGATCACGATCGCGCAATCCCCCCTGGAGCCCCTGCCATGACCACTCCTCCGCGTTTCCTCGAGGGCGCCCCGTGCTGGGCCGGCCTCTCCACCCCGGACGTCGCCGGCGCCCGGCGCTTCTACGGCGGCCTGCTCGGCTGGACGTTCGACGACCCGATCCGCGAGCTCGCCGGCTACATCAACATCCGCCGCCACGGCCAGCTGATCGCCGGCATGACGGGGCCGATGCCCGGCGTCGAGAGCCCGCCCGCGTGGGCCGTGTGGCTGAAGTCGTCGGACGTCGAGGCCAGCGGGCGCGCCGCCGTGGCCGCCGGCGGCAGCGTCATGTACCCCCCGCACGACGTCGCCGACCTCGGCCGCATGCTGCTGCTCACCGACCCGACCGGCGCCGTGGTCGGCCTGTGGCAGCCGCGCGCGCACGCCGGCAGCCAGCTGTGGGACGTGCCCGGCGCGCCGTGCTGGGCCGAGCTCTACACGCGCGACGGCCGGGCCGCCGACCGCTTCTACCGCGCCCTCTTCGACTACGAGCAGCACCCGTCGCCCGCCGACTGCGGCGTCGACTACAGCATGTACACCGTCGGCGAGCGGCCGGTGGCCGGCCGCCTGCAGATGACCGACGCCTGGCCCGGCGTGCCGCCGCACTGGCTGATCTACTTCGCGGTCGACGACCTCACCGCCGCCCTGCGCCGCGCCGGCGAGCTCGGCGGCGACGTCGTGCACGGCCCGATGGACTCCCCGCACGGCCCCAACGCATTCTTAAAGGATCCGTACGGGGCGATCTTCGCCGTCATCCAGCGCGCCGCAAACACCTGACGCCGCGCCCGCGCGCGACGGACCCGCCCCGCGCGCGCCCGTCGCTTGCGCCGCACCCGGCTTTCGATCGATAACGCCGGGATGCTCCGCGCGGTCGCCTCGCTCGTGCTCGCGTCGACCCTCGCGTGCACCGCCGGCGAGGACGGCGGCGACGGATCCACCTCGACCGCGGCCACGGCCACGCCGACGGCCCCGACCGCGGCGACCGACGCCCCGACCACCGCCGGCCCGACCGTCGACACCCTCGAGTCCACCGGCGACGCGCCGTCGACCTGCCCCGCCCCGCTCGCCGCCTGCGGCCCCGACTGCGTCGACCTCGAGCACGACCCCGCCCACTGCGGCGCCTGCGACGCGCCCTGCGGGCCCGGCCTCGCCTGCCTCGCCGGCCAGTGCGCGCCCGCCTGCGGCCCCGGCGCGAGCCTGTGCGACGCCGCCTGCGTCGACCTCGAGCACGACCCCGCCCACTGCGGCGCGTGCGGCCATGCCTGCCCGCCCGCCGTCGCCTGCACGCAGGGCGCGTGCGTGCCCGACTGCGCCGCCGGCCTGACCGCCTGCGGCGAGGCGTGCGTGCGCACGAGCAACGACGAGCAGCACTGCGGCGCCTGCGGCGTCACCTGTCCCGCGGGCCAGCCGTGCGTGTCCGGCGAGTGCGTGGCGAGCACGCTGCACCACCTGCTGATCGGCGGCCGGAGCCTCTCGACCGGCAGCTTCTCCGCCGTCGTCAGCACCACGCAGCCATTTAATAATGTCTCGTTCAACCCCGGCGTGCGCACCGGCGCCGACAACTTGATTAATTTCATCCCGCTGGTGGAGACGCTGGTCGGCATCGAGGGCGAGACGATCGCCTCCGGCGCCGCCAACCTGGTCGCCGAGCAGGAGCTCGCCGCCGGGCGCAGCCACGCGATCCTCGCCTCGGCCCACGGCGTCGGCGGCCAGCCCTACGCCGCGCTGAAGAAGGGCACCGCGCCGTTCGCCGTCGGCATGGCCCAGGTCGCCGCCGGGCACGCGATCGCGGCCGCGCTCGGCGAGCTGCACGCCGTCCGCGCGGTCGCCATCATCCACGGCGAGAGCGACCACATCGCCGGCAACCTGGCCTACGCCGAGGACCTGCTGGCCTGGCAGAGCGACTATGAGACCGACGCGCGGGCGCTCACCGGCCAGACCCTGCCGGTGCCGATGTTCTACTGTCAGATGTCGAGCTGGACCGCGCTGGCCGGGGCGACCTCGCGGATCCCCGGCGAGCAGCTGGCCGCCGCCGACGCCCGCCCCGACCGCATGTTCGTCGTGACCCCGAAGTACATCTTCCCCTACGTCGACGGCGTGCACCTCTCGGGCGACGGCACGCGCTGGCTCGGCGAGTACTACGCCAAGGCCTACCGCCGCGTGCTCGTCGACGGCGAGCCGTGGGTCCCCCTGCGCCCGCGCACGGTCACGCGCGCGGCCGAGGTGCTCACGGTCGCCTTCGACGTGCCCGCCCCGCCGCTCGTGCTCGACACCACCCTCGTCGCCGACCCCGGCAACTACGGCTTCGAGTTCACCGACAGCAGCGGCGCCCCGCCGGCCGTCGCCGCGGTCGCGCTCGTCGACGCGACCACCGTGCGCGTCACCCTCGCCGCCCCGCCGGTCGGCGGCAACAAGCGCCTGCGCTACGCCCACACCGGCGTCGCCGGCCAGCCCGCCGGCCCCACCACCGGCCCCCGCGGCAACCTCCGCGACTCCGACGCGACCGTCAGCCGCCACGGCTACCCGCTGCACAACTGGGCGGTCCACTTCGACGTCCCGGTCGAGTGACGCGCCCGCCCGCGGCGGGCGTGCACTTGCGAGCCGACGCGTCCACGCCTTGTCGGTGCCACCCTCGCGGCGTACCATCCCGGCGCCGCGCGTGGGCGGCCGGGGCTGCTGCGATGAAGAACCGTGAGACCGTGACGCGGAGCGCGAGGATCGTCTTCGGCGACGACGGCGTTGTCCGCATCACCGTGCACGCCGGCACCGACATGACCCTCGCCGACGTCCAGGAGAACCTCCGCCTGGTGCTGTCCGGCGCCGGCGGCCCGGCGCCCCTGCTCGTCGACATCTCGCGCATCCGCAGCCTCGCCCCCGCGGCCCGCCGCCACTTCCACGACCCCGAGGGCGCCCGGTCCCACCGCGCGCTCGCCCTCGTGGTCGGCTCCCGCGTCGCCCGCGTGATCGGCAACTTCTTCCAGGCCGCCGGCCGCGGCGCGCCGACCCGCATGTTCAACAGCGAGGCCGACGCGCTGGCGTGGCTGCGCGCGCGGCCCGGCTGAGCCGCGCCGGGGTCACAGCGCCGCGAGGTCGACGCCCAGCCGCTCGCGCGCGTAGGCGTCGACCCACCGCGGATCGAGCCCCGCGGCGCTCGCCGCGACCACGCGGTCGGGCCGCACGAGCACCTGCCGCGCCCCGCCGAGGCTCGCCCGCAGCGCGCCGTCGGCGTCGGGCCAGTCCGGGGATCCGCCGCCGCCGACGACCACGCACCGCAGCCCGCGCGCCCGCAGCTCGGCCGCGTGCGCCTCGCCGTCGCGCCCGTCGCCCAGCACCAGCAGCGTGTGTCGCCGCGGGTCGAGCAGCTCGCACAGCCGGCGCTCGTCGACCCGCGGATCCGGCAGACGCCGGCCGGCGAGCGGACCCGGCGCCACGATCGGGCTGTCGGGCACCGCCTGGTCGAGCATGCCGATCGCGCGGGCGAACCGCTGCTGCACGCGCGGGCGGCGGAGCACCAGCCGGGCCACGCGCCCGCGCAGCGCCGCCAGCACGCCGACCTGCAGCGTCATCACCCGCGTGGCCAGGCCGGTGGTCCGCACCGAGGCCCGCGCCAGCGGCCGGCGCTCGGCCTCGTAGCTGTCGAGCAGGCGCGGGTGATGCGACGGCGCGCGCAGGGCCAGGGCCAGCCGCCAGACCAGCGCCTGGGCGTCCTGCACCCCGGTGTTGAGGCCCTGCCCGCCGACCGGGCTGTGCAGGTGGGCCGCGTCGCCAGCGAGGAACACCCGGCCGGCGCGGTAGCTGCGGGCGACGCCCATGCGGACGCGAAACTGCGACGTCCAGCGGAGGTCGCGCGCGCCGAACTCGACGCCCATGCGCCGCGCGACCAGCCGATCGACGAACGCCGCGTCGATGTCCACCCGCCGGTCGGACGGGTGGCGCGCGAGGTGAGCGATGATCCGCCAGCGCCCCGGCTCGGGCATCGGCACCATGAACAGCACGCCGTCGCGGGCCATCACCGCGGCGCCCTCGTCCTCCGGCAGCCCGGGCGCGCCGATCGCGTCGGCGATCACGAAGGTGCGGTCGAGGCTGGCGCCCGCGAAGGCGATGCCGGCCGCCTCGCGCACCGCGCTGCGCCCGCCGTCGCAGCCGATCAGCCACTTCGCCCGCCAGACCGCGGGCGCGTCGTCGGCGTCGCGCGTGCGCACCTCGACGTGGTCGCCGCGATCGTCGTGGCCGACGTACCGCGCGCCCCAGCCGACCGCGACCCCGGCCGCGGCCAGGCCCTCCTCGAGGCAGCGCTCGGTCTCGTACTGCGGGATCGCCAGCCAGTAGGGGTAGCGCGTGTCGCCCCACGCGAGCCGCCGCAGGTCGATGCGGATCGCCGGCGCGCCGACCACCGGCGTCACGCGCAGGGCCGCGAACGGGACCCCCGCGGCCCGCACCGCCGCGGCCACGCCGACGCGCTCGAACGCCTCGAGCGTGCGCGCGTGGACCACGAGCGCCCGCGAGATCGCCGCCCGCCGCGGCTTCGCGTCGACCACCGCGACCGTGAGCCCCTGGCGCGCCGCCTCGAGCGCCGCCGTCAGCCCCGTGGGCCCGGCGCCGACCACCAGCACGTCGACCGCGCGCGCGTCGCTCACCCCGGGTCCTCCAGCCGCGCCGCGTGGGCGGCCAGCAGGCGCGCGTGGGCGGCGTGGATGTCCTCGATGCGCTGCAGCAGGTCGGCGCCGAGCGAGCCCTCGGCCCCGCGGCGCTCGACCTCGGCGGCCAGCAGCGACAGCTCGACCCCGCCGAGCAGCTGGCTGTGCGACTTCAGGGTGTGGGCCGCGAGCACCAGCCCGCGCGCGTCGGCGGTGCGGGCCGCCTCGGCGATGCGGCCGATGAGCGCGCCGAGGTCGGGCAGGAACTTGCGCAGCACCGCGTCGAGCTGGCCCGGCTCGTCGTAGACCTCGGCGAGCACGTCGAGCGCGCGCAGGTCGAGCACGGTGAGCGGGTCGACCGCCGGCGCGGCGGCGACGACCTCCGTCGCCGTCGCCGCCGCGGCGCCGGCCTCGCCGCGCTGCACGTACTCGCGGAGGATCCGCCGGAGGTCGCGCAGGCGGTACGGCTTGCTGATGTACGCGTCCATGCCGGCGTCGAGGCAGCGCTTGCGGTCGTGGACGGTGGCGTTGGCGGTCACGGCGATGATGTACGGGCGCGGCCGGGTCGCCGGGTCGCCGCGGATCCGCCGGGTCGCGGCGATGCCGTCGAGCTCCGGCATCTGCACGTCCATGAGCACGACGTCGTACGGGCGGCTGCGGACCGCCTCGACCGCCTCGAGGCCGTTGGCCACCGCGTCGGCGCGCAGGCCCAGGCGCTCGAGCGAGAGCTGGGCCACGCGCTGGTTGTTGAGGTTGTCCTCGGCGAGCAGCACCCGCAGGCCGCGCGGCAGCTCGCGCGCCGCGGCGATGCGCACGTGCAGGTCGCTGGCCACCGCGACCTCGCCCGGCACCAGCACCTCCACCAGGGCGTTGTACAGCTGCGACGGCTTCAGCGGCTTGCTCAGGAAGGCGGCCGCGAGCGCCGCCTCCGGCCGCTGCTCGCGCTGCCCGAGCGTGGTGAGCACGATCAGCGGCAGCCCGGCGCCGCCGGCCTCGCGGCGGATCGCCGCCGCCAGCGTCAGCCCGTCCATGCCCGGCATGTGCAGGTCGAGGATGGCGCAGTCGAAGCGCTCCCCGCGGCGCAGCAGCGCCAGCGCCTCCTCGCCCGCGGCGAGCGCGGCCGCGTGCATGCCCCACGACTCGAGGTAGCGCGCGACGATCTGCCGGCTGGTCGCGTTGTCGTCGACGACGAGCGCGCGCCGCTCGGCCAGCACCGCGCTCTCGCCCGTCAGGTAGCTCGGGCGCACGTACGGCGCCGGCGCCCCGACCACGGTGAAGCGGAACGTGGTGCCGACCCCGACCGCGCTCTCGACCCAGATGCGCCCGCCCATGGCCTCGACCAGGCGCTTGCAGATCGAGAGCCCGAGCCCGGTGCCGCCGTAGCGCCGGGTGGTCGAGGCGTCCTCCTGGCTGAACGCGTCGAACAGGGTCGGCAGGGCCGCCGGCTTGATGCCGCAGCCGCTGTCGCGGACCATGAACTCGACCTCGACCGCGTCGCGCCTGGCGGCCAGCGTGCGCGCGCCGACGTCGACGAACACCTCGCCCTCGCTGGTGAACTTGACCGCGTTGGCGAGGATGTTGACGAGCGTCTGCTGCAGCCGCGTGGCGTCGCCGAGGATCGCGATCGGCACCGCCGGGTCGATGCGGAACGCCAGCTCGATCCGCTTCTCCGCGGCCGCCACCGACAGCACCTCGATCGCGGTCTCGACGCACTCGCGCACGCTGATCGGCACGCGCTCGAGCTGGAGCTCGCCGGCCTCGATCTTGGAGAAGTCGAGGATGTCGTTGATGAGGGCCAGCAGCGCCTCGCCGCTGGTCCTCGCCAGCTCGGCGAAGCTGCGCTGCTGGGCGTCGAGCTCGGTCTCGAGCAGCAGGCCGGTCATGCCGATCACGGTGTTCATCGGCGTGCGGATCTCGTGGCTCATGTTGGCCAGGAACTCGCTCTTGGCCGCGCTCGCCCGCTCGGCCTGGGCCTTGGCCGCCTCGGCCGCCGCGACCGCGCGCTCGAACCCCTCGACCGCGCGCGCGCGCTGGGTCTCGAACGAGACCGCCACGGTGGTCAGCAGCGCGAGCACCAGCAGCGCCCCGATCAGCTGCACGCTCGAGGAGCTGCCCGGCGCCGTGTCGGCGGCCAGCGCGAGGTACACGCCCGCGACCAGCGCGCCGAACACCGGGCCGAAGCGCGCGCCGCCGATGAACACCGCCAGCACCGGGATCACCTGCAGGGCCAGCAGCGCCGGGCTGACCAGCCCGCCGAGCCGGAACGCCGCCCCGCTGACGACGACCGCGACCAGCCCGGTGAACACCACGCCGAGGCGCGCCGCCGGGGCCCCGCGGCGGACCGCGACGAGCAGCGCCAGCGCCGTCAGCCACACGCACAGCGGCGCCAGGGCCAGCCGCGGCGCGGGGCCGCGGGCCAGGTTGAGCGCCGCGATCGGGCACACGACCACGAACACGCACAGCACGCCGAGCAGGATGCGGGCCCGCCGCAGCCCGTCGCCGCCGTCCGCCCGGGTCCGCGGGTGGATGAGGCGATCGAGGCCCGTCGGGGCCGCGGGCCCGCTGCTGCCAGCCGCCATGGTGGGCCGATGGTAACGGGTCGCCCCCGCGTCTGCACGCCCGCGCCGACCTGGCCCTTCGACCAGCCGCGACGCGCCGCCGCGGACGTCTCCGCGCGGCTCCCCGACGCCCGCCGACCCCGGCCCCGCGTCGCCGCCGCGTGGCATCATGCGGCCCATGACGACCCTGAGACCGTTCCGCTACGGAGCGTCCCGCGAGCTCGCGCGCACGCCGATCTTCCGCGTCCGCGAGGACGAGGCCGTGCACCCCCGGACCGGCAGCGTGCGCCCCTACGTCGCGCTCGAGGCCCCCGACTGGGTGAACATCGTCGCCCTCACGCCCGCGGGCCAGCTCGTGCTCGTCCGCCAGTGGCGCCACGGCACCCGCCGCTTCGAGCTCGAGCTGCCCGCCGGCATGGTCGAGCCGGACGAGACCCCCGAGCAGGCCGCCGCCCGCGAGCTGCGCGAGGAGACCGGCTACACCGCCGAGCGCATCTCGCGGCTCGGCGCCGTCGCCCCCAACGCCGCCTTCCAGACCAACACCTGCTACACGGTGCTCGCCGAGGGCTGCCGCCCCACCGCCGAGACCGCCTTCGACGAGGGCGAGGACATCGAGGTCGTGCTCGCCTCCCCGGCCGAGCTGCGCGCGCAGCTCGGCGACTCGGTGCAGAACGCCATGGTCTTCTGCGGCGTCTTCTGGTGGCTCGAGCGCCAGGGCCGCGTCGCCTGGCCATAACGGTTACACTCGGCCCGTGCTCCCCGCCTCCCGCAGCCCCTGGTGGCTCCTCGTGTTCGTCGTCAGCGCCGCCGCCTGGATCGGCCTGCTGCTGCTGTCCGGCTGGCTCAACAACGGCGCCCCGCCCACCGTCGCTACCGTGCTCCCGGTCGCTCAGGTCATCGCCGCGATCACCGGCGTGCTCGCCCTGCTCGGCGCGCTCGGCCTGCGCGCCGCGTTCGTCGGCGCCCACGTCGGCCTGGCGATCGGCTGGGCCCAGATGGTCGCGACGTTCACCAGCAGCGGCTCGGAGTCGATGGCCGACCTCGGCGCCGTCGCCCTGTTCCTCATGCTCGGCGGGGCCGGCCTCGTCGTCGGCCTGATCGTCGACATCGTCCGCCTGGTGCGCGCCCGCTGACCTCGCCCGCGGCGAGCCTCACCGCCCCGAGAGGAACCCGAGCCGCTGAAACAGCGGCTCGGGCGTGTGGCGGACCACGAACAGGATCGGCCGCCAGTACCACGGCACGAACGCGACGGCGCGGCGGCGCTCGACGGCCCGGTCGATCGCCGCCGCGGCCCGCGACGGCGTGGTGAACAGCCGGTTCTTCGCGTGCCCGGCCGTCATCGGCGTGTCGACCGGCCCGAGCTTCAGCGTCGTCACCGTCACCCCCGCGGCGTACAGGCGGCTGCGCAGCCCCTGCAGGTACACGTGCAGCGCCCCCTTCGCGGCCCCGTAGGTGTAGTTGCGCGGCCGCCCGCGCTCGCCCGCGACCGAGGTGATCACCGCGAGCGTGCCGCCGCGCTGGCGCTCGAGCAGGTTGGCCAGCGGCACCACGACCGCCAGCACCGACACGAGGTTGACCTCGACGATCCGCGCCGCCTCGGCCACGTCGTGCTCGCTGCGCGCCTGGTCGCCGAGGTCCCCGTGGGCCACGAGCGCGACGTCCACCGCGCCGCCGAGCGCCGCCACCCCCTCGGCCGCGAGCGCCTCGGCCCGCGCCAGGTCGACGAAGTCGCCGCACCCGCTCGTGACCTCGGCGCCCGCGCAGCGCGCGACGACCCCCGCCAGCCGCTCCGCATCGCGGCCGACGAGGTGCAGCCGATCGCCGCGCGCCGCCCAGCGCACGCACACCTCGGCGGCGATGGCGGAGGTCGCCCCGAACACGATGATGCGCCGCACGCCCCGCACGCTAACGCAGCCGGCGGCCCCACGCCACCGCGACGGGCCCCGCTCGACCGCGGGCCCCGCGTGCCTCCGCGGCGCGGCGCTCCCCACGAGCCGCGGCGCCGGGCCCGAACGCCGCGGCTCGCGGGCCCCGCGGGCCTCCGTGGCGCGGCGCTCCCCACGAGCCGCAGCGCCGGGCCGAACGCCGCGGTGCGCCGCCGCTGCCGGCGAACGCCGGCTCCGCCGCGCCGCGCGGCGCCTGTGAACACGCCGGCGTGCCCCGCCGCTGCCGGCGAACAGCGCCTGTGAACACGCCGGCGTGCCCCGCCGCGTCCGGCGAACGTCGGCTCCGCCGGGCCGCGCGGCGCCTGTGAACACGCCGGCGTGCGGGTACACTGCGCCGCGTGCGAACCCCCAGAGATCCGGAGCGCCGGCGATGAAGGCGATGGCGCAGAGGTCATGGGCCGCCGGCGAGCCGCTGGTGCTCACCGAGCTGCCGACCCCCGAGCCGCGCGCCGACGAGCTCCGCGTGCGCGTCGCGGCCGTCGGCGTCAACCCCGTCGACTGGAAGATGCGCACGCGCGGCCCGCTGCGGCTGGCCGCGCGGCTCGTCGGTCCGCCGCCGCCGGTCGTGGTCGGCGTCGACTTCGCGGGGACCGTCGAGGCCGTCGGCGCCGACGTCGGAGACCTCCGACCCGGCGATCGTGTGGTCGGCGGCACCGACTTCTCGCGCGGCCAGCGGGGCAGCTACGCCGACACCGTGGTCGTGCGCGCCGACCAGGTCGCGCGCCTGCCGGGCGGCTTCGACATGGTCGTGGCCGGCGCCCTGCCGGTCGCCGGCGTCACCGCCTGGCGCAGCGTCGTCGACGTCGGGCGCCTGCGGGCCGGCCAGCGCGCGCTGATCCTCGGGGCCTCCGGCGGCGTCGGTCAGCTGGCCGTGCAGATCGTCAAGCTGCACGGCGGCCACGCGGTCGGCGTGTGCTCGGCCCGCAACATCGAGCTCGTGCGCTCGCTCGGCGCCGACGAGGTCCTCGACTACACGCGGGGCGACGCGCTCGCCCGGGCCCGCGCCTTCGCCCCCTACCAGCTCGTGTTCGACTGCGTCGGCGGCTACGGCGGGGCCGCCTGCCGGCGCCTGCTCGGGCCCGGCGGGCGCCACGTCATGATCGCCGCCGAGGGCGCGCTCGAGACCATGAACATCCTCGTGCCCCCGTTCAGCTCGCGCAGCGTGCTCGGCCGGCCCACCGGCGAACGCCTGCGCAAGCTCGTCGACGCGGTCGCCGAACGCGGGGTGTCGGTCCGCGTCGCCGCCACCCTGCCGCTGACCGCGGCCGAGGCCGCCCTCGAGCAGTCGCGCGGCGGACGACTGACCGGCAAGCTCGTGCTGATCCCCTGAGGCGTCCGCGCGCTCGCGCGCCCGTGTGACTGTCGCCTCACGCGGGCCCGCCGCGCCGCGGCGTAGAATCTCGCCGATGCCGCAGCCCACCCGCGAGGAGGAGTTCCACGCCCTCCTCACCGACCTGTTCGCGGCCGACGACCTGCGCGCGTTCATCGGCCTCGGCCCCGAGGGCCACGACATCGCCGCCTCGCTGCCCGCGCCCGCCTCCGCCGCGGAGCTGGCCGCCGCCGCCATCGAGCGGCTGCGCCAGCGCGGCCGCATCTCCGACAGCTTCGAACGCCTCCTCCAGCGGTTCCCCGCCCGCCGCGCCGACATCTTCCGCGTGGCCGCCCGCTGGTCGAGCGCGTCCGCCGAGCGGGCCCCCGCCCTCGCGCCCCGCGACCCCGCCGGCCGCGCCCCCTCGCTGCGCCGGGCCGGCGCCGCCGCGGCGGTGCTCGTGCTCGCGGCGACGTCGGCCTACCTCGGCGTGGCCGCCTGCCGCAGCCTCACCGCCGGCGCACCTGTCCTCAGGGACAGCCGTTGACCCCGCGCTCGCCGCGACCGCCTGCCCCCGGACCACCTGTCCTCGGGGACAGCCGTCGACCCCGCCGCCTGCCGCAGCCTCACCGCCGGCGCACCTGTCCTCAGGGACAGCCGTTGACCCCGCGCTCGCCGCGACCGCCTGCCCCCCGGACCACCTGTCCTCGGGGACAGCCGTCGACCCCGCCGCTCAGCGCCGCCCCGCCGCGCTCGCCGCGATCCTGTCGGCCAGCCGCGCCGCCGCCGGGGCCAGCGTCGCCCCGCGGCGCGTCACCAGCTTGTACGTGACCTCGCCGAGCTCGCGGACCCGCCGCGCCACCAGCCCGCGCGGCAGCTTGCACGTGCCGTTGATAATGGCCACCCCGAGGCCGAGGCTGGCGAAGTGCAGCATGAGCGGCCAGCCGTCGGCCTCGATCGGCGGGCCCGCGGCGTGCCCGACCCCCGCGAGCGCGCGGCCCACGAAGTCGCGGTGGACCTGCCCGGA
This sequence comes from Myxococcales bacterium, assembly GCA_016793465.1. The sequence goes on from JAEUJW010000052.1 coordinate 94,746, forward strand.
CGGCGCCAGGATCAGCCGCTCGCGCGCCAGGTCGGCGAGCCGCAGCGACCGCCGCGCGGCCAGCGGGTGGCGGGCCGCCAGCGCCACGCACACCGGCGTGCGCACCAGCTCGCGGCCGACCAGCCCCTCGGGCACGAGGTCCAGCACCGCCACCCCGAGCTGCGCCGCGCCCTCGCGCACCGCCGCGGCCACGTCGCGCGCCCCGCGGGTCAGCAGCTGCAGCTCGGCCGCGTCCTCGCGGGCGAACGCCGCCAGCGCGGGCCCCAGCAGGTACAGGTACGAGCCCTCGCCCGCCGCCAGCACCACCGTCTCCCGCGCCGCCTCGCCGTGCAGCTGGCCCGCGAACGCCCGCGCCCGCGCCAGCGACTCGCGGGCGAACGCCGCCACCCGCTCGCCCGCCGCGGTCAGCCGCAGCGCCCGCCCCTCGCGCTCGTAGAGCGCCGCGCCGACCGCCTCGCCGAGCCGGCCGACGCGCTCGAACAGCGCCGGCTGCGACAGCCCGACCGCCCGCGCCGCGTGGGTGAAGCTGCGGGCCTCCGCGAAGGCCACGAAGGCCCGCAGCAGCTCGCCGTCGAGTATCGCCGCCGCCGATGACATATCGGGACATTCTAGTCGACGCCGATAGCCCGCGGCGGCACATTCGCGGCATCGGAGGTGCACGACCATGAAGACTTCGAACGAGTGGTGGGCCGCCACCAGGGACGACCCGCGGCGCCTGCACGCCTGGCTGCTGGCCCAGTACCGCGGCGAGGTCACGGCCGCGGCCCGCATCGAGGCCCTGCGCGACCGCCACGCCCGCCCCGGCGCGCGGGCCCACCGCGTGCTGACCACCATCGCCGCCCAGGAGCGCCGCCACGCCGCCTGGGTCGGCGAGCTGCTGCGGGCCCGCGGGCTCGCCGGCGAGATCGTCGGCGAGCCCGAGGCCCGCTACTGGCGGCGCACCCTGCCGGCGATCGTCGACCTCGCGACCGGCTGCGCGATCGGGGCCCACGCCGAGGCCATGCGGCTCGCGCGGATCGCGGCGATCGCCGGCGACCCCGCGGCGCCGCCCGACATCCGGGCCGCGTTCGCCCGCATCCTCCCGCAGGAGCGGTTCCACGAGCGGGCCTTCCGCGGCCTCGCGACCCCGGACAGCCTCGCGGCCACCCGCGACGCCCACGCGCTCGGCCGCGCGGCCCTCGGGCTCGCGCCCTGAGACCCACGAGTACGCCCGCGTGGGTTGCGGTAGAGTCGCGTCGTCGGATGGATGACCGCGACCCCCCGTTGTGGTCGGAGGTGACGCTCCGGCCCGACTCCGCCGGAGCGCCGACCGCCCGCAGCGGCGAGCCCGACGTCCCCGTCGGCGACATGCCGGGCCTCATCGGCCGCTTCCGCGTCGACGCCGAGCTCGGCGCCGGCGGCATGGGCGTGGTCTACGCCGCCTACGACCCGGAGCTCGACCGCCGCGTCGCCATCAAGCTGATGTACGCCGAGCCCGACGACGCCCGCGCGCGCCGCAGCCAGGCGCTGCTGCTGCGCGAGGCCCAGGCCCTCGCCAAGATCTCCCACCCCAACATCGTCGCCATCCACGACATCGGCGTGTACGCCGGGCAGGTGTTCGTGGCCATGGAGTACGTCTCGGGCCGCACCCTGCGGCGCTGGCGCGACGACACCCCGCGCGGCTGGCAGGACATCGTCGCCGTGTTCGTGCAGGCCGGCCGCGGGCTGGTCGCCGCCCACGCCGTCGGCCTCGTGCACCGCGACGTCAAGCCCGACAACATCCTCGTCGGCGACGACGGCCGCGTGCGCGTCGCCGACTTCGGCGTGGCCCGCTACAACGCCCCCGACGAGCTCGACGCCGTCACCGAGCAGAGCGGCGTGCGCCCGCTCGCCACCGTCGCCGGGCGCGGCGCGCTGATCGGCACGCTCCCGTACATGGCCCCCGAGCAGCACGTCAACGACGGCGTCGGCCCGCACAGCGACCAGTACAGCTTCTGCGTCGCCCTCTACGAGGCGCTGCACGGCATGCGCCCGTTCCACGGCGACTCGCCCGCGGCGCTCGTGGCCCAGATCCGCATCGGCGACCCGCTGCGCTCGCCCGCCCCCCACAAGCACCCCGCGTGGCTCGAGGAGGCGGTGCTCCGCGGCCTGTCCGCGCGGCCCGAGGACCGCTGGCCGTCGATGCAGGCCCTGCTCGACGTCCTCACCCTCGAGCGCGAGGCCCAGCGGGCCCGCCGGTGGCGCCGGGCCCTGCTCGCCGCGCTCGCGATCAGCGGCGCCGTGGCCCTGCTGCTCGGCGGCCGCGCCTACCAGGCCTACCGCGCGCGCGCCCTCGCCGAGCAGGCCGCCGCCGAGCGCCTGAAGGTCGTCGCCGCCGGCATCGACCGCCTGCTCGCCGCCGGCCGCCGCGCCGAGGCGGAGGACGCCCTGCGCGCGTTCGTCGGCGAGCCCGAGCACCGCGCCTCGCGGGCCGCCGTCGACGCCTGGCTGCTGTGGGCCGACCGCATGGCCGCGGCCGGCGATCGCAAGGCCACCCTCACCGCGGTCGTCGAGGCCTACACCGGGCTCGCCGAGCGCGACCCCCGCGAGCCCGCGATCTTCCTGCGCATCGCCGAGCTGTTCCGCGAGCGCTGGCAGTTCCACGAGCTGGCGACGCTGGCCCGCCACGCCGGCGAGCGCTGGCCGCAGGCGGTCGCGACCCCGACGTGGTCGGGGCTGCGGGCCGACGCCGCCGCGGCCCTCCGCGACGTCGACGGCCTGCTCGCCGAGGTCGACGGCGGCGACGCCGGGCCCGACCACGAGGCCACCGCCCCGCTGCTGCGCGCCCTCAACGCGGTCACGCTCGCCGACGCCGAGGGCTACGGCGCCTACCCGCTCGACCTCGAGGGCGACGGCCGCATGGAGCTCGCGGTCGGGGCCATCCGCGGCGCCGACCAGTCGATCGTGCTGCACCGCATGGACGCCGGCCTGACGCCGATCGGCCCGCTCGGCACCCGCCACAGCCTCGACGGCAGCCAGCTCAACCGCTGGCCGCTGACCCGCGGCCCCGGCGAGCCCGCCCACCTCGTCGGCCACCGCGACGGCGTCGCCACCCTCTACGAGGTCGCCGTCGACGACCTGAAGCCCGTGCTCGCGTGGGAGGACGACATGCCCACCGCCACCGCCGCCGCCGACCTCGACGGCGACGGCCGCCGCGAGTTCTACGTCGGCACCGGCTCCTACACCCGCAAGCTCCACCGCATCACCCGCGACGAGGCCGGCGCCTGGCACCGCGCCCCCGCCCTCAACGCCATCGACGCGGTCCACAGCGACATCAACGCGCTCGCCGCCGGCGACTTCGACGGCGACGGCCGCGACGAACTCGCGGTCGCCCTCGGCCCCTGGCGCGCCTACGAGGTCCGCGTGCTCGAGGCCGCCAGCCACGGCGGCCTGCAGGTCGGCGCCCGCTGGCGCCTCGGCCACGTGCACGGCCTGACCGCGCTGCGCGCCGCCGACGGCGGGACCCTGCTCGCCATCACCAAGGACAACGCCGCCGCGAGCAAGACCGCCTTCCCCCCGAGCAAGCCCCACGGCGAGCCCCCCGGCCTCTACGTCGTGCGCCGCTTCGGCGACGAGCTGAAGCCCGTGTACCACGCCCCGCTCCCGGTGCCCGCCGGCGCCGCCGGCATCGGCCACGTGCGCTGGCTCGGCGCCGGCGACCTCGACGGCGACGGCCTCGACGACATCATCGCCCGCTACGAGATGCCGCCCGGCGAGTTCGCCTCGTGCCTGCTGTGGCGCCAGCTCGCCGACGGCGGCTTCGCCCCCGCGCGCCTCGGCCACGTCGTGCCCGAGGTCGTCGGCGACTTCGACGGCGACCCCGCCGCCGAGCTCCTGGTCGACCTGCGCGACGCCGACGGCTCGCGCTTCGCCGTGCTCGGCGCCGGCGGCCCCCCGCTCACCGCGGCCCCCGCGTCGCGCGTCACCGCGGCGCCCTCCGCCGTCGCCGACCCGGTGCTCGCGCGCGCCTGGGCCCGCGCCGAGGACCTCGTCGGCTTCGGCCTCTACAGCGCCGCCGCCGAGGCGCTCGAGCGCCGCATCCCCCTGGCCCAGACCGAGGCCGACGGCCGCGCCGTCCAGCGCCGCGCCGCCGAGCTGCACAGCGCCGCCGGCGAGCCCGCGCGCGCCGCCGCCGGCTACGAGGCGCTCGCCCACGACGGCGACCTCGCGGCCGCGCTGGCCGCCATGGCCAGCTACGAGCAGGCCCTGCGCCTCGGCGACGCCCTGCGCATCGCCCACAAGCTGCTGGCCCGCGACGACCTCCCGCCGGGCGCGCGCGCCGACTGCGAGCGGGCGGTCGACCGCCTGGCCCCCGCGGTCGAGCGCCGCGACGCCGTCGAGCTGCGCTTCGACCGCCCGCTCGACCACGCCTGGCACGTCGAGCGGCCCTCGCTGCTCCACCTCGACCGCGTGCGCGGCGCGCTCACCGTCGACGCCTTCGCCGACAGCGGCGACCTCATGACCCTGCCGATCGAGCTCTCGGGCGGCCCGCTGATCGTCGAGTTCGAACTCGAGGTCGAGCGCGCCGAGTGGGCCGCCCAGCTCGACGTCACCGTCCGCCGCGAGGCCACCGGCGACCTGTTCGAGCTCGGCGTCGCCGCGGGCGGCGGCGGCGGCTACCTGCGCCGCTACAGCATCTTCACCTCGCCCGAGTCGTACGGCCGCCACGAGTTCGGCCCGCGCGCCACCGACAGCCCGCGGGCGACCACCCGCCACGTCCTCGCCGCCCGCCTCCTCCCGGAGCAGCGCATGATCGACATCGAGGAGCGCGGCGACCACCCCGAGCGCCGCAGCTTCCCGCTCGAGCAGCAGCTGTCCCCCGGCCCCGCGACCCTCGCCCTGCGCTCGACCGACAGCCCCGGCATGGGCGCCCAGCACCTGCGCGCCCACGTCCGCCGCATCTCGATCGCCGGCGCCCGCCTGGCCCCGCCGGCCGGCTCGACCGCCCACGACGCCGTCGCCCGCCTCATGGTCGCCAACCGCTGGCACGAGGCCATGGCCGCCCTCACCCCCGAGCACGACCCGCTGTGGCGCGTGCTCGTCGCCCACGAGCTCGGCCGCTCGACCGAGGCCGCCGCGGCCCTCGCGACCGTCTCGCCCGACGACCCGCGCCACCGCCTCCGCCTGCGCCAGCACCTGCGCGCGCGCCCGGTCGAGATCCTCCCGCTGCTGCGCGCCGCCTACGGCCCGCGCTACGCCGCGCTGGTCCGCGAGGCCCTGGCCACCGCCACGCACATGCACCTCGACGCCGAGCTGCAGCAGATCTGGCTGCGCGTCGGCGCCGACATCGAGAGCCTGCCCGCCGAGACCCCGGACGATCTCGACACCAAGGCCGCGCTGCTGACGATGCGCGGCCAGGCCTGGCAGGCCCTCGGCGACCTCGACGAAGCCGCCGCCGACCTCGACGCCGCCGCCGCCCTGCGCACCGCCGCCGCCGCCGAGCGCGACGACCCCCTCGCCGACCTCGAGCTGCGCCGCGCCGAGATCGCCGCCACCCGCGGCCGCCTCGACGACGCCCTCGCCGCCGCCGAACGTGCCCTCGCCCGCGCCACCTCGCCGAGCTTCATGGCCGAGCGCCTGCGCCTCGCCGCCGCGCTGGCCGGCGTGCAGCAAGACCCCCGCTGGCGCCGCCTGCTCGCCGCCCACGCCGGCGACTGAGGCCCCGGGACGCGACCTGTCCCGTGGTACATCCCCCCGCGTGCCCCGGCCCTCGCCCCGCCTGTTCGCCGCCCTCCTCTCGGCCTGCACCGCCGACGCCCCGCCCGCCGCGGACCCCGCCCCGCCCGCCGCGGACCCCGCCCCGCAGCACCTCGCCGACCTCGACGCGGCCGGACGTCGCGCCCTGTGCGGGCGCATCGTCGCCGTCCAGCGCGGCGCCTGCGACCCCGAGATGCGCAGCTTCGACGTCCCGCTGATCGACCGCTGCGTCGCCGACCACCCGCGCTGGTCGTGCCCCACCCTCCGCGTCGACGACTACGAGCGCTGCACGACCACCCGCGACCCCGCCGCCTGCGCCGCCGCCGAGCAGCAGGCCCGCGCCTGCGCGCTCGACGAGCGCCTGCGCGAGCGCTGCCCGCTGCACGTCGGCTCGGTCGTCGAGGGCGGCCCCGCCGCGCGCGCCGGCCTGGTCGCGGGCGACCGCGTGCGCGCCGTCGACGGCGACCCCCTCGGCCACGCCGACCTCCGGCGCCTGCTCGACGTCATCGCCGCCGCCGAGCGACCGCTGCGCCTCACCGTCGAGTCCGCCGCCGGCACCCGCGACGTCGCCGTTAGCCCCGACAGCGTCGACGGCCGCCGGCGCATCGGCGCCACGTTCACCCCGCCGCCCGCGTGCGCCGACTTTTTCACGGCCACCGGCCCGCTGCCCTGCCGCGTCGAGTAGCACCACCACCGAACGCGCCGTCGCCGAGGCCGGCGCGCCCCGGGGTGTACACTCGCCCGATGCACGACACCTCGGCCGCGGAACACCGGGCCCTGCGGGCGCGACGACTCGCGCCGCTCGCCGCCTGCCTGACCTTCGCCGCCCTCGCCGCCGCGCCCGCCGGCGACGCCCCGCTCGCCGCGACGCGCCCGCTCGACGAGCCGACCCTCGTCGCCCACACCGCGGGCGTCGCCCTCGACGTCGCCGCCCCGGCCAGCCTCGACGAGCTGCGCGCCGAAGTCGCCGCCGTGCTCGCGCGCGAGGGCGTCGCCGGCGTCGGCCTCGCGCTCGTCGACCGCGACGGCGTCGTGTGGTCCGGCGGCGTCGGCCTGGCCGACCGCGCCAGCGGCCGCCCCGTCGACGCCGACACCCAGTTCCGCGTCGGCTCGATCACCAAGAGCATCGTCGCCCTCGGGGTGGCCCGCCTGGCCGAGCAGGGCCGCCTCGACCTCGAGCGCCCGCTGTCCGAGACGATGCCGGAGATCGAGCTCGACAACCCGTGGGCCGCGTCCTCGCCGATCACCCTGGCCCACGCGCTCGAGCACACCGCCGGCTTCGACGACATGCGCTTCAACGAGTACTACGCCGCCGAGGGCACCTCCCCGCGCGACGCCCTGGCCCTCAACCCGCGCTCGCGCGCCGCCCGCTGGCGCCCCGGCACCCGCATGTCGTACGCCAACCCCGGCTACACCGTCGCCGGCCACGCCATCGAGCTGGCCACCGGCGAGGCCTGGGACGCCTGGCTCGAGCGCGAGGTGCTCACCCCGCTCGGCATGCCCACGGCGAGGTTCCGCCGCACGCCCGAGCTCGCCGACCGCCTCGCCACCGGCTACCTCGACCGCGAGCGCGTGGCCCCGTTCCACCCGATCGCCCACGCCCCCGCCGGCTCGCTGCTCGCCTCGCCGCGCGAGCTCGCCGCGCTCGTGCACTTCTGGCTGGTCCGCGGCGAGGGCACCGACCTCGTCGACCGCGCCACCCTCGCCCGCATCGAGCGCCCCGGCTCGCTCGACCACCGCGGCCCCGACACCGCCTACGGCCTCGGCAACTACGGCGACGTGCTCCACCCCGCGCGCTCGCGCGGCCACGACGGCGGCATCCACGGCTTCCTGTCCTGCTACCGCTACTTCCCCGAGCTCGGCCTCGGCTACGTCATGCTGCTCAACGCCACCCACTCGCCGCGCGCCTACGCCGAGATCCGCGGCCTGCTGTTCGCCCACCTCGCCCGCGGCCGCGAGCTGCCCCCGCCGCCGACCGCCCAGCCCGACCCCGAGGCCCTCGCCGCGGCCGCCGGCTTCTATCACTTCGACAACCCGCGCATGCAGCTGTTCGGCTTCATCCAGCGCGCCACCGAGGGCATCTCGCTGCGCGCCGACCCGCGCGGCCTCGGCCTCGAGCGGCTCGCCGGCGGCGCCGCCACCCTCGTGCCCACCGGCGCCGACGGCTATCGCCTGCCCCACCAGAGCGGCACCAGCGTGCGCCTCACCACCGACCGCGAGGGCCGCCGCGTCGTCGACGCCGGCATGGCCTACTTCTCCGCCGGCTCGCACACGTTCGCCTGGCTGCGCCTGCGCGCCCTCCAGGCCGCCCTCCTGCTCATCCAGCTGACCCCGCTGTGGACCCTCGGCTGGGCCCTGCGCGCCGGCCTGCGCCGCTTCGACGGCCGCGCCCTCGCCCCCGGCGAGCTCGCCCTCCACCTCTGGACCGCCGCCGCCGCCCTGCTGTTCGCGGTCCTGCCCTCGCTGCTGCTCCTCGTGTTCGAGCTCGAGCGGTTCGCCACCGCCAACCCGTGGAGCATCGGCCTGTGCCTGTGCACGCTCGCGTTCGCCGCCGCCTCCGCCGGCGCCCTCGCCGAGGCCATCCGCGCCGCCGTCGCCGGCAAGCAGCCCCTGCTCCGCCGCCTGTTCCCCAGCGCCGCCGCCGTCGCCTGCTTCGGCATGACGCTCTACCTGATCGCCCACGGCATCGTCGGCCTGCGCACCTGGGCCTGGTGACCGCCGCCGCCGCCAGCACCACGTCGTCACCTCCTGCCTGACCCGCGCGGCGAGACACAATCTGGTCCGAAGGCCAGGTCATACGCCACGCGAACCCGGCCGGGGGTGGACCGTAAACGATCCTCGGCGACCTCGCGCTCGGGGGTGAGCCGTCGACTGTCGCATGCGTGCGCTCGTCGAGCGTCACCCTGCCCTTCGCTTCCGCAGCGCCGTGCGATCTTGCGGTGCTCGTCGCCCCTCGTCCGTTCGCCGGGCGATCGCAAGGCGCCACCGCCTGCCTGACCTTCCCGCCTCCGCAGCGCCGTGTTACCACCCGGTCGTGGGACTCTTCGACTTTCGCTGCCCGATCTCCGGGCTCTCGCTGCGCGCCGCCCCGGCCGTCCACGTCGCCCTGATCGAGGCGACGCCCGGCGCCTGGCGCCCGCTGTCGCTCCCGCTCGTCGGCCGATACGACCGCGGCGGATCGATCGACGGGTTTCGCCCCGACTTCCGCACCGACCTCCTGGTCGCCGGGTTCGTGCGCTGCGTCAAGGCCGGCCGCGTCGCCGCCGCCGGCGCCCCCGACGAGTACGCCGCCTTCACCCGCGCCCCCGCCGTCGAGCCGCTGCTCCACCTGTTCGAGCGCGTCAACACCATGAGCCGCTGGGGCGCGATGCCCTTCACCCTCGACGGCCGGCAGCTGCGCCAGGTCCTCGTCCACGCCGACGTGTTCGCCGCCCTCGCGCCGCCGCCCGCGCGACCGCAGCCGCCGACCCACGAGGAGCTCGAGCAGCAGCTCGCCCGCTCTCCGCTGGCCGACCAGGGCCGCGAGATCTACGAGGAGGTCATCATCGCCGCCGATGCGATCCGCGCCGCCGCCTCCTCCGCGCTGACGCAGCTCGACCGCTTCGACCGCTGGCTGATCGACAGCCACAAGCACTGGTCACCGGTCGCCGAGACCGGCCAGTTCTTCCCCTCCGACGACCTGGAGTTCGCCCGCGCCGCTCGCACCCTCCTGGCCGGCTGGCCCGAGCTGCAGGCGGTCGTCGACCGCGTCGTCGTCCACCTCGAGCGCGTGTGCGCCGAGTGACGGCGACGGCCTCTCTCGCCCGCCCTCACGGGACCGCCGAGCCGTCGAAGTACGCGGTGGCCCGGGCGAACGCGTCGACGCCGACGACGCTGCCGAGCTCGCGGCCGACGGCGTCGTCCGGCCACAGGTGGATGCCGCCCCACAGGCGCGACTGACCGGCCTGGTCGGCCGCGTCGTAGTAGGTGCCCCACTGCAGCCGCACGTCGCTCGACGGCCCGTCCTCGAAGACCAGGTACGACCCCGCGGGCGCCGTGTACTCGCCGAGCCCGCCCGGGAACCACGGGCTCCCGGTCGCCAGCGCCAGCACCTCCGCGCCCGCGCGGCTGAACGTGCTGTGGCCGGAGATGAACCCGGGGAACGCCGGCGTGACGAAGTTGCGGCGCTGGTACGGCATCCACTCGACCCCGAGGATCCACGCCACGCCGGCCGTCTCGCTCGCGCGGTCGCCCGGCTCGCCGCGCCACGAGCGGACCGCGATCGCGCCGACGTGGCGCGACAGGTGCGCGTGACGCTCGCCGGGCGCGGCGGTCTCCGCGGTCACGACCTCGACCACGCCGTCCGCGAGCGGCAGGCCGTCGGGGTGGTAGCTCGGGCCGCCCGGGTCGCTCGACTGGCCGAGGCCGGCCATGTAGCGCACGAGGGAGATCGGGCGGCTCGCCGTGAACTCGCGCTTGATCCCCCACGCCGTGATGGCGGCGTCGTGCACCGCCCCGTTGAGCGCCAGGTACAGCTTCACGTCCCACTCGAGCGGGTCGAGCGGCGGGCCCTCGCCGCCCCACGCGCGCGCGAACCCGGGGCTGTCGGTCACGCCGTTCGCCAGGGTGTTCCAGTGCCCCGGCGGCGTCTCCGACTTCGGGCCGTCGGCCCAGAACTCCGCCAGCACCCGCGCGAAGTCCCCGAGCTTCACCACGTTCGCCGCGTAGGGCGACCCGGTCTCCGGATTGACCGCGTGGCCCTCGCCGTCGTTCTCGCCGAGCGAGTTGTTGCCGTACGCCCCGGGCGAGATGTCGATCGTCTCCGCGAGCGCCGGGTCGAGCTTGCTGTGCTTGCGCAGCACCTCGAGCACCCACTCCTTCATCGCCGGGTCGCTGAAGCGCGGCGGCGGCCCGGGGTCGTGGTACAGCGCCGCGCCCTGCGCCTTGCTCATGGCGAACGGCGTGACCAGGCCCCAGGTCCCGCCGATGTACTTCTGCACGCCCGCCGGCAGGATGATGCCGTTCTGGGTCGCCGCCTCGGCCAGGTTGAGCAGCTGCCACTGCGAGGGGTCGACCAGGTCCGTGCCCGGCTTGTCGACCGTCAGCGGCTTGTTCGGCGACATGTACATCGTCGAGTCGGCGTAGTCGTCGGCCTCGTTGGCGCCGTCGTCCATGCTCGCGGCGATGATGGTCGCGGCGATGCGGTTGCCGAGCGCCGCGGGGTCGTCGCCGGTCGTGTCGGTGAACGCCGCGTCGTAGCCGAGCCCGTCCATGAACGCGGCGAAGCACAGCGCGCTGACGGGGCCGCCGGTCTGGGCCTCGTAGCGGTGCAGCAGCAGGTTGTAGGCCGCGTGGCTGATCGCCTCGGCCCGCGCCGCCGCCCGCTCGTCGGCGTCCGCGACCGCGATCTTGTCGGCGACGAACACGCCGTCGGCCGCGGGGTCGTAGGCGGCCCACGCGTCCCACATGGCCGCCGAGAGGTGGTACAGGTTGCGCGCGTGCACCCCCGGTCGCGGGATGTCGCGGCGGATCGCCCCGAGGATCTGCTCGTTCCAGCGGCGCGCGATCGACTTGCCCGGCGCCGGGTCTTCCTGGCCTTCGGGACAGATCGGAGCCGGCGGCGGCGCGTCGGCGGAGGGGATCAGCGCCGGGTCGATCGCCGCGACCTCACCCGCCGCGCCGACGCCGTGGATCAGCCCGCCGTTGGTCTGCGTGCCCGCCAGCACGTCGCCGCCCGCCGCCCACACCCCGCCGGTCGGGTCGATCCACACCGCGTGCAGCGACTCGAGGTCGAGGCGCAGCGCCGTGTCGAGCACCTCCCAGCCGCCCGGGCCGCGGCGGTACACCGCGCCGCGCTGACCCGTGGCGATCTCGAGCCCGCCCTCGACGTCGACCCCCTGTACCAGCAAGAACTCGGTCGGTCCACCCGCCAGCGCGGTCCCGTCGCCCTCGAGGAACACCCCCTGCTGCCCGCCGCCGACGATCACCACCCCGTCCGCGTCGCCGCTGACCGTGAACAGCAGGCTGTTCGTGCCGCTCGCCACCACCGCGAACCCGTCCCTCGCGTTGCCGCGCAGGACCACGCCGCCGCCGCCGACCACGTAGACCTCGTCGCCGCCGCGGCCCCACACCTTGAAGAACCCGGGGATGTCGCGGTCGTCGTTCTGCGGGATCTCGGCCGGCAGCGCGAGCTCCGTCCACGCCTCGCCGTCCCAGTGCCACACGAACCCGTTGCGCCCGGTCACGCTGCCGACCGCGTACAGGTCGTCCGGGGCGGCGCCCCACAGGCCGTACACGGTGTGCACGCCGAGGCCCGGGGTCTTCATGCGGGTGAAGCTGCCGTCGTCCTCGAGCCGGAGGATCGTGCTGTAGGCGCCGGCCATGAACACCGGCCCGTCGGCGAACGCGTGCACCCACCACAGGTCCCCCCGCGCGCCGGTCGCCAGCCGCTGCCAGGCCTCGCCGTCCCAGTGCAGCACCAGCGGCCCGGCCCCCTTGTCGGCGCCGACGGCGTACACGTCGCGCTCGCTGCGGCCGGCGACCGACAGCAGCGCCTCCTTCGCGTGCTCGCCGAGCACGGTCCACTCGGTCGGCGCGGCCAGCCCGGGCTCGTCGCCTCGACAGGCCGCGAGGGTCATGAGGGTCACGAGGCCGAGGCGACGAGACAGCGCGCGAGTCATACGGCGCGCCAGTCTACCGGATGCGGCGCGCAGGCCCGGGCGCCGCGGGTGCGGCGTTCAGTCGCACACGCGGGCGTGACCCATGAACGCCGTCGCGCACGCACGACCGCGGCCGCCGCGTCGGCGGCTCGCCGGCGACACGTTCAGCGGCGCACGCCTCTCGCCGCGAGTCCATGGCGGACTTCACCGCGGCAGCTCGACCGCCTCGTGCACCGTGCCGCGCACCGGCACCGCGCGCCCTCGCCGACGCCCTCGCCAGCCGCTGACCTCGCGGCCGAGCGACCTCGCTGCGCTCGCGGCTCGCTGCCCGCCCTGCCCGTCGACCCGATGACCGACGGCGGGGAGGTCGACGAGTGAGGCGCTGGCGGACGGGTGCGAGGACCCCGGCGCCGGGCGCCGAGATTCGCACGGAGCTGCTGGCCGGAGCACGGGTCGATCCGCGGGGACGATGAGGAACATCGGCACCCACGCGCAGCGGACGCAGCGACGCGTACACCGCGGCCGTCGCTCAAGGGCCGGCGCCCGCTGCGAGACGCCGATGCGGCCGACGACCGGGCGTTCGCCGCGTGCCCTCGCCGCGCGGATGCGCTATATCGTCGCCCGGAGAATCGGACATGGGCTTTGGCCGCAACCCCTACGTACCCAAGGCCCAGGCGGCCGAACTGAAGGCCCAGGAGGCCTCCGACGAGCTGGCACGCGCCCGCCACTACCACGAGGCCGCCCACGAGTGGGACCGTGCCGCCAGCCGGGAGAAGCCCGGCAAGGCCCGCAGCGAGTACGAGGCCCACGCGCTCCGCACCCGCGAGCTCGCCGACTCGCCCGCGGAGGAGCCGTCGGAGGCCGACGAGCACGCGGAGCCGCCGACGCAGGCGGAGGCGCGTCCGCTGCGGCTGATCGTCCGCGACGAGGCCTGAGCGCGGGCGCCGAGCGCGGGCGCCGAGCGCGGGCGCCGAGCGCGGGCGCCGAGCGCGGCGCGCCCGCGCTTCCCACGCGGTTCTGTGCGACGGCACGCTCCCGGCGAGCGACGGTCACCGGGCCGCGATGGCGACGTTGAGGATCCCCTTCCCGCTCGGGCTCGCCGGGTTCGCGTCCTTCTCGAGGGTGACCATCACGTTGAACTGGGCGCTGGGGCACGTCGCCTCGAGCACCCCGCGACGGTCGTCCTCGTCGTAGGACAGCGCGCCCGCGCGGACGGCGGGCGCGTTCTTCGTGACCAGCCAAACCACGTAGTTGGTCGACTCGGCGTCGAGGCGGGGAGCCGGCGCGAGGTTGATGACCTCGATGGATACCCCGTAGACGCCGGTCTTGTTCTTCTTCGCCACGATCGTCGCGTCGGCCCCGAGCGCCGGGGCCTCGGTCGCGCTCTTCACGGTCGTCTTGCAGCCCGCGGCGGAGGAGACGAGCAGGACGGAGAGGAGGATGTGATGGATCGAGCTCTTCATGTTCGTAGGTTCCGCCCCATTCACACGGCTCGCCCCGCCGGCGTCACATGACGCTCGAACTTTTTTTCCCCGCGGGCGGCCTGAGCCCCGCGGGCCGAGCGACACGACACGACACCCCAACGTCACAGTCACCGCGCCGCGGCCGCTCACGCGCCCGCGAGTGACCCGGCCGCCACGGGCCGTGTCTTGGGGACGTCACGAGAGACCCGCCGCCCGCGCCCGACGCACGACGGGGAGCGCCCGGCCGGGCTCGCCGACGCACTGAACCAGGTCGAAACAAAGAAAGAGATGGTACCGATGTCGATGATCACCACATCGGCGGGGCCGCTCGCGCTCGTGGGAGCGCTGGCCCTGCCGCAGCTCAGCCTCGCAGCCCCGCCGTCCGCGCCCGCCGGGACCGTCGGCGGTCAGACGGCCGCGAGCACCGGCAACACGGAGCTCGACGGGTCGGGCAAGTTCGGGACCGCCGCGACGCCCGAGCCCACCACCGACGCGACCGAGGGCGATGTCTCGTTCGGCGGGCTCCTGAGCACCGGCAACGCGAACATGGGCTCGCTGACGGCCGCCAGCAAGCTGCGGGTCAAGCGCAAGAAGCACCAGTTCTCGGCCGGCTTCGCCGGCAACTACGGCCGCGCCGCCGCGGCCGGCACGACGACGGCGGTGCCCACGGTCGCCAACGTCCAGGGCCGCGTCCGTTACGACTACTTCCTGCACCCGCGGGTCTCGCTGTTCGGCATGCTCACGGCACGCCACGACAAGTTCCAGGGCCTCCAGGCCCGCGTGAACGCGGACGTCGGCGCCGCCTTCTACCTGATCCAGGACCCCAAGAACCGGCTGTGGACCGAGGTCGGCTACGACTTCCAGTTCGACCGTTTCCTCCTCGAGGCCACCTACGCGAAGGACGCGGACGGCGCCGTGGTGCTCGACGACATGGGCGACCCCGTGCTCGCGATCCCGCGCGAGCGCTACAACCACGCCGTCCGCCTGTTCGGCGGCTATGCGAACAACATCAACGACAAGGTGACCTTCGCCACCGGCGTCGAGTACCTGCAGAGCGTCCAGTACGGCCCGCGCTGGCGCCTCAACTGGGACACCTCGCTGACGGCCAACCTCGTCAACCGCCTGGCGCTCGCCCTCACCTTCACGGCCAGGATCGACAACAACCCCGCACCCGGCATCCGCAAGGTCGACACGATCACCGCGGCGTCGCTCATCTACCGCTTCTTCTAGGGATACCACCGTGATCTTCCAAGCACTTGCCTCCCTCCTCGTCCTCGCCGAGCCGGCCGCCGCCGCGACCGTGACGGCGACCACGACGCCGTCCGCCGCCGGGTCCTCTGCCGCCTCCCGCGGCCCCGCGGCCCCCGAGCGCTGGATCCTCCGCCACCGCCCCCGCGCCCACGCGCTGTCGCTCGGGCTGTACGGCGGCGTCATGGGGCCCGCCCGCGGGCTCGCGGTCCGCGACCCCGGCGCCGTCGGCGAGTACAGCCGGGCCGCGCCCGAGGTCGGCCTCCGGCTCGGGTACTACCCCAGCCGCTTCTTCGGCCTCGAGGGCGAGCTCTCGCTGCTGCCCACCCGCTTCGCCGACCAGCGCGCGTTCCTCTACGCGGCGCGCGCCCAGGCCGTCATCCAGGCCGGCTGGACGCGGGTCGTCCCGTTCGTCAGCCTCGGCGGCGGGGCGCTCGCCGTCGCCAGCCCCGCGACCGCGGCCGGCCGCGAGGTGAAGCCCGCGCTCAACGTCGGCGGCGGCGTGAAGCTCAACGCCAGCGAGCTCCTCGCTGTGCGGGTCGACGTCCGCGACGTCGTGACCGCCGCGATCGCCGCCGACACCCGGCCCCGCCACAGCCTCGAGGCCCTCATCAGCCTCGAGCTCCGCTTCGACGTCGCGCCGAAGCCGGCCCCCCCCGCGCCCACCCCGACCGACGCCGACGGCGACGGCGTCGCCGACCCCGACGACTGGTGCTCGCACGAGGCCGGCACCGACCCGCACGGGTGCCCCTACCGCGACCGCGACTGCGACGAGGTGCGGGACATCGACGACGCCTGCCCGACCACGCGCGGCGTGACCCCAGGCGGCTGCCCGCCGCCCGACCGCGACACGGACGGCGTGACCGACGACCTCGACGCCTGCCCCGACCAGGTCGGCCCCGCGCCCGGCGGCTGCCCCGACGCCGACGGCGATGGCATCGTCGTGCCGGTCGACCGCTGCCCGGACGTCGCCGAGACCGTCAACGGCGTGGCCGACGACGACGGCTGCGCGGACGACCTTCCGCAGGAGGTCCGGCGGTTTCGCGGGGTCATCGAGGGGATCCGGTTCGCCAACAACAAGGCGACGATCCTCCCCGAGTCGCAGCCCGTGCTCGACGACGCCGCCCGCGTCCTCGCCGGCTACCCCGCGCTCCGCATCGAGATCGTCGGCCACACCGACGACCGCGGCCAGCGGGAGAAGAACGTCGACCTGTCGCGTCGGCGGGCGGAAGCCGTCCGCGACTACCTGGTCGGCAAGGGCGTCGCCGCCGAGCGGCTGACGCCGCGCGGGGCCGGCCCCGATCAGCCGGTGGCAGACAACCGCACCGCGGCGGGTCGCGCCCAGAACCGACGGATCGAGTTCCGGACGGCCACCGTCCCTTGACATCCCGCCGCGATCAAGGGAATCAGGGCCACCCGCAGCATGTCGAGCGAGTCGGACGACGAGACGCTGGTGCGAGAGACCGCCAGGCGCGGCCTCTCCGGACAGCTCGCGTTCGAGGCGCTCGTCGACCGCCACCAGCAATGGCTCGTCCGGCTGCTGACGCACCTGCTCGGCAGTCAGAGCGACGCCGAAGACGTCGCCCAGGAGGCCTTCGTGCGGGCGTTCCTGGCGATCGAGACGTGCACGGACGGCGCCCGCTTCCGCGGCTGGCTGCGGATCATCGCCCGCCGCCAGGCCTTCAACCACCGCCGGAACGCCCGGACGCGGGCGCACTACGAGGAGCAGGGCGCGGAGGCCACTGCCGTGGACGGCGAGGCGATGCCCGGTCAGCTCGAGGGGCGGGATCTCCTGAAACGGGTGCTCGCCGAGCTGCCTTACCCGTACCGCGAGATCATGGTCCTGCGATTCGTCGAGGAGCTCCCGCTGAAGGACATCGCCGACCTGCTCGAGCTCGGCGAGTCGGCGGCGAAGATGCGGCTCTCGCGGGCACGGGCCGAGTTCCAACGCATCTACGAGGAGAGAGGAGGTGGCCGTGGCGACAAGAGAACCGCCTGAATCCGACTGGATCCACGCCGTCTTCGAGGTGCTCCGCGAGGAGCTCGTGGCCGTCGCCGCCGACTTCGGCGACCGCGTCAAGCACGAGGTCGATCAGGTCGCGGCGATCGCGGACATCCGACCCCCCAGCGCGACCACGCTGCTGGTCTCCGTCGCGGTCGAGACCGGCAACTTCGTAGACTCGCTGCTCCGCGGCCACGAGCCGCCCGCTGCCAAGGACGCCACCCCTGACGACGAGGAGACGCCGTGATGCCCTTCGAGCTCGAACAACATGTCCGTATGATGCTGCCGACCGCCGCGCTGTTCCTCGCGGTCGTGCTCGGCGGCCTCGTCGCCTCCGCACTCGCCCGCCGGACGGCGCGGTGGTTCGTCGACAAGTCCGGGCTCGACGCGCTCGCGGAGCGGGCCGGGGTCTCCCGGCTCCTCTACGGCGTGGGCGTCCGCCAGGGCCTGTCGCACGTCGTCGGCTCGCTGGTGTGGGTGGCCGGCCTGCTGGCCACCGGCGCGGCGGCGGCCGAGATCCTCGGCCTCGAGGCGGTGTCCGCCGGCGCAGCCGTGCTGATCGCTTATCTCCCGCGGCTGGCCGCGGCGGCGCTGGTGCTCGGCGTCGGGGCCGGAGTCGCCGGCCTGCTGCGCCGCGCGGCCGTGGGCTTCGCCCGGCGGCGCGGCGACGTCGAGAACCCCGAGCTCCTCGGCAACCTCGCCTACTACGGCGCCATGACTCTGGGCGTGATCGTCGCCTGCGAGCAGGTCGGCCTCGAGACCGCCCTCGTCCAGACGCTACTCGTCACGATGGCGGCGATCGCCGCCGCCGCCGTCGCCCTCGCGTTCGCCCTCGGCTCGCGTCACTCGTTCCACAACCTCGTCGCCGGCCACTTCCTCAGCCGCCTCGCGCGCCCCGGCGACACCGTGCGCGTCGGCGACGTCGAGGGTGTCGTCGTCCGCTACTTCGGCGTCAGCGTGGTGCTGAAGACCGCGGCCGGCGAGGTCGCCGTCCCTTGCAAGGTCCTCCTCGAGCAGAACATCGGCCTGGCGCGCCTCGGCGCCAAAGCCCGCGCCCGAGTCGCCGACCCCGCCGCGGAGGAGGACTCTCAATAGCGCGGCGACGCGCGCACGCGGGCCCTGACGCCCGCCGTACAGACCCGCGACGCCCTCGCCGAGCCCCCGGACCCGCAAGCCCCCGATCGCCGCGCCGGGATCGACGCCTGGCTCGCGGCGGGGCGCGCCCGCTGAGCCGCGCCCCGCGGGCCGCCCCCGCGTCGTCGCCGCGGGCTGAGGTCGCTACGGCAAGAGGCCCATTCGATGCGCGTATATCAGCACCTCGGCGTTCGTGCTCACGCCCAGCTTCTCGCGGATCTTCGCCAGGTGGTTGCTCGCGGTGCTGCTGCCGATCTCCATGATCTCCGCGATCTCCCCGACGGACTTGCCGGCGAGGAGCAGCTCGAACGCCTGCGCCTCTCGCCGGCTCAGGGCCGTGTGCGGGGCATGACGCGCGGCCGGCTCGTCCACCAGCGCCGCCAGACGGGGCGAGATGAAGCGCTCGCCCCGGACCACGGCGCGTATCGCCGCGAGGAGCTCGTCGAGCGGCCGGTCCTTGGACACGTAGCCGAGCACCCCGGCGCGGATCAGGTGCGCGGCGAGCAGGTCCTCCGTCTGCATGGTGAAGACCACGACGCGCAGGTCGGGCCGCTCGGCGAACAACACGCGCACGAGGTCGAGGCCGGCCAAATGCGGCAGCGAGAGGTCGACCACCGCGACCTGGACCTTCGGGTCACCGACCGCGGCCACCGCGTCGGCGCCGTTGTCGACCGCGGCCGCCACCCGCAGATCGGGGGTCGTGTGCAGCAGCCGACTCAGGCCGTCGCGCACGATGGCGTGGTCGTCGACGATGAGCACCTCGATCATCGGACCTCCGCGGGCAGGGTCACGGTCACGGTCGTGCCCTTGTCGCTGCGCAGGTCGACCTCGCCGCCCAGGGCGCGCACCCGGGCCTGGATCCCGTGCAGACCGAAGCGACGTCGGGCGGTGGGCGCGGTGCCGGGGAGGCCGACGCCGTCGTCGGCGACCTCCAGGGTGAGGGTCCCGGCGCCCGCGCCGAGGCTCACCCGCACCTCGCTGGCGAGGGCGTGCTGGACGACGTTCGAGAGGGCCTCCTGGGCGACCCTGAAGGCGGCGACGGCGATCGGCACCGGCAGGGGGGCGGTCAGCGGCTCGAGGGCGAACACGGCGCGCATACCGGAGCGGCGCGCGGCGTCCTCGACCATCGCACGGACCGCGGAGACGAGCCCGTGCTCCTCGAGGTCGCTGGGCGCCAGGTCGTGCAGCGCCTGCCGGAGGCTCTGGTGCGAGCGCCCGAGGATGTCGCTCAGCTCGGTCAGCGGGGCCCGGGCGTCGGCAGGCAGCGCGCTCGCCAGCATCGCCTGGGCGACCAGCCGCGCGCCGGTGAGCTCCTGACCGAGGCCGTCGTGCATGTCGCGCGCGATCCGCTCGCGCTCCTTGAGGCGCGCCGTGGCGGCTTGCCGGTTGAGGTCCAGCAGGTGCGTGGCCTGCTCGGCGACCCGCTCCTCCAGCGAGTTCGTCAGCTCCTCGAGCTCGGACTGGTGCTCGGCCAGTCGCAGGCTCAACAAGAACTGTCCGAGGGCGAGCCGGTACACGACGTGACCCAGGCCCACGGCGAGCGCCGTGGTGAAGAGCATGAAGCTGAGGTGCTCCCAGCCGACCGCCGTCGGCGGACTCACCATCGGGTGAGCGGCCAGCCAGGCCGCCGCCGAGCAGAGCAGCGCCCATCCGACCCGCGCGCGCAGCGGCACCAACAAGGCGACGGTGAACAGCGGGGCGGGGTACAGGAAGTGGAAGTCCGTGGGCCCGACGCAGCGGCCGATCCAGGCCAGCTCCAGCAAGAGCGCGACCCCGGCGACCGGCTCGACGCGCCGCCGGATCGTCGGCGAGCCCGAGAGCGCGAGCAAGGCGAGGTTGAAGGCCACGACTCCGCCGCGGAGGCGGCTCATCGCCTCACGCATCTCGGGGCGATCGGCGTACAACCACGCGTCCGTCGGCCACCACGCGAGCGCCGCGACGATCGCCCCCACGCTGATGGCGATCCAGTGGCCCTCCATCGTGCGACGACAGGCCGCCTGAAACGCCACGAGGTCCTCGCCGCGCGGCGTCATCGGCCCGGTCAGGGCTTGGGATGGGGAGGGGGCGCTTGCTGGCATACGAGCGCGGGCCCGCAGCTTACCTCATCCTCGACCGCGCTCGCCCTCACGCCGGCGGCCCGGGCGTCCGGGCGGCCGAGGGCCCGGCGAACGCGATGCACGGCGTAGCGAGCCAGCGTGACGAGGAGCTTCGCGTGCGTCACGGGGAACAGCGTCATGACGCAGGCGCCCTCGGCGTGCGCAGGGTTGATCTCGAAGAAAAACCGGTCGAGCGCGTCGTCCGGGCGCTCGCTCGGCCGCGGCGCCTGGCGGGCGCCCTTGACCCGCAGCGGCCGCCGGCAGACGAGCGGATGGTCGCCCTCGGCCCGCTCGCAGCCGAATCGCCGGGCCAGCGCGTCGATCCACTGGATCTGCCGGTCCGACACCTCTCGCCGGGGGTGGGGCACCACACCGGGGACGCGGGCGATCACCCGATACGACGAGACGTGCATGGCCGGCACGAAGCCCCACAACTCCTTGCCGCGATGGTGACGCAGCAGGCTCAGCCCGCAGGCGAGGAAGAACGCGGTGCTGGTCTGACGTCCGCGCCACTCGCGACGGAGGCCGCAGATGGCCCGGCCGATCGCGATGGTCCGGCCGTCGAGCTCCGCCGTGTCGTGCACGACCATGGCGAAGCCGACCAGGACGGCCGCGTCGAAGTAGAGGGCGACCTTGAAAACATTGACGTCTCCGCCGCGGAGAGCGACGCACAGCGGCGCGACGCCCGGGCCCTCGAAGATCTCGTCGATGAGGGAGGCGACGCTCGCGGCGGCCATCGCCGTGCGCTCAGGCGCGTCTGTACGAAAGTCGATGATCTCGGTGCGTGTGATCAAGTGCATGGTGCTGGCCCTCGTCGCCCGCCTCGAGGCGAGCGTCGCCGTCAGAGAACTTCATCCGCCTGCGCCGGGCAATCCCACGAGCCTGCGCCGCGAGCAAATCAAGCTATGTGGATCGGCTCAACATATGTTGAGTCCGACGTCGGCAGCGCCGAAGCCCCCGATGACGTGGTAACTACAATGTGTGTACAACCGCGGGTCGCGCGTGCTGTTCGCGCGGCCGCCCCCTCAGGCTGGTGGAGGTAACATGCGTCTCCTCGTCTTCCCCCTCGTCTCGCTCCTCGTCTCGCTCCTGCTCTCGCCCTCCGGCATCGCCCGGGCGGCAGACTCCCCCGGGCTCATCCGCACCAGCGGTCAGGCGCTCCATCTCCGCGACAGCCGCGCGAAGTTCGTCAGCGCGGACCGTGACAAGTCGAACCAGCTGCTCGCGGACCGGGACGCCTCCGGCGAGTGGGAGCGGTTCATCGCCGTCGACCTCGGCGCCGGCGCGATCGCGCTGCGGACGACCCAGGGCAAGTACGTCAGCGCGCCCGAGGACAGGTCGCGCCCGCTGGCCGCCGACCGCGACGCGATCGGGCCCTGGGAGACGTTCCAGGTCCAGCTGGCCGACAGCACCCACCTGGCGCTCGTCGCGTGGCACGGCGGAATCGTGTCGGCGGACCGCGACCGCGGCGGAGCCCTCGTCGCCGACCGCACGCAGGTCGGGGAGTGGGAGCGGTTCACCGTCGAGCGGTGGTCGAAGGACCTGTTCAACGGCACCACGCTCGACCTCGGGGCGTCGAGCATCTCGAGCGTCGACAGTCGCTTCTACGCGACGAACGGCAGCTCGCTGTGCCTCGACGTCGCCGATGAGCGCAAGAGCTCCGGCGCCAGGTGGATCCTCTGGGGTTGCCGCAGCTACCTCGAGGGCGACAGGCCCACGCAGGTTCATCACCAGAGCATCATCTTCGACGAGATCGTTCGGCCGCAGAAACTCCCCGACGGTCGCACGCTCCCGACTGTGATGAACGCGGACGCGATCATCCGGCCGCGGCACGCCCCCGACCTGTGTCTGACGCACCACGGCCCGGACAAGCCGGTCACCTTCGACACGTGCACCGAAGCGAGGAATCAGACCTGGCGGCCCTCCGTATTCTCGCAAGAGCGGGCCAAGGCGCTCGGAGGCAGCGACCCGGACGCGGCCGCGGCGCTGACGTTCCAGCAGATCGTGCAGGCGCTGCTCGGCGAGCACGTGATGCGCTACTACCAGCTGCGCTCCGCCGACGGCTACTGCCTCGACGTGCTCGGCGGCGTGAGCGTCGCCGGGAAGCAGATCGGCGTGCACGAGTGCAAGCCGTTCGCGCACAACCAGGTCTTCCTGTTCATGCGCACGAACTGACCGCGCGTCGATGTGATGACGCCGCAGCACGACGGGCGAGGCAGCGCCGATGGGCGCGCCGCGAGGCCGGGTCTGCTCGTCAGCCTCGCGCACACCTGCGTCGACCGCGCGAGCGAGGCCCGCGTCCTTCGTCGCGCTCAGGTCGCGAAGCGGAAGCGCGTCGCCCCGCAGCCGGTCGAGCAGCCGACGCCCGCGATCGGGCCGTTGCCGTCGAAGACGGTGCCGTGCGCGCTGCCGCCGAACCACAGCTCGCCGTTGTCGCCGGGCCCCTCGGTGAACACGTAGAGGCGCCCGCCATCGACCACCGGGGCCGGGACCGCCGACATGCGCATGGGGGCCTCGACCCGCCCGGGGCCGCCGCCGCGCGTCGCGCCCTTGCCGTTGTCGGTGGGGATGAGCTTCGTGCTCCACAGCCGACCGTCGCCGCCCTCGCCCTCGTGGAACAGATACACCGAGCTGTTGAACATCACCGCGCCCGGCGACCCGCTCGCGGACACGCTGACCTCCTCGGTCACGCCCGACTTGGTGTCGAGGCGCACGATGCGGCCGGAGCTGCCCCTGCCGCCGGGGTTGTCCATGGCCCGCTCGTAGAACACCCACGCGCCGCCGCCGAGGCTGTCCGGCAGGGGCACGACCGCGGGGTCGTTCCAGATGCCGTTCGCCGTGGGGACGAGGTCGCTGCGCCAGGCCATGCGCGCGGGGTCGGCGAGCGTGATGCACCACAGGTCGACCGATCGGCTGGTGCCCTGCACCCACACGGTGAGCCTGCCGTCGATCACGGCGGCGCACGGCGCCCCCTTCAGGCGCACGTCCGGGACCTGCTGCGAGCTCGAGAACGTCGACCCGTCGAACGTGGTGAACCACAGCTCGCGGCAGTCGCCCATGCCCTGGTAGAAGATCCAGAGCTTGCCGCCATACATCACCGGCGACGGCGTCACGCTGCAGCCGCCCGGCACCCGCAGGTGCGCGACCCACTGCGAGCTCTGGCGCAGGGTCATCCAGATCGTGCCGTCGTTGCCCCGGCCCTGATAGACCGCCGCGACGCCCTGACCGGCGACGCGCATCTGCAGGCTGTACTCGCCGGAGCCCTCGCTCGAGTGCGACTTGCCGCCGTTGGCCGGGCACTCCGACGACGGGAAGAACCCGTTGAACAGCACCTGACAGAGCTTGCACCACCGCCAGTTGGGGGCGAACAGCCCGTCGACGCGCCCGGTCTGCAGGAAGTAGGCCCCGCTGCCGCTGCCGTCGTGGCCGTTGCCGTCGACGCAGCGGCCGGCGCCGAGCCCCGAGTAGAACATCCCGCCGCAGCGCTTGCACCACCGCCACTTGTCCTGGGTCCCCGGCCCGCCCGCGGTGCGCGGCATGAACTCGCTGCTCTCCTGGGACGTGTGCTCGCCGCCGCGTGGGCAGGCGTGAGGGCCGCCCGGATAGAACAGACCGGCGCATTGCAGACAGCGCCGCCAACCTTTTTGTACCGACATCGTTTCATCTTCCCACGATCGTCGGCGCGGGTGCGTCCGCCGCGACGCGGACCCGACCCGCCCCGCGGCCGACCTCGGCTCGTCGGTGACGTCGGCACCCGCGTCAGTGAACGTCGTCGCGACGCGCCGAGGCCGGCGGGTCCTCGTCGAGGACCGCGCGGACGACCCCGACCGCCGCCGGCCCGCGCTCGACGCGGATCGTCAGCGCGGCGTGCACCGCCCGCGCGTACGCCGGACCCCGCCGCCGCGCAGCCACGACGACCGCGCGTCCGCGCCGCTCACCAGACCAGGTTGCGGCGCGGGAACAGGACGCGATCCTGGTCGTCCTTGGCGAGGATCCAGTAGCCCTCGTCGTCGCCGCGGTAGACGCCCACGACCGGGACCCCGAGCGGCTTGGTGTCGAGGAACAGCTGGGCCTCGGGCGTGCGCGAGATGTCGGTCAGCCCCGCCACCCGCGCCGTGCGCGACACCGGGTCCCACGCCTCGCCGAGCACCCGCGCCTTCGCCGTGTTGTAACGGACGCTCTCCTTCAGCGGGAGGTCCTGCAGCGTCGGGAGGGTGGCGTCGGCGTCGGCGTCGGACATGCGAGCAAAACGAGACCACGCTCGGCGCAGCAGGTCAAGCGAGCCTCCGGACAAATCTGCCGGGCTCGCCCCGTCGCCCGCGCCGCGTCGCCACCGTCTCGCCTCCTCGCCCAGCCGGCGGTCAGACTGAGGCAGAGGGCCACCCGCGCGGTACGCGAAGTCCCCGAGGAGCTCGCCACCCTCGCGTCTTCGTCCATCCCGGACACCCTGCCACGCCGGTCGCCGTCGGTTCAAGGCCGGACCGGCTCCCGCGGGTGCACCCACCGCCTCGCGGCCCGTCGTATCGTCCCTCGCCGGCTCCGCCGAGCCGACGTTCGGTCCATCGGCGCGGTGGTACGTCGCGCTCCGCCTCACGCGAGCACGAGGCGGAGCGACTTCCCACCGCGCCGCGTCACACTCTCGAGGCTGTCGACGATCTCCGAGAACAGCGTGCGCCGCCCCGCCTCGCCGTCGGCGATCGTGCGCTCGAGCCACTGCCGGCCCGCGTCGTCGACAAAACAATCGGGGGCCGCGAGCTGCCCCGCGGCCCAGGCCGCGAGCGCCCGACCGTCGAGCGCGCCCCGTGAGACCTCCGAGTCGCGCCAGATCACCTCGCACGGGTGCTCGAGCCCGAAGCCGCCGAACAGGCGATCGTCGAAGCAGAACAGCGTCGAACCCCACGAGCCCGGCGGAGCGCCGACGGCCGCCTCGAACGCGCGACACAGCGACGGCACATCGGTGACGCGCGCACCATCGATCTCGACACGCACCATCCACGCAGCCTATCAGCCCGCCCCGCCCGTGGGTCGACGATCGACGGCGACAGCGCGACCCCGTCGCCCGCGACAGCGCCGCGGTCGCGCCTGGCCAGCCAAACCGCGGGCCCGTCGTTCGCCGCCCTGATGTACGTTCGGGCCATGCTGCGCAGCCCGCTCCCTCCGCTCTGCCTCGTCGCCGCGCTCGTCGCCTGCCCCGCCGCCCCCGCGGGCGATCCGTCGTCGTCCTCGGACGCCGCCAGCACGGCCGCCGCCGCGACGCAGGACGGCCCCGACGTCCCGACCGGCGACACCAGCACCGGCGCCGCCGACACGACCCTCACCACCGGCGGCACCCCGAGCGACCTGCCCGCGGCGAGCGACGACGAGTGGTCGCTCGTCTTCACCGGCCCCGTCGACGCCTCCGTGCCCACCGCCCCCGGCGCCGTGCCCGACGCCGGCGGCGACGGACTCGACGCCACCGCCGGCGCGGGCCACCCTCGTGCTCGCCGAGCGCCCGGTCGTCGACGGCCGCTGGCACCGCGCGATCGTCCGCCGCGATCCCGCCGCCCAGCAGCTCACCCTCACGCTCGACGGCGCCTTCACGGCCAGCATGGCCGACCCGACCCGACCGGCGCCGTCGACCGCGTCGCCGGTCGTCACCACTCCGCCGCCGCCAGCTTCGACGGCTCGCGCCTGTGCGCCTCAGCGTCGGCGCTGGCCCACCTCGCCGACCTCGACGTCCGCGACGGCTTCGAGCTCGAGCTGGTGTTCCGCACCGACGCGCACCAGGACGGCGGCTCGCAGGGCTCCGGCGCCCTCGTCGGCAAGACCGCCGTCGGTACCGCGTCGGCGTGATGGCTGCGCGTCGAGGACGGCAAGCTGCGCTTCGCCGTCGGCGACGAGCTCGGCAACCTCGACATCGTCGCGTCCGAAGTGACCGTCAGCGACGGCGCGTGGCACAGCGTGCGCGCCCGCCGTGACACCGCCGAACACGTGCTCTCGCTGCGCGTCGACGACGGCCCCGCGACCACCGCCGCGATCACCACCGAGGGCCTCGTGACCAACGACGAGCCGCTGTGCGTCGGCGCCTTCGCCGGCGCCAGCACGCCCGCGCGTTCACCGGCGCCATCGACAGCGTCGCCCTCCGCCTCGTGCGCTGATCGCGGGCGCGGCCTATTCGAAGTCAGGGCGCGAAGACCGCCGCGAACTCGGCGAACGACCGCGGCGGCCGCCCGAGCACCTGCTGCACCCACGGCGACAGCCGGGCCTCCGCGCCGCCAGCGATCGCCGTGTCCATGGCCGCGAGCATCGCCGCGTAGTCCGCGGGCATGCCGGCGCTCGCCAGCCGCTCCGCGAGCGCGCGCTCCGACAGCGCGACGTGGCGAACCTGCCGACCCGACGCGGCCGTGATGAGCGCGGCCACGTCGTCGTAGGTCAGCAGCTCGGGGCCGGTCAGGATCATGTCGCGGTCGAACGACGTCGGCGCGGTCAGGGCCGCGACGGCCACCTCGGCGATGTCCTCGACGTCGATGAAGCCGACCCGCCCGCGCCCGGTCGCCGAGTAGATCGCCCCCTCGCGCTCGATCGTCGGCGCGTGCTGGGCCTCGGAGAAGTTCTGCATGAACCAGGTCGGCCGCAGCACCGCCCACTCCGGCGCGTGACGCTGCAACCACCCGTGCACACGCCCCATCAGCGGCCCGTCGAGCGCCAGCGACGACGCGCTGAGCAGCACGAACCGCCGCACGCCCGCGTCGATCGCCCGCAGCAAGAACGGCTCCATCGCCGCCAGCGGCGCGGCCGCGCCGATCGGCGCCACCAGGTAGACCGCCGCGACGTCGACGAGGGCCGCCGCGAAGGTGTCGCCGTCGCTCCAGTCGAAGCGCACCTCGCCGGCCGCGTCCGCCGAGCGCGAGGCCACCCGCGCCGCCAGCCCCCGCGCCCGCAGCCCGGCCGCCACCCGCCGCCCCGTCTTGCCGCGCCCACCCGTCACCAGGATCGCCGCCGTCATCAGGCCCTCCCCGCCAGCGCCTCGCCGAGCGCCTCGATCCCCCCGGTCGCGGCCATCATGCAGCCCGCGGTCACCGAGTCGCTGACCCGCGAGCTGTTCGTCGAGTGGGCCGAGCGCGGCTACGCGGCCATCAGCCTCGAGCGCGTGGCCCAGCGCGCCGGCGTCGGCAAGGCCGCCCTCTACCGCCGCTGGCCCTCGAAGCTCGCCATGGTCGTCGACCGCCTCGAGGCCGTCGGCATCGCCCCCGAGCCCCTGCCCGACACCGGCGCGCTCGCGTCCGACGTGCGCGCCATGCTGGCCCAGCTGCGCCGGCTGCTACGTCACCCGCTCGTCGGCCGCATCCTCCCCGACCTCCACGCCGAGATGCCGCGCAACCCGGAGCTCGCGGCCGCCGTGCGCGGGCGCCTCCAGGTCGAGCGCCGCCGCCGCGGCGGCGAGCTGTTCACCCGCGCCGTCACCCGCGGCGAGCTGCCCCCGGACACCGACCTCGAGCTGCTGAGCGACGCCGTCGCCGCCCTGCTGTACTGGCGCCTCATCGTCACCCGCGGCCGCGCCGACGACGCCTACCTCGACACCCTCACCGCGTTCATCCTGACCGCGAGGTCGACGACCTGTCCGAGCGCATCGCCATCCTCGGCACCGTGCAGTCCGAGCCGGCCGCGCTGCCGCCCAGCCAGACCGAGGACCTGACGCCCAACTACGTGGCCCAGGTGCCCGAGGCGCGCGGCGTCGTCGACCTCAACGCCTTCGACGAGACCGGCACCAGCTACACCAACCGGGTCTACGGCGCCGGCGTCCACGGGGCCACCGCGGCCCACGCCAACCACCTCCGCAACGGCGACTTCGGCCGCGGCGTCATGTTCTGGCAGCGCAGCGCCGTCGGGATCGGCGTCTCCGAGGCGGACGGGCTCGGCGAATACGTGGTCGGCGGGCGTTCGCTGCGCGTCACCTCCTCGTCGACGAGCGACCACCACCTCTATCAGGAGTTTTCGGTCGACGACGGAGTCCGCACGATCACGGTGATGGTCCGCTACGCCATCAAAGGCGAGGCGTCGGCGTTTCGTCTCGACGTGGCGACGGTCTCGACCGCGAGCGTCGTGACCGAGGTCGGCTACTACTCCGACACCGACAACTCCATCGAGGGCTGGCGCGTGCGCGCCCTGACGGTGCGCTTCGACGGCACCCTGACCGGCGTCGCCGGCCCGCGGCGGTTCCGCGTGCGCCTGTACCCGTATCACGCGCAGGCCGGCGGCGAGGCCGATCACTCGGTGCTCATCGACTCGGTGTGGGTCGTCGACGGCGAGTATGCGGCGCCCTACCGGCCGTATCAGGAGGGCGTCGAGGTGCTGGCCGGCGACGATCGCGCGGTGCTGTTCGGCGCGACCGGGGCGATCGTCGACGGCGGCCCGTCGAGCTTCCCGATGGGCTTTCACGTGCCGACGAACGCCGTCGGCATGGTCACGGAAATGTCGATCTCCTCGGCCTCGCCGACCTCCGCCATGACATCGCTGAGGGTCGACGACGGCACCGGCACCGACAACGTCCGCGAGATCTTCGCGGTGCTCAGCAACCGCGCGACCCTCACCGAATACACCGTACCGCTGGTGCCCGGGGCCTCGCCCACGTGGTCGACGACCGGCGCGGCCGCGGGTAACGCCTGAACTATCAGGTGCGCCTGAAGGCGTGGATCTACCGGCTATGACCCCGTGCTTCCGCCGTGCAGTCTCAAGTCGGGTCGAACGGCAGCCCCGGCGATCTGACCATCGAGGGCGGCACGCCCCGGCAGCGCGAGTGCATGCGCTTCCTGGTCGAGCAATGGGAGCTACCAGTGGGCGGCGACGGCACGTCGAGGTTGGAGGTCGTGGGAACGCGCACCAAGGTACCGACGCGAATGTCACCTCCTCCGGGCCGGCGACCCCGGGGCTCCTCGCCGTGAACTCGAGATCGTGACAGCGCAACGCCCGCGCCGGGGCGTCGCGCTCCTGCGGTACCCTGTCCGCCATGCGGATCGATCGACTGGGCGCCCATGAGGGTGAGCGGCTGCGAGCCGTACGGCTCGCGGCCTTGGCCGACGCGCCCGACGCGTTCGGCGGGACGCTGGCCGAGGCGGTGGCGCGACCGGCAGATGCATGGCAGCGGCACCTCATCGAGCTCGCTACCTTCGTCGCGGTCGACGACGGGCTCGACGTCGGCATGGTCCGGTCGGCACGTCACCCCGACGAGCCGGAGACCGGCGAGCTGTTGTCGCTGTGGGTCGCACCAGGCGCCCGCGGGCGGGGCGTCGGCGACGCGCTGATCGATGCGGTCGTCGCGTGGGCGCGGACGGAGGGGCTGTCCCGACTCGTGCTCGACGTCGGCGATCACAACGCCGCGGCGATCGGCCTGTACGCGCGCCACGGGTTCACGCCGACCGGGCTCACCGGTTCGCTGCCGCCCCCGCGCGCGCACGTCCGCGAGCACCAGCTGTCGCTCGCGTTGTGACCCGGCCGCACGCGGTCACGCGCCCGCCAGGCAGATCGGGCATCCGCCGGACATCGCCGCCGCGGCGGGCCGCCGCCGCGACCAGCACCTCGCACGCCGTTGAACCGCCGGACGCACCGCAGCCGCTTCGACTCGAAGGGCGCCGCGGCGGGTGCGATCAGCGGATCTCGACGGTGGCGCCGGCCTCGACGAGGCCCCTCTGAAGCGCCGCGGCTTCGTCGTGCGAGAGGCCCTCTTTGAGCACGGTCGGCGCCGACTCGACGAGGTCCTTGGCCTCCTTCAGCCCGAGGCCGAGGTGCTCGCGCACGGTCTTGATCACAGCGATCTTGTGGTGGCCGAAGCTCTCCAGGAAGACGGCGAACTCGCCGGGCGACGGCGAGCCCGCGATTCGCCGCAGCTCGGCCGAGGCGCCGACCTCGATGAGCCGGCGCCGGACCGCCTCGGCCTCATCCTCGGTCAGGCCGGCCTTGACCGTGAACGGCGCCGACTCGACGAGGTCCTTGGCCTCCTTCAGCCCGTAGTCGGTGATCATCCGCACCGCCTTGATCACGTCGATCTTCTTCCAGCCGGCCGCGGTCAGGACCACGTCGAACCGCTCGCCCGTCGGCTCGGGCTCGGGCGCGGGCTCCGACGAGCCGGACATCCGCAGCGCGACCTGGGCCCCGACCGCGACGAGCTGCGTCTGCAGCGCCTCCGCGCGGGACCTGTCGGTGTTCTCCTGGATGAGGGTCGGCGCCGACTCGACGAGGTCCTTGGACTCCTTCAGCCCGAGGCCGGTCAGCTCGCGCACGACCTTGATCACGCTGATCTTGGAGGCCCCGACGGCGACGAGGAACACGTCGAGCCCGTCACCCTCCGGACCCTGGTCGGGCGCGGGCTCGGAGTCGGCGTCCGCGTGGTCCCGGATCTCGACCGTCGACCCGGCCTTCTTGAATCTTCGGACGATCGTCTTGGCCTCGTCCTCGTCGATGTCCGCCTTCAACAGCACCGGCGCCGACTCGACGAGCTCCTTGGCCTCCTTCAACCCGCAGGCGAGCAGCTCCCTCACCTCCTTGACCGCGTTGATCTTGCTGTTGCCCCAACTGGTCAGGAAGACATCGCGGCGAGAACCCGAGAAACTGGCCATTCGTATCGTCGACCTCGCGCCGAGGGTCGCATGGATCGCGTGGGCTCGCCCCGGAAATCCATCATGTCGGGCCAATCCGCGCGCCCTGTGCGATCTATCGCGCGCGCGCGGTTCGGCGGCCACAACTCCGGCGCCGGCGAAGGCCGTATGTGCACGGACTCGAGGCGACGTCGGCTCGTCGCCCCTGCCCTTGCACTCCCACACGCGCAGCATGTGCACGATCGCCAGCAGCGCCTCGCCGCGCGGGGTCATCCGTAGCCGTCAGCCCGGATCCACGGTGGGACACACCTCCTCGGGCCACACCGCGGTGTTGTTGGTCTCGTCGCACTCGAACAGCTTGCCCTCGCCGACCCCGGTGTCGTCGACGGTGATCACCGGCTGGGACTGCGCGAGGTCCTTGGCCGCGGACTCGAAGAACAGGACCTCGCCGGTCTTGCCCGCAGGGATCGGCTGCGTCGTCTCGAGCGTCGCCACGATGTCGCCGCCGATACCCGCGCGCACCGTCACCGGCAGGCCGGCGGGCGCGTCGAGGTTGCCGGCGTTGCGCGGGCGAGCCGCCATGAAGAACGTGCCCTGCTCGCACTCCACCTCGCACACCCCGAGGATCTCGACCCGCAGATCGTGATACTCGCCCGGCTGCTGGCCGATATCCCCCGACCGGAAGCTGTTGAAGCCGGGGATCCAGTTGGCCTGGTACTGCGTCGGGATCCCCCCGAGGTCGGCCACGTTGGCCCCCAGTCTCAGGAAAGTTGTCGCCTTCACCGATAAACCACCCGAGGGGCGAGCAAAGCAACCAGTGAGATGAACACCGAGATCGCCCGGATGGGCGGGCAGCAGAGAACAGACGAGTACGACGTGGACCTCGAGGAGG
>JAEUJW010000054.1 GCA_016793465.1 Myxococcales bacterium
AGGGCTCGTGCAGTTGTCCGGGCTTGGAGGACAGATTCGGCTCCGGGTACCCTGCTCAGCCACGGGCTCGTGACCCACGCCGCGATCGGTCTCCCGGAGCCTTCGAGAGGAACTTTCGCTCAACGCCCGCCGAACATACAAAGGCCGGTCAGGGCCGCGGGCGGGCGGCGGCCAGCAGGGCGACCAGGCGGGCCAGCTCCTGGTCGCGCTGGTGCTTGCCGAGGGCGGCGAGCGGCTCGCCCTCGGGGTTGAAGGGCGTGTAGTGGGCGAGGGTCGGGTTGCCGTGGTGCGCGCAGTGGCCGGCGATCACCGGGACCACGCGGATGCCGTCGCGCTGGGCGCGGGCCAGGGCCAGCGGGACCTCGCGCTGCTGCATGAACTCGGACGCGAGGAACTCGGCGCTGACGATGAGGAGCACGGCGCTGGCGTGGCGGATCGCGCTGTGGATGCGCGAGTGCCAGGCGTCGCGCGAGACCAGGGCCGAGTCGTTGATGAACTCGATGGCGCTCCAGGCGTCGCTGCCGCGCAGGTGGTTCATGACGGCGCGGGCGAACCTCTCGTCGGTCTTGCTGTAGAGGCCGACGAGCATCGGCGGCGGGCGCACGCCGGGCGGGACCTGGACCACGGTGATCCACGACTGACCCACGCGGAACAGGGTGCCGGGCGCGAGCTCGAGGCGCGTGACCTGCTGGCCGTCGTCGAGCCAGGTGCCGTTGCGCGAGCCGAGGTCGCGGTAGTGCAGGCTCGTGCCCTCGTGCACGATCTCGCCGTGGACGCGCGAGACCTGGTCGTCGTCGAGCAGCAGGATGTCGCTGCCGCGGCGGCCGACGGTGATGCGCGGCCGGGTGAAGCACAGGGTCTCGCGCTGGCCGCCGACCGGGTGCACGTGGACCACGCAGCAGGCGTCGAGCGTCAGGTGGGCGCCGTTGTCGGGTGAGGTGTCGTCGTCGCTGGGGGCGGGCGCCTGGTGCGGGCCGTGCGGCAGCATGGTCTGCTCGCGGCGCAGCAGCAACGTGTGGATGTCGACGCCCTTGTAGAACACCACGCGGCCGCGCTCGCTGCCGGGGGCCAGCCTGGCGAGCAGCTGCGCGTGGTCGCGGGCGAGGCGGGCCTCGTCGTCGTCGAGGAAGGCCCAGCACACGTCGAAGCCGGCCGTGGCGCCGCGCGCGAGCTCGACGAGCGTGCGGGTGAAGATGTCGTCGCGGGCGGTGTAGCCGAGCACGAACAGGGTGCGCTGGTCGAGCAGGCGGGCCAGCGAGGCGGCCAGCTGGGGGCGCTGCTGGCCGCGCTGGAAGTCGGTGTGCAGGGTGTCGCTGCGGCACCAGTCGCCGTCGAGGTGGACGATCAGGGTGCCGGGGCCGTCGAGCGCGGCGAAGCTGCCGTCGCTGTGGAAGGCGACGGTCTGGGCCTCGCCGCCGGCCTTGCGCACGCTGATCGACAGCAGCGGGTCGAAGTTGGTGGTCAGCACGATCGGGCGGGCGCCGGGCGGCTGGGCGGCGAGCAGCTTGCCGAGCAGGCTCGCGGCGGGCGACAGGTGCCAGCCGGCGAGGTCGCGCTCGAGCTGCTCGCCGAGCACCTCGGGCTGGTGGCGCGGCAGCTCGGCGGGCACCACCGGGAAGGCCGCAGACCTGCGGCGGGCCTGCAGCACGCAGCGGCGGACCACCGCGTTGGCGACGTCCTGGCCGCGGGTCGCCAGCAGGAACCCGAAGGCGGCGGGGTAGGGGTCGGCGGCGCCGGCGATCGCGGCCTCGAAGCGGGCGAGCTCCTCGCGGCGCGCGTAGAGCTTGCGGATCTCGTCGAGCATGCCGGCGTCGCCGGGCACGCCGGGGCCGCCGGGCAGCGTCGGCGCGGTGACGGCGGAGCCGACGAGGAACGCCGCGCGCTCGGGCGTGGCCAGCAGGCGGTCGAGCAGGTCGGTGCTGCTGGCGAAGCTCGGCGGCACGACACCTCACGGTAGCGGGGCGGTGCGACTTTCTCGAGGGTCGGTCGGAGCGCGGGCGCGTCCGCTTCTGCAGGTGCGCGGGAAATACGATCGAAATCGCGCTTCAACACGCGATTTCGCTCCTGTATGGTGGCCGGCATGCGCACGGCGATGTTGTTCGGCTGGCTGGTGGTCGCGGCCTGCGGCTCCGGCGGAGAGGGAGACTCGGACTTCGGCTCGATGGGCCCGGCGGGCTGCGTGCCCGGCGAGCAGCGGACCTGCGGGTGTCCGGGCGGGGCGCCCGACGGCGTGCAGGTGTGCGCGCCGACGGGCGACATGTTCATGCCGTGCGTGGGCTGTCCGCTCGAGTCGCCGACGACGTCGAGCGCGGGCGAGGCGAGCAGCGGCGACGGCGGGCTCGGCGAGGAGGTGAGCTCGTCGCCGGCGGACGCGACGACGACGATGATGACGAGCGAGGGCGGCGAGGTCGGCGAGGGCTCGTCGAGCGGCGCGCCGGTCGATCCGTGCGACGACCCGGCCCACTGCAGCAACGGCGCGCAGGACTGCGGCGAGCCGTTCACCGACTGCGGCGGCGACTGCCCCGAGACCGCCGAGTACACGCTGTGCGACTGCATGATCGACACCCCGCGCAACGGCAGCGAGGTCTGCGACGACACCGGGTTCCAGGTCGGCGAGCCGCTGCCGAACGTGCTGGTCTGCCTCGAGGCGACGGGCGGGCAGATCTACGTCGCCACCAACACGGCGATCGATCCCACCGACATGGCGATGCGCTGCAGCGGGTGGGAGCTGACCGGGCAGAAGGCGTGGGAGCACCTCGACTACGTCGTGCCGGCGCTGACCTGCGACGCGGCGCAGAAGACCATGCCGTTCGACATCAGCGGGTACGTCGGCGAGACCCTGTGGTTCGGGGCGCACGACCACCCGATGGGCGGCGGCGGCGGGACCACGGCCTGCATCGCGCGGATGAAGTAGCGGTCACTCGCGCGACAGCCGCAGCTGCACGTGCACCGGCGGCTGGGCCTCGCGGCTGTGCCAGCGGTCGTCGCGGAACGTCGCGGCGCGGCCGGGCACGACCTCGACGAGCTCGACCAGCCAGCCGTCGAACGAGAGCGCCTCGGCGCCGCTGACGGTCGGGCGCAGCGTGACGCTCGCGTGGGCGTGCGCGCTCGCGAGGCCGAGCGTGGGCCGGGTCGGGTCGGCGTAGATGTCGAGCTGGAGCAGCGGGCGGTCGGCGGCGCCGACGACGATCCGGCCGGCGCCGGCGGTGCTGAGCCAGAGGTACACCGGGGCCGCGGGCGGGCTCATGACCTGCTCCTGGGGACAGGTGAGCTTGAAGCGAGCGACCCGCAGCTTGCCCGGGGTGCGGTCGGGGTCGAGGGTCAGGAGGTCGGCGCCGAAGCGGTGCGTGCTGGTGCCGGGCTGCGGCGAGAGGCTGTGCAGGTGCACGCCGTCGCGCTCGACCGCGAGGTATCGGAACACCCCGGGTTCGGACGCGCCGCGGCCGGGTCGCGGGGGGAGCGCGTGCTCCTGCAGCTCGAGCGTGTAGGGCCCGAGCCTGGCCCGCTCGCCGGCGGCGAGCACGACCTCGCCGGCGGGGCTCGAGGGCCTGTCGAGGTCGGGCGGCACGGCGGTGCGCACGGGCGAGGCGGCGCCGCACGGGCTGATCGCGGCCACAGCGGGCGGGAAGCTCGGCGGGGGCGCGGGCTCGACGCGCAGGCGCGCGTGCAGGCGGACGTCGCCGTCGGCGCTCCACGTGCCGGCGGCGAAGCGGGAGTGGGGGCCGGGCACGACCTGCTCGACCGTCACGCGGTGGGCGCCGACGCGGATCGAGGGCTGCTCGCCGGGGCGGGGCTCGAGCGCGTGGCTGTAGCCGAGGCGCGAGACGTCGAGGCGCGGGGTGTCGCCCGCGCCGAACAGCGTGACCATGAGCAGCTCGCCGCTGAGGTCGAAGGCGTGCGAGCATGGCCTCGGTGCTGAGCCACAGCCACAGCGGGACCGACTGTTTGGCGACCACCGTGCGATCCGGGCAGGCGCGCTTCGACACCGTGTACTGCGCGCCGAGGTTGTCGGCGGCGGCGACGGTGTCGACGCGGTAGGGGCCGACGACGAGGTGCGCCTCGCGTCCCTCGTGCTGCTCGATCCAGCCGCCCCAGGGGCCGCCGCCGGCCTCGGCCGGATCGATGAGCACGGCGATCGCGGGGGCGCGCGCGCCGACGCTGGTCGGGCTGACCAGCATGTCGGGGTCGTAGTGCAGCTGCACCGTGCCGACGCTGGCCCGCTCGCCCCGGCGCAGGGCGCCGCTGCCGAGCACGCCCTGGCCGGTCCGCAGCGCGGCGGGCAGGTCCTGCGGTTCGAACCCGGGCTCGCCGCAGCGGCGGGTCGTGTCGATCGGCGGGAGGCCGGACTCGGGGTCGTCGAGCGGGCCGGGCCCGGGCGGGGGTGCGGCCGGGGGCGCGTCCGGAGGCGCGGGGGTGGGCTCCGGTGCGGCTGCGGGCGTCGCTGTGTCGGCGGGCGGCGACGCGGCGTCGGGTCCGTGGCAGGCGAGCGCGGCGGCGACGAATAACCAGCGGGAGCGGGGCACTTCGCCACGGTAACGCAGATGGCGGGCCGACGGCGCGGCGGGCTCGTCGACATCGGCCGCGGCCCTCGCGGGCGACCGCGCGCCGGGCCGCCGGGGGCCCGCAGGCCCACGCGATCGCCGGCCCGTGGAGGGGTCGCCCTCGCGGCGTCGTCGCGGAGGTTGCTGCGCCCGGCCCCGGAGGGGTCGCCCTCGCGGCGTCGTCGCGGAGGGTTGCTGCGCCCGGTGCAGACGACGAGGGCGGCCCCGGGGGGTCGCCCTCTCTCGAGACTCGCGGCTGGTCAGCGTCCGATGCCGGCGTAGAAGAACCCGAGGTTCTCGACGTGCTCGCGGTCCCACTGGTTGCGGCCGTCGAACAGGGCGGGGCGGGCCATGATCTTCTTCAGGCGTTCGAAGTCGGGGCTCCGGTACTCGCGCCACTCGGTGACCAGCAGGAGCGCGTGCACGCCCTCGGCGGCCTCGTAGGGGTCGTCGACGAGCTTGCAGCGCGAGGCCACGCTGCCGCCGAGGGCCTCCATGAAGTTGGGGCCGGCCTCGGGGTCGTGCAGTTTGAGGGTCGCGCCGTCGCCGGCGAGGGTGCGCACGATTTTGAGGGCCGGGGCCTCGCGGATGTCGTCGGTGTTGGGTTTAAAGGCGAGGCCCCACACGCCGAAGGTCTTGCCGGCGAGGTCGTGCTCGAGGTGCTGGCGCAGCTTGCGGACGAGCACCAGCTTCTGGCCGTCGTTGATGCGCTCGGCGCTGGCGACGATCTCGAGGGTGTGGCCGTACTCGCGGGCGGTGGTGAGGAGGGCGCGGATGTCCTTGGGGAAGCACGAGCCGCCGTAGCCGACGCCGGGGTAGAGGAACTTGTTGCCGATGCGCGGGTCGGAGCCCATGCCGCGGCGGACCAGCTCGATGTCGGCGCCCACGCTGTCGGCCAGGTTGGCCATGTCGTTCATGAACGAGATGCGGCTGGCGAGGTAGGCGTTGCAGGCGTACTTGGTGAGCTCGGCCGAGCGCGCGTCCATGAAGAGGATGCGGTCGTTGGTGCGGCAGAACGGCTGGTAGAGGCGGTGGAGGGTCTGGCGGGCCTGCTCGTCGGTGGTGCCGATGATGATGCGGTCGGGGTGCATGAAGTCGTCGACCGCGGCGCCCTCCTTGAGGAACTCGGGGTTGGAGACGACCACGAACGGCTGCTTGGTCTGCTCGGCGATGATGCGACCGACGCGCTCGGCGGTGCCGACGGGCACGGTGCTCTTGTCGACGATGATGGCGGGGCGTTCGAGGTGGCGGCCGATCTCCGCGGCGGCGTTGAACAGGAACGACAGGTCGGCGGCGCTGTCGTGGCCGAGCGTCGGCGTGCCGACCGCGAGGAAGATGACGTCGCCGTGCGCGGCGGCCTCGGCGTTGCTGGTGGTGAAGCGCAGGCGACCGGCGGCGATGTTGTGCTCGACCAGCGGCTGCAGGCCGGGCTCGAAGATGGGCAGGCGGCCCTGACGGATGCCCTCGATCTTGGCGGCGTCGATGTCCGCGCAGAGCACGTCGTTGCCGTAGTCGGCGAACACCGCGGCCGCGACCAGGCCGACGTAACCGGTTCCGATGACGCTAATCTTCATGGGGCGGCGAGGATACTGCATCGTCGGCGGGTCTGCTACGCTGGCCCGGCCGTGTCTGCGCCCCCGGAGCCCGATTCCGGCGGACCCTCGGGGTCCGCGACGCCTCGCGCGGGCGCGGGCGAGGGCCCGGGCGAGCCGCGCGAGTCCCGGATGGCGCGCCTGGCGTTGTGGCTGCCGATCGTCGGCGCGCCGCTCGGGCTGTTGTTCGCGATCCTGGTCAGCCTGGCGATCTCCGGGTGGAAGGTGACGCACTCGGCGATCGTGCAGGTCGAGCGGGTGTGGCGTCCGGGCGAGTCTCTGGCGCTGCGCGTGCACGTGCTCGACGGCGCGGGCGAGGGGATCCCGGGCGCGACGGTGACGGCGCGGGCGGTCCGCGGCGAGCAGTCGGTCGAGCTCGGCGAGCTGCGCGACGCGACCGGCGGGGGCGCGACCCAGGGCCGCTTCACCGCGCCCGCGTGGCCGGCGGGGCCCGCCGCGCTGGCGCTGACGCTGACGACGCCGACCATGACGTTCGCCGAGACGGTCGATGTCACGCTCGCCGAGCGGCGCGACGAGATCCGCGGCACGCTGACGATCTCGACGTCGGTCAAGAACTGGGCCGACGACACCGAGCCGCAGCCCGAGCGGGTGCGCATCGCCCTGCGCCCGCTCGGGCGGCTGTCGGCCGGCTTCGACAACGTGATGCTGGTGCGCGTGACCGACCCCGATGGGAAGCCGCACGTCGGGCCGATCAAGGTGCGCCTGCTCGACGGCGAGTGGGGGGCGCACCGCGGCGGGGACACGCCGCCGGTGGTCGCCGAGGGGCCGACCGACGCGCAGGGGCTGCTGCGCTTCGAGGGCGCGCTGGCGACCGACGTCGTCCGCTTCGAGGTCGAGGTCGCGGCCCCGCCGTCGCCTGTCCCTGCGGTCATGTCCGAAGAGGCAGGTAAGAAGAGCGTGAAGCCGGGCGAGACGGCGAAGGAGCCGCAGGCCGTCGCGGCGGCCGCCCCGGTCGAGCCGGTCGCGCCGGCGCCGCTCGGTTCGCGGAGGTTTCGCCTGGTCAGCTTCGCGGGCGCGGTCAAGGTGACGGCCGAGCCGCTGGCGGTCGCGGCCGGGCAACCGCTGGCGATCCACGCGCGCGGGCTGCGGGCGCGCAAGCCGGTGTACATCGACGTGCACGGGGTCGACGGGGCGTGGATCGACACGCTGGCGCCGGTGCTCCAGAGCGAGCCGCCGCGCGAGTGGTCGACGGCGACGCTGCGTCCGGGGTTCGTGCAGATCGAGGCCTACCAGTTCACCACCTCGCCGGGCGAGTCGGCGGCGCTGGCCCGCGTGCAGGTGACCGAGGGCGCGCCGGACGGCGACGCCTCGCTGGCCCCGCTGATCGCCCAGCAGCGCAGGCTGCTCGAGGTCGGGCGGGTCGAGAAGGGCTTCGATCGGACGCTCGAGGCGGCCTGGCTCGACGCGGTCGAGAAGGCCGAGGTCGCGGCGGCCGACGTGCCGCTGGCGCGGGCGTGGCTGCTGGGCACGCTGCCGATCGAGGTGCTCGGTCCGCCGCCGGCGCTGAGCACGGCGGTGCGCGAGCAGGACGACCTGGTGGCCCGCAAGCGGGCGTGGGCGCTGGGGCTGAAGTGGTTCCTGCTCGGCGGGGGCGGGCTGTTCCTCGCGCTGACGCTGGTGGTGGTGGTGGTCAGCCACCGGCGGGCGGCGGGGGCGTTGACGCGGGAGATCCTCGGCGACGGCGCGACCGCGGAGATTGCCCAGGAGATCGCGCGGGCGCAGCGGGCCGTGCTGCTGCGGGCCGTGGCGCTGGTGGTGACGATGGCGCTGGGCCTGGTGCTGACGGTGGTGGTGCTCGACAAGCTGCTGTGGCAGGTGTGAGCGCGCGCCGGCCGGGTTGTGTTAAGGTCGCGCGGCGATGGTGATGCGGACACCGCGGGCGATGATCATGGCGGCGGGCTTCGGCACCCGCCTGGGCGAGCTCGGGACCCGGCGACCCAAGCCGATGCTGCCGGTCTGCGGGGCGCCGCTGGTGCGCTGGGCGGTGCTGTGGCTGCGCCGCCAGGGCGTGCGCGAGATGGTCATCAACCTGCACCACCACGGCGAGCAGATCGAGGCGGAGCTCGGCGACGGCGGCGCGCTCGGGGTAGCGATCGCGTACTCGCGCGAGGCGACGATCCTCGGGACCGGCGGCGGGCTGCGGCAGGCCCGCGACCTGCTCGAGGACGGCAGCGGCGGGCCGATCGTGACGATGAACGGCAAGGTGATCCTCGACCTCGAGCTGGCGCCGGTGCTGGCCGAGCACGCGGCGCGCGGGGCCGAGGCGACGCTGGTGCTGCGCGAGGACCCCGCCGGCAACGTGCGCGTCGGGGCCGACGGTCGCGTCTCGCACCTGCGCGGGGTGGCCGCGCCGCGCGGCGAGGCGGGCGGACCGCTGTGCATGTTCACGGGGGTGCAGGTGGTGACGCCGCGGTTTTTGGAGCGCATCCCGGCGAGCGGCGAGCAGTGCGTGATCGGGACGGCGGCGATGGCCGCGCTCGCCGAGGACGGCCCGCTGTACGGGCACGTGACGCGGTCGTACTGGTGGGAGCACTCGACGGTCGAGCGCTACCTGCAGGGCGTGGCCAACGTGATCGAGGGGCGGGCGCGCCTCGACCATGCGCCGGGGATGTTGCGTGGGGTGGATCCGTCGGCGGTGATCGACCCGACGGCGCGTGTCGATCCGGCGGTGTGGATCGGGCCGGACGTACGCGTGGGGGCGGGGGCCGAGGTCGGTCCGCGGGTCCAGCTCGGAGCCGGGGTGATCGTCGACGCGGGCGTGCGCCTGCGCGACGTGGTCGCGTGGGAGGGCGTGCACGTGCGCGCGGACGCCGAGCACGCCGTGCTCGCGCGGTGACGCGAGTTATGCGGCGCGCCCCGGCAAACCTTACGCGGCTCCGGGGGCCCGCGAGAGCGCGGTTGGCGGCGGTCCGCGTCGGCGACCCGCAGTAAAACTCGGGACCATGACGACGGCCCAGGGTCTCCCCGACACGCTGCAGGAGTTCACGTTCGCGGGCGGGCGCGGCGAGTTGCACGCGCTGCCGCGGCTCGCCGCGCTCGGGCCGGTGGCCCGCCTGCCGCGCAGCCTGCAGGTTGTGCTCGAGTCGCTGGTGCGCAACATCGACGACAAGCGCATCACCGCCGCCGACGTGAAGGCGCTGATCAACTGGGAGGCCAGGGGCACGCACACGCGGGAGATCCCGTTCCTGGTCGCCCGCATCGTCCTGCAGGACTTCACGGGCGTGCCGCTGCTCGTCGACCTGGCGGCCATGCGCTCGACCGCCGCGCGCATGGGCAAGGACCCGGCGACGATCGAGCCGCTGGTGCCGGTCGACCTGGTGATCGACCACTCGGTGCAGGTCGACTTCGCCGAGGTGTCCGACGCGCTGCAGCGCAACATGGAGATCGAGTTTCGCCGCAACCACGAGCGCTACGAGTTCCTGAAGTGGGGCAAGCAGGCGTTCAACGGCTTCAACGTGGTGCCGCCGGGCATCGGCATCGTCCACCAGGTCAACCTCGAGCTGCTGGCGCCGGGGGTGATCGAGAAGGGCGGGCTGTACTCGCCGGACTCGCTGGTCGGCACCGACTCGCACACGACCATGATCGGTGGGCTCGGGGTGGTCGGCTGGGGCGTCGGCGGCATCGAGGCCGAGGCGGGCATGCTCGGGCAGCCGGTGTACTTCCTGACGCCCGACGTGATCGGGGTGCACCTGACCGGGCGGCTGCGGGCCGGCGTCACCGCCACCGACCTGGTGCTGACGCTGACGGAGCTCTTGCGCAAGCACAAGGTGGTCGGCAAGTTCGTCGAGTTCTTCGGCGAGGGCGCGGCCTCGCTGGCGGTGCCCGACCGCGCGACGATCAGCAACATGGCGCCCGAGTACGGGGCGACCATCGGCTACTTCCCGGTCGACGAGAAGACCTGCGAGTACCTGGCCCAGACCGGGCGCAGCGAGGCGCAGGTCGACGCGTTCCGCCGCTACCACATGGCCCAGGGGTGGTTCGGCATGCCGACGGCCGGCGACATCGACTACACCGACGAGCTGGCGTTCGACCTCGGCAGCGTGCAGCCGAGCGTGGCCGGGCCGCGGCGCCCGCAGGACCGCATCACCCTGCCGCGCCTGCGCGAGACCTTCGAGCACCTGCTGCAGACGGCCTACGCCAAGCCGGCGGGCGAGAAGCACCGGCGGCTGGTGGTGCTCGGCGGGCGGACCGAGCTGGTGACGGGCGGCGGCGAGCAGGCGCCGGAGACCGCGCCCGAGCCGCACGCGCGCCACCAGGAGACGACCCGCGAGAACACCAGCACGGTCACCGAGATCGAGATGATGCAGAACCGGCCGA
The DNA here is from genome assembly GCA_016793465.1 of Myxococcales bacterium. The sequence goes on from JAEUJW010000054.1 coordinate 10,472, forward strand.
CGCCGGACGTGCTGCGCCACATGCCGTCGGGCGAGTTCCCGGCGGCGCGGGTGCGGCTGCGCCACGGCGACGTGGTGATCGCGGCGATCACGAGCTGCACCAACACGTCGAACCCGCGGGTGATGCTGTGCGCCGGGCTGCTGGCCCGGAAGGCGGTCACGCTGGGGCTGACGGTGCGGCCGGCGATCAAGACGTCGCTGGCCCCGGGCTCGCGGGTGGTCAGCGAGTACCTGGCGAGGACCGGCCTGCAGAGGTACCTCGACGCGCTCGGGTTCCAGACCGTCGGCTACGGCTGCACGACGTGCATCGGCAACTCCGGCCCGCTCGAGCCGCACCTCGACGCGGCGATCGCCGAGCACGACCTGGTGGTCGCCAGCGTGCTGTCGGGCAACCGCAACTTCGAGGCGCGGGTGCACCAGAGCGTGCGCGCCAACTTCCTCATGAGCCCGCCGCTGGTCGTGGCCTTCGCGCTGGCCGGGCGGGTCGACATCGACCTGACGAGCGAGCCGCTGGCCACCAGCGCCGACGGCAAGCCGGTGTACCTGAAGGATCTGTGGCCGAGCGACGAGGAGGTCGAGGCGGCCCTCGAGGCGGCCCGCGACCCGGCGGTCTACCGCGCGACCTACGAGGACCTCGGGCGGCTCTCGCCGATGTGGGGCGAGATCCCCGCGGGCACCGGCAAGGCGTACGCGTGGGACGACTCGTCGACGTACATCCAGGAGCCGCCCTACTTCGAGAAGTTCGGGCTCGGGGACGAGGCGCCGCGGCCGATCATCAAGGCGCGGGCGCTGGCGATCTTCGGCGACAGCGTGACGACCGACCACATCTCGCCGGCGGGCAGCATCGGCGCCAAGTCACCGGCGGGCGTCTACCTGCAGGAGCACGGCGTCACCGCCGAAGATTTTAATAGCTACGGCTCGCGCCGCGGCAACGACCGGGTCATGGTGCGCGGCACCTTCGCCAACGTGCGGATCAAGAACCTGATGGTCGAGGGCGTCGAGGGCGGGGTCACGGCGCACCAGCCGTCGCACGAGCGCATGAGCATCTACGACGCGGCGATGCGCTACCACGCGGGCGGGATCCCGCTGGTGATCTTCGCCGGTCAGGAGTACGGCACCGGGTCGTCGCGCGACTGGGCGGCCAAGGGCACGCGCCTGCTCGGCGTGCGCGCGGTGATCGCCGAGTCGTTCGAACGCATCCACCGCAGCAACCTGGTCGGCATGGGCGTGCTGCCGTGCCAGTTCGCGGCGGGGACCAACGCGCAGACGCTGGGGATCAACGGGCGCGAGTGCTTCGACCTGAAGATCGAGGGCCCGCTGAAGCCGCAGCAGACGGCGACGCTGGTGATCCGCCGCGACGACCAGGAGCCCGTCGAGGTGCCGGTGACGATCCGGATCGACACCCCGATCGAGGTCGACTACTACAACAGCGGCGGCATCTTGCCGTACGTGCTGCGCCAGCTGCTCGCCGGTTGACCGGCGGCGGCGGCGGACAGGCGCTGCCAGGTGGTGGCCTGCATGCTCTCGCGGGCCTCCATGCGCGCGAGCCAGGCCGCGAGAGGGGCTGGCCCTCGGCGAACTGCGGCAGGAACGCGAGGTGCGCGGCCAGCTGGATGTCGGCGAGCGAGAGCTCGCGCCCGGCCACGAACGCTGCTGCTCACCGGCGACGTCGGGGGTCAGAACTTGATCTTCAGGTGGCCGGCGATGGTCGCGAGGAAAAGCTTGTACTTGCCGTTCCCGAGGTCGTAGTCCGACGTGGTGACGGTGCGGGGGATGATGCCCTGGAAGCGGGCGTCGCCGTAGAGGCCGACGCGCTCGGTGATGTCGAAGCCGCCGCCGACGGCGCCGATGATGCGGTGGCCGTCGGGCGAGGCGGTGTCGACGGTCTTGTCGGGCGAGGCGGGCGACTGGTAGCCGAGGGTGGCGGACAGCAGCACGCGGGTGGTCGGGCGGAAGCGGCCGCTGGCCTCGACCCACACGGTGTCCTTCCAGTTGCGGGGCAGCACGACCTGCAGCTCGTTGCCGATGCCGAGGGCCTTCTGGACCAGCTGCTCGGACTTGGTGGTCACGTAGAAGGCGTCGACCTCGGAGTAGCGGACGTACTGCACGAAGCCGTCGACGCGCCACTTGGCGTTGAAGTCGTAGGACAGGCCGAGGGTGATGCGCTTGGGCAGGCGGAACGACAGCTCGGCGTCGCCCTGGACCAGCGGGTCGAACTTCAGGCCCTGGGCCGCGAGGTCCTGGGTGAAGAACGGGTCGTTCATGTCGATGGCGAACTTGCCGCGGTACCGCATCTTCGCGCCGTGCTGGTAGACCAGCGCGATCGAGAACTTCTTGGTCGGGTTGACGGTCACGCCGACGTTGAAGCTGGCGCCGTGGGAGAACGCCTTCTTGACGGCGATGTCGCGGCCGAAGGTGCCGAGCTCACGCACGTCGGTGGGGGCGTTGGGGCCGAAGTCGTTCTCCTGACCGAGCTTCTCGAGGCCGGTCTTGAACTCCTGGACGGCGCCGAAGTCCTGCTTCTTGGCCAGCTCGGCGAAGCCGAGCACGTAGCTGACGCCGGCGCCGAGCGAGACGTAGTCGTTGATGCGGAACGCCGCGCTGGCGGTGATGTGCGAGGCGACGATGAAGGCCTGCTGCAGCTGGAAGGCCTGGGGTCCGTTGCGGTCGAACTTCAGGGGCGCGCCGTAGGGCACGTAGACGCCGAGGCCGAACACCAGGCGCTTCTTGATCGGCGGCAGCACGATGAAGATGTTGCCGAGCGGGGCGATCGGGGTGGCCTTGGCGACCGGACCGTAGCCCGACTTGTTCGGGTCGACGTTGTCCATCGAGATCGGGGTCTTGAACTCGAGGGTGTCGGGGGTCTGGTACTGGCCGGTGTAGTTGCGCTGGTAGCGGATGTCGCCGACGACGAGCATGAGGCCGCCGAAGAACTCGCCGCGCTTCATGTAGGCGAGGTTGGCGGGGTTCCAGTGGATGGCGGCGCCGTCGCGGGTGGTCGGGCCCGACTGGCCGCTGCCGATCATCGGCGCGTCGAGGCCGGAGGCGCGGGCCAGCGAGGGCGCGGCGAGGGTCGCGGCCGCGAGGAGCAGGGGGGCGGACGTGGCGAGCGTGGGGCGTGGCATGCGTGGACGGAGGGGCATGGGTGGGGTCGGTAGGGGGCTCGCGGTGGTGCGGGGGCAGGAGGCCGGCCGCGGTGTCGGTCAGGGGCCCGTCAGGCCATGTGGAGAGGGAGCTCAGCGGACGCGGGTGATCTCGAGGTGGATGGAGCTGCGGTCGGGCTTGTCGCCGACGGCCAGCTGGAACACGTGGCCGGCGTCGTCCGCGACGAACACGACGTCGCCGGGGTCGACCCGGACCTTCTCGTGGCTGTCGTCGCCGTCGCCGATGTCGGCGGCCGACGAGACCTTGTTCGCCAGGGTCGCGTCGCCGTAGAAGCCGACGTGCTCGTAGGCGTAGGGGCGGACCAGGGCGCCCTCGGCGTCGGTGCGCAGGTCGCCGGACGTCACGAAGTACAGGTAGTCGGCGCCCAGCGCGTGCGAGCGCACATAATAGAAGTCGGCGTCGCCGGCGGCGTTGTTGTTGAGCAGCTTGGCGAGGTCGGCGAGGGCGTCGGGGTTGGCGGCGAAGTTGTCGCGGATCGACTGGAAGATGGCGTCCTGGTCGACGGGGATCTGGACGTTCTTCAATGTGAACTCGACGTCGGCCTCGCCCTCGGGGATCGCGGGGTCGCCGGGCGAGGCGGGGTCGTGCAGGCGCCACTGCGCGACCTCGGCGAGCATGTCCCAGAAGTACGCGGGCGGCGGCGGCTCGCCGGTGCCGGCGAACGACTCCATGACCAGCCAGCCGTCGCCGTCGATGCAGCTGGTGAAGGCGGTGACGCCGGTGCCGAGCTCGTACTCGTTGCAGTGGGCGCCGATCGGCGGGGTGACGATGTCCGCGCCGCCGAGGGTGCGCCGGCGGGCCATCTCCATGATCAGGAACTCGAACTCCCACTCGGGCAGGTCCCAGATGTCCGAGTTGCCCTGGCGGACCGGATCCCTGGAGTCGCCGCCGAGCATGAACGCGGGGTTCTCCTGGATGCGCACGGTCATCTCGGACAGCTCGAGCACGTCCTTCAGGCCCTCGACCGTCATCGACTTCTCGTCCTTGAAGTCGAAGGCGCGGGCGACCTGGCTGGGGGTGCTGTTGACGCTGGCGACGCCGCCGGTGGTCAGGTCGACGCCCTTGAACGGGAGGGCGTTGAGGCTGGCGCGGACCTTCATGGTGAAGGCGGGCTCGGCCAGGCCGGCGGCGGAGATGACGAAGCCGGGGTGGTCGCCCTGGGGGCCGAAGCGGGCCGGCAGGGTCTCGAAGTTGTAGACGAGGTCGCCGAGGGTGATCGGCAGCGACTTCGGGGTCACGTCCCACAGGCCGTCGGGGTGCTCGGCGTCGACCAGGCCCCTGCGCACCCTGGCGTTGGGGTGCGAGCCGAGCAGGTGGGTGAGGAACACGTCGGCGACCACGTCGGAGGGCACGGCCGGGTCGGTGACCGCGATCTGCATGATGTTGGCGAGGCACTTGGCCGGCGGGATGCCGACCGCGCCGGCCAGGCCGATCAGCTTCTCGAGCTTGGTGTCCTCGAGGTTGGCGTTGTCCGGGGTCATCGCCACCAGCTTGCGCATGTTCTGGGCGGCGACCGACAGCTCCTCGGCCTCGGACGGCGGCAGGTCCTTCAGCTGTTGCAGCACGATCTCGACCGACTGCGTCATGTCGTAGTCGAGCAGCCACAGCTCGTCGAGCGTCTTGCGCGGGAGCTTCTTCAGGTCGCCGAGGCTCAGCGTCTGCTCGTAGTCGGTGACGTTGAACTCGCGGTAGCGCAGCGTCACGCCCCGGGTCTCGCCGGCGGACTGCTCGGTCGAGACGTCCAGCGGGGGCTCGGAGATGTCCTCGACGCAACCGGCGAGGGTCAGCGCGCAGACGGCGAGGGTGGGGCGTGTGAGCATGGGGCGGTCGGGTCAGTGCGTGCGGGTGATGGTCAGCGAGACCTTGTGGCGCTCGGGCTTGTCGTTGACGTCGATGCGGTAGACGTTGCCCTCGTCGTCCTGGGCGTAGATGGTGTCGCCGGGGTTGATGGCGATCTTCTCGTGGGTCACGTCGCCGTCGACGTTCTCGCGGCTCGAGATCTTGGACTTGCCCTGGGCGTCGCTGAAGAACCCGACGTTCTTGTAGTCGGCGTACCTGCGCTCGTAGCCGCCGTTGTTGTCGCCCTTGATGTCTTCCTCGGTGATGAAGTAGAGCCAGTCGCCGCCGGTCTCGTCGACGTAGTAGTAGAAGTCGGCGGCGCCGTCGGTGTTCTCGTTGAGCAGCTCGGCGATGGCGGCCAGGGCGGCGGGGTTCTTCTGGATGTTCTCGCGGATCTGGCCCTCGAGCTCGGCGGTCGAGATGCCGGCGGCGACGTCGCGCAGGGTGAAGCCGATGTCGGCCTCGCCCTCGGCGAGGCCCTCGTCGTGCAGGCGCAGCTGGGCCACCTCGAGCAGCACGTCCCAGAAGTACGACGGCGGGGGCGGGGGCTCGTCGAGCAGCACCGACTCGTCGACGCTGAGCGAGACCCAGGCGTCGGGCTCCTCGCCGTCGTCGGCCACGCCGTTGTCGCCCATGCACACGTGCACGGCCTCGAACGGCTCCTCGACGTCGCCCTGGGGGGCGTACACGCTGCAGTGGGGCTCGATGTCGGCGGCGCGGAGGTAGGCGATCTGGGCGATGAGGCGCTCGAACTGCCACAGCGGCAGGTCCCAGACCGGCGAGTCGCCGAGCGGCATGGGGTCCTGCTGGGTGCCGCTGGCGACGCGCTCGGGGTTCTCGGTGATCTTCATGGTCATCGAGTCGATGACGAGGTCGGGCGCGAGGCCCTTGATCTCCATCCAGTCGGGGCTGTCGAAGTCGAAGGCCTCGGCGACCTGGCTCGACGTCGAGTTGACGCTGGCGACGGTGACGCTGGTCAGGTCGACGCCCTTGTAGGGGAGGGCGTTGAGGTTGACGCGCACGGTCATCGAGAAGTCGTCGAGGGCGGCGACGATCGGGCTGGCGGCGCTGATGAAGCCGGGGTGGGGGGCCTTGCTGGCGTCGGGGAAGGCGGCCGGGCCGAAGGTGGTGGCGAGGTCCTGGAAGTCGGTGACGACGTCCCACAGGCTCACGGGCATGCCGCCGGGGGTGACCTTGCAGGTGGCGGTCGCGCCGTCCTTGGTGGTGACGGCGGGCTGGCCGTCGGGACAGGTCGAGAACTTGGGGGCGCGGCGCAGCTGGGCGTTCGGGTGGGTCAGCACGACCTGATCGATGATCGGGTCGACCGTGGACTCGACGCTGATGATGCCGGTGTTGGCCTCGATGCCGATGAGGTCGGACAGCACGAGCGAGGGCGGCAGGCCGACGGCCTCGCCGATGCCGAGCAGGCCGGCGAGGCTGCTGCCGGTCAGCACGGTGTTGGCCGGCGTCATGTTGAGCAGCTTCCACATGTTGCGCGCGGCCGGGTCGAGCCCGTAGGCCTCGACCTCGTCGGTCTGGACGAGGATGTTGAGCGCGTTGGTGATGAGCGGCCGGATGTCCATGTCGAGCAGCCAGGTCTCGCGCAGGATCTTCTCGGGGAAGCGCTTCTTGATGTCGGCCTTGGTCAGGGTCTGTTCGAAGCCCTTGGCGTCGAACCGGAGGTAGCGCAGCTCGACGGTGCGGGACTCGTCCTCCGCGATCTGGGAGTCGTCGGGCTCCTCGCCGAGGGTGAGCGCGGGGACGCAGCCGGCGAGCAGGGCGAGCGGGAGCAGGTGCTTGGCGTGGGACATGGGTCGGGGGCCGTGCGGAGGGGTCGGATCGGGGGGAGCTGGCGGGATCAGAGCGGCTCGATGCGGAGCACGATCTCGGTGGGGTCGGGGTTGTCCGGCACGAAGAAGTGCAGGGCGTAGTTGCGGGCCTCGTCGTCCTGCATGTAGAGCGTCTGCTCGCCGGGCTGCAGCTGGTACTTCTCGTGCTCGCTGTCCTTCAGGCCGCCGATGTCGGTGCGCGAGACCTTGTCGGTGAGCTCGCGGTCGGCGAAAAAGCCGGGCTTGGCGTAGCCGTAGTTGCTGATCGCCTCGGGGTCGTCCTTGCTCGGGCGCAGGTCGCTGGGGCCGACGAAGAACAGCATGGGGGCGCCGCCGCCGGCCTCGACCGCGGTGGCGCGGCGGTAGTAGAAGTCGAGGCGGGCGTTGTTCTTCCAGTACTTGCCGAGGATGACGCCGGCGATGTAGTCGCTCTGCTTGGCGAGCTCGCTGCGGATCGACTTGATCATGTCGGCGGCGGTCAGGCCGATCGGGACGCCCTTCAGCGCGAACACCGGGTTGAGGTCGCCTTCATCGATCTCGGGGATGCCGTCGGCGTACTTGGTGTTGCCGTTGGGCTGCGGGGGGCCGCTGAAGTCGTGCAGCGACTGCTGGGCGACGTTGAGCAGCATCTCGTGGAAGTACTGCGGGGCGGGGAACGTGAGGCCCTGGAACAGGCCCGGGAGGTAGGTCCAGCCCGGCGGGTCGGCGACGCCGTCGAGCACCGGGTCCTCGTTCTTGTCGTCGGGGTCCGTCTTGGTCGGCGTGTCGACCCCGATGTAGGCGCCGAGGTAGCACAGCGGGTCGAGCTTGATGATGCAGAGGTCGAGCTTGCGCTGGCCGTAGGCCGCGTGCGCGGCGTGGGCGATGATGTACTCGAGCGACCACTTCGGCTGCTGCCAGACGTACTGGGCGAACGCGGGGTCGTCGTTGCCGGGGACGTTCTGCATGCACGCGTTGTCGCCGTCGAACTCCTTGCCCTCGCAGGAGGGGACCGGGACCAGCTCGCCGGGCCCGGCGCCGGGGTTGAGCTCGGTGATGCGCATGCGCATGTCGACGGTCGGGACGTCGGTCAGGCCCTCGAACTTGACCTTCTGCTCGTCGGCGAAGTCGAACGCGAGCGGCGGCGGGCGGACGTCGTCGGTCGTGTCCTCGTCGGCGATCGCGTTGAGGAACATCTCGCCGGCGCCGACCGAGGCGTCGATGCCCTCGACGCGGCGGAGGTTGCTGGCGGCGGTGGCGGTCATCTTGAACTGGTCGGTGAGGGCGTCGCTGCGGGTCGTGAAGTCGGCGTCGTCCGGCATGAGCAGGCCGGGGTGGTCGCCCTGCGGGCCGTAGACCTCCGACAGCGGCTGCATGTCCTTCAGCGCGTCGTAGAGGGTGACCGCCAGCAGGCCCTCGTCGTTGGCGATGTTGGGGTGGGTGGCGAGCAGCGTGAGGCGCAGGGTGTCGGCGAGCAGCGAGACGTCGATGAACGGGCGGGTGTGGAGGGCGGCCTCCTGGGCGTGCAGCTCGACCTTGTTGGGGTTGTTGGCCTTCATCTTGTCGCGGCAGGCGTCGACGGTCTCGCCCGGCTTGGCCGGGCAGAACATGATGGCCGCGAGGGCGTCCTGGAAGCTGAGCTGGCCGAAGTTGTTGTCGTTGCTGGCGAACAGGTTGGCCATGTCCTCCATGACCGTGCCGCGGACCTGGGCGTTGCGCGGGGTCATGGTGAGGAGGCGGACCATCTGGTACTCGGGCGACTGCTTCCACTCGAGCACGGTCTGGCCGAAGGTCTTGCCGAGCGGGGTCTGGCCGCAGTCGTGCTGCGGGTCGGCGGGGAGCTGGGTGTCGGCGGTGTTCGGGTTGTAGTCGTCCCACTTGTCGCCGCACGAGCTCTGGATGCGGCCGAGGACGTCGGCGATCAGCGGGCCGCTGTCGACGTCGATCAGGTGGATGTTCCTGGCGGCCTTCTCGCCGAACACCTCGAGCGCCTTCTCCTTGTCGAGCTCGAGCACGACCGGGGGCGGGGGCGTGTCGTCGATGTGCAGCCAGTAGCGCTGGGCGTGCTCGGTCGTCGGCGGGCCGGTCTCGTCGCCGGTGGTCGGTGGTTCGCCGGAGGTCGGGACGTCGCCGGTGTCGCCGGTGGTGCCGGTGCTGCTGCCGTCGTCGTCGCCGCTGGCCGGGGGGTCGCCGCAGCCGGTCCACAGGGCGAGCAGCGGCACGGCGAGGAGCGGCAGGGTGAGGCGGCGAGGCGTGGACGTCATGGCGAGGGAGCCAGTCTCGCACGGTTTTACGCGTGAGCGCGAGAGCAAACCGGCGGCGAGCAGGCCGGTCCGCGGGGGCTGCCGCGACGTCGGCGGCGCGCACTCCCGACCCGCAGGGCCGACATGACCGAAAGAACAGTGGTCTAAAACGAGGCCCGTCGTTTCACGCGGACGGGTGGGGCTTTCCGATCGCCGGCCGCGGCGTGCTGAGGCCGCGGATCACTTGAGGGACGACGGCGGCGGGGCCGGCGGGGCGGCACTCGGCGGCGGGCTCCGGGGTTGGGCGAGGCGCTCGACCTCGACGGAGGTCACGCAGTATGCGCCGGCCTGGCGGGCGTCGGGGGCCTTGTCGACGATGAGGAAGAATTCATCGGGGTTGCTGAAGGCGGTGTGGATCGCGACGAACACGCGGTCGCTGATCTCGGGGCAGCCGCGGCCCCACTGCAGGCGGGCCGCGGTGTCGGGGCCGGCGGTGCCGAGCGTGCGCCAGAACGCGTGGAGGTAGCCGGCGCCGTTCTCGTAGACGACGAGGTTGGTGAAGGTGGTGGCGAACATGCGGCGCGCGTCGGCGGCGGCCCGCGGCGTGGGGGCCGGCGGAGACGCGGCGGGGGGCGGCGGAGACGGTGCGGCCGACGGCGTGCCGGCGGGCGCAGACGGAGCGGCGCGGGCGACGAGGCCGGCGAGGGCGAGGCCGGGGACGACGAGTGCGAGGCTCGAGAGGCGCCGGGACGGGCGAGTCATGCCAGGATTTTGCCACGCCCGGGGCGGCGGTTGGCGAGCGCGCCAGATCACGGGTGTCGTCCGCCGCGGGAACTCGGTATGCTGGCCGGCGTGCTCCGGATGTGCGCGTGCGTGGCGATCGGCGGGTGGCTGTCGGCGAGCGCGGCGCGTGCGGCTCCGACCGCGGACGAGGGCGACGTGGAGCCGGTGGCGGCGGCGACGGTGACGACGCGGGCGCCGGCGATCGAGGTGACGACCGCGAAGCGGGTGCGGCACGACTGGTACGCGGGCTTCGGGTTCGGGCTCGGGGCCGGCAACCTGCGCCCGGCCGGCGGCGGCGACGGTTCGCGGGCCGGCGCGTCGCTGCTGGTGCTGGCGCGCGGCGGCGGGCGCGTCACCGACAAGCTGCTGATCGGCGGGCTGGCGGTCACGGCGCTCGGCGGCGGCGACGGCGGGGCGCGCGGGCTCAGCAACCTGATGGCGGAGGCGCTGTTCTTCCCGATCAAGGACCGCGGGCTGGGGCTGGCGCTCGCGCTCGGGCTGTCGTCGACCTACGGCGCGCGCGCGACGGCGGCCAACGCGGCGACGTCGGAGGTCGAGCCGCTGCGCGGCGGGGTCGGGCTCGGGCTCGGGCTCGGCTACGACTTCTGGGTCGCGCGGCGCTTCAACGTCGGCGTGTGGCTGCGCGGCGACGGCAGCGCCGGGCCGGTCTACAAGTTCCGCGCGGCGGGCTCGCTGGGCCTGGCGTTCGCGTGGTACTGACGGCTGTCCCGGAGGACAGGCGGCCATGTCCGCGGGGACAGGTCAGTGCGAGCGCGGGGGCAGCACGGGGGCGGCGGCGAGCTCGGGCTCGATCGGGTCGCCGGTGGCGGCGCTGCGCGAGACGCGGGCCTCGCGGATGAGGTCGTGGAAGGTCGTGTGGGCGAAGATCTCGGCGATCGTGGCGTCGAGGCGGGCGAACTGGTCCGACAGGGTGTCGGCGCGCGGGGCCTCGACGTCGCGGCTGGCGAACATCCGCATGATCTCGAGCACGCGGATGTGGTCGAGCGGGCGGCCGGGCACGAACGCGGACTCGGGCTCGGCGACGGCGAGCAGGATGCCGGCGTGCTCGAGGGCGGTGAGGATGCTCGACAGGCGGGCGCTGTCGACCTGGAAGCGGGCGACCAGGGTGCGCGCGGACAGGCCGGTGCCGTGGCGGTCGTAGTGGTCGCACACGGCGAGCACCACGCGGCAGGCCAGGCGGGCCGCGCCGACCCCGATGTCGGCGTCCTCGCGGGCCTTGGGCGGGACGTAGCCCTCGCGCCGGACCAGCGGCAGGTGCTGCACGACGAACGTGAGCTCGACCGAGAACAGCACGATGAGCCACGACACGTAGGCCCACACGCAGAACACCGGGAGGATGGCGAGCGCGCCGTAGGTGCCCTCGTAGGTGGTGATGGTGCCGAGGTAGACGGTGAAGCCGCGCTTGCCGAGCTCGAACAGCACGGCGCCGGCGAGCCCGCCGATGGCGGCGCAGCGCCAGCGCACGCTGGTCGCGGGCATCAGGCGGTTTAGCAGGACGAAGGCGATGAGGGTGCTGAGCAGCGGGAGGACGGTGAAGCGCTGGTCGGTGATGGTGGTGACGATCGGCGAGGCGAGGCTAAACCACACCACCAGCGGGGCGAGCGTGGTGAGCGTGTAGAACATGGTGAACTTGGCGACCGCGCCGCGGCGGTACTTGACCCGCCAGATGTCGTTGAGGGTCGCCTCGAGGGTGAGGAACAGCAGCGAGGCGCCGACCAGCGAGCCGAAGAACCCGACGATGCCGAGGTGCTCGAGGGTGACGTTGCGCGCGAGGTCGTAGAGGGTGCCGGTGATGCCCGCGACGCGCGCCGAGTCGGGGATGACCATGCTGATCAGGGTGTTGAGGAAGCCGCGGCCGCTGTCGTGGCCGAGCAGGCCGACGAGCGTGAGCACGAGGCCGGCGAACGGCACGATCGAGAGCAGGGTCTGCAGCGCGAGGCTCGAGGCGAGCGTCATGCTGTGGTCGATCTGCAGCCAGCGGCGCGCGGTGTAGATCAGGACCAGCCAGGCCTCGCGCAGCGGGCTCACGTCGCGCTGGGCCGAGCGGGGGAACAGGTAGCGCACGGTCCGGCGCAGCGCGGGCTGGGGCGGTGCGACGCGGCGACGCAGGTCCTCGGGGGTGACGGCCAGCTGCGGGTCGTCGTGCGGGTGCAGGCGCGGGTCGTGGGGCGCCAGCGGGTCGGCCGGGAGCGGCGGCGCGTGGCCGTGCGGGCGCCGGAGGTCCGCCGGCGCGGCGGGCCGGTGCGGATCGTCGGGTGCGGAGGGCGCGGTCATCGCGGACGGCCCATCGTAGCCGGATTTGCCGGGCGCGGGCTCGGGTGTCGTCGCGGCGGCGCGGGCTCGTCGCGGCTGGAGTTGCCGGGCGCGGGCTCGGGTGTCGACGCGGCGGCGCGGGCTCGTCGCGGCCGGAGCTGCCGGGTGTCGTCGCGGCGGCGCGGGCTCGTCGCGGCCGGAGCTGCCGGGCGCGGGCTCAGGCGTCGTCGCGGCGGCGCAGGCGGTTGGTCAGGTCGTCGAGCACCGCCAGCAGGGCCTCGCCGGCGGTCTTGATCTTCTCGGCGTCGTGGGCGAGGTCGTAGAGCTCGAGGGCCTCGAGGTCCTCGCCGAGCATCTCGCTGTAGCCGATGATGGCGTTGAGCGGGCCGCGGACCTCGCGGTTGACGCCGGCGAGCACGCTGGCCTCGGCCTCGCGCGCGCGCATGACGTCGACGGTGCGGCGCTCGAGGGCGGCGGCCAGGCGCTCGTTGATCCGCACGAGGTCGCGGTTGGTGGCGTACAGCGCGTCGAGCGAGAGGCCGGCCTGCTCGGGCGCATCGTCGTCGTGGGGCGGGTTCACGCGCTGTCAGCCTCGACGCGGCGATGGTAGCAGAGGCGGCGCGGGCTTTGGGGGCGCCGCGGCGGGCTATACCGCGCGCGCGTCGTGGGATGTGCAACGAACGCGCGTCGGCGCCGGCGAGGCGGCGCCGCGGCTCACACGGCCTGGGCCGCGGGCGGGGTCTTCGGGGGCTTTTGCAGGCGCTTCTGGGCGCGGGCGACCTGCTCGCGGAGGGGCTCGGCGAGGGCCTCGAGGTTCTCGCGGAGGGCGCCGAGCTCCTCCTCGAGGCGGCGCACGCGTTTCTCGGGCAGGCCCTCGATGTCGGGCAGGAACTCGGCGAGCTTGCGGGCGCAGGCGGAGGCCTTGTTGAGCGTCTCGAGGCGCTCGGCGCCCTTGGGCCGCGGGTGGAGGATGGGGTCGAAGCGCTTGCGCAGCTCGGCGACCGGCTGGCCCTCGTCGAACACGGCGTTCTTCATCTCGCGCACGAGCTCGGGGTCGCGGGGCACGCCCTGCTTGCGCGGGCGCGGGGCGGGCTCCTCGCCCTCGGTCTCGTCGAGCGGGGCGTTGGCCGGGGGGCCGACGGCGCGCGAGAAGTAGTCGACGGCGTCGTAGCTGGGGATCTCCTTGGCGACGCCGTCCCACTCGAGCACCTCGGGGGCGTGGTGCTGGATGGTGTTGTAGCTGAGCGTCAGCTTGTCGACGGTGGCGCGCTTCAGGGTGAGCTCGCGGGCGCAGTAGTCGTAGAAGTCTTCGAAGCCCCAGCGCACGAAGGCCTTGCTGGCGCGGACCTTGGTCAGGCCCTCGGCGAGCTCGATCCAGGTGCGCTTGAACTTCTGCGCCCGGCGCACGACATCGAGCCGCTGGGCGTCGCCGCCGGTGCGCTCGAGCAGCTCGGCGAGCTCGTCGATCCTCTTGGTTCCCTTGCCCACGGGCCGCGATATAGCACCGCCGCGCGCCGAGTGATACGGTGCCCGGACGGCGATGGAGGCCCGGGACGAACCGCTGGCGGCTGGCACGGTGATCGACGGCCGCTACCGGGTGATCGCGGAGCTCGGCGCCGGCGGCATGGGCCGCGTCTACGAGGCTGAGCACATGTTCATCCGCCGGCGCATGGCGCTGAAGCTGCTGCGCGGCGGCGGCGGCGGCGAGGCGGCGGCGCGGATGGTCCAGGAGGCGACGCTGGCCGGCCAGGTGCCGCACGCGGCGGTGGTCCGGGTGTTCGACTGCGCGGCCCTCGCGGACGGCCAGGTGTACGTGGCGATGGAGCTGCTGCGCGGCGAGAGCCTCGAGCAGGCGCTGGCCCGCGGCATCGACGCGGCGACGGCGTTCGCGGTGCTGGCGGAGGTGGCGCGCGGGCTGGCGGCGGTCCACCGCGTCGGGGTGGTGCATCGTGACATCAAGCCGGCGAACATCTTCCTGTGCCGCGACGGCGCGGCGGTGCAGGCCAAGCTGCTCGACTTCGGGGTGGCGAAGGCGCTGCCGGGGGCGTCGGAGCTGGCGGCCGGGGCGGTGCGCACGCAGGCGGGGGCGGTGCTCGGCACGCCGTACTACGTGGCGCCGGAGCAGATCCGCGGCGGGGCGATCGACGGGCGCGCCGACCTGTACGGCGTGGGGGTGATGCTGTACGAGGCGCTGACCGGTTCGCTGCCGTTCGTGGGCGACAGCCTCGTGGCGATCCTCGCCCAGCACGCGCGGGTGGCCGCGGTCGACCCGCGGCAGGCGGCGCCGGAGCGCGGCGTCCCCGACGAGGCCGCGAGGCTGACGATGCGGCTGCTCGAGAAGGATCCGGACGCGCGGCCCGCGGACGGCGACGCGCTGGCGGAGGCGATCGCGGGGGTGCTCGCGCGCGAGGGGGCGGCGCTGGCGAACATCACGTCGGGGGGGCAGGTGGCGCGCGCGCGGGCGGAGGAGGCGACGCGGGTCGGGGAGGTCGCGAGCCAGGCGACGGTGCAGGTCGCGGGCGCGGCGAGCGAGGCGACGCGGGCCGGGGAGGTCGCGAGCCAGGCGACGGTGCAGGTCGGGGGCGTGGCGGGCGATGCGACGGTGCAGAGCGGGGGCGTGGCGAGCCGGGCGACTGTGCAGATCGGGGGCGCGGCGGGCGATGCGACAGAGCGGGTGAGCGACGGCAGCGGCGCGGGGTTGCGGGCGACGGAGGGCGGGAGCGGGGTGAGGGTTCGCGTCGCGGATGCGACGAGCTCGGCGACGGCGTGGAGCGGGGACGCGGCGGATCGCGGCGCGTCGCGGGCCGGGGACGCGGCGAGCAGCGGGGCGCGGCGCGCGGGAGCGGCGAGCGCGACGCGCATGGCCGAAGGGACAGGTGAGCCGGGGGGGCGCGGGACGTGGGCGCTCGGCGGGCTGGCGGCGGTGTTCGGGGTGGTGGCGGTGGTGTGGTTCGCGGGTGGGGGGTCCGGGCGGCAGACCGCGCCGGCGGTCGAGGTGCGCGCCGAGCCGGCGTCCGCGGGTGAGCCGGTGGTGCGCCCGGCGGGGGCGGCGAAGAAGGCGGTCGAGGAGGCCCCGGGGGCGGCGAAGAAGGCGGTCGAGGAGGCCCCGGGGGCGGCGAAGAAGGCGGTCGAGGAGGCCCCGGGGGCGGCGACGAAGACGGTCGAGGAGGCCCCGGGGGCGGCGACGAAGACGGTCGACGCGGGCCCGGCGGCGCCGTCGGTCGAGGCTTCCCCCGCGGCGGCGACGGCGACGAAGACGGCCGGGAAGGACCCGCGGGCGGGGGGCGCGGGCGGGGCGAACAAGGGCACGAAAAAACCGCGAGATGGTGGTACAACGCGGCCAGCGGGCAAGACTCCGCCGAAGGTCGGGGACGACCCGCCGCTCAAACCCGATGTCTACGGCAACGATTAGTGTGCTCGCGCTCGCGCTCGCGGCCCCGCCGGCGGCGGCGGAGGGCGCGAGCCCGGGCGACCTGACGGCCGAGCGCGCGGAGGCCGAGGCGGCGCGCAAGGCGGCCCCGAGCGCGGCGACGTGGGCCCGCGAGGCGGAGGCGTGCGAGCGCCTGGCCGACTACGCGTGCGCCCGCGAGGCCCGCGCGCAGCAGCGGGCGCTGGCGGCCGAGGGCTCGCCCGAGCGCGAGCAGGCGGAGGCGCGGCTGGCTGCCCTCGGGGACATGTCCCGCGGGACAGTCGGCGACGAGCCGGCGTCGAAGCGGCGGGCCGAGAACGACCGCATGCGCGACAAGCCGGCGCCCAAGCTCGTCAAGCCGACGCCGCAGGTCGACAAGCCGGCGCCCGCCAGGCGCGAGCCGATCGTCAAGAAGTGGTACTTCTGGGTGACGATGATCGCGATCGCGGCGAGCGGGGCGGCGATCACGGCGATCGCGATCGACGCGGCGCGCGACGAGCAGAGGGGCGCACAGCCGATCACCGAACCGGCGCGGGCGAACGTCGGGCCGGGCGGGTTCGGGCTGCGGTTTTAATAAGGCGGCGCTCCGACCGGGCGGACGCTGCGGGAGGCTTCAGCGCAGCGGCATCGTGAAGGTGAAGCTGAGCTGGCCGGCGCCGGAGGCGACGGCCAGGGTGCCGCCGTGGGCGCGGGCGATCTCGCTGGCGATGTAGAGGCCGAGGCCGAGGCCGCGCTGCTGCGAGCCGCCGGCGGCGCGGACGAACGGCTGGAACAGGCGGGTGAGGATCGGCGAGGGCAGCTGTTCGCCGGCGTTGGCGACCGTGATCTCGAGGTTGCCGTGGTACATGCAGGCGGCGAGGCGGACCGGGGTGCGCGGGGTGCCGTGGTCGAGGGCGTTGGCGAGGAGGTTGGCGACGAGCATGCCGACGCGGTGGTGGTCGCAGTCGACGGGGCGGGGGAGGTCGAGCTGGACGTCGAGGGTGCGCTCGGGCCAGGCGCTCCGCAGGTCCTCGACGACCTGCTGCAGGACGGGCCCGAGGTTGGCGGCCTGGCGGTCGAGGCGGAGGCCGCCGCCGAGGCGGCCGCGGGCGAAGTCGACGATGTTGTCGATGAGGCCGGACATGCGCCGGACGCTGCGCTGGATCATCCTGACGACGCCGGCGGTGTGCTCGTCGGCGGCGCCGCGCCCCAGCACCTCGGCGCCGGAGGTGACGGCGGCGAGGGGGACGCGCAGGTCGTGGCCGAGCACGGCCAGGAACTGCTCGCGCAGCTCGGAGCTGCGGCGCTCGTCGGCGAGGCTGGCGGCGGTCTGCTCGAGGCGCTGCTGGCTGGCGAGGTGCAGGGCGATCAGCTCGGCGAAGGCCCGGAACGCGCCGACGACCTCGGGGGCCTCGACGCGGGCGGGCTCGCGGTCGATCGCGCACAGGGTGCCGAAGAAGGCGCCGTTCGGCAGGGTGATCGGCAGCGAGATGTAGCTGCGAAACCCGTACATGGCGGGCGTCGGGTGGCTGCAGAAGGTCGGGTGGCTGCTGACGTCGTCGATGACGACGGGCTTGCCGTGCTGGCGGATCTCGTTGCAGATCGTGGTCTCGAGGCGGAGCTCCGCGCCGGGCACGAGGCCGAATTGCAGGTCGTCCTTGACGGCGCAGGTGATCCAGCGGTCATCGGTGACGCGGGCGACGGCGGCGAAGCGCATGCGGGTGAGCCGACAGACGACGTCGAGGATCGTCGGCACGATCTCGATGCGCGCGACGGCCTCGATGTCCGCCCGTATGGCGTCCAGCTCGTCCATGGAGGGGGACCGTAGTGGAGCCGCCGCGGGCTGTCAACGACCGCGGATGGGGCGCCACGGAGCTCCTGTGGGGAGGTCCGCGGCGCGCGGCTCGCGGCGGTGATGCGCCCCGCGGCGGGGCTTCACGGCTCGATCGAGAGGCCGAGGTAGATCCAGCCGGGGTCGCCGGGCAGGAACGTGATCACGGTGTCGTGCCACTTGTTGTGGGTCATGGTGATGCCGGCGTCGGCGTGGTCGTAGCGGTAGAGGTCGGTGCCGTGGCCCTGGAAGTTGCTGCCGAACACGAAGTAGAGGACGTCGGGGTCGGTCGGGTGGGCGAACAGGTGGTTGCCGTTGTAGAGGGTGGCGTCGGCGCTGTCGACGACGGCGGCGAAGGTGAGGCCGCCGTCCTCGGAGCGCCAGATGTGGCGCGAGGTGGCGTCGTCGGGGTCCTCGAGGTCGAGGCCCTCGACCCAGACGATGTCGCCGTCGGCGGGGGAGACCACGAGGTTGAAGCCGTTGGCCTCGCCGCTGCCGAGGCCGGTGGCCTTGTGCCACTCGGCGCCGCCGTCGAAGGAGGACTGGACGCCGGCGGCGAGCGAGCCGACGGCGACGTGGTCGATGTCCCGGGGGTCGAAGGCGACGCGGTAGGCGATCACGCCGTCGGGCAGGGTGCCGAGCGGGTTCCACACGACGCCGGCGTCGGTCGAGTCCCACAGCTGGCCGGAGGCGTCGCCGACGCGCACGTGGTCGGGGTCGTCGGGGTCGACGCCGAGGCCGACGATGCCGTCGGGCGCGCCGGGGGCCTTCAGCGTGGTGACGACCTCGTCGTCGACGCGCACGACGATGCTGTTGTTGTCGCCGAAGCCGTAGGCGCGGGTGTCGCCGGCGGCGACCAGGCGCACGGCGGGCGAGTTGCCGTCGCCGGCGGCGCCGATGCTGTGCCACGAGCAGCCGGCGTCGGTCGAGGCGAGGATCTGCTGCCCGGAGCCGGCGAGCATGAAGCCGGGCTTGCCGAGCGCGACGAGGCCGAAGGTGTAGGTGACCGGGACAATTTGCTGGTCCATCGGCGCGAGCGTGGCGCCCTGGTCGTGGCTGAAGGTGACGGCGCCGGTGCCGGTCACCATGTCGCAGGCGGGCGGCTGCCAGCCCTCGCCGGTGTCAGTGTCGGTGTCGGGGGCGGTGGTGGTGTCGGGGTCGCTGGTGCCGGTGCTGGTGCTCGGGTCGCTGGTCGAGCTCAGGGTGGTGGTGGGGTCGGTCGTCGGGTCGGCGGTGGTGGTGCCGGGCTGGCTCGTGGTGGTGTCGGTGTCGCCGCCGGTGGGCTCGTCGCCGGTGGTCGGGGCGGCGGTCGAGGAGGAGGTGTCGTCCGGCGAGGTGGTGGTGGTCGGATCGGCGGCGCCGTCGTCCCCGCAGGCGACGAGGTTCGCGGCGAGCAGGGGGAGCAGGAGGGCGGAGGGAGTGAGGGCGCTGTAAGGCATGGTCAAGCGGCGCTCGGGGTAGCACCGCGGTCGTGGGGTTCCACGCGCCGGGGTCGCGCGGGTCCTCACGACGCGGGCGTCGTGCGCGTCGTGTTCGCGGCGGGCGAAACTTTCGTGCGGCGATCGGGGGCGGTGTGACTCGAGCGAGCGACGGGGCTCGAGCGGGCACGTGGGCCGCTCGCTCGATCAATCAAACAATTAATAATTAAAATTATTAGTGGAATTTGGTGGGTTGGTTCAGCGGACGATCGGGAGGGTGAACAGGCGGGTGAAGCGGTGGTAGAGCGAGGGGTCGCCGAGGGCCTTGATCTTGCCGCGGACGTAGAGGCTCATCGCGTTCATGTAGGGGTTGGCGTGCAGCGCCTTAAAATCCTCGCTGGCGAGGATGAGGGTGCAGGCGGGCTCTTCCTCCGCGACGCCGGGGCGGATGAAGGGGGGGTCGGCGTCGAAATTGAAGAACCACTCGCCGCCGTCGCGGCCGGTGATGTGGAGCTGGTAGGTGGAGCCGATCTCGCGGATGCGATCGGCGTGGCGATCGCACTGCGCGGGGACCTGGACGTCGAACAGCCACTGGATGTCGACCGACATGCGATGGCTGTTGTACTGCGGGGGCGGGTCAGGGTGTCAAGTTGCGACGAACTCGCGCGCGCGCGAGTGCTCGGCGGTGCGGTGATCCAGGTGCCGTCTTCGCCGAAACCGAGCGAGGTCGAGTGGGCTACGGGGCGCAGATGGCGGTGATGGTGGCGCGCACCGTGACGCGCCACTCGCGGCGGTCGGGGACCTGCTGGATCTCGCGGGCGTCGACGGTGAAGGTGAAGCGCTGGCGGCCGCTCGCGGCGGGGCCGAGGGCTTTAATTATTAGATCCGGGTTTTGCCAGTCGATGCGGGTGGCGTGGTGCATCGGCATGGGGATGTTGGCGGCGGGGGTCCACTCGTCGCCGTGCTTGCTGACGTCGACGTGGTAGGTGGCGCCGATTTGGATGTCGCGATAGTCGAGGGGCGGCGCGGTCGGGGCGCCGCAGGGCGGGGCGATCGGGGTCGCGGGTGGTTTCGCCGGGTCGATCACCTGGTTGGTTTCGGGCTTCGCGGAGGCGGGCTCGCCGGCGCAGGCTGCGGCGACGGCGAGGAGAGTTGCTCGTACGTGAAGGGGTGCGTGCATAGGACGGAGAGGGTGAGGACGGTCGCGACTACTCGAGGACCTTGAGGCTGCGGGTGGCGAGGCGGGCGCGGGTGTTGTCGTAGGGCGGGTAGAACACGCCGGCGAGGGCGGGGTCGCCCTGGCGGACCACGGCGCGGGCGTGGGAGAAGGCCTCGAAGCCCCAGCGGCCGTGGTAGCTGCCCATGCCGCTGGCCCCGACGCCGCCGAACGGGAGGTCGGGGTTGGCGAGGTGGATCAGGCAGTTGTTGATCACGGTGCCGCCGGCGGAGGTGCGGCGGAGCACGCGCTCGACGCGGGTGCGGTCGCGGGCGAACAGGTACAGCGCGAGCGGCTTGTCGCCGGACTGCACGTGGGCGACGGCCTCGTCGAGCTCGTCGTAGGCGAGCACGGGCAGCACGGGGCCGAAGATCTCGTCGGCCATGATCGGCATGCTCGGGGTGACGTCGGCCAGCACGGTGGGGGCGAGGTAGCGGGACTCGCCGTCGTGATCGCCGCCGATGACGATGCGGGCGCCGGCGGCGACGCTGCGCTCGACCACGTCGACGAGGCGGGCGTGGGCCCTGGCGTCGATGATGCGGGCGAAGTCGGGGCTGTGGCGGCGGGCCTCGGGGGTGTCGCCGTAGGCCTTGCGCACGGCGGCGGCGAGCTCGGCGGTGAACGCGGGCGCGCGCTCGCGGGGCACGAGGGCGTAGTCGGGGGCGACGCAGGTCTGGCCGGCGTTGACGTACTTGCCCCAGGCGATGCGGCGGGCGGCGGCGCGGAGGTCGGCGGACTCGTCGACGATCGCGGGCGACTTGCCGCCGAGCTCGAGGGTGACGCTGGCGAGGTGGGCCGCGGCCGCGGTCATGACCTTGCGGCCGACGCCCTGCGAGCCGGTGAAGCAGATGTGATCGAAGGGCTCGGCGAGCAGGCGATCGCCGAGGTCGCCGCCGCCGCGGACGACGGCGACCTCGTCGCGCGGGAACACGTCGCCGAGCAGGCTGGCGAGGCAGTCGGCGGTGTGCGGGGTGCGGTGCGACGGTTTTAATACGCAGCAGTTGCCGGCCGCGACGGCGCCGACGAGCGGGCCGAGGAGCAGGAAGATCGGGTAGTTCCAGGGGGCGAGGATGAGGACGCGGCCCTTCGGCTCGCGGCGGACCTCGCTGCGCGTGCCGGTCAGCAGCAGCGGGGTAGGGACGGACGTCGGGTCCATCCAGTCGGGCAGGTGGGCGACCGCGTGGTCGATCTCGGCGATCGTGGGGTGGAGCTCGGTGAGCTCGACCTCGGTGGCGGGCTTACGGAAGTCGGCGTGCACGGCGTCGGCGAGCTCGCGGCGGCGCTCGATCAGGGCGGCCTTCAGCTTGCGCAGGCGGGCGATGCGTTCGTCGGCGGTGGTCTGCGCGAGCGCCCAGCGGCGGGCCTTCTGGGCGGCGAAGAGGTCGGCGAGGGCGGCGTTGTCCATGCGTCGGCGATCGTCCGGGAGGGGGCGGGCGCCGTCAAGGCGGGCCCGCGCGCGAGGCGGCGGCAATCGCAGCGGCGAGGGGCGAGGGCTCGCGGTGGGATCAGGCGGGGCGCGGGGCGGAGCGCTGGAGGAGGCGGGCCATGGCGGCGGAGACGAGGTTGCCGCCGGGGGCCTGGGCGGCGGTGAGGAGGGCGTCGCGCTCGACCGGGTCGCCGGCGGTGGCGCCGAGCTCGACCAGCAGGCGGGCGCGGGTGTCGGGCTCGGGGTCGCAGGCGAGGCCGTCGCGGAGGGCCTGGAGGGCCTCGTGGGCGCGGCCGAGGCGGGCGAGCTCGCGGGCGCGGAGGAGGTGGAGCAGGGCGAAGTGCGGGGCCTCGGCGAGGGCGGTGTCGGCGATCGCGAGCTTCTCGGCCGGCGGGAGCGGGCCGTCCTGCACGGCGTGCACGGCGAGGAAGGCGTCGTGGCTGAGCTCGCCGCGGGCGATCCGCTCGGCGAGCCAGCGGTCGGCGCGGCTGCGGAACCACCCGGGGGCGAGGCGCTCGACCTCGGCGTAGGCGGCGGCGGCCTCGGCGTGGCGGCGCAGGTGCAGCAGGCTGAAGGCGAGCTCGTAGCGCGACTGCGGGTCGTGCGGGTCGGCGGCGGCGGCGAGGCGGAACTGGACGAGCGCGCCGGCGTGGTCGCCCCTGGCGCCGAGGGCCGCGCCGCGCTCGCTGTACACGACGGCGGGGCGCAGGGTGATGCGGTCGCGTTCGAACATGAATTGCACGCGGCCGACGGCGGGGGGCAGCTCGTCGAGCTCGTGCGGGCGGCCGTCGATGACGGCGACCACGCGGCACAGCGGCTCGCCGTCGGGGAAGCGGGCGGCGTAGGCGTGGTAGCGGCGGGCGTCGGCGCCGCGGCCCCCGGCGTCGAGGGCGGCGGCGATGCGGCGGGCGTAGGCGAGGGTCTCGGGGCGGCGGCCGAGCCAGCGGTGGACCTCGAATAAATTGGCGAGGTAGGCGAGCACGCCGTCGGGCTCGCCGAGGCGCTCGCAGCGGGCGAGGGCGTCCTCGAGGAGGGGGATGGCGTCGGCCGGGCGCCCGCCGTGGAAGCGGCAGGCGCCGAGCTCTCCGAGGGTGACGGGCATGAGCTCGTCGACGCCGCTGCCCTGCAGGCCGCGCACGGCGACGAGGGTGTCGCCGAGCAGGGCGCTGGCCTCGTCGTACTTGAGCTCGCGCATGAGGGCGCGGGCGCGGGCGAGGGACTCTTGCCAGCGCAGCAGGGCGTTGTGCTCGGGCGGTCCGACCAGGCGGGCGAGCAGCGAGGGGTCGCCGAGGCGCTCGGCGAAGCAGCGGGCGACGGCGACGAGGCCCGCGCCGTGGTGCTGCACGGCGGCGGGGTCGCTGCGGACCTCGGGCGGGAGGGTGGCCCACGCGGGGAAGGCGGCGGTGATGGCGGGCTGGTGGGCGCGGCAGAAGGCCTCGAGGTCGTCGCCGGCGGCCGCGGCGGCGAACAGGCGGGCGCGCAGCTCGTCGGGCGTGAGCGCGGGCGGGGGGTTGCTGCCGAACAGACGACGGAAGAGGCCCATGGCGGCGGGATGGTACCCGCGAATCGGTTGCGAGGGGCGCGGCGGGCGCGGTGCTGGTCCAGGCGCCCGAGACGCGCGGCGAGCCGACCTTCGTGGCGACGGACGAGGCGCGGGGGATCGTGGCGTGGACCGATCAGCGCACGTATGTGGACATACAAACCGGGAGGATCGAGCTGATGGCGCGGCGGGCGAACGACGATGCGCTGGCGACCGACGCCGAGGACGTGATCCCGCACGCGCGCTTCGTGGCCGGCACGGCCCACCTGCGCGGGGCGGCGGCCGGCACGAACGCCGTGTTGGTGTGGATCGACGAGCGCGACGGCGGGTCGGTCGTCAACCCGCGGCCGGAGGTGCGGCTCGAGACGGTGTGGCGGTGACGTCGCGGCGGAATCGAACGCGCCGCGCGGGCATCGGCGCGCGCGCGCGTGGGGGACGTTCGTGGCCGCGTCGGCGCCGGCGTATCGCGGCGATATGCCGGCCGGTATAGTCGCGGGATCGTGAATTCGTGGACGATGAAACTCCGGCGGCCCTCGCTCCTGGCGGCGGCCCTGCTCCTTGTCACGCCCGGGGTCGCAGCGGCGGCGCCGGCGGCTCCGGCGGCGCCGGCGGCCCCAGCGGTGCCGCTCGAGCTGCAGCCGTGGATCGAGTGGGTGAAGGGCGTCGAGCTGCCGCCGGGCGAGTGCCGGGTGATCGACGAGGCGACGGTGTGCGTGTGGCCGACGCGGCTCAGCATCAACGTCGGCAAGGCGGGGGGGGCGTTCGACCTCGACGTCACGGCGCACGACGTCGAGACGGTGCTGCTGCCGGGGGGCGACAGCGCGTGGCCGCAAGATATTAAAGTCGACGGCAAGCCGGCGGTGGTGGTCGACGCGGAGGGGGTGCCGTCGGTGCGGCTCGAGGTCGGCAAGCACCGCGTCAGCGGGGCGTTCCTGTGGAAGGAGCTGCCGGACAGCATCGCGGTGCCCTCGGAGATCGCGCTGATCGAGCTGCGGCGCGAGGGCAAGGCGGTGGCCTTCCCCGAGCGCGGTGAGGGGCTGCTGCGGCTGCTGGCCGACGACGAGGTGGCGGAGGAGGAGGACGACGAACCGGCGGAGGAGGAGCCGGCGGCGCAGGAGAGCGAGAAGGTGGAGGACGCGCTGCGCGTGGAGGTCTCGCGCTGGCTGCGGGACGGGGTGCCGATGACGGTGGTGACGCGCGTCGACCTGCGGGTGTCGGGCAAGCCGCGCGAGCTGAAGCTGCCGTACCCGCTGTGGGACGACGCCGAGCTGCTGCGCGTCGACAGCGAGCTGCCGGTCGAGTTCGGCGAGGGCCGCGGGCTGGTGCTGCAGGCGCGCGCGGGCAGCTACACGCTCACGCTCGAGGCGGCGCTGCCGCGGCAGGTCGCCTCGCTGGCGCCGCCGGAGCTGGCGGCGCCGTGGCCGACGGAGGAGGTGTGGGTGTGGAAGGCGGCGGGCGCGGGCGAGGCGGCGCTCGGCCAGGTGGCGCTCAGCGGGGCGCAGGCGGTCGACCGCAGCCGCACGCACGCGCCGGTCGAGTGGGAGGGCGGGGCGACCTTCCGCGTGGGGCCGCGCTCGCCGCTGGTGTTCGAGGTGCTGCGGCGCGGGGTCTCGGAGACGGCGCCCAACGAGCTGGCGCTCGAGCGGGCGATGTGGTTCGACATGGACGGCGGCGGGTGGTCGGTGGTCGACGTGGTGCGCGGCGAGATGCACCACGGGACGCGGCTCGACCTGCGGGCAGGGGCGCTCGGCAGCGCGGTCGTCAACGGCAAGCCGCAGGTCGTGACGACCGGCGCCGACGGAGCCACGGGGGTCGAGGTGCGGGCGGTGGAGGTCGACCTGAAGGCGACCTGGCGCGGCGAGCAGTCGGCGCGGGCGCTGCCGCTGGGCGGGTGGTCGGAGCCGTTCGACAGGGTGGCGCTGCAGGTCGAGCTGCCGCGCGGCTGGGACGTGCTGCGCGCGAGCGGGCCGGGGACCATGCGCTCGACCTGGATCGAGTCGTGGCGGCCGCTCGACCTGCTGCTGCTGCTCGGCGCGTGCGTGCTGATCGGGCGCTTGATCTCGCCGTGGCTCGGCGGCCTCGCGCTCGTCGGGCTCGGGCTGGCGTACACGCGCAGCGGCGGGGGATACGTCGCGCTGGTGCTGCTGTTCGCGGCGGTCGCGGCGCTCACGGCCCAGCTGCGGCGCGACCGCGGGGTGTGGGCGACGCGCGCGGCGCAGTGGCTGTGGCTCGCCGGGGCGGCGCTGCTGTCGGCGTGGATGGTGTGGAAGCTGCCGGTCTCGCTGCGCGACGTGTGGCAGGACGGCGGCTCGGCGCTGGCCCACCGCAACCTCGAGCGCGAGCTCGGCGAGCTGGCGATCGTCGAGTTCGGGGTGCTCCTGATCGTGCTGGTGGTCTACGGGCTGGCGTACCTGGTGGCGCGCTCGCGCGGCTCGCAGCTGCGGCCGGCGCTGGTGTTCACGGCGCTGGCGGGGGTGGTGACGGTCGCGCTGCTGGGGCTGATGCTGGCGGACAGCGACCTGGCGGCCGAGCCGCGGGCCGAGCTGGCGCGCGCGCAGGCGCCGGCCGAGGAGTGGGAGAACAGCGACGAGGAGGCCGGCGGCAGCGGCCGGCGCCACCGCGGCGAGGAGGGCCGGATGGGCAAGCCGTCCGCCAGCAGCGCGGGGCCGTGGGCCGTGAAGGACGCGGAGAAGGCCGACGCCGACGTGTGGGGCGGGCTCACCGGCAGCGAGATCGGCGAGGCCTACGGGGTCGGCGGGCTCGGGCTGGTCGGCACCGGGCGCGGCGGCGGCGGCACCGGCGAGGGCACGATCGGGCTCGGCAACACCGGGCTGATCGGCAAGGGCGGCGGCGGCGGGACCGGCAGCGGCTACGGGCGCGGCGCGGGCGCGGGCTTCGGCGGGCGCGGCACGCGGGTGCCGACGGTCCGCCAGGCCAAGGCCGAGGTCACGGGGGCGCTCGACAAGGACATCATCCGCCGGATCGTGCGCGCGCACATCAACGAGGTCCGCTACTGCTACAACCAGGGGCTGGCCCGCGACGCCGATCTGAAGGGCCGGGTCGCGGTCAAGTTCACGATCGGCGGCGACGGCAAGGTGTCGGCGTCGACGGTGCAGGAGACCACGCTGAAGGACGCGGCGGTCGCCAGCTGCATGGCCCAGGCGGTGCGGCGGTGGACGTTCCCGAGGCCGAAGAGCGGCACGGTCGAGGTGCTGTACCCGTTCGTGCTCGAGGCGGACGGCGGCGGCGGCGGGAGCAGCAGCGGCGGCGAGGAGGTGCCGGCGGCCCCGACGAGCGACGAGCGCTACGTGCTCGCGGCCGACCTGCCGAAGCCGCCGCCGAGCGCGCTGCCGCAGACGGGGGAGGGCACGCCCGAGTGGTACGGCAAGCGCTGGAGCATCGCCGTCGAGCGCGCGGTCAAGCCCGACGAGACGGTCTCGCTGTGGCTGCTGTCGCCGACGGCGAGCAAGGCGATCGCGCTGGTGCGGGCGCTGCTGCTGTGGATCGTCGGGTTCTTCCTGCTGCGGGCCGGCTGGCGCGCGGGCTGGGGGCGCACGCCGCCGGCGCCGGGGGTGACGCGCACGCTGACCGCGGTGGCGGTGGCGCTGGGCTCGCTGCTGGCGGCGTCGCCGGCCGCGGCCGCGCCGACGCCGGAGCTGCTCGAGGAGCTGCGCGAGCGGGTGACGGCCGAGCGGACGCTGGCGCCGGAGCCGGAGTGCGGGGACGAGTGCGCGCTGGTCGTGCGGCTCGGGGTCGACGTCGCCGGGCGCGCGCTGCGGCTGCGCAGCGAGGTCCACATGGCCGGGCCGGGGGTGTACCGCCTGCCGGGCTCGTTCGACACGTGGATGGCGCAGACCGTCGCCGTCGACGGGCGGCCGGCGGACGAGCTGATCGCGCTCGCGGGCGAGGTGTTCGTGCGCCTGGCCGAGGGCGTGCACGTGATCGAGCTGGCCGGGCCGGTCGGGGTCGACGAGCTCAACCTCGGGCTCACGCACGAGCCGAAGCGGGTCGACGTCAAGGCCAGGGGCTGGGTCGTCGAGGGCGTCGACGAGGACGGGCACGCGTCGAGCCTGCACTTCCTGGCCGAGGCGGGCGGCGAGCCGCGGGCGCCCGACGAGCCCGAGGCCGCGGACGAGGCGCCCGAACAGCCGGCGGAGGACCCGGGCGAGCGCGTCAGCCAGGACGTGCCGGCCTGGCTGGCGGTCGACCGCCAGATCGAGATCGGGCCGCGCTGGACCATGAAGACGCTGGTCACGCGCATGAACCACGGGCCCTCGCCGATCACCGTGCAGGTGCCGCTGCTCGACGGCGAGAAGATGACCGAGGCGAGCGCCAAGATCGCCGACCCGAAGGCGACGATCACGCTCGACCGCGCCGGCGCGAGCGTCAGCTGGGTGTCGGTGCTCGAGCCGCGCGACAGCCTGGTGCTGACCGCCCCGCAGGGCAGCCCGTGGACCGAGAGCTGGGGCGTGTCCTGCGGCGAGGCCTGGCAGTGCGCGCTGACCGGGGTGCCGGCGACGCGCGTCGACGCCGGGCGGTCGGTGTTCCACCCGTGGCCGGGCGAGGCGCTGACGCTGACGTTCCTGCAGCCGCCGCCGGTCGACGGGGCGCTGCTCACGGTCGACGCCGCGACGCTGGCGCTGAAGCTGGCCGAGTCGGGCAGCGAGGCGAGCCTGAGGATGCGGGTGCGGGCGGCGACGGTGACCACGCGGACGGTGACGCTGCCGGGCGGGGCGCACCTCGGGTCGGTCAAGATCGGCGGGGCCGAGGTGCCGATGGCGAAGGACGCGGTCGAGCTGCGCCTGCCGTTCCAGCCGGGGGTCAGCGACGTCGTCATCGAGTGGAAGCAGGACGACGGCGTGCGGGCGGTCTACACCGCGCCGCAGGTCGCGCTCGGCGGGTCGGCGGTCAACGTGCGCGTGGCCGTCGAGTTCGTCGACGAGTCCGACCGCGTGGTCCTGTGGACCGGCGGCGGCGCGCGCGGGCCGTTCGTGTGGCTGTGGCCGTGGTTCGGCGTGCTGGTGGCGCTGGCGCTGCTGCTCGGGCGCATCCCGGGCGTGCCGATGCGGGCGTGGAAGTGGCTGGTGCTCGGGCTCGGCTTCGGCGCGGGCGTGGTCCCGCTGCTGGCGGCGTGGTTCGTGCTGGTGGCCTCGCGCCCGGCGCTGGTCCGGCGCGCGACCACCGACCACGGCTACAACGCGCTGCAGTTCGGCTACCTGCTGCTGACCGCGGGCGTGGTGCTGGTGACCCTCGACGCCGGCCGCGCGCTGCTCACCAGCCCGGTGTGGACGCTGGTCGACAACTGGAACGACGGCGACGGCCTGCTGCGCTGGTACGCCGACCGCGTCGACGACCGCACGCCGGCCGCGTGGGTGGTGACCGCGCCCGACTCGCTGTGGCGCGCGCTGTGGCTGCTGTGGGCGGTGTGGGTCGCGTGGCAGGCGATCGGCTGGGGCCGCTGGGGCTGGCGCACGCTCGGCGCGGGCGGCTGGCTGCGCACGCCGCCGGCCCCGGTCGCGCCCGAGGAGGTCGAGGCGTCCGAGGCGGCCATGTGGGAGCAGGCGCGGGCCCAGGCCCGGGCGCAGGCGACGGCGCCGGTGGCGGAGGCGCAGGCGCAGGCGCAGGCGCAGGCCGAGGCCGACGAGGAGCCGCGGGCGTAGGGCCGCGGCGCCGGGCCGTAGGGCCGGACGGCGGCCGCTCGCGCGAGCGGCCGCCGGTTTTTTTGGGGCCGCGGCGCGAGGTCCCGCTGTCCCGCGGCCGCTTGCGCGAGCGGCCGCCGGTTTTTTGGGCCGCGGCGCGAGGGCCCGCTGTCCCGCGGCGGACAGGGGGTGCGTCGTTTCGGTGCAGGTGCTCCGTTTCGATGCAGCCTGCCGCGCGGCCGCCGGACGGCGCCTGCGGGCCCGCGGCTGGCACACGGCTTGCTCACCGCGGGGCGCAGAGGACGAACCACCATGAACTTCCACGCCCGCATGTCCGAGCTCGCGCGCACCTACGACACCTCGCCCGGTCGGGCCCTCGAGCTGGCCGCGGCGCTCGAGCAGGAGCTGGTGGCGGCGGACCCGGTCGACCCGCGCCAGCTCGGCTGGGTCCGCGACTACAGGGTGCGCTGCCTGTACCGCCTCGGCCGCCACGCCGAGGGCCTGATGGCGCTGATGGCCCCGCCGAGGCAGCCGATCGCGAGCTCGCCGGGCAACACCGCGTGGCTGTACGGGCTCGGCGCCGAGATGGCGCTGCACGTCGGCGGGCCGCGCCTGGTGCTGGTGATGCTGGGCAAGGCGCTCGAGCTGCGGGTCGCGGCCGGCGACCCGCTGCAGGTGCGCGCCGCGGTCGAGGCCGGGTTCACCCTGCTGCGCCGCGCGGGCGACCCGCTCGCGCTCTACGCCTGGTACCTGACGGTCGAGGCGTACATGGCGGCGGCGATCCCCCGCGCGCTGGCCGAGGCGCTCGCGCGCTGCCTCGCCGACGCGTCGCGCGAGCAGGGCCGGGCCGCCGCGTAGGCCGCAGACACGGCGGCGCTGCGGGCCCACGGCGAGCGCCAGGACCCGATCTTCCTGAAGGTCATGAGCCGCACGCGCCGCACCTCCACGGGCTGCGCGCGGCTCGGGGTGGCCCGGGCGACGCTCCGCCGCGTCGCCTGAGCGGGCGCGCGCCGCGGCCTCGCCGACGGGCGCGCGCGGGCGGCGGGGGATCGAGTATGTTGCCGCGACCATGCGACACACGACGAACATCTGGCGGACCGCGGCGCTCGGGGTCCTGTTGACGACCGCCTGCGCCGGCGACAAGCCGAAGCCCGCCGAGACCCCCGCGACCACGCCGTCGACCGACCCGGCGACCCCGAGCCCGGCGGCGCCGGCGTGGGAGAGCGAGGGCGTGAAGTTCTCCGGGCCGCCGGCGGGCGGGCGCGGCGGCTCCTACTCGTACACGCTGTGCCCGGGCGGCAAGTACACGCGCTGGTGCCTCGACGCCGACTGCGACCGCGGGACCTGGAGGCGCGACGGCGACGCGGTCGTGCTGACCTCCGAGAACCCCGACACCAGGGGCCAGGAGACCCGCCTCGCGGTCTCGGCCGACGGCGAGACGCTCGGCCCGCCCGACGTCGAGGGCGGCCCGCTGAAGAACAGCGGCAAGCCCGAGGCCGGGGCGTGCGGCGGCTGACCTCGAGGTCCGGCGAGCCGGCGCCGTCGGGGCCGCGAAAGCCCTCGGCGAGCGCCGGCCCGACGTGCGACGATGGCGCGTGCGCCGACCTCCAGGGCTGGGACGGCTGCGGGCTTTGATCGTCGGGGCGCCGGCGGTCAGCGCGACAGCAGGATCTTGAGCGCGCCCGGGAGGGCCGCGCGGCGCATGGCCTCGACGCCGTGATCGAGCGCCAGCGTCTCGCCGATCAGCGCGCCGACGGCGACGGCCCCGCGGCTCAGCAGGTCGAGCGCCGGGGCGAAGCGGCCGCAGCGCGAGCCGACCACGGTGATCTCGTCGACGACGATGCGGGCGCTGTCGATCGGCGCGCCGCCGTGGAAGGTCGACTTCAGCACGAGCGTGCCCTGCGGGCGCAGCATGTCGAGCGCCAGCGTGAAGCCGTCGGGGCCGCCGGAGGCCTCGATCACGACGTCGTGCACGGGGCCGCGGCGGCGGGCCTCGGCGGGCGAGCAGGTCTCGAGGCCGCGGGCCAGCGCGAGCTTGTGCGGGTGCTTGCCGACGAGCAGCGGGGCGCGGTCGGCGAGGGCCATGGCGCACAGCAGGCCGAGCTTGCCGTCGCCGAGGACGGCCACGCGGGCGCCGGGCGCGAGCGGGCAGCGCTCGAGCACGCCGCAGGCGGCGGCCAGCGGCTCGACGAACACGGCGTGCTCGTCGGGCACGTGGTCGGGCACGGCCACGAGGTTGCCGGCGGGCAGGCGCAGGTGGTCGGCGTGGGCGCCGTCGCGGCCGACGATGCCGAGCACGGTGCGCGCGGGGCAGTGGCGCGGGTCGCCGGACCGGCAGCGCGGGCAGGCGCCGCAGCCGGCGTTGATCTCCCCGACGACGCGGCGCCCGCGGGCCAGCGGTCCGCCGCCCGGGTCCTCGACGACGCCGACGAACTCGTGGCCGATGGTGCCGCGAAAGCCGGCGTAGCCGCGGGCGAGCTCGAGGTCGGTGTTGCAGACGCCGGACAGCGTCACGCGCACGAGCGCCTCGCCGGCGGGCTCGGGGGTCGGGACGTCGAGCAGCGACGTGGTGCCGTCGCCGACGCGGAGCGCGCGCATGCCGGCGGTCTTATCACGGCGGTCGGTCGCCGACCACCGCTCGGCGACCCGGGAGATCAGCGCGGCGCGGCGCGGCCTCGCGTGCGTCGACGGGCTTGCGGCGGGCCGGGGACTTATATATCGTACTATTACGATGAATGACGACGCGACCGCGGCCTGCTGCCCGCCGCCCGACGAGCGCCCGGACCTGCGCCCGGTCGAGGGCGGGCCGGCGGACGCCGAGCTGGCCGCGCTGGCGCGGGCGCTCGGCCACCCGGCGCGCGTCCGCATCCTGCGCCTGCTGGTGCGCCGCAGCGGCTGCGTGTGCGGCGAGCTCGTCGAGGCGCTGCCGCTCGCGCAGTCGACGGTGTCGCAGCACCTGAAGGTCCTGAAGGAGGCCGGGCTGATCCGCGGCGAGATCGACGGCCCGCGCACCTGCTACTGCGTCGAGCCCCGGGCGATGCGCCGCCTGAAGGCGCTCGTCGGGGGTCTCTGAACCAATCGTACAAGGACGATGAGATGACGGATCGATCGGTCAGCCCCCTGGGAGTGTTCGAACGCTACCTCAGCGTGTGGATCGCGCTGGCGATCGCCGCCGGCGTCGCGCTCGGCAACCTGGCGCCCGCCGGCTTCGCGGCGATCAGCGCGCTCGAGCTGGCGAGCGTCAACCTCGTGGTCGCGGCGCTGATCTGGGTGATGATCTACCCGATGATGATCCAGGTCGACCTCGGCGCCGTGCGCGACGTCGGCCGGCGCCCGAGGGGCCTGGTGATCACGCTGGTCGTCAACTGGCTGATCAAGCCGTTCACCATGGCGGCGCTCGCCAGCCTGTTCTTCCTGCACGTGTTCGCCGGCTGGTTGCCCGCCGACGAGGCGCGGCAGTACGTCGCCGGGGCGATCCTCCTCGGGGTCGCGCCGTGCACCGCGATGGTGTTCGTGTGGAGCCAGCTCACCCGCGGCGACGCCAGCTACACGCTGGTCCAGGTCGCGGTGAACGACCTGATCATGGTCGTGCTGTTCGCGCCGCTCACCGCGCTGCTGCTCGGCGTGTCCGAGATCGTGGTGCCGTGGCGGACGCTGCTGCTGTCGGTGCTGCTGTACGTCGTGGTGCCGCTGGCCGCCGGCGCGCTGACCCGCCGCCGTGTGCGGCGCGGGCCGCAGGGGGCCGCGGCGCTGGCCCGGTTGGTCGGCGCGTTGAAGCCGGCGTCGATCCTCGGGCTGCTCGGCACGGTCGTGCTGCTGTTCGGCTTCCAGGCCACCACCATCGTCGAGCGCCCGCTGACGATCGCGCTGATCGCCGTGCCGCTGCTGCTGCAGAGCTACGGCGTGTTCGCGCTGGCGTACGCGTGGGCGTGGGCGTGGCGGCTGCCGCACGCGGTCGCCGCGCCGGCGGCGTTGATCGGCACCTCCAACTTCTTCGAGCTCGCGGTCGCGGTGGCGATCGGCCTGTTCGGCCTGCAGTCGGGCGCGGCGCTGGCGACCGTGGTCGGCGTGCTCGTCGAGGTCCCGGTGATGCTGTCGCTGTGCGCGCTCGCCAACCGCACCGCCGGGAGGTTCGCGTCGTGACGACCCGCCCGCCGTGCGTGCTGTTCCTCTGCGTCGCCAACTCGGCGCGCAGCCAGATGGCCGAGGCGCTGGCGCGGGCCCGCTGGGGCGCGCGCGTGCGGGTGCTGAGCGCCGGCTCGCGGCCGACGCGGGTCAACCCGTACGCGGCGGCGGTGATGGCCGAGCGCGGGCTCGACCTGTCGATGCACTCGTCGAAGCCGGTCGCTTCGATCGACCCGCACGGCGTCGACCTCGTGGTCACCCTGTGCGCCGAGGAGGTCTGCCCGCTGCTGCTCGGGCCGGCGACGCGGCTGCACTGGCCGCTCGAGGATCCGGCGAGCGACGACCCGACGCTCGGCCCGGAGGCCCTCCGCGTGCGCTTCCGGCGGGCCGCCGACGCGATCGCGGCGCGGCTCGCCGAACTCGACGCGCGCCTCGGCGTGTAGCCGGCGGGCGAGGGTAGGGGGGCACCCTGCGCGGGCTGCGCAGATGGGCGGGGATGTCCGGGGTGGCGGCGAGAGCGCGCCCCCGTCGACAAAGTTTGCGCTTCCTCTGGTTTCATGGGCGAATGCATCAACAAACGTTGCGCCGCGACGATCCAGGAGCGGCGGAGGACCCACGAATGCGGACGATCGTGCCTGTTTCTGCGCTGACTTGGAGCTTGCTGGCCGGCTGTGGTGCGTCGGCCGTCGACGGGGAGGCGTGCATCGCCGAGCGCTTCGAGGCGCAGCCGGCCGCGCGGTTCCCGGTCGGAGAGACCTACTGGCTGCCGGCGCTGAGCGAGGACTGCGGCGGCGCGTGGACGGTCGCGGCGGCGCCGGCGGACAGCGCGGCGGAGGTGGTCGCGGGGGCCGACGGAGTGCCGCGCTTCACGCCGACGATCGCCGGCGACTACCGCTTCGAGCTCGGCGACCAGGCGATCGAGCTG
Source organism: Myxococcales bacterium (assembly GCA_016793465.1). The sequence goes on from JAEUJW010000054.1 coordinate 44,091, forward strand.
ACGGTCGTGCCGGCCGAGGGGCGGCCGTTCCACAACCTGAACTACTACCCGGCGCGCTCGCTGGCGGTGGTCGGCGGCGAGCTGTGGGCGGCCGAGGTCTACGCCTCGACGATCGCCCGCCTCGACCCGGACACGCTGGAGGTCCGGGGTCGCGTCGACGTCGGGCCGTGGCCGGTCTCGCTGGCGCACAGCGAGGCGCTCGGCAAGGTGCTCGTCGCCCAGCGCGGCGGGGACACCCTGGGCGTCGTCGACGTCGCGGCGGGGCGGCTGGTCGACGCGGTGTGGGTCGGCGACGAGCCGTCGGCGGTGGTGCTCTCGCCGGACGGGGCGACCGCCTACGTCGCGCTGGCGACCGAGGCGGCGGTGGTGATCGTCGACGTCGCGACCGCGGCGGTGACCGGGCGCGTCGAGACGGTGAAGGACCCGGTCGCGCTGGCGGTCGCGCCGGACGGCGCGCGGCTGTACGTCGCCAGCCACCGCTCGGGGCAGCCGAGCCGCTACCCGTTCGAAGACGATCCGGTGGCGGAGGAGCGCGACCTCGACATCATCGACACCAAGAGCGGCGAGGTCGTCGCGTCGGTGCTCGACCTCGGCACGACGATCACCGGGCTGCTCGTCGACGGCGAGCGGCTGTACGTGGCGACCGTCCGCAACGACTCGAAGATCTCGCAGATCGAGGACGTGGCCTTCCAGAACCGCGTGCTCGCGCTCGACGCGGCGACCGGCGAGGTCGAGGTCGACGTCGACCTCGACGTGCAGGCCTCGAGCGCCGGCAAGGCCGCGACGCCGCACCAGCTGGCGCGCGTCGGCGACGAGCTGTGGGTCGCGGTCGAGGGCAGCGACCTGGCGATCGCGCTCGACCCGGACACGCTGGCCGAGCGGCGGCGGGTGGCCGCGCCGGGGCGGCCGCGCTCGCTGGCGGTCGTCGACGGCGCGCTGTACGTGCACGGGGCGCAGGGCTTCACGGTCACGCGCATCGCCGGCGACGACGTGCGCAGCGGCGTGACCGGGGCCGACCCGCGGCCGGCCGAGGTCGCGGCCGGGCAGGCGCTGTTCACCGGCGCGGGGCTCGACTTCGCCGAGGACCGCTCGTGCAACAGCTGCCACGCCGACGGCGTCGGCGACACGGTGGTCTGGCAGGCCGGGCCGTTCGCGGCGGCGCGGTTCGTGACGCGGCCGATCTTCTGGCTCGAGGGCACGCCCGAGCTCGGCTGGGACGCGTACGTCACGACCATCGACACCTTCGCGTTCGGGGTGACGAGCAACGTCGGGCGGCGCCTCGACACCGCGCAGCAGCGCGGGCTGTCGGCCTACCTCGCGTCGCTGATGCCGCCGCCGGCGGCCAACGGCAAGACCCGGCGCGACGGCGGCATGACCGAGGAGGCGCTGCGCGGGCAGGCGCTGTTCACCGGCGCGGCCGGGTGCGCGGGCTGCCACCCGCTGCCGCTGACGACCAGCCGCGAGCTGCTGGCCGAGGGCATCACCGAGGGCCCGGCCGACGTGCCGGCGCTGGTCGGCGCGTACCGCCACGGCGTGTGGATGAAGCACGGCGAGGCGACGACGCTGCGCGAGGCGGTCGAGCTGGCCGCGGAGTCGACCGGCGTGGCGCTGGCCGACGAGGAGCTCGCCGACGTCACGCGCTACCTCGAGGAGCTGACGGCCCGCGACTTCATCCTGCTGGGCAGCGCGCCGTGGGCCGGCGACCAGCGGGCGGGCGCGGACCGGCCGATCCGGCTGACCTTCAGCGAGCCGGTGTGGGCCGACGCGGACAACCTCCGGCGCGTCGCGCTGCAGGCCGACGACGGCACGGCGGTCGCCGCCGAGGTGACCGCCGACGGGCGCCACGTGACGATCACGCCGGCGGCGCCGCTGGCCGCCGGCGCGGGCTACCGGGTGACCGTCGACGCCGCGTTCGCGTCGCTGCGCGAGCGCCCGATCCACGCCGCGAGCGAGGTCGCGTTCACCACCGCGGCCGCGCCGGCGCTGACGCTCGACGGCGAGTACACGTGGACCGTGCTGTTCCCGGCCATCGACTTCGCCAACGGCGGGTTCGACTTCGAGTCGCCGGTGCCGACGGTGGCGACGATCACGGCGACGCCGACGGGCAGCGGCGCGACGCTGGCGATCGACTACGGGCAGGGCTTCGTGCTGACCGTCGAGGCGACGATCGCCGGCGACGTGCTGCACGTGCCGGCGGTGCCGATCGCGGTCGGCGGCAGCGGGGTCGACGGGCACGCGGTCGAGGTCACGCTCGTCGACGTCGACGACGACAGCGTCGCCGACGAGGCGGTCGGGACCATCGAGTTCTCGGGGCCGGGCATGCCCGACGCCGACATCGCCTGGGACCTGCGCCGCCCGGCCGACCCGGCCGCGTGCGAGGAGGGCCAGAGCGGCGCGTTCGACGTCACGGTCACCCCGGGCGACGGGGCCACGATCGCGTGGGGCGACGCGCCGGCGCTGAGCCTGTTCGTCACCGACCCTCAGGCCGTGCTCCCGGCCGGCCCCAACATGCCGGTCACCGGCGGCGACACCCAGTGGGCGCTGCAGTTGGAGACCTTCCCCGACGGCTTCCTCGGGCCGGTGACGTACGGGACGGTGCCGACGGGCGCCATTGACGTCACCGCCGACGTCGGCGGCGCGGGTCCGGGGGCGGCGACGCTCGAGCAGGGGCGGTGCTACAAGTTCTCGGTCGTGACCACCGACTTCAAGACCGGCGCGGTGACGCTGCGCTGGCCGTGAGCGGCGGCGCTGTCGGTTGACACCGCGGACCTCGCCTCGATACCTTCGCGGCGAGGTCTGTGATGGCGACGTTCGTGCTGGTTCATGGGGCGTTCACGGGTGGTTGGTACTGGTCGCGGGTGCGGCCCGCGCTCGAGGCGGCGGGGCACGCGGTGTGGACGCCGACGCTGACCGGGTCGGGCGAGCGCGTGCACCTGCAGGCGCGGTCGGTGACGCTGGCGACGCACGTCGAGGACATCGTCAACGTGCTGCGCTTCGAGGACCTGCGCGACGTGGTGCTCGTGGGCCACAGCTACGGCGGCATGGTGATCACCGGGGTCGCCGACCGGGCGCCCGAGCGGCTGGCGCGGCTGGTCTACCTCGACGCCGCCTACCCGGCGCCGGGGCAGAACGCGGCCGGCGGGTTCGCCAGCGGCACCGGCGACGTGCTCGCGGAGCTCGCCGCCGGCGACGACGGCGCGTGGCGGCTGCCGCCGCTGCCGCTCGCGGCCTACGGCGTGACCGACCCGCACGACGTCGCGTGGGTCGGCGAGCGCCGGGTCGCGCACGCCATGCCGACGCTGCAGGAGGCGCTGCACCTGACCCGCGCGACGCCGCCGGCGCTGCCGCGGGTGTACGTGCGCTGCGCCCGGCGGGACGGGCTGGTGGCGATGTTCGGGGTCGACCCGCTGGCGCCGATGTTCGAGCGCGCGGTCGCCGACGGGCTCGCGGTGGTGACGCTCGACGCCGGCCACGACGCCATGGTCGCGGCCCCGCAGGCGACCGCGGAGGCGCTGCTCGCCGCGCTGACGGCGGAGGCCGGGGCGCGGCATGGGGCCGACTGAGGCGACGAGGGCGCGGGTCGAGGAGCTGGAGGGGCGCTTCGCGGCGCTGATCGAGGGGCTGCAGGTCGGGGTCGTCGTCCAGGGCCCCGCCTCGGAGATCCTGCTGGCCAACGCCAAGGCGCTCGAGCTGCTCGGCATGACCGACGACCAGCTGCGCGGGCGCAGCTCGCTCGACCCGGGCTGGGACATCGTGCGCGCCGACGGCTCGCCGTTCCCGGGCGAGGAGCGGCCGGTCGTCCAGGCGCTGCGCCGGCGGGCGCCGGTCCGCGACGTCGTGATCGGCGTGCGCCGCTCCGGTGAGGCGGAGCGCGTGTGGCTGCTCGTCACGGCGATGCCGCAGCTGCGCGGCGACGGCTCGGTCGTGCAGGTGGTCGCCACGTTCACCGACATCACCGCCCAGCGGCGCGTCGAGGCGACCGCGCGCGCGCAGGGCGAGACGATCCGGGCCCTGTCGACGCCGGTGCTGCCGATCGACGAGCACACGCTGATCGCCCCGATCGTCGGCGCGATCGACCACGCGCGCGCCGAACTGCTGCTCGAGGCGCTGCTCGCGGCGGTCGTGCGCACGCGGTCGCGGGTCGTGATCGTCGACCTCACCGGGGTGCCCGCGCTCGACGAGGTCGCCGGCGCCGCGCTGCTGCGCTGCGTCGACGCGGTCCGGCTGGTCGGCGCGGCCGCGCTGCTGACCGGGCTGCGCCCGGCGGTCGCGGCGGCGCTGGTCGAGCACGACGAGCGGTTCGCGGGCCTGCGCGCGCTCGGCACGCTGCAGCAGGGCGTCGCCGCGGCGCGGGCGCTGCTCGCCCGCCGCTGAGGTCACGGCGCCGGGTGCAGGCCGGCGGCGACCCGCAGGTCGACGGCCGCGCGGTGGTAGTCGGTCAGCGCGTCGAACACCTGGGACGCCGCGTCGGCGGCCGCCTGCTCGCGCAGGTTGACGAACAGCAGCGTGCTGTCGCCGAGCTCGAAGCGCCGGCGCTCGGCCAGCTCGAGCTCGTGGGCGACGCGCAGCTGGTCGCGCGCGAGGCCGACGCGGGTGTGCGCGGCGACCAGCGCCGAGTGGGCGTCGTGCAGCTCGAGCGAGACGGTGTCGGTCAGGAAGCGCAGCTCGGCGTCGAGGCGGGCGCGGTCGGCCTCGGCGCGGCGCAGCTTGCCGCGGGCGGTGCGCAGGGCGAGCGGGACCTCGACCGTCACCCCGACCACGAGCTCGGCCGGCAGCAGGTAGCGGTACTCCGGGGCGACCGAGCCGAGGTCCTTGGCGACGTAGGCGTCGAGGTCGACGCGCGGCGAGCGGAGGTTGCGGGCCAGCCTGACCTCGACCGCGGCGGCCTCGCGCTGCAGGAGCAGGCGCCGCAGCTCGGGCCGCCGCCCCAGCGCGTCGCGCAGCGCCGACTCGATGGGGTCGACCGCCGGCGGCTCGGGGAAGGCCGCCGGCAGGCGATCGGGCGTCGGCTCGATGATCTTGCCGCCGGCGTCGCGCAGGTGGCGGGCGACCTCCAGCGCCGCCTGACGCAGCGAGCGCTCGGCGACGACGATGCGTCCGCGGCGCTCGAGGATCGCCCGCTGGTTGTCGAGGCCCTCGACCTCGGGCGTGTTGCCGGTCGCGATCTGCCGGCGCAGGGCGGCGTCGCGGTTCTCGGCGAGCCCGAGCAGCTGCTGCTGCACGCGCAGGCGCAGGCCGGCGCCGACCCACGACCAGTAGGCGCGGGCCACCGCGCGCTCGAGCTCGAGCACGCGCGCGTCGAGGTCGGCCTCGGCCGAGCGGCGGTTGATGTCGCTGACCTGGATGTCGGCCCGGCGGCGGTCGGTCGGGCCGCCCTGCCACACCGGCAGCGTCACCCCGGCCCGCGCCTCGCCGCCGTCGGCGGTCTTGGCCCGCAGGTCGTAGACCGCGAAGGCGCCGAGCCCGACCCGCCACCCGCCGTAGACCTGCAGGCCCCACAGCGGCGTGGGCTGGCGCAGCTCGACGTCGAGGCGGCCGTTGGGGAACGCGCCGATCGGCGCGTACTGCCCGCGCAGCCGCAGCTGGGGGTCGAAGCCGCCGCGCGCCGCGAACGCCTCGCCCTCGGCCGCGCGCACGCGCTGGCGCGAGGCCTCGAGCTGCGGGTGGGTGGCCGCGAGCGCGTCGAGCACGGCGCGCAGCGTCAGCGTGTCGCCGGCCAGCGCCGCCGGCTCGGCGACCGCGCCGGCCGGCGCCGCGGCGGGCTCCGCGACCGCGGCGGGCGGCTCGGCGGCCGCGGCCCGGGCGCCCGCCGGCGGCGCGGCGAGCAGCGCGGCGAGCAGCGCGATCGACCGGATGCTCATTCCTCCTCCTTGTCGTGGTGCTTGCCGCCCGGCGCGGCGTCGGCGATCGGCGCCGACTTCAGGACCGGCGGGAAGCCGTTGAACTGGCGCCACAGCTCGTAGCCGAGGCGGACCTCGTCGAGCAGGATCCAGCCGTTGGCGCGCACGCCCTGGCGGAGGTACTGCGCCGTCGGCCAGTGGTCCTCGGGGCCGAGGTCGAAGTCCGGCAGCACGACCACGCGGAACTTGCCGCGGCCGTCGTCGGTCGCGTCGACGAACGCGACCACGCCGCCGAACGTGCCGATCGCGACCGACGGCCAGCCGACGAACTGGACCGCCGGCCAGCCCTCGAACTGCAGGCGGACCTTGCGGCCCGGGGTCACCAGCGGCGCGTCGAGCCCGTCGAGCCACAGCTCGACCGCCCGCGCCTCGGTGTCGGGCACGAACATCGCCAGCGGGTCGCCGGCCTTGACCATCTCGCCGCCCTCGCGCGCGACCAGCCGCAGCACCGTGCCGTCGCGCGGGGCCGTCACCGTCATGGCGCCCTGGCGGGCCAGGCGGACCTCGATGCGCGCGAGGTCCTGCTCGGCCCGCGCCACCTCGCCGCGGGCCGACTCGAGCGAGACCCTGGCGGCGTCGACCCCGGCGCCCTGGTCGCTCTCGACGCGCACGACCTCGGCGCGCATGGCCTTGACCTCGCGGCGCGCGGCCGCCAGCGCCGCCTTGGCGCGCAGCAGGTCGGCGCGCGCGGTCTGCTCGCCGAGCTCGGCCAGCTCGAGCGTGCGGCGCGAGGCCAGCCCGTCGGCGGTCAGCTTCTGCGTGCGGTCGAGGTTGAGGTTCGACGCGGTCAGGCTGGCCTGGGCGGCGTCGACGGCCTGCTGGGCGGCGAGCTCGCGGTCGACCGCCATGCCGGCGCGCATGCGGGCGCCGTCGGTCGCCGACGAGCGGGCCATGGCCAGCCCGTCGATGCGCTGCTGCGACAGCTCGATGGTGCGGCGGGCCGCCTCGACGCGGTCGCGGGCCGCGTCGCGCTCGCGCTCGAGGCGGGCCAGGATCTCCGGGTCGTTGTCGGCGAGCCTGGCGATCGCGTCGCCCGCGGCCACGTGGCTGCCCTCCTCGACCATCCAGCCGACCACGCGGCCGTCGATCGGCGCCTCGATCGCCTGGGTGCGGTCGAGCGGGGCGTAGGCGATCACGCGGCCGTGGCCCGGCAGCGACTGCTGCCACGGCGCCGCGAGCATGACGATCGCCAGGACGATGGCCGCGAGCACCAGCCGGCGGGCGATCACCCGCGGGGTCGAGGTCGGGCGGATCAGCCGCAGCGCGGTCGGCTCGGCGAGGATCGTGCGCGGGTGGAAGTTCGGGTTCATCGCGGCTCCTCGGGGCGCTGGGGGGTCCGGGCGAGGTCGACGACGCGCTTGCAGCGGGCCCGCACGTCGGGGTCGTCGCTGGCGACCACGAGCGTCCAGGCGGCGTCGGTGGCGAACAGGTGGTCGAGCAGCGCCTCGAGCTTGCGGCGCGGCAGCTTCAGCCGGTCGAGCGCGCCGTCGATCAGCAGCAGCCGCGGCTGGGCCACCAGAGCCCGCGCCAGCACCAGGCGGCTGGCCTGCGACTCCGACAGCGGCGACCCGGACGGCGTGAGCTCGGTGTCGAGGCCGCCGGGCAGCGCCGCGACGGTGTCGTCGAGCGCGACCAGGCTGAGGGCCACGCGCAGCACCGCGAGCGAGGCGTCCGGGGCGCCGACCTGCAGGTTGTCGCGGATGCTGCCGCGGAACAGGTCGCCGGTGCGCACCAGCGCGACCTGCTCGCGCAGGGCCGGCAGGTCGGCGGTGCGCAGGTCGACGCCGTCGACCTCGACCTGGCCGCGGTCCGGCGCGCGCAGGCCGAAGCACAGGTCGAACAGCGCCGACTTGCCGGACCCGCCGTCGCCGTCGACGAGCACGTGCTCGCCGGCCATGATCTCGCAGTCGAGGTCGGTGAGCGCGGCGCGCTCGCCGAGCCCCAGCCGGACGCCGCGCAGGCGCACGCGCGCCGCCCCGACCCCGAACTCGCGCACGCCGCCGGCGTCCTCGAGCGGGAGGTCGACGAGCTTGCCGAGCTTGTCGACCCCGGCGGCCAGGTCGTAGAAGGCCTCGATGTGCTTGCCGAGCTTGCCGAAGCTGGCCGACACCGCGGTCACGACCAGCTCGGCGGCGACCAGCTGGCCGAGCGTCAGCTGGCGCTCGAGCACGAGCAGGCCGCCGACGCCGAGCAGCGCGCCGCCGGCGATCACCTGCATGGCCAGCCCGCCGACCAGCTGCCTCAGGAGCTTCGACCAGTGGGCGCGGCGGGCGATCAGGTAGCGCCGCGACAGCACCTCGGCGCGGGCGACCGCGTGCTGCATCGCCGACTCCGACTTGAACAGCGCCGGGTTGCGCGCGACCTCCTCGAGCCACGCCACCGTCTCGTACTTGCTGGCCGACTCCTTCAGGCTCGACCCGAGCGCCGCCCGCAGCGGCAGCATGATCAGGGCCGCCAGCGCGAGCAGCAGCAGGATGTCGAACGCCAGCAGCAGCGGGTGGTAGAACGCCAGCAGCGCCATGCCGACGGCCGCCTGCAGCGCGACCGAGACGCCGTCGAGCAGCAGCGCCGCGGCGGCCTTCTGGACCAGCACCACGTCGAAGAACCGGTTGACGAGCTCGGGCCCGTCGTCGGCGGGGTGGCGCCCGAGGTCGACCCGCGGCAGGCGGCGGGCGACGTCGGCGACGGCGCGGACGAACAGCCGCTGCTGCAGCACCTCGACCACGAAGGCGGCCAGCGCCTTCAGGGCCGCGGCGAACGACAGGCCGGCCATCAGCAGCATGGTCAGCACGAACAGCGGCTGGGTCAGCGCGCCGAAGGCGACGGTGTTGACGAGCGCCTGCACGGCGATCGGGGTGGCCAGCGTGAGGGCGCCGACCGCCACCGCGTAGACGATCACGACCCACAGCTCGCTGCGCTCGAGCCTCATCAGCGCGCGCAGCCGGGCCAGCGCCCGCTGCTCGTACCCCACGGCGGCCAGCCGGCGCTCGTGCAGCGCGTCGAACGGCAGCTCGGGCTCGACCAGCAGCCACAGCGCCGGCGCGTCGCGCTCGAGCAGGCCGAGCGCGCGCAGCAGCGGGCGCTCGCGCAGGCGGACCGAGCGCTCGTCGCCGCGGTCGACGATCACGCCGGTCGCGCCCCGGCGGGTGAACCCGGTCACCAGCAGCCAGCGGCCGCTGTCCGGCGTCGGCCCGAGCAGCGCGAGGGCGGGGGTCTCGGGGCCGACGCGGCCGCGCACCTCGTCGACGGTCAGCCGCGTCGGCTGGACCCGCAGGCCGCAGGCCGCGGCCGCCCGGACCAGCAGGCCGACCCACGCGTCCTCGCTGGCGGCGCCCCGCGAGGCGCCGACCAGGGCGCTCCAGGCCCGCTGCGGGTCGAACGACGTCCCGGTCTGCTCGGCCAGCAGCTCGAGCACCCGCAGCAGGTCGCCGCCGTTGCGCGGCTTGTCGACGGGCGGCGTCATCGTCGCCCTCGCCCCGCCAGCCGGCGAGCGACCGCCCGCCCCAGGCGATCGATGAAGTGCTCGGTCGCCGCCGGCTCGTCGCTGTCCTCGGCCTGCAGGGCCAGGGCCCGGCCGTCGGACAGGGTCACCCTGGCGGTCAGGCGCACGCGGCCCGGGCCGCTCGCCCGGCCCTCGAGGTCGACCGCCAGCACGTCCGGCGCGAAGCGTGACAGCACGAACAGGAGCCGCCGCACGACCCGCTCGGGTCGCTCGCCGCCGCCGGGGATATCGACGTCAACCCGCATCCTCGGGAGGTCTTGCGCCCGATCGCAAGTTCTCGCAAGTCGATAATTTCGCTGCCATACTTCGAGAAAATCGAAGCCCCATGCAGTGGCTGAATTACCACCACCTTCTGTACTTCTGGACGGTCGCGCGCGAGGGCAGCCTGGCGGCGGCGAGTCGGCGGTTGGGGCTCTCGCAGTCATCGATCTCGTCGCAGATCAAGCAGCTCGAGGATCAGGTCGGTCAGCCCCTGTTCGACCGCAGCCACCGCCGTCTGCAGCTGTCCGAGGCCGGGCGCACGGCGTTCCGCTACGCCGACGAGATCTTCGGGCTCGGGCGCGAGATGGTGGACAACCTGCAGCGCGGCGTGGCGGGCCAGCCCGTGCGGCTGGCGCTCGGCCTCACCGACACCGTGCAGAAGCTGATCGCCTATCGCCTGATCGAGCCGGCCCTGCAGCTCGCCGACGACCTGCAGATCCACTGCGAAGAGGACCGCCTCGACCGTCTGCTGACGCAGCTGGCCCGCCACGAGCTCGACCTCGTGATCTCCGACCAGCCGCTGCCGCCCGGCGGCGTCATCAAGGCCTTCAACCACCCCCTCGGCCACAGCGCCGTGACGATCTTCGCCGCGCCCGCGCTGGCCGCCCGCCTCGGGCCCGGGTTCCCGCGCAACCTCGACGGCGCGCCGTTCCTGCTGCCGACCGCCACCGGGGCGCTGCGCCGCGACCTCGAGCGGTGGTTCGAACAGCACGACATCCGCCCGCGGGTCATCGGCGAGTTCGACGACAGCGCCCTGCTCAAGGTGTTCGGCCAGGCCGGCGCCGGCGCCTTCGCGGCGCCGAGGGCGATCCAGGGCGAGATCTCGCGGCAGTACCGGGTCAAGCCGCTCGGCGACGCCGCGGGGGTGGTCGAGCGGTACTTCGCCATCTCGGTCGAGCGGCGCATCAAGCACCCCGGGGTCCTGGCCATCTCGAACGCCGCGCGCCGCGACCTGTTCGGCGAGCGCGGCTGACGGCCGTGGTAGAGGTCGTCGCCGGAGACGAGCCCGCCATGATCGAAGCCACCTGCCACTGCGGCGCCGTGCGCCTGGAGGTCGAGCACGCGCCCGCGGACCTGACCGAGTGCAACTGCTCGCTGTGCCGGCGGATCGCCGGGCTGTGGGCCTACTACAGTCCGGCGCAGGTGCACGTCGCCGGCGCGACGATCGCCTACGTGCAGGGCGACCGCACGCTGGCGACCCACCACTGCCCGACCTGCGGCTGCACCACCCACTGGCGGAGCCTCGACCCGACCCACGAGCGCATGGGCGTCAACGTGCGGCTGATGCCGCCGCAGGCGCTGACCGGCGTGCGCGTGCGCAGGATCGACGGCGCCGACACCTGGGAGGTGCTCGGCGAGTACCGCCACGGCCAGTCCGCGGGCGGCTGAGCTCGCGGCGACGGCGTGCGGCGGGGCCGTACGACTGCGGCGTGTCGGAGCGCGCTCGGGCTCGGCTCGCCGCGTGCGCCGCGGAGCTCCGCCGAGCCGTTCACCTCGGCGGTGCGCCGGCTCGCAGACGGCGGCGACCGTCACGGTTCGCGCACGAGCCGGATCCACGCCGGATCGTCGGCGACGAGCGCGGCGAACCGGGGGTCGTCGCCGATCTGCAGGCGGACCCGCGTCGGGGCCGGCGAGGCGGCGACCGCGGCCTCGAGCAGCGCGAGCGCGGCGGCCGGGTCGCTCGCCACGCGCGCGCCGGCGAGGGCGACCAGCACCTCGGCGCGCAGGGCGTCGTCCTCGTCGGTGTCGGCGGCGGGCACCGCGAGCGCCGCCTCGCGGTCGCGCTGCGCCCGCGCGGGCTCGCCGCGGTCGTGCCACACGCCCGCGCGGGCGACGAGCAGGCGGCGCAGGGCGACGCGCTCGCCCGGGGTCGTGGGGGCGACGGCCTCGACGCCGCGGATCGCGGCGAGCACGAGGTCGGCGACGACGCGGTCGCCGCGGTGCTGCGAGGCGAGCGCGCCGTAGGTGCGGTCGAGCAGCGGGAGGGCCGCGGCGCCGAACCGCCTGCGCACGGCGACGGCGACGGCGGGGCGGGTGCGGAGCACCAGCGCGAGTTCTTCGGACCATGTCGGATCGGACAGGTCGGGCGACAGGCCGGCGACGGCCCGGTCGACGCCGTCGAAGTCGTTGCGGTCGTCGTGGGCGAGGGCCTGCCACAGCGGGCGTCGGCGGTCCTCCGGCGGGACCTCGGCGAGCGCGGCGAGCGCGGCGAGCGGCTCGCCCTCGACCAGCAGGGCGGCCGCGCGGTGCTCGGGCGTCGGCGGGCCGGTGTCGGCGAGCGCCGCCCCGCGGACCTCGAGGCGATGCAGCGCGCCGCTCGCCAGGTCGGAGCGCTCGCCGGGTCGCATGGGCCCGCCGATCACCAGCCAGTAGCGGCCCGTCGCCGGCGGGCGCCGCGGCGGGAGCTCGTGGCGGAGCGTGCCGTCGGGCGTCTCGAGGGTGCACGTGAACGCCGCGTCGAAGCGGGTGAGGCGCAGCCGCATGCGCGCGCCGGACGGGCGCTCGGCGGGACGCCCGTGGGCGAACGACTGGATCGAGCTCTGGCAGTTGAGCGCCGCGCTGACCCGGCCGCCGCCGCCGACGCCGCACACGCCGCCGGCGAACCACTCGCGGCCGGCGTCGTCGCGCACGCCGACCCGCACGCACGCGCCGTACTCGACGCGGTCGAGCGTGAACTCGAGGTCGACGTGCAGCGGGCCGCCGGACCACGCCAGCGGCAGGCGGGCGACCGGGCGCTCGTCGGAGAAGGCGGCCAGCGCCAGCGCGCGGCCCGCGGCGTCGCGGCGCAGCGCGGCCGGTCGGTCGATCTGCCAGGCCGGCGCGAGCGGGTCGGCGAAGTCGATCTTCACGCCCGCGCCGATCAGCGGCGCGAGGCGGGCGTGCACCGCGAGCACCTCGGCGCGCTGCTCGGGGGTGGTCTCGAGGTCGCCCGCCAGCAGCTCGCCGGCCCGCGCGTAGGCCTCGTCGTGGTGGCCGAGGCGGAGCAGCGCCCCGACGTCGCGGGCCAGCGCCGCGGCGCCGGTGAGCTCGCGGTCGATCGCCAGCGCCGCCGCGTCGGCCCCGGCGGCCACGTGGAAGGCGGCGGCGCGGTCGAGCAGGTCGCGTCGGGCGTCGGGGTCGGCGGTCTGGTTGGCGGCCTCCTGCAGGCTGGCGGCGGCCTCCGCGGGCAGGCCGATGGCGGCGAGCTCGTCGGCGCGGGTCCAGCGGAGCGCGAGCAGCGGGTCGGCGAGCGTGGCCGGCGGCGGGTGGGGGTCGTGCGGCGGGGGGCGGCGGGTCGGCAGCGGCGCGTCGCCGGCGCCGAGGATCCACGGGGTCTGCTCGTCGCCCGAGACGACCAGCAGCTCGTCGGCGGCGTCGGCGTCGTCGCGCACGGTCCGCTGCGGCGCGAGGCCGGCGACGATCATCCACTCGAGCGCGGCGTCGGGGCCCAGGCGCACGACGCCGAGCTCGTCGCCGTCGACGCCGCGCAGCAGGGCGGCCGCCTCGTCGAGGCCGTCGCCGTCGAAGTCGCCGGCGTGGATCGCTCCGAGCGCGTGGTAGCGGGACACGCCGTCGTGCACGGGCAGGGCGGCGAACCCGTCGATCTCGAGGCGGTCGTCGGCCCAGCGCAGCAGGTACGCGCCCGCGGGCGGGCCGGTGTGCGGCGGCGTCGGGAACACCTGCGGGCTCGGGTAGTGGTCGTCCTTGACCGCGAGGATCCAGCGCCGGTCGCCGCGGCGGACGACCGTGAGGGCGCCGACGCGGCCGAGGCGGCGGCGGGCCGCGAGCTCGAGGCGGCCGGCGTCGTCGACCCGGAACACGCGCACGTCGTAGGCCTGCCACGCGCCGACGGCGACGACGACCTCGCGGCGGCCGTCGCCGTCGAGGTCCTCGGCGACGATCGCGTCGATGTCCGAGTCGGTCTGGTCGGTCGCGCGGTGGGCGGGGCGCTCGCGCGGGTCGCCGCCGCCGAGCCCGGTGAGCGCACGAAACCCGCGGACCGGGGCGGTGCGGCCGAACAGCAGCTCGGGGGTGCCGTCGGCGTCGAGGTCGACGGCGTGCACGCGGAACACGCTGGCCGCGGAGGCGCCGCGCCACAGCGGCTGGTCGGGCGCGTGCACGTCGAACAGCCGCTCCTGCTCGCCGCGCCGGGCCAGCACCCACGAGGTCCCGGGGATCGGGTGCAGGCGCTCGCCGTCCGCGTCCCAGTGGCCGATCGTCTGCAGCTCGTCGTCGAGGAGCACGGGGCGGCGCAGGCTCGCCGCGGGCGCGCGGCGGGGGGCCAGCGCGTCGAGGCCGTCGGCGTCGATCGCGGTCGTGTGCCCGACCGCCAGCGCCGTCAGCAGGCCGGCGGCGTCGGGCTCGACGCGGGCCAGCTCCGCGGCGGCGCCGGGGAGGTCGCGCACCCGCAGGTCGGCGAACGCGGCGAGGCGGGCGACGTCGTCGTCGTCGACCCCGCGGGCGCGCAGGGCCGCGACCACCTGCAGGAGCGCGGGGCCGTTCCACTCGTCGCGGAACACCGCGGCCATGGCCTGCAGGCTGGCGACCACGGCGTCGGGGTCGCGGGCCTCGACGTAGGCGCGGGCGTAGGCGGCGAGCGCCGCGGCGCCGCTGCCGGCGCGGCGCTGCTGGTCGCCGCGACGCAGCCACGCGCGGGCGAGCACCGCGGTGCCGCGGTGCTCGGGGTCGGCGACGAACGCCTGGAACATCGCCTCGCCCTGCTCGGGGCGGCCCTGGGCGGCGGCGCGGGCGGCGGCCTCGTCGACGGCGGCGAGGCGCTCGCCGGCCAGCTGCTCGGCGCGCTCGCGGGCCCACCGCTGCCGGAGGTCGACGACGCCGAGGGCGGCGGCGACGGTGAGGCCGACGACCACGAGGGTCAGGCCGACGACGCGCACGAGCCGGCGGCGCGCGGCGATCGGATCGCGGGCGAGCGCGGCGAGCAGGGCGGGCAGCGAGGGCCAGCGATCCTCGGGGTCGTACGCGAGCCCGCGCAGCACGACCGCCTGCAGCCACGCCGGCACCTGCCCGGCGCTCGCGGTCGGCGGGGCGTGCCGCTGGGCGACCGCCTGCGCGGGGTCGGCGGCGCCGGGGAACGGGCGCTCGCCGTGCAGCGCCTCGTGGAGCGCGACGCAGAAGCCGTAGAGGTCGCTGCGGGTGTCGGCGGCCCGGCCGAGCAGCTGCTCGGGGGCCATGTACGCCGGCGTGCCGATCAGCGAGCCGTGCACGGTGACATCGGCGTCGAGGATGCTGCCGCCGTCGGGGCTGGTGGTCGTGGCGTCGTTGCCGTGCGGCGCGCGGGCCAGGCCGAAGTCCATGACGCGGACGCGGCCGTCGGCGCCGATCATGACGTTGTCGGGCTTGAAGTCGCGGTGCACGAGCCCGGCCGCGTGCGCGGCGGCCAGGCCCGCGGCGGCCTGGCTGAACACCGCGAGGATCTCGGCCTGGGTCCGCGGCCGCTCCTTCAGCCACGCGCGCAGCGTGCCGCCCGTGACCAGCTCCATGGCGAGGTAGATCTGGCCGTCCGCCTCGCCGACGTCGTGGATGGCGATGACGTTGGGGTGCGCGAGCCGGGCCAGCGCCTGGGCCTCGCGCAGCATGCGAAAGTGGGCCGCCGGGCCGCCGCCGCGGTGGCGCAGCAGCTTGATCGCGACCTTGCGGTCGAGCAGCTCGTCGAGGGCGACGTAGACGACGCCCATCCCGCCCTCGCCGAGCATGCCCACGGGCGTGTAGCGGCCGAGGCGCGGCAGCCCGGCGGACCCGTCCGCCGCCGCCGCCGAGCCGGCCGCGGACCACGGCTCCGCCCGCGCCCGCGTCGGCGCGAGGCCGCCGGCCTCCGTGACGGAGCCGGCGAGGTCGGGCCGCTCGCGGCCGCGGGCGTCGTCCGCGTCGGCGCGGCGCGGCGCGGCGAGCAGCGACTCCTGGCGGTGGTGGGCGAGCAGCGACTCCACCTCGCCACGCAGCCCGACGTCGTCGCCGCACAGCGCGTCCAGCAGGGCGGCGTGCTCGTCGCGGGGCCGCTCGAGCGCGCGCAGGAACACCTGCTTGATCCGGGCGTGCTGGTCCGCCGGCGACACCGGGCTCACCCGGGCCCGAGCTCGCGGCGCAGCCAGGCCTTGATCATCGTCCATTCGCTCTCGACGCTCCGCTTCGACACGCCCTTGACCGCGGCGACCTCCTCGACGGACAGCCCGCCGAAGAACCGCATCACCACGATCTCCGCCTGGTCGGCGTCGCGCTCGGCCAGGCGGTCGAGCGCCGCGTGCAACGCCAGCACGTCGTCGTCCTGGTCGACCGACAGCTCGAACGGCTCGTCGAGCGTCACCCGCGTGCGCGCGCCGCCCCGCTTGGTGCGGGCGCGGGCGCGGGCGCGGTCGACGAGCAGCCAGCGCATCAGCCGCGACGCGTGGGCGAAGAAGTGGGCCCGGTTGTGCCAGTCGACCCGCTCCTGCCCGATGAGGTTCATGAAGGCCTCGTTGACCAGCTCGGTCGGGCGCAGGCTGCTGTCCGCGGAGACGCGGCGCAGCGCGGCGGCGGCCCGGGCCCGCAGCTCGCCGTAGATGAGGCCGCTGAGCGCCTCCAGGGCCTCACGATCGCCCGCGCCGGCCTTCACGAGCATCGCGGTGATGTGCCCCTGATCCTCCACGAGCATCCCGCCTCCGGCGGCCGGAGACTCTCACCTCTCCACCGCGCATCTTCCTGAGAACGGGCTCCCCCTGTCAAGTTGCGGCGCCGTCAGGTCCGCCCGCGACGGGGCGGCCCGAGAATCTCTGCGGAGTCTCGTCCTCGACGTCGTTTGTCTATCCGAGCCGCCCCGGCCCCGCGTGCGGGCCCGCGCCTCGCCGACAGAAAGGGTGGATGGAGATGACCGCGAACGATCGTTGCTGGCTGTACCTGCTCCCGGCGCTGCTCCTCGGCTGTGACGCCGCCGAGCAGCCCGAGACCCTCACCGTCGTCGCCTCGCCGCAGACCGAGGAGGAGCTGCTCGGCGCGTGCCTGCTCGCCGACGACGACAACGCGTGCACGGGCCTCGACCGCCTCGCGGACGCCGGGGCCACCCGGCGCTGCGGCGTCGAGAGGACCCCCGAGCAGGTCGCGGCCACGGAGCGGGAGTTCGCCGACTGGCTCGCCGCCGCGCCCGAGCAGCCGTCGGCGCTCGCCCCCCAGTCGGTCTACGTGCCGGTGGCCATCCACGTGATCAACAAGGGCCCGGGCGTGGCCAACGGTGACGTCACCGAAGCCCAGATCGAGGACCAGATGGCCGTGCTCAACATGTCCCACTGGGGGCAGACCGGCGGGCCCAAGACGCCCTTCGTGTTCTTCGTCTACAGCATCGATCGCACGACCAACCCGAGCTGGTACACGATGAGCATCGGCTCCTCGCACGAGACGGCGGCCAAGACCGCCCTGCACAGGGGCGCCGAGGGCATGCTCAACCTCTACATCGTCCAGCCGTACAACGGCATCGCCGGCTGGTCGACGATGCCGAGCGACTACTTCTACGCGCCGCTCATGGACGGCGTCGTGATCGACAACCGGACGCTGCCCGGCGGGGGCTCCGTGGCCTACGGCCTCGGCGACAACGCCGTGCACGAGATCGGCCACTGGCTCGGCCTGTTCCACACCTTCGAGGGCGGCTGCGGCAAGAACGACGTGTACAGCGGCGACAAGGTGGCCGACACCCCGGCCGAGAAGTCGCCCGCCTACGGCTGCCCCAAGAGCCGCGACTCGTGCAACTCCGAGGGCAAGGATCCCGTCAACAACTTCATGGACTACACCGATGACAGCTGCATGAAC
The DNA here is from genome assembly GCA_016793465.1 of Myxococcales bacterium. Next base: position 61,527 of record JAEUJW010000054.1, read on the forward strand.
GCCTTCACCCCGGGGCAGATCATGCGCATGGAGCACTACTGGACCGTCTACCGCGATTAGCCGGGCGACGGGGCGGCGATCCGGGCTCAGCAGCCCCAGACCGGCACGCCGGTCGCCTGCATGACGACCGCGGCGGGCTCCCAGGGCTCCTTCTGCGCGAAGGAGACGGTCATGTCGATGTCGACCGGGCCCGGGCAGAAGCCCGTCGTCCACGTCGCCTCGCCCGCGGCGTCGAGCGCCTGCGGCCCCGAACCGGGTGATGTCAGCGCGACCCGCGATGCGCGTCGCGGCGGAGGTCGCGATCGACGCCGCCGGGTCCGCGGCGGGTCGCCGGCTCGCGCTCACGATCCGCGGCTGGCCTCGCGGATCGGGTAGAGCACCTCGGTGCGCCAATCGGCCGGGTTCGGCTGCTCGCCCGGGTCGGTGACGTAGACCTCCCACGGGGCGCCGACGACGGCGTGGCCGTGGTCGGCGATCCAGCGCTCGATCGCCGCGTGGGTCTGTCCGAGGCTGTCGTACGGGCCGACGTGGACCGCGACCGCGGCCGGTCCGCCGGGCAGCTCGGCGACCTCGATCTCGCCGGACGACTGGGCCGGGCCTGCGATCGCCATGCCGGCCTCGAGCGAGAGCAGGCCGGGCCCGCCGGACAGGTAGCGGGTGAACGGCGGGCCGGCGAGGGGGATCCCGGCCCGCTGGGTGTGGGTGAACACGGCCGGCAGGATCTCGCCGAGGGTCGCGGCGATCTCGCTCTGGGCGGCGCGGCGGCGCATGACGAGCACGGGCTGAGGGGTGAGCTGACGGATGGTGACTTCGGGGGTGGTCATGGTCGTGGTCTCGCGTGGTTGGTCGGTGCAGTGATAGACGCCGATGCACGGGCTGACGCCGCGCACGACGTCGGCGTGGCGCTCGAGCACAGGTCCGGGGCGGCGCCCGCGGGCCCGGTAGTCGCGCGGCGAGGCGCCGAAGCGGCGGCGGAACGCGCGGAGGAACACCTCGTGGCTGGAGAAGCCGGCGGCGAGGGCGATGTCGAGGATCGTCCGGTCGCCGCGCAGCAGCTCGGCGGCGGCGCCGTCGAGGCGCACGCGCAGGGCGTACTGCTTCGGCGTCTCGCCGGCGAAGCGACGGAACACCCGGTGCAGCTCGAACCGCGAGCGGCCGACCCGCGCCGCGAGGGTCGCCAGCGAGACGTCGCCGTCGCGGCGGAGGTGGTCGAGGAGCGGGAGGACACGGGCGCGCGACATCGAACGCGGGCACGCTACCGCGGCCCCGCACGGCCGTCTTGATGTTTCTTGCGGGACCGCGTCGTCGCCTCCGGTGCGAGAGGACCACCCGAGTCGGCGTCGAGCTCGACGCTCGTCAGTGCGACGCCAGCCACGCCTCGACGTCGGCGAGCTCGGCGGCCCCCCGGGCGCCCGCCTCACGATATGCGTCGCGCGCCAGCGTCGCCAGCGCGCGCGCGTCGGGGCGACGCTCGCGCGCGGGCCACAGCGCCTGCGCCAGCGCGAAGCGCGTCTCGGCGAGCGCGGCCGGGTCGTCGGTGCTGCGCTCGGCGAGCTCGCGCGCGCGCTCGAGGACCTGGCGCGCCTCCTCGGCCGCGCCCTCGGCCGCGAGCGCCGTCCCGAGGCGGAGCAGCGAGGCCGCGACGCTCGGGTGGTCCGCGCCCAGCGTCGCCTCCTGGATCTTCAGCGAGCGCCTGAAGCACTCGCCCGCCGCGGCGTAGGCCGCCCTCGCGGCGTGCACCTCGCCGAGGTTGCCGAGGGTGCGGGCGACCTGCGGGTGGTCCGCGCCGAGCGCCCGCTCGCGGATCTCGAGCGCCTGCGTGAGGAGCCGTTCGGCCGCCACGAGCTCCCGCTTCTCCTTGTGCAGGTTACCGAGGTTGTGGAGCGACGAGGCGATGTCCGGGTGCGCCGGGCCGAGCGCCCGCCTGCGGATCTCGAGCGTGCGCAAGAAGCACGCCTCGGCCTCGGCGAACGACCCGGCGGCGCCGTACACGTTGCCGAGGTTGTTGAGGGTGTTGGCGACGTCCGGGTGCTCCGGGCCGAGCGCCGCCTCGCGCAGCGCCAGCGCCCTCTCATAGAAGCGCTTCGCCTCGTCGTACGCCCCGTGGTTGAAGTAGATGGCCCCCGTGTTGTTGAGGTAACGCGCCCGCCGGATCGAGCCCTCGGCGACGCCCGCGCGGTCGAGCAGCACGGCCTCCAGCCGCGACCACAGCACGCCCTCCTCGAAACGAGCCATCCGCAGCCCGACGACCCACGCGCGCAGCCCGGCCGCGTCGGCGGCCACGTCCTCGGCCGCCGCGGCGCCGGCCAGGAGGAGCGCCTCCTCCGCGGTGACCCGCGCGGCCTCGTAGTCGCCGAGCGTGTCGTGCAGCTGCGCCCGAGCGAGGGCCGCCGCCGCGCGCAGCGGCCCCCAGCCCAGCGCGTCCGCCCCTCGCTGGGCCGCCTCGGCCAGCGCGAGCCCTCCCTTGTAGTCGCCGACCGACTCCAGCGTCGCGGCCCGGGCCAGCAGCTTGCGCAGCCGCCGGGCCGCGTCGCGCTCCGGCGGGGTCTGGACCCGCCGGAGCCGGTCCTCGTCGATGCACAGCGAGGGCCGCGGCAGATCGCTGGCGGCGCGCACGGCCTGGACGGCGATCGCCCCCTCCCGCGGCGTGGTCATTTGCTCGACCAGGAATTCGAACTGGTCGCGCCCCTCGTCCATGCACGCCTCGGCCCGCTCGGCGAGCGCGACCCCGGGCGGGTCGTCCCACCGCCGCTCGAGGTTCGTCGCCAGGCAGATGTCCCGCCTCGTCCGCCGCCACGCGTCGGCGTAGGCGTCGAGCCACGGCATCACGCGTTCGCCGGTGCTCCGCGCGTAGTCTCCGCCGGCCGCCGCGAGGCCCGCGCGCATCGCCTCCCTCGCGGCGTCGTTCCATGCGCGGTCGATCGCCGCCCCCTCCTCCTCGCACGCCGCGACCGTGCGCGCGCGCTGGACGCGGAGCACCACCGCCGCGGTCGCCGCGATCGTCAGCGCCGCCGCGACGAGCCCGAGCGCCCAGCGGCGCGGGCGCGGGTCCGCCGAGAGCGCCGCGAGCAGCGCCTCCATGTCCGGGAAGCGCCGGTCGGGCACACGCTCGAGGCCTCGCTCCGCGACGCGTCGCACCCACTTCGGCACCCTGGCGCCGGCGGGCGCTCGCCCTCGTTCCCCCGCCACGACCGCTCTGGCGAGCTGGACGACGGTCTCCCCCGCGAACGGTCGCTCGCCGTAGAGGGCCTCCCACAGCGTCGCGCACAGCGCGAACTGATCGGTGCGGGCGTCGACCGGCTGCCCCTCGAACTGCTCCGCCGCCAGGTACGCCGGCGTGCCCAGCAGCGCCCCCGCGGCGGTCAGCTCGATCGCCAGGGCGCCTGTGGTGGCGGTCCGTGCGGGCTCGGGCTCGCGCGCGCCCTCGCTGCGCGCGAGCCCGAAGTCCATCACGCGCACGCGCCCGTCGGCGCCGATCATGATGTTGTCGGGCTTCAGGTCGCGGTGCAGGAGCCCGACCGCGTGGGCCGCCGCGACCCCTCGCGCGGCCTGCTTGATGACCTCGACGACCTGCTTCCACGACGGCGCGACCTCCCGACGCCACGCGCTCAGCGTCCGCCCGACCACGAACTCCATCGCCAGCCACACCTGCCCGCGGTGCGTCCCGACGTCGTGCACCGCGACCACGTTGGGGTGACTCAGGCGGGCGAGCGCCTGCGCCTCGCGGTAGAGCCGCGTCCGCGCGGCCTCGCTGTCCCCGCCGCGGATCAGCTTGAGCGCGACGTTGCGATCGAGCTCCGGATCGTAGGCCGCGTAGACGATGCCCATCCCGCCCGCGCCGAGGACCCTGAGGACCGTGAACCGTCCCACGGACTCGCCGCGCCGCAGCTCGCTCGCCGCGCCCCCGGCCGTCGACTCGCCGGCCCACGCCGTCGCCGCCAGCGGGCCCGCGGCCGCGAGCGTGTCGTCCACCGCGAGCGCCCCGCGTCGTCGACCGGCGCCCGCGGGCTCGGCGACCAGCGTCTCGTCTGCTCCGAGGGCGCGGTGCATCGCGTCGACCGCGGGTCCGTCGGCGGCGACCGTCGACGCGGTGGGCCGCGCGTCCGCACCTCGCTCGAGTCCCGTCGCCCCAGAGCCCGGCGTGGCTGGCTCCTCCGACCCCATCGCGCCATTGTACGCCAGCGCCTCCGCGGGGCGGCGCGCCGTCGCCCGCCCGCCGCGAGACGTACGAGGATCACGGCACCAGGCTGCAGCCGCCGTCGGCCACGCCGCAGCTCGACGCGCACGTCCCGGCCCCGCCGCAGTGGACGCCGCACGACATGTTGCAGCCGATCTCCTCGCAGACCGCGGTGGCCTCGCACGCGAGCGAGCAGCCGTCGCCGGAGCAGTCCGAGACGCATGACTCCGCGCCGTCGCATGACATGCCGCAGCTCCCGCCGGCGCAGCTCCCCGTGCACGTGGCGGCGTCGTCGCACTCGAGCGAGCACCCGCCGCCCTCGCAGGTCGTGGTGCAGTCGGCCCCGTCCCTGCACTGGAACGCGCAGCTGCCCCCCGGACAGTGGAACGAGCAGGTCTGTCCCGCTCCGCACATGAAGGAGCACCCGGCGCCGCCGTCACCGCAGACGACGTCGCACGACCCGTCGTTGCAGGTGCACGCCTTGCCGCCGACACACTCGCCGCCCTGGCCGCCAGGACCGCCGCAGGCCGCGGCGCCGCCGATCACGAGGCCGAGGAGGGCGGCGCGGAGCGAGCTGAAGCCGAGGTTCAGTGGGCGCGGTGATGCAGCGGTGAGCATGGGTCGGTCCCGGGTGGCGCGAGTCGTTCGCGACGCCGGAGCATCGTCGCGAACGGCCGTCGGCGCCAGCGAGGCCCTGCGCGGGCTCTACCGCGTCGGGCTCGCAGGACTGGCTCGCCGAGCTCCGCTTCGCGCTGGCAGAGGCGCTGTGGGACGCGCCGGCGGGCGGCGGACGGGACCGCGTCCGCGTCAGCGCGCTGGCGGAGCAGGCGCGCGAGCGCCGGAGGTGCGCCGAGGCCGAGCCCGGGGACCTCGCGGAGGTCGAGGCGTTCCTCGCCCGCCGCACGCGGTGAGGTGACAGGCTCGACCCGACGAGCTCCGGTACGCCTGCCCGACGCGGGCTATAGTCAGACGATGAAGATCGTCGACGAACGACCGGTCCGCGCGGCGCTCGCGGTCGTGATACTGACTGCTGCGATCACCGGATGCGACAGGGGCGGCCCGCCCGGGGACGATAATTCCGGAAGCGAGGGCAGTGGGGGAGGCGGGAGCATGGACGACGCGGCCGCGGCCGCGTGCTCGACTGCCACCGCCATGGAGGCGTGCACGGGCCGCGACGTCGGGCCGGCGTATCGCTGTGCCTGGGTGAGGACGTTGAGGCTCACGTCCGAGCCGCAATGTGCGACCGTCGAGGAGTTTCAGTGCCTTGCATATCCCGATGCACCATCGACCCCGGGCTGCGCACCGATCCCGGGGTGCCAGGACTCCGGGCCCGACAATCCGGGCACTATGATGGTCCCGGCGTATCGGATGAGTCCGCTCGGTTCGCTTGAGCTCGTCGAACAGTGCGCGAGTCGCGGCGCGGTGGGCTGGACCAATTGCGAGTCCGGAGCGGTCGGTGGCGATGTACCGGCTTGCGCATGCGTATGTGAGTCCGCCCCCTGAAAGGGGTAACGCCCTGACGCCAGGAGCCCGAGCCCGCCGCCGCCGCGAGGGCGCTCGGGCGATGTATACCGCTGACGGCGTTCTAACACCGGGATGTTGGTGATGTCGTGTAGAGGAAGGGTTAGACCCCTCTACGGACCCGTTTACGAGGGGTCGTCTCGGAAACCGCCAATATCGCAACGAAATCGGTACGAATTTTCGAGACGTCGGGGGGATCGCGCCGTCGCGCATCGCCTCATCGGTGCCGTAGTGCAGCGGTTTCTGGACCCAGCCCGAAGCCGCCGGCCGGTTGGTCTTCATGCCACTCGTGTTGTCTCGATTTGATCTCGCGTCGCTCTCGGAAGTCTCTGGTACCCATGCGGTCGGCCTTGGCGAGCGCGCCGGCGGGTGCTTTGGCTACCACGTCGGCGTCGCCGGGAGCCTCGTCCATAGAACGCCGGACGTACCGTCCCTCGGTGTGGCACAAAGCCCTCGTCACGCCTCACGACCACCTCCAAACCTGTGCAGCTCCAAAAGGTCCTGATCTGATAACCTCCGCATATGATGTCGCTCTCCTGTCCGGTGAGGCCCTCCACTCTGGGAGCAGTCGTGCTGCTGGGAACCGCGTGCGGGGGTACACCGGTGCCGACCCTGGAGGATCGCTGTCGGCCCACCATCGTGGAGTCTTCCGCTGGTCTGGTCGAACCGGAGGAGAATCCAGACCTACAGCTCTACCTGGAGACCCAGCTCCAGGAGGTACCCGACAGTGGCGGTTGGCTGCTTGAGGGAGACATGCACTTCGTCGACACCGCCCACCTCGCGGCAGCCGTCGGCCTCATGAACGCCGCCGCGGGTACGGCCGAGCCTGAGCCGGTCGAGTTCCGCAGCACCGTCGCCTGCACCGACACCCAGGATCTCATATGGACGGTCGACCAGCGATTCGCGCTGAGCTACTGCCTCGGACCCTTCGAAGACGAAGAGCTCCGCAATACGGTGCTCGTTCACCTGCGCTCCGCCCTTCGTCAGAGCGAGCGAGTCGCCGACGTTAACTATGTCCTGATCCCGACGGCGAGCGGTGAGGATTGCTTCCAGAAGTGGCTCAACGGAGATGTTCGCTTCATCGTTCGCGAAGGGAACATCTGCTCCGGGGACCCGACGGCAGGGAGTGACGCCTCCATCTGTGACTGCATCGAATCCGAGAAGGATTGCGAGCATGTCCGCGGCTCCGGCTCATTCCCTGCGCTCCCCTCAAACACGTCGTTCTCGGGAAGGCTAGTCTTCTTTCACGAACTCCTGGAAACCCGGCGCCCGGTGGCACCGTCTATACGGTCGTCCACGAATTCGGGCATACCCTTGGTTTGCATCACGAGCACCTCCGCTTCGATCAGGTCGTTATCGACGCGAAGGACGAGTGCCGTCCGGTGGCGACCGATCAACCCTGGCGCGCGTTAACACCGGCCGACAGTGGATCGGTGATGGGTTACTCCCAGTGCGACGGCACTGACAACGACGGCGCGTCGCGGTACTCGCCCTCTGATCGCCAGGGCCTTAAATACCTCTACTCTCTTCCCCGCACCACCCGCACCAAGTACGACACGGGCCCGACGGACGACATCTTCTGGGCCAAGCCGGGCAGCAGCGAGATGGAGGTATGGTACGGCGCTCAGGCGAGCACGATCGCCTTCAACCGGGTGACGGTCCCGCTGGGCAAGACGCTCGACCGTCGTGCCCGCCCGTTCCCGATTCGAAGTACGCAGGCCCCGCTCTCCGACGTCCTATTCTACATCCCGGGGGAGGGCGCGGAGATCCTCATGAAGCCGACGCCACCGGGCTTCACGAGCACGTCCCTAGCCAACACGAAGGCCGAACTGTACGCGTACCCCATCGTCGGCCACTTCCTTGGCGCGGACGCGACGGACGACGTCTGGTGGGTGCTGCCGGGCCCGGACGGGACCGAAGCGATGATCTGTGGGCATTCGCGGTCGACGGCACCGCAGCCTCCTCCGGGGCGTACGACACGAGCTTCTCTGCGGACAACTACTTTCGACCGCTCGTTGGAAAGTTCGCAAGGTCGGTCGGCTCCGACTCGCGTGATAGCCAAGTCCTGTGGTACCGAGAGCAGGAGCCGCGCGCCCGACTCCTCGTGCAGGAGGGGCTCTTCGGCGGGTTCGACCGCGACGATCAGAACGAGACACCCTTGTGCGGGCTCTCTGCCGGCCGCGAGTACGTGCCGCTCGTCGGAAACTTCGACGTCGACGTCGGCGAGGAGGCCGACGAGATCTTCTGGCTCGATCAAGATGGCGAGTCTCACGTAATGTGGTGGGACCTGGATTCGATGTGGGTCAACGGGCAGGGATGCACGAACCAAAACCATGGTTTTTTCGCCTTCGCGGACGCAGGCAACGTCAAGCCTTTCGTCGGCGACTTCGACCGTAACGGGATTGACGACATCTTCTGGTACAGCGGCGGCGCCCTGCCCCCGGATCCGAACAACCCGTTCGACGTCGGGCCGCAGGAGATCATCTGGTTCATGGGGGACAAGGTCATCCTGCAGGTCCAGACGCTACCCCGAATGATCGATGCGGCCCCTTTTGTCGGCGATTACAACGGTGACGGATGCGAGGACGTTCTATGGTACAACCCGCTCGCCCCGAACAGCCCGCTGTGGCGCGCCAATTGCTCCCCCTCGATGCCGCGGGGGTTCACGCCCCAGACGGACGAGCAGAACCCGACGGGGGGCGGCTACCCGGTCGGCTACCTGCGCACGAGGGGGGGCCGATGAGCACGCGCTGGCGCCTGATTGCCGCCGCGGCGGCGCTCGCGTGCGGGCCGTAAGCCCCTGACCGCGCCCATCCTGACGATATGAGGTGACTTTTCTATGGGTCGTGCCGGAGGCACGAGCCGATGGAAGAGCATCACCGGTTGCGACTGGGACAGATTCTGTGGAGGAGCAGGCTGAGCAGGTGGGAG
>JAEUJW010000063.1 GCA_016793465.1 Myxococcales bacterium
GCCAGAAGCCGACCCTCTCGCGCGCTCCGAAAACTGGATCCCGGAGGGCCGCCTGATACAAGATCGTCCTCGTCGCGCAGGCGGATCCCAGGGGGGAATGGAGTTGAGAAACCGGGGTCCCATGCTGGTGAGAGCCGACACCGGTCGCTCGGCGAGCGTGGCGCCCTCCTCTCCGACTGACCTCGGTCTTCACCTCAGTCGCTCCACGAACGTGGTGCCCTCTTCTCCGACTGCCCTTCGGTCGTCGAGCTGCACGCCCCACGGTCGCTCGACGAGCGGGTGCCCTCCTCTCCGGCTCGACGAGCGGGTGCCCTCCTCTCCGGCTCGACGAGCGGTCGCCGCCGAGCTGGCCCGCACGCGGTCACGACCAGTACAAAGCTGTCTTCGCGCTTTGAGAAACAGATCTCGCAATCCCCCTGCTCGAGCTCCACCGGCGCGGCGAACGGCGCTACGGATGCTCTCTCCCGTCACCTTCTCGAGCGCGTCCACCTGTCCGCGGCAGGTCGCGCCGCCGACGGTCCGGCGGTCCATCATCGCTGATGACGGCGCCCACACGCCCTGAGTGCGAGCGCGCCGGGTCTACAGGCGTCCGGAGGCACGCGGCGAGCTTGACGCCGCGCGTCGCGCGTCCGCGGACACGTGTACAGACAACCCGCGCACACCCGAGGAGCGACTTGGTTCCAGCACATGTCGCCGTCTCGAGAGGCTTGCAACCGTCGGCCTGGTCGGACGTACACTCCTCCATGCGAGCCCGATCGAAGGTCGGAGCGAGCGGTGTGATACCCTCCCGACGCGGACAGCCGTCATGAACAACCGAATGCGTAGCCAACTCTCTCGACGATGGATCTTCCCGACTGCCCTCGCGGCGGTGACGTTCGGCAGCACTGCGGTCGCCTGGGCCGGCGAGGTCAAGTTCGGCACCGGCACCCCCGAGACCGACGACAAGGGCAACCTGACACCCGCGGGCCGCAAGGCCCTCGTCGACACCCTCGACGAGGAACCCGGCGAGGACATGTGGAAGACCTTCCTCTGGGCCAAGCTCGACAACGCCGCCCAGGGCCCGCTGTACTTCCAGTTCTACCAGAACCTTAACGGCACCGACTCCGAGGTCTGGCGCTTCGACGCCGGCGAGTACCCCGGTGGCAAGTACTTCAGCACGGAGCTCGAGCTCGAGGGCGGCAAGGGCTTCAACAAGGATCGCACCTACGAGGTGAAGGCGATCCAGGTCAGCCCGAAGGGTAAGGACCTCGTCCTCGCTACCGGCAAGATCAAGCTGATCAAGAGCGGCAAGAAGCCCGAGAAGAAGGAAGGCGACGACGAGGGCGAGGACAAGGTCCCCGAGGACCAGGACGCCATCGACTCGCTCGCTGGCGGCGACGAACCGCCCGGCGACGCCGAGGGCGACAACAAAGAAGCCCCTCCGCCCGTCGAGCCGAAGGCAAAGAAGGGCTGCACGATCGACAGCGACAGCTCGACGTGGAGCGGCGCCCTGCTGCTGCTCGGCCTCGGCGGCCTCGGCATCGCCACCCGTCGCCGTCGCTGAGGCGACGACCCGACCCGAAGGCCCGCGCCGCTCGCCCCGAGCTGCGCGGGCTTCGTATTGCGACTGCGCCAGCAGAGGCCTGCCAGCGGCGCGAGGGCACGATCGCGCCGTCGCTCACGCCGGAGCAGGCCGCCTACACGGCGGAGGTGGGTGAGGCGACCAGCGCTCCGGCGGCGGCTAAAGGGCGATGGAAGGACCATAAAAATGGCCCACAGAGGAGGGGCCATCGAAAGGCCGTCCGTCCCCGCATCCGCTGCCAAATTGGCAAATTTAAACCAATAAAAATGGCCCCCTCCGAAGAGGGGGCCATAGATCTGGCAACGTCCTACTCTCCCACAGGGTCTCCCCTGCAGTACCATCGGCGCTGGAAGGCTTAACGACCGAGTTCGGGATGGGATCGGGTGTGGCC
>JAEUJW010000074.1 GCA_016793465.1 Myxococcales bacterium
CCCTGGCCGACCTGCACGCCCGCGAAGCGGCCCGAAGCCTCCGCCCAGGGGGCCCCTCGGCAGGAGGCTTTGCGCAGCGAAGGTCCGGAGCCGTACCGCAGCGGCGAGCACGTGTCATGGGGTACCGGCGTCGCGGGGGCCGCAAACCCGGTCCCCCGCAAGTGCAAACGACCACACCTATCTCCGCCGAGGGCGGAAGCGGGCGGGGAGGACGGCAAACCGCGCAGCACGTGGTGATCTTCCGCACGATCCTGTACGTCGTCAAGCCGCGCGTCGGGGCATGTTCGCCCGACTCGTCCACCTCGCCACCACCACCCGCACCGTCGCTGCGTCGATCGTCCGACGCACCTGCAGCCGCTGGCGCAGTCTCACGGCCCGCGTCCGCCAGATCCTCCGCCCCCGTCGATCGCCCGCGAACACCACGCCCGCGAACCCATGGATGGAGCGGACGGTCGGCGATCTCCTCGACACGCTCTGGCGCGACCGCTGGCAGCACCGGCGGACGGCGTCGCAGACGGAGTGCGTCCTGCGGCGCTACCTGCTGCAGCCGTGGCCGCAGGGTCTCCGCGACATCCGCCTGGGCGAGCTGACGCGCGACCAGGTGCGGGAGTGGCACGCGGGGCACCACGCCCGCCCGCGCATGGCCAACGCCGCCGTCGAGCTGCTGACGCAGGCATGGGAGGCCGTTCTCCCGGACCGGATGAACCCCACGTACAAGCTGCGCCGCTACCCAGAGCGCGAGCGGACGCGGGTCTTCGACGACAGCGAGTGCGAGCGCTTCATCGCCTCGCTGGGCGCGCTGAGGGGCGTCAAGGGCGGCGTCACGGAGGTCGCCGCCGACGCGCTGTGGACGCTGCTGGCGACCGGCGGTCGCAAGATGGAGCTGCTCGCGCTGCGGGTCGACCAGGTCGACCTCGTCGCCGGAACGATCCGGCTGGAGCGGCACAAGCAAGATAGGCAGGTCGGCTCAAAGGTGATCCACCTCGGCGCGGCGCTGTCGTGCGTGCGCCGGCGCGTCGAGGTGGCCCGCGCCGCCGGGTCGCCGTGGGTCTTCCCCGGCAAGAGCGACGCGGGGCACTTCACCGACGTCGAGTACGCCTTCTACCGCGTCCTCGAGCACGCCGAGATCGTGATCACGGGGGACTGCGTGCCGCACTCGCTGCGCCGGCGCTTCGCCACGATCCTCGCGGACCTCGGGACGGGCACGCTGCTGATCGGCGCGTGTTTGGGTCAGAGGGACCAGCGGACCACCGCGATCTACGCCAGGCCCAGCACGAAGGCGACGGGCCGCGCGGCGGCGCAAGTCGCCACCGCGATCGGTGAGGTCGCACCGTGGGAACGGAGGGCGGCATGAGCGCGCCGTTCCAACCCGCGAGCTCGATGCTCCTCCGCGACCGCCTGGAGCTCGCGCTGCTGCTGAGGCCCGACCTCACGCTCCACCCTCGGCATTCTCGCCCGGGCGCACGTGCTCGGGCTTGGAGGTGACGCATGAAGACCGACCAACGCCTGCACGCGGCCCGCGTCTCCGACGCTCCGCCCGACTGCCCGGGCCCGAACCGCTGCCACGAGTCCAGCTGGTGCCCCGACTGCGACGTCACCTCGCACGGCCCCTGCCACGTCCGCGCCGCGGGCGGGCACTGCGACCGTCACCCGAGCTCGGCCGTCGCGTCGCGCCACCTCAACACCCTCACCGACGACCTCGCCGCTGTCGACGCGGAGATCGCCACGACGGAGACGCAGCGCCGCCGCGTCGCGCTTCACCTCGAGAGCCTGGACGCGAGGCTTGCCGGTCGACGGCTGGAGCGCCGGTACATCGCTGCCGCGATGGAGCAGGCACAGGCCGACCTCGCGGCGGCCCAGGCCGATGAAAGCCGAGGTGTCCGATGAGGCGCCGCGACTGCGAGAGCTGCACGGGCGTGCTCGCCTGCGTGCTGCACGAGGAAGACGCGCCGACGCGCGACGAAGAGGTCCGGGCCGCGGAACGGATCGACACGAAACGGATGGAGGGGCTGGAGGGTCGCTTTGGGGCAGCCCTTGACGAGCTGGTCATCGCCGGCGCCGCGCTCGGGCTCACCGTCGACGGCCCCGCGCTCACCTACGAGGGTCGCGAGATCGTCGTCACGAGGGGCGGATCATCCTGGAAAGCGCACTGCTACATCGAGCAGACCGGCGAGTCGGAGGCGATGTTGATCTTTGGCGAGGGCGAATCGGTGGTCGCGGCGGTCAAGCGCTGCGCCGCCGAGGCTGACCGGGAGGAGGGCGCCGACGATGACGCCTGACACCCAGTGGATGGCCCTCAGCGTCGGCCTCGGCGAGAGCGCCGACCCGGTGACGCTGGCCTGGCTGCTGCACTCGAGCGGCGAGGTATACTTGTCCGAGCGCACGTGGGCGCTGCTCGTGGGCGGTTCGCTCGGTCGGGGCATCGCGGCGGCGTTCCACCTCGACGCGGCGGCGACGCGCGCGCGGGGCGGGCCGGTGCACCACGCCGGCATCGTCTTCGTGGAGTCCTCGGCGCCAGAGATCCGCGTCGAGGTGCGCGGCGGCATCGACCGCCCCACCAAGCCCATCGAGTACCTGACCGCGGCGCTTTTCCTGGACGGGGTGTGCGTCGAGCGGTCGGAGCCGGTGCCGGTCGACGCCGGGCCGTCGACGTACCGCGCTGCCTTCCTGGCGGCGGCGAAGTCAACCGCCGCGACGCTTATAGAAGACGCGCGCCACTTCCTCGCTGAGGCGGTGGCGCAGGCCGACCTGGCCGAAAGGACAGCACCCATGCAGCGAGCCGGCCTGACCAGAAAGACTCCGCTCCGCCGCGGCAAAGCGCTGCGCCGGGTCAACCCCGCCCGCCGCCGAGCGTTCGCCCGCAACTTTGGCGACCGCGCCCCTGCCGTGCGCGCGATGGCCTGCCTCTGCTCCGCCGAGGGCAGACGCGGCATGACGCCGCCCAACCTCCGCGACCGCTGCGCCGGCGCCATCGAGGCCGCCCACGTCCGCGCCCGCGGCATGGGCGGAGCGAAGGGCGACCGCCGCGACCTGGTGCCGCTGTGCACCTACCACCACCAGCGCCAGCACCAGCTCGGCGTGCATCGCTTCGCCGAGATCTACGGCGTCGACCTTCAGGACGAGGCCCGCCGGATCGCGGGCGAGTTGGACGAGCGAGGTATCCCATGACCCCCCTTCAAATCGAGACCATCCACGCCATCGGCCTGCACGGCTGCGCCGAGGTTGACCTCAACCGCAACGCGGTGAACCAGGCTGCCGCTGCGCCGACACAGTCGGCCGCCTTTGATGCCCACAGCGCCGACGCCTTCGCCGCGCTGCTGCTGAAGATCGGCGCCTGCGAGCCCGCGCGCGAGTGGTGCAAGGGGCGTTCGATGTCGCAGGCCTTCGCCGACTTGACGTCGGCGCCGACCGAGTGCAAGGACGATGATTGGGCGGGATGGTTCCTGCAGCGGTGGCGGAGAGACGTCGACCTCAGCGGCGGATTCGCGGCGGTGAGGCGTCGCTATCCGATCGAGATGATCGCCGCTGACATCGCCCGTGACGCGCGAGGTGACGTCGTGACGGTCGGGCTCGCCGGCGTCGCCATCTCCGACACCGTCGGGGGCACGGCGACGGCGGGCGACGGGGGCACGGCGACGGCGGGCTACGGGGGCACGGCGACGGCGGGCTACAGGGGCACGGCGACGGCGGGCGACGGGGGCACGGCGACGGCGGGCGTCGGGGGCACGGCGACGGCGGGCGTCGGGGGCACGGCGACGGCGGGCTACGGGGGCACGGCGACGGCGGGCTACAGGGGCACGGCGACGGCGGGCGACGGGGGCACGGCGACGGCGGGCGTCGGGGGCACGGCGACGGCGGGCTACGGGGGCACGGCGACGGCGGGCGACGGGGGCACCATCTCCCTGGCGTACTGGGACGCGATCCGCAACAAGTGGCGGTACCTCGTCCTCGAGGTGGGCGAGAACGGCATCGAGGCGAACGCCCTGTATCGGCTCGACGCGGATCACCGTCCCGTCAAGGTCGAGAGGCCCGCCACGCCGGCGGCGGAGGCGTCGACGTGATGACGCACCTACCCGACCTGCAGCTCCGCCTGCTGCCCGCAACGGAACTCCCTGCACTCAAGCGGGAGGTCCGCGCTCGCGGCGGGTGGACCCTGAGCGGCCTCGCCGCCGAGGTCTGCCAGAGTACCCTCGGCCGTCCCCAGGTGCTTGCGCTGTCGACTGAAGGGCCGACGGCGACGACTGAGGAACTGGACCGCATCGCCGCCGCCTTGGGCGAGGTGGCGGCCGCCCCCGGCGACCTCGGCGACGCGCGCATGGCGATGTGGCGCGACCTCATCGCCGCGTCGCGGACCGACCTCGCACCTGCGCCAGCGGTGCTGACCCCGGAAGGACTCCGCCCTGTCCGCCCGCCGTCGGGCCCCACCGCGATGCAGCGCCGCGCACGCGGTCTGTCGTGGCGGGACGAGCCCGCCGACCACGCCGAGGCCGTCATCCCACAGGACGCGGAGGGCCGCGCCATCGAGGATGCGGCGATGACGGTGCTCTTTGGCGTCCACCGCGTTGAGGAGGCGGCCGATGGCTGACGCGAACCCCTTCCTCTGGACGGCGGTGATCTCCGCCAGGGCGGCGATGCGGCTTCTGCCGGCGACGGAGCGTGGCGAGGACAGCCGCGCGAGCGACCGCGCGGTGCCTGCGGCGCACGCGGTGCGGTCGGCCAGCTCGGCGACCCTCGCCGCCCACGGCCTCGCCCTCGTGCCGGTCTCCGTCAGCGCGGCGAAGCAGGGCGCGACCGGTTGCCCCGAGGTCGACATCGTCTTCGCCCTGCTTCACCCCGGAAGCGGCGAGCGCGAGGACTTCGCGGTCACGTGGGCCGTGGCCGACGCCGCGAACGTCGGCGGCCGCGCGCAGGCGGTCTCAGCGACGGTCACGCTCGCCGAGAAGTCGATGCTCATGCACCTGCTCGGCATCGGCTACGAGGACCCGTTGGGGCCGATGCCGACCTGGTCGGAGCCGAAGCCGGCGACCGGTGCGTGCCCGGTCGGCCTCGAGTCGTGCTTCCGGCGATGGCAGGAGCGCCGCCTCGCGATCGACAGCAGCGCCAGCGTGGCGTGGGCTGACCTGGTCGCGGAGGTCAACGAGCAGACCGTGCCCGAGTGGCGGACGAGACCCACCGAGGAGGCAAGGGCAGTGGTGTACCTGCAGCGGCACTTCCCTGTAGGAGGTGCACCATGAAGCAGCCTGACCTCTTCACCGGTCAGTCCGGCCGGACCGACGCCCCCGACGTGCTGGCGGCGCTCGACGTCGACTACACGCCCATGGGCCTGGTCGTGCAGGGGCTGCTGGCGCTACAGGCGGAGGTGTGGAGCAGCGCGTGCGTACAGGCCAACCTGACACCGCGCCGGGTCCTCGACCCGTCGGCTGGCTCAGGGGCGTGGGGGCGGGGCGTGCGGGCGGTGTTCGGCGACGTCCGTCTCGACGCCGTCGAGGTACGCGAGAGCGAGGCGGCCAACCTCGCGGGGACCCACGACCGCGTCGTAATCGGCGACGCTCGCGACTTCGCCGCCTTAACCCACGTTCGACAACGCCGCATCAGCTACGACCTCGTCGTCACCAACCCATCCTTCAGCACCGCGTTCGCGGCATCGTCGTTCTGGCCGCGGATGTTCATGGACGCGGGCGTCGTCTGTCCTGGCGGCCACGTCGCCCTCTACGGCCTGTCCCAGTGGGGTCAGGGCGAGGAGGTCGCCCCCATTCTGCGCGCCTGCCCGCCGGTGCTGCAGATCCGGTTCGGCGGCCGGCCGGCGCACCGGGCCGACGGACAGACCGACGCCCGCGAGTACAGCCTCTGGGTCTGGCGGCGCAGGCTCGACGAGCCGGCCGCGTCGTCGCGCCCCTCCTGGCGGACCGTTCAGCTTCCCGTCCTCCCCGTCGCCCTCCGCCGGTGGTCGCCGTCGGCGATCCCCGGCACCTACCCGATCGACCAGGCCCTGGTCGACGAGATCCGGAGCAGGTACCTGTGACACTCGCCAAATACTACGCACGCGAGCCCCGCGCGCTCGCCCGTGAGTTCCGCCAGATGCTGGTTGACGCCGATCAGGACTCCGACGTCGTCAGCTTGACCCTACTCGCCCCGGCGCATGTTCACGACTTCGACGATGCGGTGCTGGCAGACGGCGCGGTCGTCGTGATCAAGGGCGGCAAGTACATCGAACTTTTCCGGCAGTGGGCTGCGCAGTGCGGACTGCTCACGACTGGTAAGCCCATCTCGGACGCTCACCGTGGACGAGTGCCAGGGGCGGATGTGCCATGACCGCCGCTGCGAAGCGCCGCCGCGGCCCCGAGCCGCAGACCGTCGACCTGTTCGCGGCCCCGCCCGCGCCGGCGACCACGGCGCCCGCGCTGACCCTCGTCGCAGAGCCCGAGCTGCCGGTCGCGCTGCGCCGCCGCCGGGACTTCGCCGCCGACGTCGAGCGCGTCGTCGCCGGCCGTCACCTGGTCATCCGGACCCACGTGACGGAGCCGACCCGAGGGGGCGAGGGGAGGGCGTGGAAGTTCGACGAGTACCTGGCGTACGAACTCGTCGGCGACGGCGAGTCCTACGGCGCGCTCGCGCCTGGCGACGCCGCGTACGGGCGCATCGACACCCGCCGCCGGCGCGACCCCGAGGCCGACCCGCTGGAGCACCAGCGGGCCTGCCAGGTCGAGGCCGTCACGGTGATCGGCGAGGTCTGCCCCGAGGCTGCGCTCGCTCGCGGTGAGGGGCCGGCGGCGGTCGGCGTGTACCCCGGCCCCGGGTACGTGAGGACGACCGGCGACGGGTCGGCGCGGCTTGGGCGGCTGCGGGCCGCGGCGGGGAGGGCGGCGCCGTGACGCACCCGCTCCGCATCGGCTCGCTGTTCTCCGGCGTCGGGGGTCTCGAGCTCGGTGTGCTCAACGCTCTGCGTGGCCTCGCCGTCGACGCCATCGTCGCCTGGCAGTGCGAGAAGGACCGCTACGCCCGCGCCGTGCTGCAGAGGTACTGGCCCGAAACCCCCTGCTTCGAGGATGTTCACGATGTTGACGCCAGCGCCTCCCCCGTTGACCTCATCTGCGGCGGGTTCCCCTGCCAGGACCTCTCCATCGCCGGCGGCCGCGCCGGCATCGACGGAGACCGCTCCGGGCTCTGGCGGGAGTTCGCTCGCGTCGTTCGCGTTCTACGACCACGCGTCGTCTTCGTGGAGAACGTGCCAGAGCTCGCTCTTTACCTCGGGGCAGTTCTCGGACCGTTGGCCGAGCTCGGGTTCGATGCGGAATGGGGTCTGTTCAGCGCGGCCGAGGTCGGCGCGCCGCACCTGCGCGAGCGCCTCTTCCTACTTGCCCACGCCGCTGGCGAGCGACGAGAAGTCGGGCAGCGAGGCGGGGCACGGGCGCAACACGCCGCAGTTGCGCGACCTCGCTGCGCGCGGGTTGTGGCCAACGCCGACGGTGTCAGGCAACTACAACCGGCCATACCCCGGGAAGGACTCGGGGGCGGGGCTGGAGTTTGCGGTGCGGTTCCCGACGCCGACCGCATCGACCTTCACCAGCAACACATCGTCGTCGCCGGGGGCCCAGGAGCGACTCTCGCTCGAGGGCATGGCGCGGACGGGGCGCTGGCCGACGCCGATGGTCTCGCACGACGACGGCATCCTGCTCCCTGGCCGCCTGAACCCGACGTGGGTCGAGTGGTTGATGGGGCTTCCACTCGGCTGGACGCACGTCGACGACGCGCCCGCCTCCGTTGCCTTGGGAACGGGGTCGTCCCGCAGACGGCCGAGCTCGCCTTCCTGACCCTGGCCGCGCGTGCGGGATGGGAGGCGGCGCCGTGAGGCTGTTCTACGTGGCCCTGATGGCGGTGACGACCGTTGTTGCGGCGCTCGCTGCTGGCGGGCGCCTGGCTGAGTTCATCGAGAGGAGATTTCGGACATGACCAAAGAGACAGATTCCATGGCACCCCGAGACCTGTCCGGAGGGGGCGATGGCTGACCTCCCCTGGTGCCTGTACCCGGGCCTGCCCGAGTCGCTGCCGCAGGTCGCGGATCTCGGCGACGTCGCGCGGCTGGTGCTGCAGGCCCTGTGGAGGCACGTCGACGCCAGCCTGGCGGGCGTCGGGCGGTCGTCGCTGTGGGCGTGCCGCCGGGAGGGCAAGCGACCGGCGGTGTGGCCGTCCGTGGCGCGCCTCGCCGCGCTGGTGGGGCGGTCGCCGCGGACCGTGCACGACGCGCTGCGGGCCCTCGAGCTGCGCGGCCTGATCGCGTCGGAGGACGTGACCGGCGACGACGGCGCGCGCGACGTCTCACTGCGCCTGCTGTTCGACCCCGAGGGCGTCGACGGGGGAGTGCGGCGGGCCGCGGAGGGGGAGTGCGAGGAGCCGCAGGGGGGCGGTGCGGCCAGGCGCACGGGGGTCGAGGACGAGCTCGCGGCCACGCCCGCACCTGCGCCTGCGGGCCCATCCGCGGGCGCGCCCGTTCTCCGGCTTGTCACTGCGGGACGTCGCAGGGGGGTGGAGCAAGGAGAGAGTGCTGCTGCTGCCGAGGCTTCACCGGTGCGCCACGCCGCACTGGGGGAGTGCGGCGTGGCGCAGGGGCCCGGTGCGCCACGCCGCACTGGGTTCGAGGATGGGGACCAGCAGGAGGTGTCCCCGGCTGCATGGGCCGAACAACGCCTGCAGCAGCGGCCGGCGGCGACCTCCGCCGGTGACGCTGCCCCACCAGCCCGGCCCGCGGCCGCTGTCCTGGCGGCCACACCAACAGGTGAAACGGCACCCGCGGGCCGGCGCTGGGATGCGGTCGAACTGCTCGCCGAGCTCAACGCCGTTGAGCTGCCGGCGCCGGCGCAGCGCATCGCGGTCACCTGCAGGTCGACGCTCGAGCGGGCCCGTCGGCTGCTCCTGGTCGACGCCGAGGCCATCGCTCACCTGCCGATCGACGCCGGCGAGCGGGCGTATGCGGAGGCCCTGCGCGAGGCCAGGCGGCAGCGCTACGAGCACGTCCAGGCGACCGCCCTCGCCTTCGCCGACCTCTGCCGCGAACGGCGGCCGGACCAACGGAGGTTCTGGTGCGGCGCGGCGCTCGAGACCAGGCCCCGACCGGCGCGCGAGCCAGGCGGCGCCACTCCGCCGAGCCGGTGGCAGTGCCTCGAGGACACCGTCGCCGCCGACCTCGCCGCCCAGGCTGAGGCCGCTGCACGTGAGGCCGCCGCGTCGAGGAAGCGCGAGCGTGAGGAGGACGAGCAGCGGCAGATCTTCAGCCGCGACATCGACGCCATGGAGGCGATGACCAGGGACTTTTTGCAGCGCCAGCGAGGCGCATGACCGAAAGATGCCGAGCAAGGAAATCGTCTGCGACCCCTTCAACGGCAGCGGCACAACCGGCATCGTCGCGGTGAAGCCCGACTTCCGCGACCCCGCTCCCGAGAGGGTGCTCGACGCGCGAGAGCGCCGCCTCGTGGAGCAGGCATACAGCCTGCTCCCGGGAGCCTGCCGGCACTACCGACACCTGATGGCTGCGGCCGACATCGCGCCAGGGGACGCCGCCTCGGAGATCCTCCTGGTCTTCGTCGAACGGATGCGGGGCGCCGCGCCTTACGACCCGGCCAAGGGCTCGCTGCGCAGCTACCTGTACTTGTTGGTCAGGTCGGTCCTGAAGAACAGGGCGGCCCGCAGGGCCCGCAGGGTGGCCAAGCTGGAGATCCTGGGCGCCTACCTGGGCGCCTACCGGAGGGAGGGCGAGTCGGGTGAGCTGGAGCTGGTCTGGGTCGCGCTGCTGGCGAACCCCCCGGGATCGCCAAGGCCGGCGGGAGGATATGGGGCCCCAACCGCTGGGCGAAGTTACGCGCGTGGGGCTAAATCCGGCGCTCGTGGGTAGCAGGCACCATGAAGTTCATCGACGCCGGCGGAGTGGAGTTCGCGTGTCCTGTCACGTTTAGCGGGGGAGTCACCCCGGAGCTGTCGCTGGGCAACATCGACTCGCTCGACATCAGCGGCAACGTCGTGGCCGGAGGAAACGGTCAGTTCGGTGGAGACCTCACGGTTGGCGACGATCTGACGGTGACCGACCGCACCACGATCGGCGGCTCTCTCACGGTGAGCGGCAACCTCACCGTGAGCGCTGGCTCGCTCACGGTGTCGAGCGGAGCGCTGAACGCCTATGGCGGCTTGACGGTCTCGGGCGCGTCGGCCTTCAACGATCCGGTGCAGATGGTCGCCACCCTCGAGGTGGCCGGAGAATCGAACCTTGCTGCTGTCACGTGTGCGGCGGTCGCCGCCTCGGGGAACGTGACCGTGGCGACCGACAAATTTACGGTGGCCGCCAGCACCGGCAACACCGCGGTCGCCGGGACCTTGGCCGTCGCAGGGGCGAGCGCCCTGCATAACACCCAGGTGATCGGCACGCTGTCCGTCTCGTCGACCTCGACCCTCGCCGCGACCTCGGCCACCGCCATCACCGCAAGCTCGAGCCTCACCGTCACCGGCGCCAACATCGTCGGCCTCCACGAGCACGTCTCCGTCGACGTGGCCTCGCTTGTCGGCGCGAGCGCGGGCGTGTACGGCATCCCGTGTCCCGTCGCCGGGACTGTCACAGCGATCCGCAGCCGCCTGAAGGGCGCTCTCGCCACCGGCGACGCGACCTTGACCAGCAAGATCGGTAACAGCGCGATCACCAACGGTGTCATCACGATCACCCAGTCGGGGTCGGCCGCGGGTGACATCGATTCGTGTAGCCCGAGCGCGGCCAACACCGTCGCCGTCGGCGACAACCTCACCGTGACAGCTGGCGGCACCAACGACGCCGCCGTCGGGGCCACGGTCGTCTTCACCATCCGCCGGAGTGCCTGAACCATGATGAACCTGATCAAGTCCCTCCCCCTGCTCGCGGCCCTGGCCGCCTGTGACCCCGTCGACGAGGCCGTCGAGCCGCGCGGCCTCGTCGAGGTCCTGTACCTCACGCAGAACGAGTCGGAGATCATGATCTCCGACTTCGCCGAGCTCGTGCTCGCGTGCGACGGTCTCGAGAAGGCCAAGCTCTCGGTCACCTGGTCGATCTACGAGTACCCCCCGGCCGGGGCCGACGTGCGCGTGATGGGCCTCGGGTTCTCGACGTACGCCGGGCAGGCGCTGGCGGACTGCTACGAGAAGTACATGCTCGCGCTCGGCGCCCACCCGTGAGGCTCTGTGGGGCTGTCGAAGAGCCAGGCGGTGACGGCGGCCCGCCTGATCAAGGCGGCGACCAAGAGCGGAGCTCTGCCGAAAGAGCTACCCCACGCGGGGACGATCCTCGTGGGCGAGGCCCGCGTGAAGCCGCCGGCGCGCCACAGCCGCGCCGGGCTCACCACCGCGTTCGTCGCTGGTAGCGACTGGTCCTATGACCTGGACGCGGGGCTGTTGGTGGATGCGTTACGCACCGCTCTCCTCGTGCTGTTTCGGCAGGGGATCCTCGAGGGGCAGAAGCCGGACGGGACCGGCGCTCAGCCGCGGCTCACCGAGCGCGTGGCGAACCGCCCGGGCCGCAAGGGGAAGACCCGCGGCTACAACACGGGATACTTCGCGGACAACCTCCGCGCGTCGAAGATCACCGGCAGCACGACCGCCGCGCAGAGCCGCATCCTCCCGCCGACGAACCGGAACGTCTACATCGCCAACGAGGCGAAGCGCGGCATCAGCTTCTTCACGGTGCAGGGCACCGCCGCGCAGGTGATCGCGGAGGTGACCGACAAGTTTATCGAGGGCGGCATCGTCAACCGCAATCGCGCGGCGGACCTGGCCGCGCGGGGGTAAACGTGGCGAGGCCTCGGGGCGGCGACGGCCGTTTCGCCGACGCGAGCAAGGTGAAACTGCAGCAACAGCTGCAGGCGGTGCGCGACGAGATAGCGGACGTGCACGCGACCCAGGACCCGAGCCGTATGGAGATCGCGCTGCGCCTGGCGGGCCTCCAGGTTAGGCGCTGGGACCTGGAGTCGCTCCTCGCCGAGGACATCACGGCGCAGCTCGGGTGCACACGGCAGGCGGCGACGTGGAGCGAGCAGGTGGTCAGGGCCGCGAAGGCCATGCAGGTAGATCTGCTGCGTGACCTGTTCGCCAAGGCCGAAGCGATGCAGAAACACCAAGGCTCGCTCAGGGATCTGAAGTAATGCCGTCGAAACACGAGTGGGAGAACGCGAACGCAATCGAGTCGATCCGCGCCGTCTTCGACTCGCCGGTGCTGCTGTGGGTGAGGACGCGGATCCTGATCCACGGCCGCGCCCGACTTGGCGACGGCGCCTGTCCCTGTTGCGGTTCGGAGAAATCCCGCATCGAGGAGCAGCGAGACGACCTCGAGCTGCTGATCGATCGCGTCACCGGTGAGCGGAAGCTGCGGAGCGCGGTCGTCGATCAGTCGGGCTTCGACGCGCTGACCCGGGTCGCCCAGGAGGTCGTCATCCCGCTGAGGTGCTACCGCCCGCAACTCGCGGCGCTGCTCGACACCACGCACAAGGTCATCGGCTGCTTCGGCGGCATGAGGTCGGGGAAAACGACCGTCGCCGCCTACTGGCTCGTGCGGCAGTGGATGCTCCGCGGCGGGCGCGGGGCGACGTTCTGGTGGGTCTCGCCGCAGCGGTCGCAGACGATGATCGGCGTCCGCAAGCTGGTGACCGGTGAATTCTCGGATCGCCTGCAGCCGCCGGCGTTCCCTCTGGACGCCGACGGCAGGCCGCTGCTTGTGAGCTCGTGGCCGGAGACCGAGCGGTCGTCAGCCCAGAGGATCGTCATGGTCGACGGGTCGGTGATCGCGCTGCAGCACGCGAGCCGGCCCACCGGGGCCAACCTGAAGGGGCAAAACGTCCAGGCGATCGTAGCTGACGAAGCCTGCGAGATCGCCAATCGGCCGAACTGGACCGTGATGTTGGGCCGCCTCACCGACTCGGGCGGCTCGCTGTTCGCGGCGTCGACGCCGAAGGGCGGCCACTGGTTGAAGGATGACGTCGTCGACGCCCAGAAGACGTCGGACGACATCCACGTCGAGCACCTGTCGATCCGCGAGAATCCGTGGATGTCGGAATCGGAGGTCGCCCGCACCATCGCAGCGTGCCGCGACGAGAACGAGGTGCGGCGCGAGGTCGACGGTCTTTGGGTCTCGGACGCCGGCAGCCTTTGGATTCACTTTGATCTCGCCCGGCATACCGCTGACGACCCCAGTTTCAATATGCTGCGGGACCGCCAGGACATCACCGCCCAGGCCTGCCGATCGCACTGGAAGGGCTCAAACCCCTACGTGAAGGGCCTGCGGACGACAGAGGCGAGCTTCGTGCTCGGGCAGGACTTCAACATCTCGCCGATGTCGTCGGTCGTCGCCAAGGTGTTCGGCGACCCGAGGCGACCCGAGTCCTGGGGGATCTACGTCGTGGACGAGGTCCAGACGTGGAACTCCGACACCTACAAGCACGGGCAGTGGCTCCGCAGCGAGAAGGTGCGAGCCGGCCGGGTGCTGTATGCGGGATCGCCGATCGCCTGCGACTCGACCGCTTGCAATTACGACCCGACGCGCGTGCAGGGGTCGACGGTGCATGGTTCGTCGGCGGCGAAGACGTTGACCGACCTCGGATTCGACGCGCGGGCCTGTGGCTTGTCACCGAAGGGCTATCCGCAGAATCCACGACTGCTCGACTCGATCTCGCTCATGCACCAGCTGATGCGCGAAGACCGGCTGGTCATCCACGGCACCAGGTGCCCGCAGCTGCTCCGGGCCCTCACGGAGCAGCAGGTCGGGCAAGGCGGCCTACCGGTGAAGGTCTCGAACACCGCGTCGGACAAGCTGAGCGGACCGATCGATGGCCTGCGATACCTGGCCTGGGCCCTCTTCGGCGACCAGTACATGTCGCGCAAGCCGGCGCAGTTCATCCGGCCTGACGGGTAGTAGGACCGTGACTTGGCCCTTCCTCCCGACCACCGGCGCTTTTGCGGCCTGGCCCCACGACCCTGCGGCCGCGGGGCGCAAGCAGGGGGCGCTGCGGCGCCTGCGGATCCTGCAGGAAGACTTCAGGGCCGACATCGTGCAGCGGATCCACGAGACGCACATGGAGCCGTCGGTACGCAACCGCATCGCGAAGTTTGTCTCCGTCGCACTCTCTCCGGCGCGCGACGTGACCCGCGCCGTCGCGTGCGCCTACGATCTCGGGGTGCGCCGGGTCCTGCGTGGGGCGAGCGAGGAGGCGCAGCTCGCCTTTGCCTCCCTGGTCCGGGAGTCGCAGGCAGCCACGAAGGCGCCGACCTGGAACGCCTTCGCGTTCTTCCTCGGTCCGACGATCGTGGTGCCGGCGGTGCGCAAGGGGCGACTCGCGCTCGAGCTGCTCCGGCCGGAGTCGACCGACGTGCTCGCCGACCCCGAGGATCCCATGGGCACGCCGGCGGCGGCGGCATGGGCGGCCCACGGCGGAGGCGCCGACTTCGTCGTCCTCGACGCCGCGTCCTGGCGCTACCTGAGCGACGCCGGCAAGGACGTGAAGACGCCGCAAGGCCACGGGCTCGGCTACTTCCCGGGGGCGGTGTTCCGACTCGATGAACCCATCGACGCGTGGTGGCCGAGGAACTACCAGGACCGGCTGGTCGACGCGACGATCACGGTGGCGACGACCTACGCGAAAATGCAGTGGGTCCGCAAGACGCAGAACCGCAAGCTGCTGTCCGTCATCGGCGACACCGAGGGGATCCCGCGCGGTCAGATGATCGACCCCGAGCTGGCGTTCACGATCGAGACCAAGATCCCCAACGCCACGCAGGTCCAGGTCTACGACTTCAACACGTCCCCATCCGGCTTCCTCGAGGAGATCCGCTACACGTACGAGAACGTGATCGAGAGCTACGGGATCCCGCAGTCGGCGGTGACCTTCAACGTGGCGGAGGACGGCGGAGGCGAGGCCGTACGGATCCAGAAGGACAAGCTCGGACACCTGCGACAGGCGCAGATCCCCTATCTCAGCCGCGGGGAGACCGACTTGTGGCCGAACGCCGTGGCGATCGCCAGGGTCGCCGGCCACCCGCTCGCCGCCAAGCTGCCGCCCCCGGACGAGATCCGGGAGATGCTCGACGTCCAGTGGCCGGCGATGAGGACCATCGACGACCCCATCCAGCGCGAGGCGCTCTACAAAGAGCGGCTGAAGCGCGGCGGGGTCAGCCCGCTGGACATGATCCAGGAAGACCACCCCGAGCTGACGAGGGACGAGTGCCGCGCCCTCCTCGCGGCCAACGTCGAGGATTACGCCTGGCTCGTGGATTCGATCACCTCGCGGGGCCTGGCGATGGATCTGGCCAGCGGCCTGGTCGCCAGTTCCCAGGCGCTCGGGGCGATGGGGCCGATCGTCCGAGACGCCGCTCGTGGGTAACAGGGGCGATGTCCGAGTCCGCCACCGAACCGTCCAATGCCCAGCCGACCACGCCCGCCCGAGACGGGCAGGTGCAGGCGCAGCGCGAGCCCCAGGCCGCCGCCCCCAAACCGCCCGGCAGCGATCCCATGATGGCCAAGATGCTCGGCTACGAGCGCAAGATCGCGGAGCTCGAGAAGGGCCTCGACACCGAGCGGGCTCGCGTGAAGCAGTTCGAGCGGGACAAGCGGAAGGCGGCGATCTTCGACGCCGTCGCCGCCGAGTTCCCCGGGCTGTCCCGCCAGGACATCCGCGGTGCCGCGCTCGTGGCGGCGGAGGATGGGCACATCGACCTGTTCGCCGAGGACCAGGCCGCCGCCATCGCCCACCTGAAAGAGGCGCTGCTGCCGAAGAGCAAAGCCTCGCCGGGCCCCCTCAAGCCCGCGACCCCACCCGCGTCGCTCGGCGGCACCGCCGGCACCGCCGGCAAGCCGCCGTCGCAGACGAGCAAGTTCCTGATCTGACGGCGACCCGCCCGTTGAACTGAAAGAAGCGCCATGGCCAACGAAACGACCACCACATCCTGGAACGACATCATCCACAGCGAGGCGGTCAACGAGATCATCCTCGCCGCCAACCGCCCGCCGGCGATCTACCAGGCCGTGGCCTACATGCGCGACGCCGCGATGGCGGGGAGCGGCGTCTACAAGTTCCCCAAGTGGGCGAAGACGGACGTCCCCGCGGGCGTGAAGACCGAGGCGACGGGCGCGTTCACGGTGGTCGAGTCGACCACCGACGGCGTCTCGGCCACCGCCGGCATGGTGGGCCTCGGCCGCGTCCTCTCGGATGAGGCCGCCCAGGACAGCTTCCGCGGCATCGCTGACCTGATCATGCAGAACGAGGCGGCGGGCGGCGAGCGCCTCACCAAGGACCTCCTCGGCCTCTTCACCTCGGCCACCAACACCGAGGCCTTCGGCAACGTCGCGTTCAACCTGACCCGCTGGGGCACCGCCAAGTTCACGTTCGAGGCCCTCAACCCGGTCGGCACCAGGCGCGCCTTCATCGGCTCGATGGCGGCGATGCGCGGGCTCGAGGCCGACATGCGCACCACCGGCGCGGCCTTCCTCGCCAACCCCCTCAACCTCGGCGCCGGCATCATGATGCAGCCCGGCCAGGGCTACCGCGGGATGTTCGAGGGGTACGAGGTGTTCGCGTCGTCGCTCTGCCCCGACAACGACGCCGACACCATCAGCAGCGCGTTCGCGATGGTCGGCGAGCTCGGCGCCCTGGGCCTCGCGGTCTGGAAGAGCTTCCGGCACATCCCCGAGGACGATCCCGAGCACGCCAACGTGAAGCTGTGGACCTCGGCGCGCTACGCCGTGGCGATCACCAACCAGGCCAACCTCCTCGAAGTCACCACCGAGGACTGAAAATGACCAACGAACGACGCGGAACCGACAACCCTCCGAGATACCCGGTCGTCACCGACCGGGGGCTCATCAAGCTCGTGATGGTCGCGCCGGGGATCTCCGGCGCCCTCTACAAGCACAACAACACCATCAAGGTCTCCGACGAGCACGAGGCCGCCGGATGGGTCCTGCTCGAGCAGCTCTACAAGGACGAGGGCCGCCTGGACCTGTGGAAGATCTGGCAGGAGTATCAGCAGGCGCGGGCGCTGGGGCACGACGCCGACCCGTTGCCCGACGAATACCTGCCCGAGGAGGTCCGCAGGCGCCGCGCCGGCCAGCGGCCGGGTCGGAAGAAGTGGTCGCTGCCGCCGCTGCCCGCGTCCG
The DNA here is from genome assembly GCA_016793465.1 of Myxococcales bacterium. The sequence continues at coordinate 17,150 of JAEUJW010000074.1, forward strand.
TCGAGGCCCGTACCCGCCTCGACGACCCTGAGGTCGTCGAGGAACGGCGCGGGAGACGTCGGGAGCCGCAGGGGTGACCGGTCGGAGCGCCACGCGGCCTGACTGGCCAGCGCTCTGGGAGGACCAGTACGTGCGCATCCGCGACCAACTCCGGCAGGAGCGGGCCGCCGGCTGTCGGCCACGGCTGGGGATGCGGAGCTACGCCGACGGGGCCATCGACGCGTACGCGCGCGCGGAGGCCGACCGTCGCGCGCAGGCGGCCATCATCCGCCACAACGAGGCGATCGAACAGGGCAGGCGGGCATGACGGCCGCCGTCGGGCACCACCAAATCGTCTATGCGGGCGGCGCCCAGGCGCTGCGGGTGGTGCCGCTGGACCGCCACGCGCGCGCCACAGCGGTCACGGCCGCGACGTATCGGATCGTCGACCTCCGGCTCAGCGAGGAGGACCCCCTGCGCGTCATCTCCTCCGGCGCCGCCACCCTCGACACCACGACCACGACCACGACGGCGGCGTGCGGGCTCGGTACGGCCAACGCCCGCAAGCTACCGCTGACGTCGACACTCGGGTTCGAGCAGGGGCGATACTACCTCGTGACCGCGGCCGACGGCGCGCGCGAGCTGGTGCTGTGCGAGGCGGCGGGCACGGGGTACATCACGCCGCGCAACGAGCTCGCGCGTCGCTACGACGCGGGCGTGACGGTCCGCGGCATCGAGGTCAGCTGCACATTCCCATCCCTCGAGGCGGCGAAGGAAGAGAGCCTGCAGGACGGCGGTGGGCCGTACGCGGTCGACTGGTCGTGGGACCTGGACCCGAGCCCCCGACGCGAGTTCGCGTGGATCGTCCGCCAGGCCGACGCCCTGACGATCACCGAGGAGGAACTGCTCGGCCTCGACGCCAGCCTGGCGCCGACCACCGGCGCGCGGGTAAGCCTCACGAACGCGATCCGCCAGGCCGCCATCGAGATCCGGGCGCAGTGCCAGGCCGTGCAGGTCGACCCCGACAACTTCGGCGGCGGCACGACCATGCGCCTCGCGGTGATGTACCGCGCCGCCTGGCACGTCGTGAAAATGCTGAGCGGCGACGCCAACGGCGAGCGCGCCACGCTGTATCGGCAAGAGGCGGAGAAGTACCTGCAGAACGCGCTGATGGGCCGCAGCCCCGAGAAGTCCGTCAGCGTCAGCCCGTCAACCGACACAGCGCCGGGAACCGACAAAACTTACAAGCACTGGCAGCGGATCACGTGAGCCATGGACACCACGACGCAGCCGCTGATCCATGACCGGTTCGTGCGCGTCATCCAGGCGACGACGCCCGTGTACGCCTACCTCGGCGACGTCCCGTGGGCGTACGTCGAGGAACTGCCCGGCGAGGTGTCGGGGCCGGAGATCCGCCGGTTCACGATCGACATGACGATCGCCGAGCCCGTCGACAACGGGCTCTTCAGCGACGGCGAGGAATACTCGTTCCTCCTCGAGATCAACGTCGCATACGGCGCGCTGCCGAAGGAACACGCCCCCTGGCTGATCACCCAGGACAGCGTCGACCTCCGGACCGTGCTCGAGGCGCAGCTCTCGCCCACGCTCACCGGCCTCCTCGCGGTGCGCCGCCTGACGTTTGAGCCGTCGAGCGACGAACGCGGGCACTGGTACGGCACGCACGGGTTCTCCGTGCACTACATGCACAAGACGGACCTGACCGTCATCCCCGACCCGCCATGACCCTGCCCAAACCAGCACCGCCGACGCCGGCGGCTCCATACGGGATCCGCGACCTGACGAGCCTCGCGCCCTCGGCGTACGTCCGTCGGCGCCGCGTGCTGAGCGAGATCAAGGCCGTGGTGCTGCACCAGACCGGCTTTGGCACGTGGACGCTCGCAAATCCGCTATGGCCCCGCGTGCGCGCGCACTTCGTGGTGCACCGGTGCGGTCTCATCTCCCAGAATTTCCCGATCGAGGTGCGCATGCGGGTCGGGTCGGGCCTCGCCAACCCATGGGCGATCAGCATCGAGTGCGAGGGGAACTACCCGCTGCGCTACGTCGACGGCGTCGCCCGCTACTGGGCGCCGAGCAAGTACGGCTGCGACGTCCTCGACGACGCCCCCGAGCAGGTCGCCGCTGCCCGGGCCCTCCTCGCATCTGCGGACCCAGGTGCAGGGCCTGGCGATCGGCGCCCATCGCCACGTCAGCGCCGAAAAATCGGGCTGCTGCGGCCCCGACCTGTGGCGCGAGGTCGGGCAGTTCGCCGTCGATCACCTCGGTATGCCGGAAATCGAGCCGTTGCCATCCGGTCTGGCAGTCCCGAAGGACTGGCGCGGGCGGCCGCGGATCGCACTCGAGCAGGCCGACAGGAGGACGACATGGATCGACGAGTCATCGCCACCACCATCATCCTCACGCTCGCCGGCTGCCCGAAGCCGCCGAGCGAGCCCGTGCCCGCCGACACCATCCCGGTCGACGGCGAGCACGCGCCCGACAAGCCGATCGAGCAGCCGCCGCCGCCGGTGCCCGACAAGGTGAACCCGCCGGACGAGCCCCCGCCGACGTGACCAGGCGCCGCGACGCGGACCTCGAGCAGGCGGTCAGGCGCGAGGACCGACAGGCGATCCGCAACGTGCTGAAGATGCTCGTCGGCGTGCTTGCACTGGCGATCTACGAGGCGACCATCTACCGCGGCAAGCTGTCGGAGATCGGTCACGTGATCGTCCTTGGGGTCGCCCTCACGACGATGCCGTTCGGCGCCCTCGTGCTGTGGATGCGCCGCCGCACGCACGACTGGGCAGACGGCGTCCAGGCCGAGCGCGACGCGGCGGCCGTCCAGCGCGCGCCGCCGCCCGACGATCCGCCGCCGCGACCGAGGACGGGACGCCAGCGCCGGATCGACGCCGGGCGTAGCCGGGCGCCGGCGCCCGAACCCCCGGAGGAGGCGTCGAGGTGACCGCCGCCAGCGGCACGTTCGAGGCCCGCGGGTTGCGGCTCGTGCCGTCGGTGGCCCCGCCGACGCGCGATCAGGTGGAGCAGCTCGGCGCCACCCACTGGGCGTCGCCGCCGCCGAGGGTGAGCAACACCCTGCTCGCCCTGGCGTTCCTCGCGACGCTGCTGGGGGCCCACCTGCTCGTCCTGGCGGCGAGCGGCTGAGGCTCGCGGGTAGAAGGCGCGTGGCCATTCCCGCCGAGACGTCCGTAACCTTCACCGAGCTCGACGTCCTGGAGACCCAGGTCCAGGCCATCACCGCGGCCATCGCCGACGCTGCCGTCGACATCGGGCTCACCACGACCGCGACGATCACCTACACCAGCGACCCGGACACGGCGCTGACGGACGAGTGCGCGGCCATCATCCTCGCCGCCATCAAGGACCAGGACTTCCGGGCTCCGATCCTGCTCGCCCTCAACACGCTCATCGAGGCGGCGAACGTGATCGCGGTCGCCTACGACGTCGAGCCGTTCACCCTGATGACCTCAACACGCTCATCGAGGCGGCGAACGTGATCGCGGTCGCCTACGACGTCGAGCCGTTCACCCTGATGACCTGACGCGGGAGAAAAGCCATGGGAATCAACCATCTGCATCGTTCGTGGCTCGCCTTCGCAGTCGAGCCGACGCAGGCCGCCGTGATCGAGGACTGGGACGGCGACGGGTTCCTCCTCGATCACCTCGAGGCCGACCCCGGCGTCATCGCCCAGTCGCTCGTGGACGACATGACGCTGGAGACGTCGGTGTGGGACGAGCGCCTGGCGCTGAAGGGCATCCGCAACCAGGACGGCCTGAAGATCAAGCTCAACTGGCACGGCACCGGCAGCGTCACCGCGGCCGGCGACGCCGTCGCCCAGACGCCCCTAATGCGGGTGACCGAACACTGCTGGGGGGGCCAGGTCCGGACCGAGAGCACCACCTGCACCGGCGGCACCGCGCTGATCCCCACCCTCACCTCCGTCGACACCATCTCGCCCGGCGTGTTCATCGGGTTCGAGGATTTTGGCGACCCGGGCCGCGTGCACATCCGCCGCGTGCTCGCCGTCAACACCCTCTCCGTCACGCTGGACCAGGCGCTCCCGTTCACGCCGGCCAACGGCGACAAGGCGCACGGCACCAGCGCGACCTACCTCGACGAGGAGGCCATCGAGGACACCACGACCGGCAACAAGACGCTGGCGTGGCGGATCGAGCGGTCGGGCTCGGAGGCCGTGTACGAGTTCCGCGGGACCGCCAGCAACCTCGCGATCAACGTCGGCCGCAACGCCCCGCCGTCGCTCGAGCTGTCGGTCATGGCTGGCAACTTCGCGCACGAGGGCCTGACCAAAGAGTCGTGGACGCAGACCCCGAGCGGCCAGGCGCCGCTCGTCTGCGGCCGCGACACCAAGCTCTTCCTGCAGGTCTACGGCACCCACACGTCGACCGACCTGCACACGTCGGCGGTCGCGGTCGAGACCGGCGTAAACCGGACCCCCATCGACTCGATGGTCGAGGTGGACGCCGGGATGGAGGGGCGCACCGGCTATTGCGTCGGCCGCGGGAAGACCTTCCTCTCCGTGACGCTCGTGCCGCAGACGAAAGCCTGGGAGGTCGCGCTGCAGGCGAATACGATCTACAAGGCGCGATACGCCCAGGTCGCCCAGGCAGGCAAGGCCTGGGCCGTGCACTTCTCCCGCCTCGAGATCGCCGAGACGCCGAAGTTCGGCCCGGCCTCGGATGCCCAGGCCACGTCGGTCAAGTTCAAGGCCCACCCCGACCTCACCAACAGCGACGCCAGCAACCAGAAGCTGTGGCGCTCGAAGATCATCCTCGTACAGGCGTGAACCTGACCAAAAAGACAGCTATGAACACCACCAACACCGCCCCATTCATCCTCATCCTCGCCGCCCTCTACCACGAGAGCGGCCGCTCCAGCGTCGCCGCCGGCGACACCCTCGCCCACACGGTCGGCCAGGCCGCCCCCTTCACCGAGTTCCCCGACATCAGCCACGAGGCCCGCGAGGGGCGCTACCTCACCGCGCTCAACCTCGAGCAGCGCATCAAAATCACCGGGTTCACCAGCCGCGACCCCAACGACTACGGCCCGCTGCACGAGCACGAGGCCATCCGTGAGCGGCTCGCCCGCCTCATCCACGACGCCGAGCGCGAGGCCATCGAGTTGGGCAAGGTCGTCCGGAAGCTCAACCCGCCGCGGCCGTGGATCCCCTTCGACCAGCTGCCCGAGGTCGCGCAGGCGGGGCGCCGCCGGCAGGCGGCCTTCTTCCTCAACCGCTTCACCATCGAGATCATCGCCGAGGGCTGATCCATGGCTCGCACCCGGCCGCCACAGCACCGCGCCGACGTCCCCGGGGTATTCATCCTCCGCAGCGACGGCAGCTTTGACCGCGACCGGTACGACCGCGAGGTCGCGCGCATGACGGCCGACGGCGTCGATCGGGCGACGCACCCGATCGAGCGCTACTACGCCGGCGCGACTCGCTACGACCTTCAGGCCACGGAGGTCCTGTTCGGTGAGAACGTGCGCGCGGGCGACTACTTCCGCGGCGAGGAGCCTGAACGCTTCATCCTGCGGCGCCTCGACTGGGAGCAGTGGCACCGGGTCATGGCGCTGATCGAGGGCGGCCAGATCGCGCAGGCGCAGCTGCTCGCGACCAGGATGGGCGTGGTGGCGGTGGAGAACTCGACGATCAAGCTCGCCGGCGCCGCCGCCGGCATGCTGACCCACGACGACATGCAGCGCCTCTTCGACGCCGACTCGGCGCTGCCATCCGTGCTCGGCTTCGCCGTGTGGCGCTACAGCCGGCCGCTCACCGAGACCGAAAAAAAAGCCTGAGGCTCCTGGCCTGGGCCTGGTCACCGAGCCGGACAGAGACGAGCCGCGACGGGAGAGCGCGCGTCCGGTGGACGCGTGAGGAGGTGTTCGACTGCCTCGCGCTGTGCAGGCGCGCCGGCAGCCGCGACCTCGACGTCGGCGCCCGCGAGGCCCGCAACTGCACGCTCGTCCACCCGTCCGCGACGCCGGACGAGCGGTGGCAGTCGGCCGAGCTCGTCCACATCCACATGGGGCGCCCGACGCGCTGGGACCGGGAGGGGCAGGACAGGGACTTTTATCGCCCCGCCGAGGACGCAGCCGGCGAGGGCTGCCCAGGCGGGTGGTACCGGAGCGGGTTCGTAGCGTCGATCCACCCCTACCGGCGCCAGCGCGAGGAGGGAGGCGGGCGGACCGACAACCCCCGCCTGGCGCGGTGCACCGATCCGCTGGTGATCGAGGCCGTCGACTACCTCGAGCACGAGGAGGCCCACGCGCTCGGCGCATTCTACGAGGCCAGGGACGCAGACGGGTAGAAGGCGCATGTCCACGTCCCAGCACACCGCCGAGGTCGTCATCAAGGGGAAGACCGACGGCGTCGGCGCGAAGCTGAAAGAGGTCGAGGACGGCACCAACAAGGTGAAAAAAGCCGCCGAAGCCGCGGGCGTCGCGCAAGAGGCGTGGGGTGACAAGCTCGACAAGATCGACGCGAAGATGAAGGGGTTCACCGACGGGATCGGCAAGGTCACCGGACTCCTCGGCGCAGGTGGTCTGGTCGCCATGGTGACCGGGGCCGCTTCGGCGTTCGGCGAGATGGCCAACCACGCTGCCAAGCTCTCGGCTGCGAACCAGGCCCTCCGGATCTCGCTCGATGCAGCCCGGACCGCCACGATGGGGCTGGTCTCGGACTACCGGCTCACGATCAGCGCCAACAAGGCCGTGCAGCTCGGGATCGTCGCCACCGACCACGAGTTCGCCAAGCTGGCGAATACGGCTGTCCGCTTGGGTGCGGCCGTTGGCCAGGATGCAGCCGAGTCCATCGAGAAGCTCACCGATGCCCTGGACAAGGGGTCGGCCGACGCGCTCAGGGAGTTGGGTGTTGTGGTGGACACCGAGCACGCCTACCAGCTCTATGCGGCGCAGATCGGCAAGACCGCCGACGCCCTCACCGACCTCGAGAAGAAGCGGGCCATCGTCGTCGAGGGGCTCGAGGAGGCGGAGCTCGCAGCCGACAAGTCGGGGGTGGCCTTGGAGGGGCGGGCCCAGAAGTGGGCGGCGCTCACCACCAAGTGGGAGAACTTCTACGACTCTGCGACCGGGGCGGCGATGGACGGCCTCATCGCGTTCGATGAATGGAACGAGGCCGCGGCAAAAGCAGAGATGGATGCCCTGGGTTACACCGCCCTGCTCGAAGAGCGGACCCGGGGGCAGACCGTCGCGGCGCAGGAACTCGGCGGGGTCACGCTCGAGCTGCTCCAGCGGTTCGACGCGATGACCGGTGCGACCGACGCGTGGCGCGTGGCCTCGGACGGGCTGTCCGCGGCGCTCGCCAAGCAGACCGCCGAGCAGGAGACGCTCGCGAACATCGCCACCATCGACGCCTTCCTGAAGGGGCGGATCGACAAGCAGAAGGCGCCCACGAAGCCGAAGGGGCGCCCGAAAAAAGAGGAGACGGTCTACAACCAATCCCGCAGCATCTCGCTCGAGGCCTCCTTCGGGGCCACCAACGACATCGCCGACACCCCGCTGATCGAGGCGAGGACGGACGCGATGGCGCGGGAGATCGAGATGCGAGAGGACCGGATCGCTCTCCTCGAGCACGAGATGGAGCTCGCGCAGATGCAGGTCGACGCCGGCCTGATGGAGACCGACCAGGTCGAGGAGATGGCGCGCCGCAAGCACGAGGCGGAGCAGGACCTGCTCGACTTCCAGCTCGAGGCCGCCTACACGCGCGAGGAGATCGCCGACCTCGAGATGCAGAAGCGCCGGGCCGCGACGCGCGAGACCCAGCGCCTCGCCGTCGTCGCCCAGCAGGCGGAGATCAAGTCGCTGAGCGAGCGGCGCCAGAAGTACGAGGGGTTCGCGGTCCAGGTCGGCGACGCGCTCGGCGCCGTGGCGATCGCCGGCATCGCGGCGGCCGAGGGGCAGGAGTACGCGGGGCGAAAGGCCGTGGCTGCGATCGCCACGTCGATCCGGGACCAGATGGTCATCACCAGCCTGAAAGAATTCGCGCTCGCCATCGCGTCGGCGGCGAGCTTCAACTTCCCCGGCGCCGCCGCCCACGCCGCCGCCGGCGTCCAGGCCGGCGTCGTCGCCGGTGTCGCCGCGGGGCTCGGCGCCGGCGTCAGCGCCACCATCCCTTCGCCGCCCGACGTGTCGGGCCCGTCGAGGTCGACCAGCCCCGGCGCCGGCGCCGGCGCCGGGGGTGCGGGCGGAGGAGGCGGGGGCGGTGGCGGCGACGACGACGGCGTCCCGACCAGCTACGCCGACGGCGCCCTCTACACCCGCCGGCCCGCCCGCACCCCCGACGCGAGCAAGAGCGCCGGGGGCGTCGTCGTCAACATCAACGCCGGCGTCGTCGCCGGCGACGCCGAGAAGACCGGGCTCGCGCTGAAGCGCTTGATCGACACCGCGAACCGCAGCCAGGGGGCCGTGCGATGATCACCACTTGCTGGCTCATCGGCTCGACGAGCATCCCGGAGATTGACATTGAGATTGATGGGCAGCTCCTGACGTTCGCCGCCGGCGGGCGCTACCTGTACCACCCGACCGACGCGCTCTCGCTGATCACGATCCTGAGCGCACACGTCGCCTCCGAGGTCATCGACGGCGAGGCCTACCTCGGCAAGGACCGGCGCGTGCGCGTCGCCGGCGCGAGCTCGTTCGACCTGACGTGGCCGACGCCGCTTGCCGCCCTCTTCGGGTTCGCCGGCAACCTCTCGGGCCAGGCGACCTACACCGCGCCGTCGGTCTCGCCGCTGCTGTGGTCGCCCGGGAAGACCGAGTCGCCGCAGGAGTCGCCGCTCGGGACGCTCGGGCGCAGCGTCTACGACACCCGGTTCGGCACGAGCCCCGACGGATACCAGGTGGCCGACTCGCACCACACGCAGAAGATCAACCAGTTCACCTGGACGCACATCCCGACCGCCCGCTTCCAGACCACCGCCCAGGACACCGGCGCCACCGGCACGATCCAGGGTGAGTACACGCGGTTTTTCGACGTCGTGCTGCGAAACGGCGCCAAGTTCCACCTCTGGCGCCTGCTTGGTGAGTCGCTGACCACCGACGCGACGCCGCAGGCGTGGAGCGGGCAGCACCTGGGCCCCTACGGCTACCGCACCGCCCGCGGCGTGACCTGGGACTTCCAGCGCTCGACGGGCTTCGCCACCGTCGACCGCTACAACAACGTCACGATCGACACGATCGTCGTGCCCGAATACGAGGTGACCTGATGGCCGAGCTCGCCGACCTCCGCATGCGCACGCACATGCGCCACGCCTACCTGCTCCTGATCGAGGGGGTGCCCTTCGCGTTCACGGACGAGCCGGACCTGACCAGCGGGTGGTGGCTGCTCGACGACCGCCGCATCCTCGGCGGGCTGTCGGTTCCGCGGAACCTGCGGGTCTCGCTGGACCTCGAGTCCGGGCTCATCGAGGAGGACTCGGCGACGTTCCAGCTGCTCGACATCGACGGCACCATCCCCAGGTTCTTCGGCGGGCTCGAGAAGCCGTATCAGCAGCTCGGGCGGCGCCTGCCCGCCGGCACCGCGGCGATCGCGGCGCCGCTGGTCGGCGCCGACCAGGACAGCATCCCCGCGGACGAGGGCGGCTACATCGGGACCGAGGCCATCGGCCCGGACGGCGAGCGGGGCTACTACAGTCACGTCCCGTGGGCGTTCATGCCCGGCCAGGACCACCCGGCGATCGACGAACCGTTCCCCGTCTTCACGACCCGGGAGACCGGGCCGCTGCTCGTGGAGGGCCGCCGGGTCGCGCTCTACCGGCTCATCTACGACCCCGAGACGGGCGCGTGGCCGAGCTTCGGCGACCAGATCGAGGCCGCTGCCGCGGGCGGCTGGTCGCGGATGCTGTGGTGGGGGACGCTGCGCCAGGCCGGCAAGGTGGAGGGACGCGTGTGGTCGGTGGCGATCGCCGGCCCGGGCTCGTGGCTGCGCCGCTCCCTCGGCAGCCGCGCGCCGACGAAGTGGTACCCGGTCACGTCGGAGGCGGTGTTCAGCGACAACGAGCGCAAGGTCTCGATCGACTTCTACAAGTCGGAGATCAACGGGACGGAGAGGTGGTACGGCCACGACGTGGCGACATACAGCGTGCCCGACGGCACGCCTGCGGCGGTGGCGGCGTACCTCGCCACCGCGATCACGACCGTCGCTGGCGCTGCGGGGCAGGACGGGGTGTGGACGTCGGACGTGCCGGTCGCCGGCGCCGCCGCGTCGATAGACTTCGGCCTCGGCTCGGTCACGGTGTCGACGCTCAGCAACGCCGGGTTCGCCGCCCGGCTGAACCTCAACCTGCACATCCGGGTGTGGCGCCTACTCGGCTGGGATCCGCTCTACGAGCCCGGCAGCCTCGCCGGGCCTCAGCCGCTCTTCACCGACGGCGGTGACGGCTACTTCCTCGCCTTCTTCGCCACGGTGCCGCCGGGCAGCGACCCGATCAGCCAGGACGGCAGCGGCTGGGACGGCGACGGGATCCCCCGCATCTACAAACCCCTGTACGTCGGCGGCGTCTCGATCCTGTCCGGCGCGGGCGACCAGGTCGTCTCGATCGCCACGGAGAATTTGGAGCAGCTCTACTGCGAGGGGCAGACGATCCGCCCGCGCCCGTCCTTCGCCGAGCTCGAGGGCACGCCGGTCGACGCGTGGCGCCTGTGGGCGTTCAAGGGGCCGATCCAACTCCCGGGCCAGGACGAGCCGCAGGACACCGTGCAGGTCGCCCGCTGCGGCTGGCTGAGCGACGGCGCCGGCGTCGTCGAGGACGACGCCTCGAACATCCACAAGGGCCTGTACATCTCGCGTTGGCTGGACCCAAGGCTCTTCGGCCTCGACTACGCCCCGATCGACAAAACGACCGGATGGGTGAGCAACGACGGCGCCGAGGACGTCGAGCGCCAGATCCAGTGCTCGCCGTTGACGTTCTTCGGCCTCAAATTCAATCAGCCGGACCGTGCCGCCGACACCATCGTGCGAATCCTGGCGTCGACCGGCACGGGCGCGTGGGACCCGACCAAGGTGGACGTCGACGACGACAACGATATCAAGAGCTATTCCGCATCGTGGTTCACCGAGGGGACCAACTCGACAGGGCTCGACTTCCCTGCCATGGACGCCGAGATCTACGATCTAAGCCTGCAGATCCCAGCGGCCATGATCGACACGGCGACATTCGGCGACGTCGTGGAAGATCTTCCCGGCGGCGCGTCAGGCCCGCTCGCCCTCGGGAAGGTGGCCATCCAGGGGACGAGCATCCAGTCCGAGGAACTGCTGGGCGCGCTGCTCGCCCCACGCGGCTGGTGCTTCTCGCTGAAGCGCGGCCGGATCGGCCTGTTCGCGCCCCACATCGGCTCCGAGGGCAAGTATCAGGACGGCGTCGACCTCGAGATCACGCCCAGCGATCTGCACGGCGAAGCGGGGGATCCCGCGTCGACGATCCCGGAGGTGGAGCTGCGGCCGGTCTACCCCTTCGACCGCGTGACCGTGTCGTACGCGGGCAGCCCAGTCGAGGCCTGGCTCGACGGCATGGTCGACTACTCCGCCAAGGCCCGCGACCCCGGCGCCCGTGCCCGGCTCGGGACCAGGAGTCGCGACGTCAAGGCGCCCGACCTCATCGCCACCGAGTGGTTCGTCGACGGGCCGTCCCAGGTCGACGCGGGCACCGTGCTGACCTGGCAGAACGAGCTCCGCAAGCTCTGGGAGATCAGCATCGCGTCTTGGCTCGCCCGCCCGCATCGTCTGCTCACCGGCCTGCGCATCGCGCGGCCGAAGGGCCAGGACATCTACCCCGGCGCGATCCTCCGGCTCACGAACCCGTGGCCGGCCAATTCGGTCGGCGGGTACGGCGTCGTCGGCGGCTACGCCCGCGTGCTCTCCGTGACGATCGAGACCGACAGCTGCGCCGCGGTGGTCGACTGCCTCCTCGAGGGGCAGGCGACCACCGCGCTGCGCTGGGCGCCGATCGTCCGCGTCGTCGACGACGTCGAGGAGGACACGGACCGATTCGACCCAATCACACGGAAGTTCTTCGTGCAAAACTGGGGCGGCTCGCCGCCGCCGCTCGCGGCCTTCATCAAGCCGGCGAACCTGAATGCGCCGGAGCAGCCGGCCAAGCTCATCGGCCTGCAGTACGACGGCAACGCCTGGGCCGCGAGCTTCAGTTGCTACGTGGAGGCCGTGTCGACGCTCGACAACTCGATCACGCTGACCGGCGGCGGCATCGACGGCATCTACCGGAACCGCAAATACACCGTCCTCGTCCTCGCGCCCCGCGACGATCCCGAGCAAGCCGAGTGGGTGGGCGCCCTCTACGCGCGGCACACGGCCCTCCCGCCCTCGCCCACGGCGCCGAAGCTTCCGGTGTGACCCATGACCGCCTACGACCGCAACGCCAAAGCCGACACCGTCGGGCTCTTCCTCAACGCCGGGGCCGGCGCCGCCGACCTGGTGACCGACCACAGCCAGCACGCCGGCAACCTCGTCAACAACACGACGTACCTGACGACGATCGACCAGCGCTTCGCCGTCCGGTCGCCGCGGGAGATCTCGATCGTCGCCAACCTCTCGAACACACAGACCGGCGCGCTGCTCAACTTCGGCAACGCCGCGGGGACCGGCTACGTCTACCGGGTCTCGATCTCGATGGGCGTCGTCTACTTCCGCAGCAACGACGGCGCGATCGTCACCCAGATCACCGCGCCGGGGATCACTGGCACCCCCAGCGCCTACGTGCTCCACTGGTCGACTGGCTACGACCCGATCGCCGGCGACTTCTTCAGCGAGTGCGCGCTCTGCCGCATCGCCTCGGGCGCGTGGGCGCTCGAGCGTACGGTGCACGCGGAGCCAGCGTCGCCCGGCGCGGGCTACCAGCTCAACATCCTCGGGTACGGCGCGGGCGTCGGCCTGTGGACCGGCGGGCTCGCAAACCTCAGCTCGGTCCGGGTCTCATCGCGGTTCCACAGCACGACGGAGGCGCGCGAGGACTGGCAGACGGAGTCCTCGGCGCCCTCGCCGCTCGGCTACCAGCCGCCGCTCGAGCTCGCCCCGACCGCCCTCGACTTCTTCACGGGTGACCAGGGCGACGACGTCGCGGACGCGCTCCTGGACCCCGAGACCTTCGCCGGCCCGGCGGAGTGGCTGGCGGTGCTGCACGCCGGCGCGCACCGCCAGCGGCTCTTCAGCCCGCTCCTCAACATCGTCTTCAACGCCCCGCCGACGCTCCAGAACACGTGGCTGCCGGCGAACTGGTACAAGCAGGGGGCGACGGGCGACACGGCGCGGCGCTACGGGCTCGGGCACGTCTTCCTGTGCCCCTGCCCGATCGCACCGACCGGAGGGGGGTTGGTGGCCCGGGTTCGCGTGCACGTCCAGTCGTGGATCGCCGCCGGCGCGCCGGGCGGCACCACGGCGCGGATCGACCTGCGGATGCGGTCGACCAGCGAGATCGACGGTGGCGCGCCGGGGCAGATCGAGATGACAGCGGTCGCCTCGTGCACCACCAATCACACGTCCTCCGGCGTCGGCGAGTGGGTCGACCTCGGCGAGCTGACGATCCGGCAGAGCGACGGGCAGACGTTCCTCGCGCTCGGGATCGACTTCGCGTCCGGCACAGGGGCGTCGTTCCGGCGCGCGCGCATCAAGGCCATCGCGGCCGACGTTTACGTGAAGGCGGTGTGAGACGTGGCAGTTCGAAAGACAGATCTCGGCGCGGTCGCGGCGCAGCAATTCAGCCCGGTTGGGCTCGGCGACAAGATCAAGGGCGGCACGCTGGCGACGCAGAGCACGAGGGACGCCGCCCTGTACACGCAGATCCGCAGCGCGCCGCACGGTCGGCGGGTCCTGTGCCGCGCCGGCATCCAGGGGCAGACGAGCACCCTGGTGCCCGACGGCTTCGACCCCGAGCTGCCGGCGCAGATCTACCCGCTCGCCACCTTCGCCCGGGTCATCGCGCGGTCGAAGACGAAGCTCACCCCGGGATACGCCGTGGCCGCGCGGGCGGTCTTCCTGCCGAGCGGTCCCACGCAGCGATTCGTGCTCGGCGAGTGGAAGGCAGGGAGCAGCAACGCGAAGCTCAGGATCGACGTGCTCTTCGACAACGGCGTGACGACGTCCACCGACAGTCGCACGTTCGAACCGAAGTTCTCCGTCGAGCAATACAAGGCCCTGCCGCCCGGCGCCGGCGCGGCGTGGGGCGTCCTCGAAACGCTTGAGGAGGTGCCGATCAGTCCGGGTGGAATCGGGTGGACCGAGGGTGTCGAGGTGACCATCACGATCACCGCGATCGGTGGCGCTCGCCCCGTCGACGTCGTCGTGTACGAGCAGCCGGCGACAGCGTTCCACGACGAGACGAGGCGTGAGGGCACAATCTCGAACTGTCCATCGACGGTGGCGTACCCGCATCCCCTGACCGCCGTAGGGCAGCCGGACGATCCGACCCGCGGGAGCCAGGCCGCCAACAAGGCGACGGCCGACCAGCGCGGCGTGTGGGGTCCGGCGATCCTGCACTGGTCCTGCTGGAACGAGGACACGGCTCTCGTGACGGCCTCCGAGGGCGCGGCCGTGTCGATCACCCAGACCTCATTCCGCGACCTGCAGTCGACCGCGATCGCCTCCTTCGGCGCCGGGAACCCAGGATGGTCGGCGTCGTCGGGTGCCTACGGGCGCACGCTGGAGCAGTCGGGCCTCCTCGAGCTGCGGGACGTCAATGGCTGCAGCCCCGTGCTCGTCCGGGCCTACGCGCGCGTCCTGAAGAACGCCGACGTCGGGACGATCCGCTTCCAGGCCGAGGCCTACAGCTACCGCGACCTGACCGTCACCGGCAGCACCACGTTCGGCTGGTACGCCGGCCTCGCCTGGCTGCGCGTCCCCGTGCACGCCTCGCTCGACAGCCTCGTGCAGGTCCTGTGCAAGGTCGGCGGCGCCGGGCAGGCGCTCGAGGTCCGCTACCTCAGCGCCGAGTTCGGCGGGCACTACACCGTCACGCAGTGACCTACGGCTCGAAGACGCAGAACCCGGCGTCGCTCCCGGCGACGTCGCGGCAGACCTGCCCGGGCGGACAATGCTCGTCGAGGAAGCAGGTCTCGACGCACCTGTCGGCGCTGGCGCCGTGATGGCTGCACGACAAATTCCACTCGAAACAAGCGCTCGAGAAGTCGCACGCCCGTGTGCATGTCCATCCGTACACCAGCGGCCCATTGATCGTCTCGGTGGTGAACTCGGTGCACGTGAGACCGGACGGGCAGCCTGCGCCGCCGCAGGGGCCCGGCGGTGGCGCGCAGCACGACTCCCCGTCGATCGTGCAGCAATATTCGTCCTCGTCCGAGGAGCACTCGAGGTCGGGACAGTCGTTGTCGGCAACGCAGGCCGGACAGACGAACGGACCCGTCGACGAACTGTCGCCCGACGAACTGGCGCCCGACGACCCGGAGCTCGTCGACAGTTCCGTTGCCGAGTCGCCGGCGGTCGAGTCGTCGGGCGTGGCGCCGCAGGCGGAAAGCAGGAGAACGAGGGGCAGGGTGCGCATGGTCCGGTGCTTGTAGCGCAGACCGAAACCGACTTCCATAAAATTGTCGGGTGTTAGGTTGACCGTACAGGAGACGGGTGGTAGGGGGACGGCGTGACAGAGCTGGACATCGAGAGGATCAAGGTCGGGCTGCGAGCCGGACGCACCGTGGAAGATCTCGCCGACGAAGCGGGCGTCAGCACGAGGACGCTGCTCAGGCAGTTCGCGGCGAGCACGGGGCTGTCCCTGCGGGCATGGCGGACAGCGGAGGGGATCACCCTGGCGGAGGGGCGGTCGACGGCGGTCTTCTTCCGTCTCCCCGAGTACGACGCGCTGGTCGACGTCGCGGACGAGGACGAGCTCGCCCCGAACGAATGGGCGCGGAACGCCGTGCAGGCGGCCCTGCGGCGCAGAGAGAAAAAAAAGAAGAGGTGATGTCGGAAAAGGGGTTGACCGGCGATCGGACATGTATTAGAGTCATATCCATGAACGACGCCACCCGCTACGACACCGACCCCGCCACCGTCACCGAGGCCCGCCTCTTCTCCGCCGCCCGAGAGCGCCGCGCCGCCGACCTCCGGGCCCAGGCCGCCCAGCTGATCGCCAAGGCCGCCGAGCTCGAGGCCAGCGCCGCCCACTGTCGCTACCTGGGGGCCAAGATGGAGGCGGGGGAGTAACCCCGAGAGGGGCCCCCCCCCAGCGGGGCGGCCTTTTCACGCTCCCTTGGTGCGAGCCCGCCCCCGGCGTATGGCCTCGACATCGCCGTGCGGCGGGGTTCGATGACGACGAAGTCGTGACCGCCGCCCCGCTGTACGACAACCGACCCGGTGCCGGAGGGGATGGGGGTTGCGGTGGGGGTTCAGATCGTCGGGCGCATCGTTCCCGGGGTGTCGGCCCTCGACATCGTCAACGCCGTGCTGGCCCGCCTCGGCGCCGGCGGGCTCGCGCTGGTCGGGCGCGATGGCGATGCCTCCCGCCGGGTCTGCACTCCCGCGCCCCGGCTGGTGACGAACACGAACGCCCGCTTGCGCGGGCGTCGGTCTCAGGGTCCCATCCCTGAGGGTTGAAGCCGGACTAGGAGGAACGGCCTCCCGAATCCCCTATACCTTCGGCGCGGTCGATGCAAGTACAAAAAAAGTGCACGCGGCCAAAAGATTTTTGTTGACCCTGCAAAAGGGACCTGACACGTTGCCGGAGTCGGCCGTCCCATCGGCCGAAGCGGCGTAGAATAACCTCGCCGATGCCGACTAGGAGCCCAAAGCATGGCGCAAACGCAGCCAACGGCTTTGCGGGGGCCCCATGTCCGTCGGCCACCCCGTCGCTCGCCCACAGCCTCGCCCGCCCCGCGTCTCCGATCTCGCGACCGACCCGCGTCCCCGATCCCGTGACCGAGCCGCGTCCCCGATTCCGCGACCGAGCCGCGCCCCCGAGCTCGCGACCGAGCTCGCGACCGAGCCGCGCCCCCGATCCCGCGACCGAGCCGCGTCCTCGATCCCGCGATCGAGCCGCGTCCCCGAGCTCGCGACCGAGCCGCGTTCTTTCGCGAGATCCGGAGATCCCGAGCGAGCAGGCCGCGGAGTCGCCCGTCGAGCGCGTCGAAGTGAGCAGGCCCAGGGCCCCGCGATCAGCGAGGAGGGACAGGGAGCAGCCAGGTGCGCGGGGCGAGGTCGTCGGGGACGCGGGCGAGGTCGACGTCGGGGTCGATGTAGCGGGCGCTGGGGCGGCCGTTGTAGGCGATCCAGGCGTCGGCGCGGACCTCGACGGCGGGCACGCCGCGGGCGGCGAACTCGCGGGCGAGCGCGTGGGCGTGCTGGAGGATGAGGTCGGGGGCGATGGCCATCTGCTTGGCTTGCTGCGGCGTGAGGCGGTCCTCGGGGTGGACGAGGGTGGTTCGGCCGGTCCTGGGGTCGCGGACGCGGTAGGTGACCATGCCTGTCTTTTCGACCAGCATGACGTGCCAGGCGTAGCGAAAGCCGTGCTCGGTCCAGCCGACGTCGTCGCCGTAGAGGTGGCGGCGCAGCGGGAGCAGCAGCTGGACCGTGAACCACAGGGCGAGCAGGGCGAGGCCGGTGCGCGAGAGCAGGACCGGCGGGGCGGTGACGGTGCGGATGGGGGCGTGGCGGCCGAGGCGGCGGGCCAGGCGGCGCGGCCAGTCGGGAGGGAGCAGCAGCAGGGCGCCGCAGACCATGACCCACGGGAACATGCCGATCGGGAACAGCAGGCCGGTGAGGGTGTGGAAGCCGGCGACGGCGACGAGCGCGGGGACGCGGGTGCGCGGGTGGAGCAGCAGGAACGGGGCGCTGAGGTCGAAGACGGCGCCGGCCCAGCTCATGGCGAGGGCGACGTCGGGGCGGAGGAACAGCGGGCCGAGCGCGGGGAAGTCGCCGTGGGCGGCCAGCCAGGTGCGGAGGGGCTGGGCGTGCAGCAGCCAGTCGGCGCGCAGCTTGGCGAGGCCGGCGAACACGTAGACGAGGCCGACCTGCAGGCGCAGGGCGGTGAGGATCCAGCGGGGGGCGAGGCTGCGGCCGCTGCGGGGGGCGAAGGCGAGGAGCAGGGAGATCAGGCTGACGAGGTAGTAGTGGTTGAGGTAGGCGGTCTGCTCGAGCAGCTCGACCCAGGTGAACAGGGCGAAGAACGCGAGGGCGGGGCGGCGAGGGTCGCGGGCGATCAGCAGGGCGAGCGCGGCGAGGGCGAGCGCGGCGAAGTGGATGTACATGCCGGGGCCGGGCCACGGCCGCAGCCACTCGAGGCCCCAGAACGGGAAGTGGTGGGGCGGGTCGACGTAGATCTGGGCGATCCAGCCGCGTGCGGCGAAGCGGATCACGCTGACCAGCATCAGCAGCGCGAACAGGCGGCGGAACGCGTGCAGGGACGCGGCGTCGACGGGGTGAGACAGCCACGCGCGCACGGCGGTCAGGCCGGAGCGCGCGTCAGTCACCGTCGTTGTCGCTGATCGAGAGGGTGACGTTGAGCAGGCTGGCGACGTCGAGCTTGATGAAGCGGCGCAGGGCGTCGACCTCGTCGCGGGCGGTCTGGAAGGCGCCGCGGTCGGCGGCGAGGGTGTCGACGGCGGGGGTGGGCAGGGCCTCGACGGCGGCGAGCGAGCGGGTCAGCTGGGCGGTGATGCGGCCGTCGAGCTCGGGGTCGCGGGCGGCGACGAGGGCGTCGAGGCCGGCGATGTCGCCGGGGGCGCGGTCGGGGCCGTGGTAGACCAGCTGGAAGCCGCCGAGCGCGGCGAGCAGGTCGTCGCGCGTGCGGCCGCTGAAGCGCGACTCGAGCTGCTCGGGGTCGACGGTGCCGTCGGTGAGGTTGCCGAGCGGGCGGTCGAGCTTGGTCTTGACGATGCCGTAGAGGTTCTCGATCGAGGCGTTGACGACGGCGTCGAGCGCGGCCTGGGTGCTCGGGTAGTCGCTGCTGCCCTCGCCGGCGGTCTTCAGGGCGGTCGCGTGCTCGTCGCTCCACGCCTTGGCGATGGCGGCGGTGCGCTCGGCGATGTCGTCGGCGAGCGCGCTGGCGTAGGCGCAGCGGTGGGCGTCGTCGAGGGCGGCGAGGGTGGCGGCGTCGTCCTGGGGGTCGCCGAACAGCAGGTACTCGAGGGCCGGGATGCCCTTCGCGCTGGTGCCGAGGGCGTCGATGGCGGCGGCGTCGACGGTGGTCGCGGCGGTGATGGCGGACTCGACGGAGTCGACGCGGACCGGCCAGAAGTCGAGCGGGCCGCCGTGCATGCCGGTGACGACCGGGCCGAAGAACCACGCGCCGGCGCAGTCCCAGCGGTCGCGCACGGCGGCCCAGCTGTGGCGGGCCGCGTCGAGCGCGGCCTGCTCGGGGGCCTCGCAGACGGCGCCGAGGTCGCCCGCGAGGGTCGCCGAGGAGGCCGCCAGATCGGCCTGGATGGGGACGATGACGTGATCGGCGAGGGTGGTGAGGAAGGCGCGGCGGGCGGCCTCGTCGTCGTCGGCGGCGCAGGCGGGGGCGAGCAGGAGCAGGAGGGAGAGGCGGCGGAGGGGCATGCGAGGGCGCCGGGGCTCGGGGGTCGATCGGTCAGAGCGAGCGGAGGAACTTCTCGAGGGCGTCGCGGTCGGCGGCGGGCAGGTCGATCAGCGCGTCGCGGGCCGCGGTCGCCTCGCCGCCGTGCCACAGGGCGGCCTCGATGGGGCCGCGGGCGCGGCCGTCGTGCAGCAGGTCGGTGTGGCCGTTGACGGTCTCGATCAGGCCGAGGCCCCACAGCGGCGGGGTGCGCCACTCGTGGCCGGTGGCGTCGAAGTCGGGGCGGCCGTCGGCGAGCTCGTCGCCCATGTCGTGCAGCAGCAGGTCGGTGTAGGGGAAGATGACCTGGTGCGAGACCTCGGGGACCTCGAGGTCCTCGCCGGTGCGCTGCTGCGGGGTGTGGCAGTCGGCGCAGCCGATGGTGACGAAGATCTGCTTGCCGCGGGCGACGTCGGGGTCGTCCATGTCGCGGCGGCCGGGCACCGCGAGGGTCGCCGAGTAGAGCACGACGTCGGCGAGCAGGTCGTCGGAGATCTCGGGCGCGCCGCCGCTGGGGGCGGCCATGCAGGCGAGCTGGCCGGCGGGGCAGTTCTGCGCGGGGAACAGGCTCGAGGTGATGCCCATGTCGCCGAGGAAGGCGCCGGCGACCTGCTGGCGCACGTCGGGCTGGTTGGCCTTCCAGCCGAGGCGGCCGAGCTTGTGGGTGTTCGTGGCGGCGTCGTGGACCATGTTGACGCGGCCGCTGATGCCGTCGCCGTCGCGGTCGTCGGGGTCGGCGGCGGCGCGGATGTCGGCCTCGGGGATGGCGACCAGCAGGCCCATGCCGATCATCGCCGGGGCGACGCGCGGCGAGACGGTGAAGCCGTCGGGCAGCGGGCCGAGCAGGGGGGCGTCGATGCTGTAGGTCGGGACGCGCAGGCTGTAGGCGGCGCCGTCGGCGAACTCGCCGGGGCGCTCGCTGTAGGTGACGCGCGGGGTGCCCTCGCCGCCGACGCCGTCGACGCCGTGGGGCTGCAGCTGGTCGCCGTAGACGCCGGCGTCGCCGAGCCGCAGCAGCATGCTGGTGAACTCCTCGCCGGGGCCCGGGGCCCGGCCGCGGCCGTCCTTGAAGTGGCAGGTCGAGCACGAGCGGGCGTTGAAGGTGGGGCCGAGGCCGTCGCGGCTGGCGGTCGAGGCCCCGGCGATCACCCAGTTCTTGTTGAAGAACGAGTTGCCGACGGCGAACTGCTGCCGGCGGTCGAAGCTCATATTGCGGGCCGACAGCGAGAACGCGTTGAGGGTGGTGTCGAACACCGTGGTCTCGCCGCCGCTCCTCGACTCGTCGACCGGGGGGTCGGCGTCGCAGGCGAGCGCGGCGGTGAGGAGGGCGAGGCGGCGCATGGCTACGGCGGGCAGGAGTATCACTCCTCGAGGTTCAGGGAGATGTCGAGGAGGGTGGCGACCTCCACGATCGTCGCCGTGAGTTCCTTCAAGGCGGCGATCGCGTCGGCGACGGACTGCCGCTCGGGCGAGCCGTCGGGGGCCTTGATGGCGCTGTCGAACGGCGGGGGGATGGCGTCGATGGCGTCGACGGCGGCCTGCAGGCGCTCGCGCATGGCCTGGTCGAGCGCCGGGTCGAGCGCGGCGACGAGGGTCGAGACGCTGGTCTCCTCGGCCCCGCCCCAGCGGCTGAGGTAGGCGTTCTGCAGGCCGAGCGCGTTGGTCCGCAGGTCGTTGTGGGTGTTGTCGCTGAAGCAGGAGTGCTCGTCCTCCTGCTCGCGGGTGTCGTAGGCGACGCCCATGCGCTCGCCCGAGAGCTCGGCGCCGGCGAGGCTGCCCATGCCGAGCAGCACGTTCTCGAGGGCCTTGTGCGGGCCGAGGTCGTGCTCGAACTCCTCGTGGTAGGCGGCGCCCTCGTCCCACGCGGCGGCCACGGCCTTCAGGTCCTCGACCAGCAGGTCGGTGACGATCGCGAGGTAGTCGGCGCGCCGGCGCTGGTTGGCGGCGGTGCCGCCCTCGCCGTCGACGTAGTCGGTGAACGGGCGCTGGCCGGCGCCGTCGTCGCGCAGGTCCTGGCCCCACAGCAGGAACTCGATCGCGTGCCAGCCGGTCGAGATGTCGTCCTCGCCGCCGGCGCCGTTGAGGTCGATCAGCAGCTCGCGGGTGATGTCGGGGTAGTCGGTCGGGTTGTTGATGACGCCGACGTTCGGCATGCCGTCGACGTAGTCGACGTAGGCCTCGTCCATCGGCCAGCTGTTGATGCGACCCTCGAGACCGTCGGGCTCGGCGTCGATCGGGCCGCCGTAGAAGCGGTAGACCTCGGTCTGGCCGTAGATGTCGCGGGCGGTCAGCCAGGCCTGCCTGGCGGCCTCGAGGGTGGCGTCGCTCGGGGCGGCGAGGAAGGCGTCGACGGCGACGTCGAGGGCCTCGGCCGCCTCGACGGTGGCGGCGTAGCTCTTGATGACGAGGTGGACGTAGCCCTCGACGGCCTCGTGGGCCTCCTCCTCGAACGCGGGGTCGCCCCAGCCCGGCGGGGTCGAGGTGGTGCAGGCGAACAACAGCGGGAGCGGGAGCAGGCGGCGCAGCATGAGGTGCATCGAGCAATAATGAAAACGATTTTCACTGTCAAGGTGAGATCGGTCGCATCTGCGCTTCGGGCCCGTGGAGGGGTCCACGGGCCCGAATCTGCGGATCCCGGGGCGGGCGGCCCGGGCTCAGGGGTCGTCGGGCGGCGGGGTGCCGGCGTCGGCGAGGATCTCGCGGACCTTGTCCTGGGCGAGGTAGCCGCGGCGCAGCTCGGGGTCGGTGAGGCCGCCGAGGCGGGCGCGCACGCGGGCGGCGGCGGCCTCGAGCAGGTCGGCGCGGCCGGTCAGGCGGCCGAGGTGGTGCAGCGAGAGCACGCCGTCGAGGGGGGCGGCGCCAGCCTCGACGAGGGCGACGGCCTCCTCCTCGTGGGCGACGGCGGCGGCATGGTCGGTCGGCTCGGCCAGGCGCGAGAGCACGTGGAGGGCGCGCACGCGGGAGGTACGGAGGTTGTGCTCGCGGGCGCGGGCGATGACGGCGTGGGCGAGCTGTTCGGCGGCCGCGGGCTCGCCGGCGTCGAGCAGGGCGCTGGCGAGGCGGGCGCGGGCGCGGAGCTCGGTGCGGATGTCGCCGCGGGCGACCGCCATGTCGGCGGCCTGGGCGAGCAGGGCGCGGGCGCCGGCGGTGTCGCCGAGCTCGGCCGAGACCTCGCCGAGGTGCACGACGACCTCGCCGAGCAGGGCGGCGTTGCCGAGCGCCTCGTGCAGCTCGAGGGCCTTGCGCAGGTAGCGGTCGGCGCGGCGGTACACGCCGATCGCGGTGTAGGCCATGCCGAGGTTGGCGAGCTTCAGGCCGGTCGCGAAGCGGTCGCCGAGGTCGCGGTCGATCTGCAGGGCGGCGCGCAGCAGGTCGACGCACTCCTGGTAGCGGCCGCGGCGGCCCTCGACCTCGCCGAGGTGGGTGAGCGCGGCGGCCTCGAGGCGGCGGTGGCCGGCGCCCTGGGCGAGCTCGAGGGTCGCGGTGAACGAGGCGGCGGCCTCGGCGAGCTGGCCGTCGGCGAGCTGGGCCCGGCCGATGCACGTCAGCAGGCGGCAGCGCTGCTGCAGGCCGCGCGGGCCGGGCGGGCAGTGCCCCAGGGCGGCGCGCGCGAGGGCCTCGGCGCGCGCGAGCTGGCCGTGGGCGGTCATGAGGTCGGCGCCGATCTCCCCGACGAGCGCGCGGTACGAGCGGCGCGCCGGCTGATCGGGGTCGAGGGCGACGAGCGCGTCGCAGGCGCGCTCAAGGCGGGGGTAGATCTGGTCGGCGCGGTGCAGTCGCTCGGCGCTGAGGTAGAAGCGGACCAGGCGGGCGAGGGCCACGACCTCGCGCTCGGGGTCGCCGCTGCGCTCGGCGAGCAGCAGGATCTGGCGGATGTCGGCGGCCTGGGCCCGGCGGCGGCCCCACACGTCGAGGATGTCGGCGCGCGCGAGCAGGGCCTCCCAGCGGCGCGGGTCGAGGGCGGCGGCCGGGTCGCCGTCGAGCGCGCGCAGGGCCACGCTCCAGTAGTGGTGGGCCTCGACGTTGCCGGCGACGTCGCGGGCGGCGCGGGCGGCCCGCATGGCCGGGTCGACGGCGGCCGCGGGCGCGCCGGCGAGGGCGTAGTGATCGGCGATGGGGCCGTCGTCGCGGCCGGGCTGGTGGTCGGCGCGGCGCTGCTTCAGCGCGGCGGCCTCGCGGTGCAGGCCCGCGGCTGTCCCCGGGGACAGGTGGGCCTTGACCACGTCGTGCAGGCTGAGGGTGGCGAAGCGGGCGAACACCGGGCACGGACCGGACATGGGCGGGGCCTCGTCGCGGCGGCGCGGGGCGTCGGCGACGAACAGGCCGTGGTCGACGAGGCGGGCGACGGCGGCCTCGACGACGGCGAGCGGGCGGGCGAGCAGGACGTGCAGCTCGACCACGCGGAACCTGGCCCCGAGGACCGCGGC
This sequence comes from Myxococcales bacterium, assembly GCA_016793465.1. Next base: position 41,118 of record JAEUJW010000074.1, read on the forward strand.
GGCGTCGACGAGGTCGCGGTCGTCGGGGTCGAGGGCGTCGAGGCGGGCGCGCAGGGTGGCCTCGATGGTGGGGTGGACGTCGATGGCGGCGCCGCGCTGGCGGACCTGCAGGCAGCGGCCGTTGGCGCTCCAGCCGAGGATGCCGCGGCGCAGCAGGTCGGCGAGGGTCTCCTCGATGAACAGCGGGTTGCCGCCGGTGCGCGCGAGGATGGCGGCGGCCAGCGGCTCGGCCTCGACGGGGTCCTCGAAGCGGCGGAGCACGAGGTCGCGGCGGGCCTCCTCGTCGAGCTCGTGCAGCTCGACGGTGTGCACGCCGGGCAGCAGGCGGAACGCCTCGGCGCGCGGGCCGGGGCGGGCGGTCGCCAGCACGAGCAGCGGCAGGGCGGGGCGCCGCTGCAGCCAGGCGGCGAGCAGGTGCAGGCTGTGGTCGTCGAGGAAGTGCAGGTGCTCGAGCACGAGCAGCACCGGGCGCTGGCCGGCGAGGGCGCGGATCAGGCGGCGCACGAGGTGCCACAGGCGGTCGCGGCGGTCGAGCGGGTCGTGGTCGGCGGGCTCGCCGGGGGCGAGGTCGAGGGCGGCGGCGAGGGCCTGGGCCAGCGGCGACGAGCCGGCGCCGGCGGGGTCCGCGGGGCCGGGGCCGAGGCCGGCGCGCGCGAGCCGCTGCTCGAGGTCGGCGGCGCTGGTGCTGCGGTCGACGTCGAGGAAGTCGCGCAGCAGCTCGAGGAACACCCCGAGCGAGATGTTGCGCCGGCGCCACTGGCCGGCGCCGCGCAGCACCACGCTGGCGCTGCGCGGCAGGCTGGCGGCGAAGCGCTCGACGAGCGCGTGCTTGCCGACGCCGGCGTCGCCGACGACCAGCACGGCGCGGGCGGTGCGGCCGCGGATGGCCTCGGCGAAGGCGTCGCGCACGGCCTTCTGCTCGATCTCGCGGCCGACGAGCACGACCCGGCCGGCGGTCGCGGTGCGCGGGTCGGCGGACACCGGGTCGAGCAGGGGGACGGGGACCAGCGGGAGCTGCGAGCTGTCCTGAGGGACAGGCTGGCTGTCCGCGGGGACAGGTCCGAGGCGCCAGGCGCGGGCGAGGCGGGGCGGCAGGTCGCCGGCGATCATGACGGCGGCGTCGAGGGCGCCGTGGGCGACGGCCTGGAGGTCGGCGGCGAGGGCCGCGGGCACGCGCAGGCCGGCGTGGGCGGCGATCGGCAGGGTCACGCCGGCGAGCGCGACGCCGAGGCCGTAGCCGGGCGCGGCCTCGCCGACGGCCTCGCGCAGGGCCAGCGCGGTGTGCACGGCGGTGTCGTCGGTGTCGCCGTCGTCGAGCACGGTGCCGAAGGCGAGGGTGAGGCCGCCGGCGCCCTGCTCGACGACCTGGGCGTCGCGCTTGTAGGCGATGTCGCGGGCGAGCGCGAGGAACTGGGTCGGCGCGGACGGGCGCTCGCCGGCGAGGGCGGGCGCGAGGGCGGCGCGCAGCAGCACGAGGCGGCGCGGCACGTCGGCGGCGGCGGCGAACGGGCGCGGGGTCAGGTCGATGCTGGCGTCGTCGGGGTCGAGGACGGCGAGGCGGGCGCTGCTGAGGTGAGCGGGGCCGGCGTGGCGCATGACGAACGCCGACAGGACCTCGTCGTCGACGACGGGGTCGGCGCGGTGGAGGAAGGCGGCGAGGGCGGCCTGCATGGCGCGGGCGCTGTCCCACCGGCGCTCGGGGTCGCGGGCGAGGGCGCGGTCGACGACGGCGGCGAGGGCCTCGGGCACGTCGGGGGCGCGCTCGGACAGCGGCGGCAGCGGGCGCGTGCGGACCTGCTCGAGGGCGACGAGGCGGTCGCGGTGGCGGAACACGAGCTCGCCGGCGAGCAGCTCGTAGAGCACGACGCCGAGCGAGTAGATGTCGCTGCGCTGGTCGAGCGGGCGGCCGAGGGCCTGCTCGGGCGACATGTACGCGATCTTGCCCTGGATGGTGACGTCGGGGTCGCCGGCGGGGGCGAGGTGGCCGAACTGGTGGATGAGGCCGTGGACGTCGCGGGCGCGGGCGGCGGTGCGGGCGATGCCGAAGTCGAGGATCTTCACGGTGCCCGCGAGGCTCAGCATGATGTTGTGCGGGCTGATGTCGCGGTGCACGATGCCGAGCGGTCGGCCCTGCTCGTCGCGCCGCTGGTGGGCGTAGGCCAGGCCGGAGGCGACCTGGTGGGCGATGTACGCGGCGATGACGACGGGCATGCGCTCGCGGGTCGGCCCGCCGGCGGCGATCGGCGCGTGCAGGAAGCTGCCGTGGGCCAGGCGCATGAGGTCGTGGCCCTCGACGAGCTCCATGGCGAGGTAGAAGCTGCCGTGGACCTGGCCGAAGTCGAAGACCTGGACGATGTTGGCGTGGTTGAGGCCGAGCGCGATCTTCGCCTCGTCGACGAACATGCGGGTGAACTCGGGCTGGTCGGCGAGCTCCTTGCGGATCTTCTTGATGACGACGCGCTTGATCAGGCCCTCGGCGACGGGCACGTCGGCGAGGTAGACCTCGGCCATGCCGCCCTCGCCGATGCGCTCGGTGAGGGTGTAGCGGCCGAACGCGTGCGGGAGGGCGAGGCTCACGGCGCGCGGAGGATACCCGCGCCGGCCGGGCCGGCCATGGCGGCCGCGTCGCCGCGCGTGTGCGTCTTCTTCGCGGACCGCGGCGAAACGGGCGGATAGCGGCGGACGGAGTCGCCGTCGGCGACGCTCAGCCGCGCGGGCGGAGGTTCGGCTGGGTGCGCAGGTGGCGTTCGGGGTGCGGGTTGCCGTCGAGGTCCTGCCACGGGAAAACGCGCAGCGAGGGGTCGCTGTCGGGGTCGAACACGGACAGGCCGAGGCCCTCGATGTCGCGGGGGACCATCGGCCAGTCGTAGCGGAACAGCGGGTTGTGGGCGTTGCCGAGGCGGTCGAACACGCGGACCTCGAAGGACAGGCGGATCCACGTGCGCGGGGTGGCGACCGCCGCGGCGGCGCCGCGGTGCACGCTGTAGGCGTCCATCAGGGTCAGCTCCCAGGGGTCGGCGTGCCACTCGTGGGCGCTGTTGCTGGCGGCGACCTGACGGTTCATCTCGAAGAAGAAATTGTGGCGGGCCTCGTCGAGGCCGGTGAAGTCGAACGGCTGCACGTAGTAGGCGGTGGGCAGCACGTCCGACACGGTGTACGTGTGGTTGATGCGGACCTTGGGGGTCCAGCGCGCGCCCTGGAAGCCGTCGACGTGGCAGGGGGCCTCGCGCTGCAGGGCGCCGGCGGGCACGAGGCCCTGGTCGACGGTCATGTAGCAGTAGTACTCGTCGTAGGCCCGCGGGTTGACGACGAGCTCGATGTCGGCGACGCGCTGGATCAGCCAGCGCAGCTGGGCGAACGCGGCGGGCAGGCGGAACTCGGAGCCGGGGAACTTGATCGGCATGTCGAGGGTGCGCGGCATGCCGGGGCGGACGAGGGCGTCGCGCTCGACCGCGGGCACGTGGCCGAGGCGCACGGGCTGGCGGGGGACCTTGAAGTTCTCGAGGTCCCAGACGGTGGCGATGCCGTCGAGGATCGGCGAGTCGGCGGGCAGCGCGGGCGGCTCGACGTCGGCGCGGGGCTCGAGGAAGACGGCGCCGGCCGCGTCGAGCGCGGGGAGGGTGTAGTGCTTGCCGCGGTATCCCAGAGACTCCATCACGTCACCTCGCACAGCCACTGGATGTTGGTCACGCCGACGGTGGCGTCGACGGCGGGGGCACGATCGTCGGCGACGGCGTCGACGAAGTCCTGCAGCTCGGCCTCGTAGGGGTCGACGGGCTCGTAGGTCAGCTCGCGCGCGGCGCCGTCGATCGTGAGGGTGATGCGGCCGCGGCCGTGCGGGCCGAGCACCTCCTCGGCGAGCGCGCGCCCGCGGGTGCCGACGATCTCGAGGTTGCGCGGCACGCGGAACAGGACCGAGGTGAGGATGTCGGCGGTGGCGCCGTCGGCGAAGCGCAGCGCGAGCACGGCGGTCTCGTCGTGCGGGTGGCCGTGGACGAACGAGCTGGTGAGGGCGCGCAGGTCGGTGAGCTCGCCGCAGACCGGGCGGAGCAGCCAGTCGGTCAGGTCGAGCGCGTGGGTGCCGACGGCGGCGAGCGACCACCAGCGGGCGACGTCGGGGCCGGCGCGCCAGTTGTCGGCGTCGCGCTCGACGAACGTCCAGGCCAGGCGCAGGTGCAGCACGCGGCCGAGGTCGCCGGCGCGCACGCGCTCGCGGAGGGCGCGCAGGCCGGCGTGCCAGCGCAGGTGGTAGCCGACGGCGAGCTTGCGGTCGCGGGCGACGGCGGCGGCGCGCACGGCCTCGGCGTCGGCGACGCTGGTGGCGAGCGGCTTCTCGACGAACACGTGCTTGCCGGCGGCGAGGGCGGCGAGGGCCTGCGGGGCGTGCAGGCGATCGGGGGTGGCGATCACGACGGCGTCGAGCGCGGGGTCGGCGAGCATGGCCTCGAGGTCGTCGTGCACCGGGCCGCCGGCGCCGTGGCGGGCGGCGAAGGCGGCCGCGCGCGCGCGGTCGCGGGAGCACACGCTCCACAGCGCGGCGCCGCGGAGGCGGGTGATCGCGGGGGCGAGGCGGTGGTCGGCGATCGATCCGGGTCCGACGAGGCCGATGCGCAGCACGGGCGCAGGGTACTCCGGGGCGAGGGGCCGCGTCACTCGCGGGTCGTGGTCACCCGCAGGGGGAGGCACGCGGGGTCGCGATCAGGCTGCGACGGCGCGGAGGTCGCTCGCGGGGTCACTCGCGGGCGTCGAAGAAGGTGCGGTAGCGGACGACGACGATGTCGCCGGTGCTGGTCGGGCCGTAGGCGGTGCTCCGCGCGAGGTCGACGAGGCAGTCGTCGAGGCGCGGGTCGAGGCCCTCGATCACGACGGCGGCGCGCGCGAGGCCCTCGGGGCCGACGGCGATCTGCAGGACCACGTGGCCGCGCAGCCGCGGGCGATCGACGAGCACGGGCTCGAGGCAGGCGCGCATGACGTCGCGGCGGGCGGCCAGCGCGAGGGTCACGGCGGCCTGATCGCGGGGGTCGACGGCCGGCGGCGCGGGCTCGAGCGGGGGCGGGCAGAGGTCGGTGTCGCCGGCGGCGCAGGCGCGTCGACGAAAGGCGTCGGCCTCGGCGGCGGGCAGGTCGGCGGCGGCGCGGCGGCAGGCGGGCGCGAAGCCGCCGAGGCAGGCCTGGACGCGGAGGTCGAGCGCGCGGGCGCCGTCGCGGGCGACGCCGGCGCCGCGGTCGTGGCGATCGGCGAGGTCGGTGCAGGCGCGCGGGCTGGCGAGCTCGCAGGCGCGGAGGGTGTAGACGAGGTCGCGGGGGTCGTCGCCGGCCGCGCGGGCGGCGGCGGCGACCTCGACGCAGGCGGGGGCCTCGCCGCGATCGCAGCGGTCGGACAGCAGGGTGACGGCGTCGGCGGGCGGCGAGCGCGGGAGCTCGGGCGGCGGGCGACAGGCGAGCAGCAGCAGCAGCAGGCCGACGAGGGGACGGCGGTGCGGGGGCCGCGGGTCCGGCGGACGTACGCACGCGGGCCCGGAGGCGGGCCGGCGGCGGCGGAGCGCGGGCCCCGATCGCCGTCGAAGAACCTGCAGCGCGGTCACCTCGAGACGATCGCACGGGAGCCCCGACGTCGACAGCCCCGCGGGCGCACGCGCGGGCCGCCAGCGCCGGCGGAGAGCCTGCCGCGCTGGCACCTCGCGACGATCGCGCGAGGGGGACGGCGCGCACCGGACCCGTGACGCGCGCGGGCCGCAGGCGACGCTGCGGCGTCGAGACGACGCGTGCACACGAATGCGCGCGAGGCCCGGCTTGTGGACGGCGCGCGGGCTTGCGATCCTCGCGGGATGCGTCGTGCGTGGCTTGCTTCGGGGTTGGTGCTGGCGCTCGCGTGCGGCGGCGAGTCGGGGGACGACGAGGGCGGGGGGAGCAGCGGCGCGGGGCCGGGTCCGACGAGCCAGGCGAGCGAGACGAGCGCGAGCTCGGACGAACCGACGAGCGCGGCGGCGACGTCGGCGGGGCCGTCGACGTCGGCGGGGCCGGGCCCGGGGACGTCGGGCGCGAGCGCGGAGACCGGCGCGTCGGGCGAGACGTCGACCGACGACGCGACGACCGACGACACGACGACGGGCGAGCCGGGCTGCGCGCCGGCGCTGCCGACGTTCGTCGACGGGCTGGCGCCGACATCGACGCTGTACGTGCAGGCGGGGGCGCAGCCGGGCGGCGACGGCAGCATGGCCGAGCCGTTCGACGCGCTGCAGCCGGCGCTGGACGCGGCGACGCCGGGCACCGAGGTGCGGGTCTCGGGCGCGGTCGCGGGGGCGTACACGACGGGGCTGACGGGCACGGCGGCGGCGCCGATCTGGATCACCGGCGAGGCGGGCGCGGTGTCGGGGCCGCTGACGCTGCAGGGGGCCTCGTACGTGGTGGTCCAGGACCTCGAGCTGGCGGACAGCCCCGACGGGCACGTGCTGCACTTCTTCTCGGCGCACCACATCATGCTGCGGCGCCTGAAGATCCACGACGCGTGGCTGGGGTCGATCAAGGGCAGCCAGTCGACCGACGTGTACGTCGAGGACAGCGAGCTGTGGGCCGCGGGCAAGAAGGACGGCCACCCGGTGCTCGACTACGTGGGCGTGAACGGCGGGCACATCGTGCGCTCGCGCTTCCACGACACGCCGGGCGTGATGATCATGCTGAAGGGCGGGACGAGCGACCTGTTGTTCGCGTGGAACGAGCTGTACGACCAGACGACGCCGGGCAACGCGCTGTCGCTCGGGCAGTCGACCGGGCCCGAGTTCTTCCAGCCGATCGACGCGAAGTTCGAGGGGCTGCGCATCGTCGCCTTCGCCAACCTGCTGCACGACCTGGTCGGCGCGCCGGTGGCGTTCGAGGGCTGCAAGGACTGTGCGGCGGTGCACAACACGATCTGGGCGACGACCGGGCCGCAGCTGGTGCGCTTCCTGCCGGGCAAGGCGGGCCTGGAGTCGGGCGCGACGGACTCGCTGTCCGAGGGCTGCCGCTTCGCCGGCAACATCGTCGTCGGCGGGCAAGCGAACGGGGCCTCGCTCAACGCCGACGACGGGCTGGTCGGGCCCGGCAACGCGCTCGACCACAACGTGTTCTTGAAGCCGGGCGCGCTGAACTGGTGGGGGGTGATCGCGCAGGACATGATGTACTCGACCTACGATCAGGACCCGCAGGTCGGCGCCGGCGGGGTGCCGGGCAACGTGCCGCTGGTCGACGGCAAGGGGCCGACGGACCTCGCCGGGCTGCCGTTCGCGGCGCTGTTCACGGTCGACGCCGCGGGCGCGTGCATGCAGTCGCCGCCGGACATCGGCGCGATCGCGGTGCCGTGAGACGGACGACCGCGGGCGCGCGCGGCTGCGCGACGCGTCGCGCGTCGCGTCGCGGTAGCATCGGCGGGTGACCGAGGTGATCGAGTTCTATGCGGTCGGGGACGCGTACGGGGAGTTCTCCAACTTCTCGCGGCACGCGGTGCACATCCGGGGGAAGCGCTGGCCGACCAGCGAGCACTACTTTCAGGCCCAGAAGTTCGCGGGCACGCCGCTCGAGGAGCAGGTGCGGCAGGCGAAGAAGCCGGCGATCGCGGCGGAGATGGGCCGCGACCGCAAGAAGCCGCTGCGGCGCGACTGGGAGGCGGTCAAGGAGCAGGTGATGCTGACGGCGCTGCGGGCCAAGTTCTCGCAGCACGAGGAGCTGCGGGCGCTGCTGCTCGGGACCGGCGAGGCGCGGCTGGTCGAGCACACCGACCGCGACAGCTACTGGGGCGACGGCGGCGACGGGAGCGGCAAGAACCGGCTCGGCGCGCTGCTCATGCAGGTGCGCGCCGAGCTGCGGGCGCGACGGTGAGGCGCTACGGGGCGACGCGCACGAGCAGGCCTTCGGCGAGCAGGCCGGCGAGCAGGTCGGGCACGTCGGCGAGCGCGGCGCCGCGGGCGACGGCCTCGGCGCCGAGGGCCTTGACGGTGCGCGGGCGCTCGGCGTGGCGGAGCAGGCGCACGAGCGGTTCGCTGGCTGTCCCGAGGGACAGGGTGTCGTCCGGGTGGTGCTCGAGCAGGAGGTGCTCGTCGGCGCGGCGCCCGGCGGCGCGGCGCGGGACGCCGGGGCGCGGCGGGCGGCCGGCGAGGGCGGCGAGCGGGACGTCGCCGAGGGCGGCGCGGGCGTCCTGATACCAGGCGAGGCTGCCGGCGGGCACGATCAGCGGGGCGAGGTTGAGGCCGCAGCGCAGCAGGTGAGGGGCGCCGTCCGGCGGCGGCGGCGGGGCGGGGGCGCGCCGCCGCAGCTCGGCGCCGGCGCGCTCGATGACGCCGGGCCCGCCGGCCTGGTCTTCGAGCCATGTCCCGAAGGCCAGGGCCATCGAGCCGCGGCGGGCGACGCAGGCGTGGAAGGCGGGCGAGGAGAAGAACGGTTCGAGGGCGTCGAGGCCGAGGGCGGCGGCGCTGGCCGGGTACTCGTCGACGAGGGCCTGGATCGCGCGGGCGCGGCGGTGGCGGTCGGTGGCGAAGGCGCGGGGGTCGATGCGGCGCAGGAGGGCCCGCTCGCGCTCGCCGAGGCCGTCGACGGGGCCGTCGCCGCGCACGGCGACGACGTAGGCCGGGTCGAACAGCATGCGCACGACGGCTTGCTGGAGGGCGCGGGGCTTCATGCGAGGTGTCCGGCGAGCAGCTCGGAGGCGCGGGCGAACAGGGGCAGGGCGGCGGGGATCGGGTTGCGCTCGCACTCGACGACGACGGCCCGCAGGTTGCGCGCGCGGGCGACGGCGTACTCGGCGATGGCCCAGGTGTCGGGCAGCACGGCGGTGCCGTGGTCGTCCTCGATCCACGCGAACTCGCCGTCGTGCTGCTCGCTGCCGCCGGCGAGGTGGAGCTCGACCACGCGGTCCCACGGCAGCTGATCGAGGGCCGTCCGCGGCTCGTGGCCGGCGAGGCGCTGGTACATGGCGAGGTGGGCGCAGTCGAGGAGGAGGCCGGTGTCGGCGGCCTCGGCCAGGCGGGCGAAGAATTCGCAGAGGTGGAGGTCGCCGACGTAGGCGCTGCCGGGCGGGTTCTCGGGCAGGACCTCGAGGCCGGTGGCGTCGCGCAGGGCGCGGATGCCGGCGGCCATGGGGGCGACCTGCTCGGCGATCAAGATCGGCGGGAGCAGCAGCATCTGCCCGCGATCGCGGCGGCCGAAGTGCCACAGGCCGGCGTCGCCGCACAGCCAGGCGGGGCGCAGGGCGGCGATCAGGTCGCGCACGCCGGCGAGCCAGGCGGGGTCCTGATCGTCGGGCTCGTCGAGGTTGATGTCGAGGAAGTGATAGGTGGTCGGGTTGCCGGCGGCAGCCCACGCGCGGGCGGTGGCGTCGAGGCCCTTGGCGACCTCGACGCCGACCTCGAGGAAGCCGCCGTAGCGCGGGTGCTCGCGGCGCAGCTCGGCAGGGTCGAGGGCGCCGTCCGACCGCGAGGCGCCGTACTCGGTCGAGACGCCGAGGCCCAGGCGCGGGAGGGCTTGCACGCGGGCGGTGAAGTCCGGCACGCGCCGGGTGTTAGCCTCTGGCCGGGGCGGTGGCAAGCGCCTGGTTTTGCGGGCGCGGGTGGGTCGGCGGCTCGTCTCGGCGTGGACGGGGGGCGCGGGGCTCGGGCGTTTGGGCGGCTCGTCTCGGCGTGGACGGGGGGCGCGGGGCTCGGGCGTTTGGGCGGCTCGTCTCGGCGTGGACGGGAGACGCGGGGCTCGGGCGTGTGGGCGGCTCGTCTCGGCGTGGACGGGAGACGCGGGGCGAGCGGCGGTGTCGGCGACTCGCCGAGGGGCCAGCGGGCTGTGGGTCCCTCGCGGACGGCGGTACTCCGGGGCACGTGCTCGCCGCATCGCGGCTTCGGGCCACTCCAAGCTCCAAGTGGGTGGTCCTGGACG
>JAEUJW010000091.1 GCA_016793465.1 Myxococcales bacterium
TCCTCGAGGTCCACGTCGTACTCGTCTGTTCTCTGCTGCCCGCCCATCCGGGCGATCTCGGTGTTCATCTCACTGGTTGCTTTGCTCGCCCCTCGGGTGGTTTATCGGTGAAGGCGACAACTTTCCTGAGACTGGGGGAGATCGACGATCGAGAGCTGTCCTGGGACGCGTTCGGGCGGCTCTCGACGTCTTTCTCGGGGTGGGGCGCGCGGATCATCTTCGTCCCCGACGACGAGATCCATCTCGACCCGAAGATCGAGGTCGGGGAGCCCGAGCCCCGCGGCTGAAGGCTCGAACCGGCCGAGCGCACAGTCGAGGTCCACCCCCAGGCCGGCACATGACTGCTGGCGTCGGAGTGCCTGGGCTCGACTATCCGCCAGCCGGTGGAGGTTCGCCGTCAGGCTTGGGAGGCTCCGCTTTCTTCGCCGCGGAGCGGACGGTCTCGACGACGTAGCGCAGCGCATCTTCGCCGCGGACCTGGTCGTCAAGGACCCGCTCGAGCCAGCGGCCGCGCAGGGTGCGGAGGATGGCCCGCTCCTGGGCGAAGTCCTGCTCGTGCTCGTCGCGCATCCGCCGGAGCTCGGCGCACATGTACTCGTGCTGCTGCACCGCCATCTCGGTGAGCCGCTGGACCTCCCGAAACGGCGCGAGTTGGCGGTCGTCCGCCGTCGTGGGGCCGTGCGCGACGGCCTCACCGTTGATGGCGAGGCCGAACCCGGGACCGAGGTTGGGCGCGATGAGCTCTCTCAGGACGTCGACGTGCTCCCTGCCGATGCCCGGCAGATCGAACGCGACGGTCGAGTTCCCGTTCGCCGCATCAGGCGGCCTCAGCACCGTGAAGCGGAAGCGTCGATCCATCTCTTTGTCTGCCATACGCATCAAGGTACCGCGTCATGACGCGCGAGAGCATGCGGCGCATCCGCTCGTGGTCGAGCATGCGGCGCATCAGCCGTCGCTGATGCGCCACTCCAGGCGCCCCGCATCACGATCCGACGCGCGGCTTTAGGCTGAGTTCTCGAGCGCTGGCGCTTTACGGACACAGCGCGGAGCACCGCGCGTGCCTTCGCGCGCGACGGCGCAGTAGATTGAACCGATGACAGCGATGAAGCTGCTGACGGCGATCCGGGCGCGGGCCGCCGAACGAGGGTTGACGCTCGCCGACCTGGCGCGTGCCGCAAGGATGCAGCCAGGGAACCTCCGCCGGATGCTCGCGAACACCGCGGCGAGCCCACGCCTGGGAAGCGCGATGCGCCTGCTCCCGCCGCTTCAGTGCCGCATCGCCCCCGCGGGCGCCCGCATCGCCGCCGAGCTCGTCGCACATCTGGACGGGCAGCGCCGGGCTCGAGGCCTCGAGTGGGAGCAACTCCTCGGGCAACCCGGGAAGCGCACCGACAGGTTCGCGGCGCTCGCTCTGTCCGATGCGGATGGTCTCTCGCTCGCGGACGTGGTCCGTGTCGCTGATGCGCTTCACGTCGAGCTGTCGCTCGTCGACGATCTGGACCAGGCCGCCGGGGGTGGCTCGGATACGCGGTCCGGGACCTCACGACGGCGTGCGACCCAGCAACCTCGGCCCGCGCGCCAGGCACGCGCCCAGAAGGCAGCCCCGTCGCCCCCACCGCCGCCAGACACGCCACCACTCGCCCCGTTGCCTTCCGCATCACCGCCGGCTCCCGGACGAACCGGCGGCACGACGCCCGGCCTCGGGCCCCTACGCCCACCTCGTCTCGGGCGTTACGGTGATGCGGGGGCAGAACAGCGCGTTGTTCGACACCCGACCGCATCATGGACACCACGCGAGCCGCGGCCTGAACTCGCAGGCGCACTCCTTCCGCACCTCGCCGAGCTCTCGGGCGACCAGTGGGGCGACGTGTACTCGGTCGCGTGGGACGCGTTCTCCCGCGGCGCATCACTGCCGCAGCAGTTCGTCGGCTACCTGGGAAGGGCGACGGAGTCGTTCCTCGCGCGTCTTCGTCGCCCGAAAACTCCCCCGCGACCGACGGCCCCGGATCCGCCGGACGGCTGGTACGACGCACTCGACCCCGCCTTGCTCGTGCAGCCCTGGCTCGCGTCGCGTCAGCCGGGCTACCAGCCGACGGACATCTTCCACCACTACGACGAGCACGGCATCCGCATCGGCCACATCGCCCTCGACCGCGAGACGATGGCGGCGA
>JAEUJW010000007.1 GCA_016793465.1 Myxococcales bacterium
GCCAGAAGCCGACCCTCTCGCGCGCTCCGAAAACTGGATCCCGGAGGGCCGCCTGATACAAGATCGTCCTCGTCGCGCAGGCGGATCCCAGGGGGGAATGGAGTTGAGAAACCGGGGTCCCATGCTGGTGAGAGCCGACACTCGTCATCGCCCCGCAGTTGTCTTCCCTCCCACTAACCAGAACGCGCTGAAGGAATTGAGCTCGCGCGTCATCACCCCGAATCTCCGCGCAGTTGCCTCCCACTAACCAAAACGATGCAGGAATCGAGCTCGCCCCCGAGTTGTCGCCCGGTTGCCCTCCCTCCAACACCCTCGGAACTCTCTACCTTTGCGCTGCAGTCGAGCTCGCACCATCGCCCGCGAACTGTCACGCCATCGTCTTTCCCATCCCCAACCAAAGCCCTCGAAGCTCTCTAACTTTGCGATGCAGGGGTTGAGCTCGCCCGTCGTCGCCCCACGAGTCGCCACCCCCTCGTCTCCCTCCCCCCAACCAAAGCCCGTCGAAGCTCCACTCGATCATTATTAAACCCCGCACCGATATCCCCGCACCGACCACTTCTCCCCTTCGACCCTCCCTACCGCGACCTCCCCACCCAGCTCTGCATCCCCGCGGTGCAGATGCACAACAACAATCCCGCCCGGCACGACGATGCCCCGCGCGACGTCGACCCACCGTTCCGGCGAAAAAACCGCCCGCGCGCTCGCCCACTCGAACTTCGCCCCCCGCATCCCTGGCGCCGTCCACCCCTCTTTTTCGAGCCGCCCCCTGACCACTCTCCCTCTCCCGACCTGCGCCAGCATCAGCTCCAGGAACCCGGCCCGCCGTTCTCGCGGTTCGACCAGCGTCACCTCAACCGGTAAACACGCCGCCACCACCAGCCCCGGGAACCCCGCTCCGGATCCCACATCGACCCAGCGCTGCCCAGTCGACACACCGATCTGCCGCGCCAGCAACACGACCTGCATCGACTCGACGACCTGCACCGCCAGCCCCGCCGCGTCTCTCGCCCCCGACAGGTTCATCACCCGCCCGAACCTCACCCATTGCTCGACCAGCAGTTCCAGCTTCGCCCACGGCCACTCCTCACCGACCTCCGGCGCCACCTGTTTAATTAGAGCGCGTATTGTCGACATGCGCGCATCCGCAGTAAGTAACCCGAGCCCTCCGTGTCAAGCATGAGCTCGCTCGACCGCCGACTCGCCACCCAGCTCGACGCCCTCCGTCAAGCGGGCCTCACTCGCACGCTACCCCGCATCGAGCACCACGAGGGCGTGCACTACCACCTCGACGGTCGCCCCGTCGTCGGCTTCTGCAGCAACGACTACCTCGGCCTCGCCAACCACCCGTCTTTCGCCACGCTCTCGACCAACCAGTCCGGGACCACCGCCTCCCGCCTCGTCTGCGGAGACCACCCCCTCCACCGCCAGGTCGAACGCCGCCTCGCCGAGCTCGCGGAGACCGAGGACGCCATCCTCTTCCCCAGCGGATTCCAGCTCAACGTCGGCATCCTCCCCGCCCTCATCCAGGCTTCCGACCAGGTCTTCAGCGACGAGCTGAACCACGCCAGCCTGATCGACGGCCTACGCCTCGCCCGAGCCCGCCCGCAGATCCTCCCTCACCTCGCTCCTCCGCCTCCCGGATCCTGGTGGATCACCGAAGCCCTCTTCTCCATGGACGGAGACTTCGCCGACCCCACCATCCTCCACGCCCACCTCAACAACAGCGAGGACAGCCACCTCTACCTCGACGAAGCCCACAGCTTCTTCCTCTTTAATAAATACAGGTCCCCATCCAGTCTCCCCACTGGCCTCGCTGGTTTTAATAATCTGCGCCCGACGATCCTGGTCGGCACCCTGGGCAAGTCTCTCGGGTGCGCGGGAGCTTTCGTCGCCGCCTCCTCCACCGTATGCACCTGGCTCCGCGGCACCGCCCGCAGCTTCGTGTACAGCACCGGCACATCTCCCGCGGTCGCCGCGCAGATCCTCCACGCCCTCGACCTCGTCACCAGTCCCGAGGGCTACACCCGACGCGCCCGCCTGTGGGCCAACGTCGATCATTTAATTGGTCGTCTGCAGCTCCAGATCCCGGAACTGAGGCGCTCACCGATCCTCCGCATAATCGCCGGAGCAAACCAGACCGCCGTCGCCCTGAGCAAGGCCCTGCTCGAGCGTGGCTGGCATGTTCAGGCGATCCGCCCGCCGACAGTCCCCGAAGGCACGGCCCGTCTGCGAATCACCCTCAGTGCCGCGCACTCCACCCAGCAAATATCTGCATTCGCGGACGATCTCCGCGCTCTCCTCGACCTCCACCGCATCGACCCGAGCGCCTGAAAACTGCGACTCCGGGGCCTCATTTTCCAATACAAAACCGCGAGAAGATCGAGTGCAAGACCTCCTCGCCGACCGGCCCGAGCCCGCCGCGTCCGGAGATCTCAGCCAACCTCCGCTCCGCCACTCCGAGTTCAAACGCCACCAGCTCGAGCGGCTGCTCGTCGACGATCAAAGCATCTGCACCGCGCAGAGCCTCGCAGCACTCGACCACCCGATCCCTGTGCCGCGCCAGTCCGATCCACGGCTCCACCTTTCCAATTTTTAAATCGTGCCAGCGGCCGATCGCCACGACGACCGCATCGACATCCGCGTTCGTCGCCCCGATCCAGTCTGGCCGTACACAGCCGAGGTCTCGCTTGCTCTCGATGCGGAGCACCTCCCCCGCCGGCGGAGCTCCGATTTCTTGATCCGCGGCCTCGATCCACAGCACCAGGTCGGCTCCCTCGACCTGCGTCCGACTGCGGCGCACTCCCTCGGCCTCGACCACATCTTCGGTCGCGTGCATCCCCGCCGTGTCGACGAGCGTCGCCTCGACCCCGGCGAGCGACACCTCCGCCTCCACATAGTCTCGCGTCGTCCCCGGCACCGGCGAAACGATCGCCCGCTCGCGTCCCACCAAAATATTGAACAGCGAGCTCTTGCCCGCGTTCGGCGGACCCGCGAGCACGATCCGCGTGCGCTCGCGACTGCGTCGCCCCGCCTCGAAAGTCCGGGTCCAGCGGTCCATCAGCGTCACCCACTGGCCGACCTCATCGCGCCAGCGCCCCAGATCTCCCGCAGCCACGTCCTCGGGGAAGTCGAGGTTCGCCTCGACCTCGCAACGCAGCGCGTGGACGGCCGCGGCGATCTCGGCAACTTGTCGTCCGAGCTCTCCCGCCACCAGTCGTCGCGCCTGCTCGAGCCCCGCGTCCGTCTGCGCCGCGATCAACGCGGCGATCCCCTCCGCCTGATCGAGCCCGAGGCGCCCGTGTTCGAACGCTCGCCGCGTGAACTCTCCCGCCGGCGCCGCGATCGCGCCGCCGGCGAGCAGCATCTCGACCACCGCTCGCACGTTCCGCGCTCCAGCGTGAACATGCAGCTCGACCACATCCTCGCCGGTGAACGACGCCGGTCCCGGCATCCACACCACCAGCGCATCTTCCAGTCCATCCATCCGGAGCCGCCGGCGAACCAGCCGCCGGGGCTCTCCTACTTCACCCGCGAGTCGTTCGGCGATCTCTCGCGCCCGCGACCCGCTCAGCCGAACCACCGCCACACCGCCGTCGGGGGTCCCGGTTGCGACCCCCACGATCGTCGAAGCTCGCGGCTCTCTCGTCACGCGCGCGCGTCGTCGGTCTCGCGGCGTCCCTCGCCCTCTCGCGCCGGGAACACCACCACGTGACGGAATCGGCCCTCGCCCTCCGACTCCGTGCGAAGACCGTCGATCGCCATCAGCGTCATGTGCACGACGCGTCGCTCCATCGCCGTCATCGGGTCGAAGTGGTACGGCCGGCCGCTGCTCAGCACCTTCTGACCGACACCCTGCGCCAGCTCCTTCAGGCTCTTCTCGCGGCGCGTGCGGTAGCCGCCGACGTCGAGCGTGATGCGCATGCGGTCGAAGCCCTCGGCCTGCAGCACGCGCAGCGTCAGGTACTGCAGCGCGTCGAGCGTCGCGCCGTGACGGCCGATCAGCAGGCCGCCGTCCTCTTCGCTGGTGTTGAGGTCACAGTGCAGCCCGTCTTCTTCGATGTCGATGTCGACCTCGACCTCGACCCCGAGCAGGCCGAGCACCGACTCGAGGAACGTGCGGACGACGGGCACCGCCTTGGCGTAGCGCTGGTCGGCGCTTCCGGTTTGGGGAGCAGCTTGCTTGGAGTCAGCCATGATTCTTCCACTCTCTCCTAGGACTTCTGGGCCGCCGGCTTGTTCGACCGCAGTTGGATCGCGGTCTGGATCAGCGACAGCACGACGTTGGCGAAGATGTAGACCCCCAGCCCCGACGGCAGGAACAGCATCATGACCGTGAAGATGATGGGCATCATCCACGCCATCATCCGGGCCTGCTCGTTGTCCATGCCGGACGGGCTCATCCGCATCTGGAAGTACATCAGGGCGCCCATCGCCAGCGGCAGGATGTAGAACGGGTCCTGCTGCGTCAGGTCGGGCAGCCACAGGAACGGCTCGCGGTACAGCTCGACCGCGGTGTTGAGCATCGCGTAGAGCGCGATCCAGATCGGCAGCTGCACGAGCATCGGCAAGCAGCCGGCCAGCGGCTTGACGCCCGAGCGCTGGAACAGCGCCTGCATCTCCTGGGCCTGGCGGACGCGGTCCTCCGCGTACTTCTTCTTGATGGAGTCCAGCTCGGGCTGGATCTCCTTCATCTTCTTCATCGAGTTCATCTGCTGGAACGTCAGCGGCAAGGTCAGCAGCTTGACGACGATCGTCAGCAGGATGATCGAGATCCCCCAGATGCCCGTCAGGTTGTAGAACACGCGCAGCAGCCACAGCATCTTCTCGCCGAGGAACCGCGTCAGCCCGCCGAACCAGCCCCACTCGACCGCGTCCTCGAGGTGCACGTCCGACACCACCGAGTAACGCTCGAGCCGCTCGACCTCCTTGGTGCCGTAGTAGACGCCGAACTCGTAGGTCCGCGACTCGTTCGGCTCGAGCGTGACCTTGTCCGAGCCGATGGTGTTGACCATCGCCGTCGCGTCCTTGCTGAGCGACACCTCGCAGAAGTTCACCGGGTGCACCGGCACCAGCGCCTGGATGAAGTACTTGCTGTCGAGCGCGGCCCAGCGGATGCGCCCCTGCGAGCGGCCCGCGGCCTCCTCGACGTCGCTCTGCGCGAACGCCTCGACGTCGTCGCCGCTGACCAGCGCGCACAGGCCGCGGTGGATGTCGTAGCTGCTCTCCTCCTTGGCCAGACCGTACTGCGTGCGCACCAGCATCCGGTGGCTCTGCCGCTTGTTCGAGCGGTTGAGCACCTTGACCGTGAACTTGCCCTCGTAGCCGTCGGTCAGCGCCAGCTCGGCGAACACGTGCGCGTCGAGGGTCTTGTGCTGCAGCTTCCACAGCTTGTCGGTCTTGTCGGTCACCTCCCACGCGGTGCCGCGGGGGATCTGCAGGTCGAGCCGCTCGTCGTCGTACTCCGCGTCGAAGCTGACCGACAGCGTCGGCCTGTCGCCGAGCGCCAGGAAGTCGTCGCCCGCCTCGCCGCGGCGAAACTGCGGGCTCAGCATCTCGGTCTTGCGCACGAACCCGCCGACGTTGCCGACCTCGAGCGAGACCAGGTCCGTCGTCAGCCGGTGCTGCTGCGCCGCGACCTGCGGCTCCGCGGGCTTGCTGGTCCCGTTCGCCGCCGGCGCGTCGTCCGACTTCGCGTCGGCCTTCACCGCCTCGTCGTCGTCCGCCTTGGCGGCCGTGGGGGTGTTCTTCGCGTCATCCTTCGGCGCTGGGGGCGGCGGCGCGAGGAAGGCCGCGTAACCGATCCAGATGAGCACGCAGATGACGATGGCGAGCAGGGTACGGCGCTGGAAATCCACGACTCAGCACTTCTCCGGGAGGGGGGCACGCGGCGGAGGCGGCAGATCGACGCCTCCCGGGTGCCACGGGTGGCAACGCGACAGCCGGCGTATGGTCAGCCAGCCGCCGCGCAACGCCCCGTGATGTTGGATGCACTCGCATGCGTAGCGCGAGCAGCTCGGGGTGAATCGGCACGCAGGGCCGATCAGCGG
This sequence comes from Myxococcales bacterium, assembly GCA_016793465.1. The sequence continues at coordinate 6,048 of JAEUJW010000007.1, forward strand.
GGAGATCCCGAGCTGGTACAGGCGGATGCACGCGATCAAGAATTTTCTCAGCACGTGACTCCCGACGGCTGCGGACGAGGTCTGCCTGTCCGCTTCGCCAGCGCATCCATGTTTGCCGCGACCTCGGCGAAATCCACGGACACTGCGCTCTGCTTGGCGACCCAGACCATATCGCAACCGGGCATGAAGCTGTCACGTTTCCGCCGGAACGCCTCGCGCACGAGGCGTCTTATGCGGTTACGCACGACCGCAGGGCCGACTTTGCGGGTGACCGTCACCCCCAACCTCGGCACGGCTGCTTCGCCGGGACTCGCTGTCGTCGACACGAACACAATAAAGTGGCGCAGGTGGTGTTTGACCCCTGCGCCTTGGATCTGCAAGAACTCCCTGCGCTTCCTCAGGCGGAGGGTCGCAGGGAACCCTTCTCGCTTCATCACTTCCCGCCGGTCGTCACGCTCAGGCGCTTGCGGCCGCGGCGGCGGCGGGCGGCGATCACATTGCGACCGCCGCGGGTCGCCATACGGGCGCGGTACCCGTGGGTCCGGGCGCGGCTCAGGTTGTGGGGCTGGTACGTGCGCTTCATGGGAACTTCCGTCGGTCGAAGGAGAGAAGAGCTGACAGGTCGACGGGTCGGGTCTCGATGAAGAGAGGCCTATAACGTCGCCAACGGGACGAATTCGCCCCGGTCAACAGGGGCCCGATCGATACCAGCGCATCCACCCCCTGTCAACGCGACGCCGGTTCCCAGCCCCGCTCTCTTCCGCCCGTCCCCGTTCCATCCTCTATAGCTCGCCCGGCGTCACCGCGTGTGACCAGCATCGCCTCCACCGCCCCGCCGGTGCGGTGGTTGGCACACCTACAGGGTCGTTGTAGATCCGACTTTACCCCGACCCCGCAAACCGGCTCCACAAGCCAACCTCCGCATCTCGCCCCGCGCAAATCGGCCTGGTCTCGCACCCTCTCCGCGCCCCGACGATCCCCTCCGTCAATTCTGCAGTGATCCCAACTGGATCCGCGCCCGACCTGGCCTCTTGGAGTTCGTTCCCGAGCAACTGTCCGCGCGCCCATCCGCACATCTTCCTCTTTGATCCTGGGCACTTACAAATTCCACTCGTCCCCACCCTTGCCCCCTCCCCCCGCCCCCAAGTAAAAACCGACCTCCGCCTCACGGCGCCCCCCGAGTTCGCCGACGCGCAGACGCTCCTGGTCTTCCAGGCCCGCGAATCCCATCCCCCGTGGGATTTCACAGGCTGTGGACAGCCCCCGGATTGCGTCGGCCAACGCGTCGCATTTCCACAGTTTTCCGAGTTCTTCACAGGCCTTTTCAGCCTGTGAATGGAGGATTCATGACCGACATCTGGAGCGAGGCACTGCAAGGGTTGCAACCACGGCTCGGAGCCCAGACCTATGACCTCTGGCTGCGCCCGATCGCACTCCGCCAGGTCGCCGGCACCCGTCTCCACCTGACGGCGCCCAACCGCTTCATGAAGGAGTGGTTCGAGAACCACTACCTCGGCGCCGTCCTCGACGAGATCAAAGCCCGCACCGCCCAGCACTACGACGTCGAGATCGAGGTCGACGCCAACGAGGCTCGCCCCGAGCCGACCCCCGCCCCCGCGACCGACTCGCCGGCGCCGACCCCGATCTTCCTCCCGAGCCGCCCCGAGCCCCTCCCGCCGCCGCAGCTGTCCGGCCGCTACCGCTTCCAGAACTTCATCCAGGGCTCGGCCAACGAGCTCGCCGCCTCGGCCGCGTGGGCCGCCGCGCAGGAGCCCGGCACCCGCTTCAACCCCCTCTTCATCTACGGCGGCGTCGGCCTCGGCAAGACCCACCTCCTCCACGCGATCGGCCACCACATCCACGCGACCCGCCCGGGCCTGCGGATCGTCTACCAGAGCGCAGAACGCTTCATGAACGAGTTCATCGCCGCGGTCCGAACCAACCAGTTCGACGCCTTCCGCACCCGTTACCGCGAGCACTGCGATGTCCTGCTGATCGACGACATCCAGTTCATCGCCGGCCGCGACCGCACGATGGACGAGTTTTTCCACGTGTTCAACGCGCTCTACGAGGCGGAGAAGCAGATCGTCGTGACCGCCGACCGCATGCCCTCGGAGATGGCCGGCATGGAGGACCGCCTGATCTCCCGCCTCAACTGGGGCCTCGTCGCCGACGTGAAGCTGCCCGACCTCGAGACCCGGGTGGCGATCCTCCGCCAGAAGGCCGAGCTCGACCGCATCCAGATCGACGACGACGTCACCGTCCACCTGGCCAGCATCGTCCGCTCCAACATCCGCGAGCTCGAGGGCTCCCTCGTCCGTGTGTCGACCTTCGCCGCCCTGCGCCGCACCCCGATCACCTCCGAGTTCGTGACCGAGGTCCTGGGCGCCCCCGCGCCCACCGCGCAACCTCCTCCGGTGAGCATCGAGAACGTCCAGAAGGTCGTCGCCGGCCACTTCTCGGTCCGCGTCGCCGACCTGAAGGGACCCCGCCGCCACCAGGGCATCTCACGCCCCCGCATGATCGCCATGTACCTGAGCCGCCAGCTCACCGGCGCCAGCTTCCCGGAGATTGGCCTGCGCTTCGGCGGCAAGGACCACTCGACCGTGATCAACGCCTGCAAGCGCATCGCCAGCATCCAGGCCGACGACGGCGACCTGCGGGCCACCGTCGACACCCTGCGCCGCCAGCTGACCACCGACACGCCCCTCGCCCCGGCCCTGCTCTCCTGATCAAATTCCCCCGACCGCGACCGGTCCCTCGCCCGCCAGGCCTCGCAGCAAGCGACGCCTGGCCTTCGTTTGCCCGCAGATCGAGTCCTCCACAACCCCCTGTGAACTCGCGTGCGAACAACCTGCGGATGCTCTGCCCGGGGACAACTCGGCCGCTCCCCACACGCCGTCCCCACACCCCTCACCTATCCCCTTCCCCAAGCTTTTCGATGCGATACACTCCGGCGCCCCCGCTCCACAGCACCGATCACGGCGACGAGTTTTAAAATTAAAACCATTAACTCTTAACAACATCTGCTGCCCACACTACCTTCCCCTCCCAACACCCGAACGCACGAGACGCCGCGATGGAATTCCAGATCGACCAGCCCAGACTCCTCTCCGCACTCGGCCTGGCCCAGACCGTCGCCGACAAGCGCAGCAACAACCAACCGATCCTCGCCAACGTCCTCCTGCGAGCGACGAAGGACAACAAGCTGATCTGCAGCGCCACCGACATGATGATCTCGGTGACCGAGACCATCCCCGTCGAGGTCAAGACCCCCGGCGCGCTCACCCTCGGCGTCCGCTACCTGCACAACGTCGTCCGCACGCTCCCGGCCAAGCCGCTGCGCGTCAAGGCGCTGGAGAACCACTGGGCCCACCTCAGCGTCGGCCGCAGCGAGTTCAAGCTGATGGGCCAGGCGCCCACCGACTTCCCCGAGCTGCCCGACCCCAAGGGCCTGAAGTTCGTCGGCGTGCCCGGCCACACCGTCGCCGACCTCATCCAGAAGACCCAGTTCTCGGTCTCGACCGACGAGGCGCGCGTCAACCTCAACGGCGTGCTGTTCGAGTGCAACGGCGAGCTCGGCACCATGGTCTCGACCGACGGCCACCGCCTGACCAAGCTGTCCCTCCCGCTCGCCGGCCCGAGGCTCGAGCGCGGCATCATCATCCCGCGCAAGGGCATGCTGGAGATCAAACGCGTGCTCGACCGCCTCGAGGGCGAGGTCGGCCTCGCGGTCGACGGCCAGCACCTGTACGTCCAGGCCAACGAGCTGCTGCTCTCGGTCAAGCTCAACAACGTGGTGTTCCCGCCCTACGAGCAGGTCATCCCCCGCGAGTTCCGCCGCCGCGCGACCGCCCTGCGCGACGAGCTGATCGACGCCCTGCGCCGCGCCGAGGTCATGGCCCCCGAGAAGACCGCGACCGTCCGCGTCCAGCTCGACAAGGGCACCCTCACGCTCACCGCCGACAACCCCGACCTCGGCGTCGCCCACCAGGAGATCGAGATCGAGTACGCGGGCGAACCGCTGGTCGCCGGCTTCAACGCCCGCTACCTGATCGAGGTGCTCGAGGCCATGGACACCAAGCAGGTCTACCTCGACTTCCAGGGCGAGCTCGACCCCTGCGTGCTCCGCCCCGTCGACGGCCCCGAGTACCTCGGCGTCGTCATGCCGATGAGGATCTGACCTCCGGGCCCGGGGGGGCCTGGGTCGCAGCCTCCGCCGCGATCCTCCGGGCTGCATTCGTGTCCCTCCGGCCCCTTCGACCCACGCCTTCCTGTCCCGTGCACCTGCAGCACCTGAGCGTCTCCAACTTTCGCAACATCGGCGCGGGCGAGCTCGAGTTCGGCCCGCGCTTCACCGTCCTCCACGGACACAACGGCGCCGGCAAGACCAACCTCCTCGAGGCCCTCTACCTCGTCGCCACCCTGCGGTCGTTCCGCAGCTCCGAGTTCGGCCCGCTCGTGCGCGACGGCCAGCCCGAGGCCCGCGTCGACGTGACCGGCCTCGACCCCACCGTCGGCATCCGCTCCCGCCTCACCGTCCAGCTCCTCAGCAACGAGCGCCAGACCCGACGCGTCGCCCTCGCCGACGGCAAGACCATCCGCTCCGGCATCGACTTCTACGGCCGCCTGCGCGCCATCCTCTTCACCCCCGAGGACCTCGGCGTGCTCCGCGGCGGACCCGGCGGGCGCCGCCAATTCCTCGACCGCGTCCTGTTCGCGCGCGAGCGCGCCCACATCAAGGACATCCAGGACTACGAGAAGCTCCTGCGCTCGCGCAACCGCGTGCTCCGCGAGGACCAGTCCGCCGCCCGCCCGCGCGATGACCTGCTCACCACCTACGAGTCCGGCCTCGCCGACGTCGGCGCCCGCATCTGGACCCGCCGCGAACGACTGCTCACCCTCCTCCACGCCCGCTTCGCCGCCGCCTTCGCCGGCATCCACGGCGCCGCCCTCCCGGCCGAGGTCCACTACGTGAGCAAACTCGGCCCGTTCCCCGAGCGCCCGCGCGACCTCCTCGCCGAGGCCCTCCGCGACGGCCGCCGCCACGACCTCATCCGCGGCACCACCACCGTCGGCCCCCACCGCGACGACTTCGACATGCGCATCGGCGGGCAGACCGCCGGCACCTACGCCTCCCAGGGGCAAGCCCGCGCCCTCGTGCTCGCCTTCAAGATCGCCGAGCTGCAGGCCGCCCGCGAGCTCACCGGCGAGGCCCCGCTGCTCCTGCTCGACGACGTGTCTAGCGAGCTCGACCCCCAGCGCTCCGCCCAGCTGTTCGCCGCCCTCGTGCGCGAGGCCGGGCAGTGCGTCCTGACCACCACCGCGCCGCACTTCATCGCCCTCGATCCCGGTGAAGATTGCCGCTACATCGAAGTCCGCGGCGGCCTCGTCCAGCCCGCCTGACCGGCCCGCGTGAAACGGCCCCTGAAACCGCGTTAAACCGGCGAATTTACCCGTCTGCGCGCTTGGCCGGGGCGGCGCTCCGTGGTACCTTCCGGCCTCGTTTTTCGCGGCAATTTCGCCGCTTTACGACACTCTTCCATGTCCGACGCCGTCAAGACGCAAGCCTCCGCCGACGATTACAACAAGGACTCGATCTCGGTGCTCGAGGGCCTCGAAGCCGTGCGCAAGCGGCCCGGCATGTACATCGGCGACACCAGCGACGGCTCCGGCCTTCACAAGATGGTCTTCGAGGTCGTCGACAACTCGATCGACGAGGCCCTCGCCGGTCACTGCAACGCCATCGAAGTCGTCATCCACCCCGACAACTCGGTGTCGGTCGACGACAACGGCCGCGGCATCCCCACCGGCCCGATGGAGGTCGGCGGCAAGATCATGGACGCCGCGATCGTCATCCTCACCGTGCTGCACGCCGGCGGCAAGTTCGACAACCAGGCCTACAAGGTCTCGGGCGGCCTCCACGGCGTCGGCGTGTCGGTCGTCAACGCCCTCAGTGACTGGCTGAAGCTCGAGATCTGGCGCGAGGGCAAGGCCCACCAGACCCGGTTCGAACGCGGCGACCCCGTCATGCCCGTCGAGGTCATCGGCCCGAGCGAGCGCCGCGGCACCCGCGTGCACTTCCACCCCGACCCGCTGATCTTCTCCACCACCGAGATCGACTTCGAGATCCTCGCCCACCGCTTCCGCGAGCTCAGCTACCTCAACAGCGGCATCAAGCTGGCCCTCCGCGACCTCCGCAGCGGCCGCGAGCGCGTGTTCGACGGCGAGGGCGGCGTGCCCTCGTTCGTCCAGCTCCTGGCCCAGAACAAGGAGCTGATCGGCGACCTCATCCAGTTTAATAAAGACATCGACTTCGAGCTCGAGGGCCGCACCGTCACCCTCGGCGTGCAGATCGCCCTGCAGTGGACCGACGCCTACCAGGACACGATCCTCTGCTTCACCAACAACATCGCCAACAAGGATGGCGGCACCCACCTCACCGGCTTTCGCACCGCCCTCACCAAGGTCATCAACAAGTACGGCGGCGAGTCCGGCGCCCTGAAGGGCCACAAGGAGACGCTGTCCGGCGAAGAGGTCCGCGAGGGCCTGGTCGGCGTCGTCTCGATCCGTCACCCCGACCCCAAGTTCAGCTCGCAGATCAAGGACAAGCTGGTCAGCGGTGAGGTCACCGGCCTCGTCTCCACCATCGTGACCGAGGAGCTGAGCCGCTTCCTCGAGGAGAACCCGCGCTCCGCTCGCCTCATCGTCGAGAAGGCGATCCTCGCCGCCCGCGCGCGTGCGGCCGCCCGCAAGGCCCGCGAGACCATCACCCGCAAGGGCATCCTCGACGGCCTGTCGCTGCCCGGCAAGCTCGCCGACTGTCAGGAGCGCAACCCCGAGCACGCCGAGCTGTTCATCGTCGAGGGCGACAGCGCCGGCGGCTCCGCCAAGCAGGGCCGCGACCGCAAGACCCAGGCGATCCTCCCGCTGCGCGGCAAGATCCTCAACGTCGAGCGCGCCCGCGTCGACAAGATGCTCTCCAGCCAGGAGATCATCACCCTGATCACCGCGCTCGGCACCGGCATCGGCCCCGACAACTACGACATCAGCAAGCTGCGCTACCACACCATCGTCATCATGACCGACGCCGACGTCGACGGCTCGCACATCCGCACGCTGCTGCTGACGTTCTTCTACCGCCACTTCCCCGACATCATCGAGCGCGGCCACCTCTACATCGCCCAGCCGCCGCTCTACAAGGTCAAGGCCGGCCGCGCCGAGGTCTATCTCAAGAACGAGGGCGCCCTCGAGGACTTCATCATCAGCAACGCGGTCGACAACCTGCGCCTGACCATCGGCGACCACGGCGTCACGCCCGAGGTGCTCGGCGAGATCGCCCGCCAGGGCCTGCGCTACCGCCAGCTCGTCGAGTCGATGGCCCGCGAGCACCGCGCCCCCATCCTCGAGCACATCCTCGACACGCTGCAGCAGGGCACCCTGAAGCCCGCCGAGCTCTTCATCAAGCCGGAGGCGGTCAGCGAGTTCGGCGACGGCCTGGTCAAGGCCGTCGCCCAGCGCATGCCGCTCGCGCGTCTGGCTTACACCCTCGACGACGACAAGACCGACACCGCCCGCAAAGTTTTAAAAGTTCAGATCGTCGCCGACGGCGTCGCCCAGTACGAGCACATCGATCAGGCCCTCGTCGACAGCTACCCGGTCGCCGAGATGCTGAAGATCCGCCAGTACATGGCCACCCTCGGCGCCGGCCCGTACCGCCTGCTCCGCGGCGACGCGGTGGTCGCCGAGCCGGTCCGCCTGCTCGACCTCGTGCAGCACGTCGGCGAGCTCGGTCGCTCCGGCCTCCAGATCCAGCGCTACAAGGGCCTCGGCGAGATGAACCCCGAGCAGCTGTGGGAGACCACCATGGACCAGACCAAGCGCATCCTCCTCAAGGTGCGCGTCGGCGACAACCTCGAGGCCGACAACGTCTTCTCCGTGCTCATGGGCGACAACGTCGAGCCGCGCCGCGACTTCATCACCAACAACGCCCTCAACGCCCGCAACCTCGACGTGTGACCCGCGGGCGCCGGCTCAGCCCGGCGCCTGGTCCCACGCGACCTTGTCGCCGCAGTGCAGCATCATCTTCCCGTGGTACGGGTTGATGACCTTGCCCGTCTTCTGCACCCAGTAGGCCCCCTTGTTATTGAAGGCCATCGTGCAGTGGATGACCTCGAGCCCCTCGCGCTCCTCGGGGTGCTTTTTTAAATAGGTGATCATCCCCATGCTGACCTTCTCGAAGGCCACGCGCGCCGTCTCGATATCCTGAGCCGCAACGCGACCGGCCCCCGCGATGATGTCGGCGACGCCGGGCTGACTCTGCACCGGCTCCGCCGCCGTGATGACCCGCGCCGACAATCTCGGTAGCTCATCGATGCTGTCGTCCGCGAGCGTCTCCTGAATCGTCATATACGGCGCCGTCATGGGCTCCTTGCCGACCGGCGCCGCTTCCTTGCCGGAGCCGCTGCACGCACCGAGGACCAGGAGCAGGGTGGGGATCCACTTCGTCACACACCCGGCGTACCACAGCCTCCCGACCTGAGATAGAGTCGCGCCGCTCGGCGCTCATGCTCTCTTCCGTCCTCGTCACCGGCCTCCTGTGCACGCAGGCACCGCCCTCGAGCGAGCGAGCGCCCGCAGCCCCCCAGCCGTCACCCACCAGTCCCGCGCCGCCGGCCACTCCTGACACCGCGCCAGCGAGCAGACCTCCGATCACGACCGGCTCGCCCGCGACCGGCGCTGCTCCCTCCACGCCGTCCGCGGGCGCCGACACGTCCGCCCAACCGAGCGGCGGATTCTTCGGCGACGCGACCACCCAGCCGAACAAGACCCCAGCCCCCGCGCGCGCGAGCGGCGGGTTCTTCGGCGACGCGACCACCCAGCCGAACAAGACTCCACCACCGGCCAGCGTCGAGGGTCCCGCCGCCCCGCCGATGCCGCCCATCGAGGACTTGCCCCCCAAGCCCCCGCTGGACCCCGCAGGCCCCAAGATCACCCTCGGCGGCGCCAAGGGCCGCAAGCCCATCAGCGGCGGCGGCGCCGGCTTCTTCGACCCCGGCAAGCTCACCGACAGCGACGCCGGCAGCAGCGGCGGCCTCATGGTCCGCGGCTACCTCGGCGTGAACTTCGGCGTGCAGCAGCGGACCAACACCGCCATGCACAACGCCGACGGCAACTTCGACAAATTAAAGACCCTGCCGTACTTCGGCGGCGGCGCGGCCAACCTCTACGTCGGCGCCCCGGTCTACTCCGACGTCGTCTATGCCCGCATCGCCTTCGAGTTCGTCTCGATCCCGCGGGCCACCTACGGCTTCGCCGACGTCACGCCCGCCTTCAACCCCGTCGTGATCATGGAGGCCGCCGCCCTCGACGTGAACCCGTTCGCCTGGGCCGAGAAGTCGGGCCGATGGTTCCGCGAAGGTTTTAAGATTACTGGCGGCGTGTTCGTCATCCCGTTCGGCCTCGAGGACGAGGAGCACGACGCCCCCGTGCGCTGGTGGGTCTCGCGTCCGCTGGCGATGAGCGCCGGCCGCATCTACCCCGGCACGTGGATCGACCTCGGCGCGACGATCAAATGGAAGCCGACGTTCGGCCGCGACAAGCCCGTCCGTCCGCTCGAGATCGACGTCGGCCTCATCAACGGCGACGCCTGCACGCAGACCCGCAACAACGACTTCCTCTACCGCTACGTCCCCGTCGGCCAGGTCAGCGTGCCGTGCGAGCGCACCCTGCGTCCGGTCGAGCTGCCCCGCGGCGACGGCTCGGTGCTCGGCATCGCCCCGGACAACAACGGCAACAAGTCGTTCGTCGCCCGCGTGATGATCCGCCCGCTGCCCGCGCTCAACATCGGCGGCTCGATCGTGTGGGGCAAGCACCCCCAGAGCACGCTCTCCAACCTCAACTTCTTCGGCAAGACGTACATCGACAGCGCCCAGGCCCCGACCTGGCGGGTCGGCGGTCACCTCGACCTCAACTTCGACGAGATCTTCGCCAGCCCGTATCCGCTGCCGCACCTGCGCGGCGAGGTCATCTACGGCGTCGACTCCGCCGCCCCGCAGGACCCCGACATGCCCGTGCTCGCCGACCGCAGGATGTTCGGCGCCTACGCCCAGGTCGCCCAGCCGCTGTGGCGCCGCAAGAAGACCCGCCTGCCCGGCCTCATCATCCAGTACCGCTTCGACCACGCCGACCCCGACCTCGCGGTCCCCGGCAAGACCGCCGACGGCCAGCCGCTGAAGTCCGACTTCTCCGACCAGTACCGCTACGACGAGACCCTCCAGGCACACGTGGTCGGCCTGCGCTTCCCCGTGCTCCCGCGCTTCACCTTGAAGGCCGAGTACAGCTTTTTGCGCGAGGACGGCGGCCGCCAGAATCGCCTCTACAACGACAACTTCTCGTTCCAGGCCGTCGCCGACTTCTAGCGACCCGCGCGCCGCAGCGCGCCGGCAGGGCAGGGGAGGCCGCCAGGCCCGCCCTGTGAAGCTTCTGCGCGGCTTGACGTCCCTGACCCCCAGCGGCGATCGTTACCCTCGCCCGCGGACGACCATGCTGAAGCGCATCGCAACCAAAGTCGGCCTCGCCCTGTGCCTCCTGCTCCCGTCCGCGCCGAGCGAGGCCCACCTCGCCAAGTGGGGCAGCTGGGAGATCACGCATCGCAACCTGATGAAGCTGTTCCCCGACGCCGACCCGAATGCCTGGCGGATCAAGCGCTACCAGTACAGCGACGCCGAGGTGAAGTTCCTCGAGTCGCAACTCGGCTTCGAGCTCTACCCCGAGGACAAGCTGCCCGAGTTCTTCATCGCCTCCGACGCCGCCGGCAACTTCCTCGGCGTCGCGATCTTCATCGACCCGCGCACGAAGCCAAAGATCCTCGACGGCGGCGTCTTGACCCTCGAGGTCGGCATCGGCGTCAACGCGACCGGGCAGATCAACCGCATCAAGGTCTACGACTACCGCGGCAACCTCGACCTCACGAAGGACGAATTCTTAAACCAGCTGCGCGGCAGGACCCTCGACTCCAACTTCGCCATGGGCAAGGAGGGCCTGCTGCCCGTCGCCGCCGAGCCCGAGGAGAGCCAGCTCGTCGGCAACGCCGGCCGTGAAGCCCTCCTGCTCATGAAGGTCGCCCTCGGCCGCCGCGAGTGAGCCGCCTGCGATCGTGAAACCGAAGCCCCGTCGCGGGCTTCGCGGCCCTGTCGTCCCGCGTCGCCGCACGCCGCCGGACGCACCCACCCTGATGGTGCGCCGCGTCTCGTGCTAGCGTCCCCGGGATGTCGCTTCGCGCCCCGTCGGCCCTGACCCTCGCCGTCGCCGCCATGGTCGCGGCGTGCCTCCCGGACAACCCGAGTGACACCGAGGACACCACCGGCGGCACCGGCACCGGCGACACCGATGAGCCCACCGGCGGCCCCACCGGCGACCTGCTCGCCTGCGACGGCCCGAAGTGCACGCTCCTGCTCGTCAGCCAGACGCTCGACGACCGCGTCGACATCTACGACGCCGACGCCCGCTCGCTGCGCGGCTCGATCAACCTCGACCTGAAGTACGACGCCAGCGGCCTTCAGACCATGAACAACCTGCTCGACGAGCCCTACGACCTCGTCCTCACCGATACCGACCTCCTCATCGCCCTCGGCCACTGGCCCGACACCGACAAGGGCTCGATCCTCCGCTTCCCGCGCGCGAGCCTCGACGGCTCGGTCGCCGTCGCCGACTATTTCAACATCGGCAACTTCATCGCCGACGTCCAGCCGCTCACCCACGGTCGCCAGGAGGGCATCTTCCTGCTGCCGCACCCGAGCGGCCGCATCCTCGTCGGCGTGTTCGCCAACAGCCTCACGAGCTCGCCCGAGTCGTGGATGACACCGAGCGAGCTGCTGGTGTTCGACCCCGACGACCTCGACGCCGCCGACCTGGGCAGCTTCGACCTCGGCGGCCTCGACATCCCGTGCATCGGCGGCTGGCAGCTCGTGGCGCTCGACCCCGCCGTCACCAAGGTCGCCGTGGCCTGCGACGGCAGCGACTCGGTCGCCGTGCTCAGCCTGCCCGCGGACTTCGCCGAAGCCTCGGCCAAGGACGCCGCCGCCGGCGTCACCGGCTGCGGCTACGCATTGCCCAGCATGAACACGACCCAGTTCGTCAGCGCCGACGGCGGCGGTGGTTTCCTCGCGGTGCAGTCCTCGGGCCTGGCCACCCGCCTGTCGCACGTGGACTACGACTGCACCGCCAAGGGCATGCCCTCCGGTCCGCCTGCGGGTGACCTCGCCCAGGTCGTGACCCTGCGCCAGCCCGTGCTCGTGCGCTCCGCCTTCGACGGCGACCCGGTGTGGCTGATCGCCGCCGGTCAGCCGACCAACAACGTCGTGGTCGCCCGCAGCCGCAACGGCACCCCCGAGCTGTGCGGCGTGCTCGACGGCCTCGAGCTCGACAACACCAACGCCCCCTGGGCCCTCGCGTTGAACGCCGCCCGCGACCACCTGGCCATCGGGGCAGGTCCGACCGGCGACCCCTTCCTCGCCCAGGGCACCGGTCAGGTCGTGTGGGGCGCCCTCGATCGCATCGACCTCGACAGCTGCGACATCGCCCTCAGCGACGCCGTCGACCTCAACGCCGGCCGCTTCATGCCCGGCGCCCCGAGCACCTGGACACGCGCGCCCAACGTCGTCGTGGTCGCCGAGATCGAAGGTGACGCATGAAGCGCCTGCGCCTCCCGATCCTCGGCGATCGCCGCGAGCCCGAGGACGACCCGTTCGTACTTCTTCGCGGCGGCCGCTTCGCCCGCTGGTTCGCGTCCAGCCTCGCCGTGCTCGGCCTCGCCTGGGTCGTCAGCGCCCGCGTCGCCGCCCGCGACGCCGACGTCGTGCTCGTGCACACCGCCCTCGAGAATTATGTCGTCGCCCTCGCCGCACCGCCTCAGCCTCCCGTCGAGGACATCACGCCGCCCCGCGCCCCGCCGCCCGCGGCGATCGAGGACATCCCGCCACGAGCCCCGCCGCGCCGACCCGACGATCCATCTGTCACCGAGGACAGGTTCGGCCGCAAGCGCACCGGCACCGGCGCGCTCGTGCTGTCCGAGGAAGGGGAGGGGATCGTAGCGCCCGAGGGCCTGCCCGACCAGCAGCTCGGCGAGATCAAATCCGGCGGCTTCTTCGACCCCAAGGCCTTCGACGACGTCAAGACGGTCAAAAAGAAGGCCTACGTCCACCTCATGCCGGGCATCCCCAACGAGGCCTTCTTCGCCGGCGTCATTTTAATTCTGCTGCTCTCTTTCACCGTGTTCGAGCGCAACCGCCGGCAGGAGGTCCGCGAGTACTGGAAGTTCGAGCTGACGAAGTGGTCATGGCTGCACCGCGCAATTAAAAGTCGGTGGTTCCAGCCGGCGATCCAGCTCCCGGTCGTGATCATGTTCCTCGCGGTCATCGTCATCGGCCTGGTCGGCTCACAAGAACCCGGCCGCAACCTCGCGCCGGTGCTGACCTGGAACATCTGGTGGATCGGCCTCATCTTCATGGTCCTGCTGTTCGGCAACCTGTGGTGTCACATGTGCCCGTGGACCGCGATCCCCGACTGGTTCATGCGCCGCGGCTTCACCCCGGTCCGCAAGATCGCCTCGCTCAACCGCAAGTACCCGCGCTTCAAGCTGTGGATGTGGCCCGCGATCGTGCTGTTCGCGCTCGTCACCTGGCTCGAGATCATCTTCGACGCCGCCAACCGCCCGTGGCTGACGTCGGCGCTCGGCATCTTCATGATCGTGCTGTCGTGGATCATGCTGGTGATCTACGAGCGCAAGGCCATGTGCCGCTACGTGTGCTTCGTCGGCCGCGTGTCGGGTCAGTACGCGATGATGGGCATGGTCGAGCTGCGCCGCCGCGACAACGAGGTCTGCCGCCGCTGCCAGACCAAGGACTGCTTCCACGGCAACGAGCGCGGCTACCCGTGCCCGACCCACGAGTTCATGGGCGCGATGAACGAGAACCAGTTCTGCACGCTCTGCACCGAGTGCGTGAAGAGCTGCCCGCACGACAACATCGGCCTCAACGTCCGCCGCAGCGGCTCCGACGTGCTGCACAAGCACCGCAGCCACGCCGACGAGGCCTACATGGCGCTGCTAATTTTCATCGTCAGCGCCTTCCACGGCGCCGCGATGATCCCCCTGTGGATGGAGTGGGAGAACGGCCTGCGCGGCGCCATCCTCGACGCCCAGGTCGCGCTGTTCGGCAGCGACGTGCTCGGCTTCGGCGGCAGCCACGGCGGCACCATGACGTTCACGCTGATGATGCTGGCCTGCATCGTCGGCCCCGGCGTCCTCTACTGGCTGCTGTGCGCCGCCATGCGCCTGGCCAGCGGCCGGCCCGACATCGGCACCCGCAAGCTCTTCATCAAGTTCAGCTACACGCTGCTGCCGATCGCGCTCTTCTACCACCTGGCCCACAACGCCGTGCACGTGTTCTGGGAGTGGTCCAAGCTGCGCCGCTTGATCTCCGACCCGCTCGGCTGGGACCACGACTTCTTCGGCACCGCCCGCGCCCCGCTGACCGCGCTGTGGTCGCCCGAGAGCATTTGGTACCTGCAGGTCGCGCTCGTCGTCATCGGCCACATCTACGGCATCTACGTGGCCCAGCGCGAGGCCAGCCGCCTCTACGGCGACGACCGCAAGGCCGCGCTGCGCGTGCACATCATCATGATGATCGGCATGATCGCCATGAGCATGCTGAGCCTGTGGCTGCTCGCCCAGCCGATGTTCATGCGCACCGCCGACATGTGATCGGCGGCGCGCCGGGCCGGGTCAGTTGAGGAACTTGATCTCGGTGATGAGGCCGCCCTCGACCGCGATCTCGACCTCGCTCGAGGTGCCGTCGCAGTCGAGGTTGTTCTGCACGTACTTGCCGATGCGCGGGCCGCTCGTGCAGCGGATGAACGTGTGGAAGCGGACCTGCCGCTCGCCCTTGCTGACCTGGCTGTCCGCCGGCGGGCCCCAGACCATGAACGCGGCGAACTCGTGCTGTCCGACCTTCACCTCGCCGGCCTGCACGGCGGTGCGCTCCTCGTTCGACATCTCCGACCACTTGGCCCACAGCCCCTTCTTCTCGAGGTACGGCTGGCGCTGGGTCTCGTCGAGGCGGAGGAACGCGGACTTGTCCTCGGTGGTCGGCAGGTTGTAATAAAATTTCCGGTCGAGGTCCGGCAATCTCTCCGGGGTCATCGCGCACGCCAGGGTGCCGCAGAGCACGAGGCCGGCGGCGAAGCGCGAGAGCGTGGAGGCGAGGAGCCGAGCAGGTCGAAGCATGCGGTGCATCATAGGGAAGCCGTCCGTTGGTTCAAGATTCAGCACGTTGCGTGGTGGAGGAGCCTACGATGCGTCGCCGCCGTGACCCGTGAAGCCAGGGTAAAGTCCCGGTGATCAAACCCCACCGCGGGCTCCGCCGGGTCGGGTCAGACGACCGCGCCCGATGCTCGGGAGCGAGCCGCGGACGTTGACATGAGGCGCCAAAATGATAGCCTGGGCGGGCTTTTTGGCTGGTTTGAGCCGGCCAGCCCCCTGAAGGCACTTCATGGGCGATTTCAATATCGGTGACAAGGCCGTCTACCCCGGCCACGGCGTGGCAGAAGTCATGGGCCTGGAACGGCGAGAAATTGCCGGCTCCGCCATGGACTTTTACGTGCTGCGGGTGCTGGAGAACGACATGAAGGTCATGGTCCCGAAGAGCAACGCCTCCGCGGTCGGCCTGCGGCGGATCGTCGGCGACGAGCAGATCAAAGAGGTCTACGGCGTCCTCTCGCGCCGGGGAGAGAAGATCTCCACAGCCACCTGGAACCGCCGGTATCGCGAGTACATGGAGAAGATCAAGACCGGTTCCTTGCTGGAGATTGCCACGGTGCTGCGTGACCTCTGCATCCTCCGCAGCGACAAGGACCTGTCGTTCGGCGAGCGCAAGATGCTCGATACCGCACGGACGTTGCTCGTGCAAGAGCTCGCGCTCGCCAAGGGCGTCGACCACTCCGACGTGGTCCGCGAGCTCGACGAGATGTTCCCGCTGCACTGACTCCGGCAGACCCTCCGGGTCCGCGGCCCGCTCGCTCGGGGCCGCGGCCGCTCGTGCTCAGCGCAGGAACTCGAGCATCGTCGCGACCGCGAAGCCCGAGCCGCCCTCGTCGTTGACGCCGAACGGCTTGCGGACCATCGCGGGCCCGGCGATGTCGACGTGCACCCAGCGCTGGCCCTCGATGAACTCGCTGAGGAACAGGCCCGCGGTGATCGTGCCGCCCCAGCGCTCGCCGGTGTTGCGCATGTCGGCGATCGGGCTCTTCAGCTGCTCCTTCAGGGCCTCGGGCAGCGGCAGGCGCCACATGTCCTCGCCGGCGCGTTCGGCCGCGCCCATGAACTGCCCGGCGAGCTCGTCGTCGTGGGACATCAGGCCGGCGATGTGCGGGCCGAGGGCGATGATGCATGCGCCGGTCAGCGTGGCGAAGTCGAAGGTGTAGGTCGGGTTGAGCTTGCTGGCGTAGACCAGCGCGTCGGCGAGGGTGAGGCGGCCCTCGGCGTCGGTGTTGTCGATCTCCACCGTCTTGCCGTTCGACGCCGTGAGCACGTCGCCGAGCTTGTAGGCCTTGCCGTTGACCATGTTCTCGGTGGCCGCGACGATCGCGTGGACCTCGTAGGCCACGCCGAGGCGGGCCGCGCCTTCGAACGCGCAGATCACCGCGGCCGCGCCGCCCATGTCCATCTTCATGCCCATCATCGCGTCGCTCGGCTTCAGCGAGTAGCCGCCCGAGTCGAACGTCACGCCCTTGCCGATGAACACCACGCGGCCCTTGCTCTCGCCGCGCGGCTTGTACTGCAGGTGGATGAACTTCGGCGGCTGGTCGCTGCCCTGGGCGACCGCGAGGTAGCAGCCCATGCCGAGCTTCTCGCAGTCCTCGCGCTCGAGCACGGTGAGCTTCACGTCGGCCTGGCCCTTCAGGTCCTTGACGATCTCCTCCGCGAACTTCGCCAGGTAGGTCGGCGTCACCAGGTTGGCTGGCCCATTGACCAGGTCACGCGCGCGCACGACGCTGCTTGCGATCGTCTGGCCGCGCGTGGAGCCGTCGCCGTCGCCGCCCTCGCGGATCACCGTGACGCGCTGGACGGTCGCCGGTCGGCGTTTGGCCTCGGCGATGTAGCGCTCGTAGCGGTACGTGCCGAGCTCGAGCCCCTGGGCGATCAGGCTGCCGACCTGCGAGCGCAGCAGCTTGTCGCTCACCTTCAGGTCGCGGAGGTCGAGCGCGAGGTGCGTCGCGCCCACGCTGGTGCTCGCGCGCGTGGCGTCGTGGCCCAGCTTGCGCAGGCCGCCCGCGCCAAGCGCGTCCGCGCCGACGCCGAGCAGCGTGACCGCCTGCAATTCCCCGTTGCTCTCGCGGGTGAACGCGAACTTCTCGCCGGGCCGGCCCGTGAACCGCGCCGCGACCGCTGCGCGGGCCACGGCCGCGCCGAACCGTCGTTCCACGGCGCCGCTGTCGCCGTGCACGGCGACGGCGAGCAACTGCAGGGACACGGGCGCGGCTTCCTCGGAGGTCCAGTCGATCGTCAGCATGTCAGGCCCTTGTCGCAGAAGCGGGGCTCCAGCCGCAAGCGCCAGATGTAGGATCTATAACTACCTTCGTTCACCAACCGAGCACGAAGTGGATGTAATTACTCACGTAAATTTCGCGCGAGGCCTCAAGTGTCCTACAAAGATCTTTCACCTTCCTATAATTGAGTAAAAAAGATGTTAATTGGCGTTGACACTACGTGAGACTTATATGTAGCTTTGAGCACCGTTGCCCCTGAAGGAGGGACACCCAACATGGCGCTCGAAAACAATGATGTGACCGCTCCCGAGGCCGACAAGAAGACCTCGAAGCGCAAGGCCGGCAAGAAGGCCGGCAAGAAGAAGGCTGCCAAGAAGGCTGGTGGTGCCAAGAAGGCCGCGAAGGCCGGTGGTGCCAAGAAGACCGCGAAGAAGGCCGGTGCGAAGAAGGCCGCCAAGAAGGCGACCAAGAAGGCCGGTAAGAAGGCGGGCAAGAAGGCCGCCAAGAAGGCCGGCGGCACCAAGCGCGCCGCCAAGAAGGCCCCGAAGGCCGGTGCGAAGAAGGCCGCCAAGAAGGCCGGTGGCAAGAAGGCCGCCAAGCGTGGCACCGCCGCGTGAGCGACCGCGAGCGGGGTAGGGCCCTCAGGGACCCCTCGCTTCCACCCGGAAGAACCCCGTCAAGAAAATCGCCGAAGGCAAGCGCCTCGGCGGTTTTCCTTTTTTGCGCTCCTCGATCCAGCGCGCGCCCGTCAGGCGTGCCGCGTCAAGCCCGCACGGCCTCGTCCTCGGGGTCGTCCAGCTCCAGCTCGCGCGCGAACGACCGCAGGTTCGCGTAGGCGCGCGGCCCCCCGAACAGCACGACCGGCCCCGCGGCCTCCGCGTCGTCCTCGGCCTGCTCCGCGCCCTCGAGCGCGTACGCCAGCGCCTCCGCGAGCACCCCACGCAGGCGGTCCGTCGGCCCCGCGCCGTCGACCCGCAGCCAGCGCCGCTCGAGGCTGCCCGCGAACGGCCGCCCGGTCCCGTCGAACGCCGGCACCACCGTTTGCATGCCGAGCTTGCGCGCCAACGCCAGCGTCTGCGCCGGCTCCCACAGGCCCTCGGCCTCCCACACCAGCTCGACGCCCTCGGCCGCCCGCGCCGTCGCGAACGCCGTCAGCCGCGCGTGCCCGACGTTGCCCGGCGTGAAGCTCGCCGGCGTGCGCAGCACCACCCGCAGCGGCCCCTCCGCGCCCGCCAGCTCACGCGCGCAGCGCAGCGTGGTCTGCCAGGCCTCGCCGACCTCGGGCGTGTCTTGCAGGTGCCCGAAGCGCCGCGGCTCGCCGGGCAGCGCGCGCGTGCCGAGCTCACGCACGCCGTCCTCCGGCCCGTGCGTCACCAGGTGCCACGCGTACGGCACGATCGCCGCGTCCGGGTGCAGCCCGCGGATGCGCTCGGCCAGCGCCCGGGCCGCCGCGGCCCGCGGCGGGTTGACGAGCGTCGAGCGCAGCACGACCAGCGACACCGGGTCGGTCTCACGCGCGGCGGACAGGGCCTTCTCCTCTTGAATGAGTACTCCGAGCTTGGGCGTGGTCATGCGAGCCCGGGAAGCTAGTCCGAAAGCCCCTTCGTTGACAAGCCGCCGTGTGCTACCACCGCCGCCATGAAGCTGTTCATCGACACCGCCGACGTCGCCGAGATCCGTGAAGCCGCCGCGCTGGGCCTCCTCGACGGGGTCACGACCAACCCCTCCCTCGTCGCCGCCACCGGCCGCGCGATGCGCGAGGTGCTGGTCGAAATCTGCGACCTGGTCGAGGGCCCCGTCAGCGGCGAGGTGCTGTCGACGACCTACGACGAGATGCTGGAGGAGGCCCACGAGCTCGCGGCCATCGCCCCGAACATCGTCGTCAAGATCCCGCTCATCGCCGACGGCCTGAAGGTCGTCAAGGAGCTGACCTCCGAGGGCATCCACACCAACGTCACCCTGTGCTTCTCGCCGCTGCAGGCCGTGCTGGCGGCCAAGGCCGGGGCCACGTACATCTCCCCGTTCGTCGGCCGCCTCGACGACGTCGGCCACGACGGCATGGACGTCGTGCAGCAGATCGTCGACATCTACAACAACTACGACTTCGAGACCGAGGTCCTGGTCGCCTCGGTGCGCTCGCCGACCCACGTGCTCGAGGCCCTGCGCATGGGCGCCGACGTGGCGACCATCCCCCTCAAGATCATCCACCAACTTATTAAACATCCGCTGACCGACGTCGGCCTCGCCAAGTTCCTCGCCGACGCCGCCAAGATCCCCCGCGCCAAGACCAAGAGCTGAGCGTTCGCCCTTGCGAAAGATCCGCCAGCACGTCAACCCGCTCGGCGAGCAGTTCATGCACGTGCGGGCCCGACCCGCCGAGCGTCCGCCGCACCTCGCACCGGACTGCCGCGTCGAGGTCGAGCTCGGCTGCGCCGACGCCGAGTTCAGCTTCCAGCTCGCCGCGCTGCACCCCGACTGGCTGGTCGCCGGCCTCGAGATCCGCGAGCCCTGCCTCGCCCGCAACCGCGTGCGCGCGCGCGAGGAGGGCCTCGCCAACCTCGTGTTCGCCTACACCAACCTCAACGTCGACCTCGACCGGGTGTTCCCGCCGCGCAGCGTCGACCGCTTCCACCTGCTGTTCCCCGACCCGTGGTTCAAGGAGCGCCACCACAAGCGCCGCGTCATCGAGCCCGCCCTCGCCGACACGATCGCCGAGCAGCTGCGCCCCGGCGGCGAGCTGCACGCGGCCAGCGACGTCTACGGTGTCGGCCTCGAGATCCTCGCCGTGCTCGAGGACTGCCCGCGCCTCGTCAACCTCGCCGGCGAGTGGAGCTTCTGGCGTAATAACCCGTTCGAGGCCGCCAGCCGGCGCGAGCAGACCACCCTCGCACGCGGTCAGCGGGTCTGGCGCATGCGCTTCGGCGTCGCCGGCGACTCACCGGCCTGACGGCGCGAGCGCCTCGATCTCCGGCAGCGGGAACCCGTCCTCGAGCTCGAGGCACTTCCCGACCCGCTGGACGAGCGGCCGGGCCGAGTCGGGATCTTCGGCCTCGAGCGGGGGGATCTTCTCCGCCAGCGTGTCGATGCAGCTGCAAAACGTCAGCGCCTGGCTCTTCACCGCCGAGTCGGCGCAGCGCTCGTGGTGGCGGTCGAGGGACCAGCGCAGGAACGGCAGGCGGCAGTCGAGCGCCGGGAATTCCACCGCCAGGGCGCACTCGCAGAGCTGCTCGTCGCGGGCCAGGTCGAACGCCTGCGTGCACACCGCCTGCATGTACCCGTCCTCCGCCCGCAGCCGCTGGTCGTAGTCCACCGCCGATCCGAGCAGCCCTCCGACCAGCCGCGGCAGCAGCAGCCACGCCAGCAGCGCCACGACAGGCAGCCCGAACAGGGCCCCGATGAGGAAGTCACGGGTCCGGGACCGCGGAGGGTGATCGAGGTCGGCGAGCATCGGCATGGGGTTTGCCCAGTCTAACGCGGTTTTCGCGCGGTCGCTGCCTTCCGGCAGGGTAGGGGGTCGAGGTCCGATCGGCGACGGGAAGAACACCGCCTTCGCCGGGAATCCGGGGCTTGTGGACCTGTGTTGTGCATACGATACTCGGCCGAACTTCCCCCGGAAATCGGTCGCATGACGGCATCGTTCCCCACTCGACGGCTCCTCAGCACTGTCCTCGCCACGACCATGGTGGCGTTGCCCTCGAACGGCGCACTCGCGGCCCCGGCGACCACGACGCCCGCGCCGACCAGCGCCCCCGCGGCCGGCACGACCAGCACGCCGCCCGCGTCCGGCACGACCAGCCCGACGACCGGCACGCCGACGACCGGCACACCGCCAGCCGACGGCACCACCCCGCCCGTCGACGGCGCCACGCCGGACCCCAGCGCCGATCCGAACGCCGACCCCAACGCCGCTCCTGTCGACGCCGTGCCCGAGCAGACTCCGCCGCCCGAGGAGCCCAAGCCCGAGGTCGCGCCGGCGCCCGCCTCGGTCGTCCCCGAGGGCCCCGAGCGTCCGCCCGAGCCCACCGTCGGTCAGGGCAAGTACAAGGCCAAGGGCACCGGCCTGATGATCGCCGGCGGCACGCTGTTCGGCGTCGGCCTCGCCGGCGTGCTCACCACCTACTTCCTCACGCGCTGCCCCGAGGAAGACCTCGAGAACAACTTCGCCTGCAAGAACCGCCAGCACAACACGTTCGCCATCCCGGCGACCGCCTCGCTCGCGCTGCTCGGCGCCGTGCTGTTGCTCGTCGGCGCCGGCTACCACG
The DNA here is from genome assembly GCA_016793465.1 of Myxococcales bacterium. Next base: position 27,857 of record JAEUJW010000007.1, read on the forward strand.
TCCGTTACAAGCGCTGGGAGCGCTGGACCCCCGAGGCCGCCGCCAAGAAGAAGTCCGCCCTCTCGCCCACGTTCCTGCGCGGCGGCGCCGGCCTCAGCTACACCCTCAAGTTCTGACGCTCCGGCGCGCTAGCGCTGCGAGCGGCCGAGCACCACCGCGGCGATGTCCACGAGCAAGTCGAGCTCGTGGGGCTCGGCGCGGTGGGTCATCGCGCCGAGCTTCGACTTGAGCGCGCTCTCCGGCGTCGCGCCCACGCTCGGCGCGTCGGGCAGCAGCGCCGCCAGCGACACGCCCATGCCCTCGGCGATCCGCAGCAGCGTGCGCAGCCCCGGGCTGGTGTAGTGCCCGTTCTCGAGGCGCGACACCATGTCGGTGGCGATGCCCGCCGAGCGCGCGACGGCCTGCTGCGTCAACCCGGCTTCTTCACGGACCGCGCGGATCCTCTGCCCGAGTCGGACCATGTAGCGCCGCTCGTGCTGCTCACGAGCCTGGGCGTCGGGCGGCGGTCGTTCGTCGACCATCGCCCGCACGATGCCACAAACCCGGGCAAAATTATCAAATGAACTCGAGCTTGCGCGCCTCGAGCACCCGGATGCGGTCGCGGACCTTGGCCGCATCCTCGTAGCGCAGCGCCTTGGCCAGCTCCGTCATCTGCGCGCGCAGCTCCGCGATGCGCCCGTTCAGCTCCTCCGGCAGCAGGTCGCTGTCCAGCAGCGGCCCCATGCCGATCGGCACCTCGGCGGCGGTCGGCTGCTTCTTGCCGCTGGGCTGCTCCGGCTGCTTGTCGGCCTCGAGCGTGTTGATCGGCGCGTGCGTGCTGCGCGGCACGATGCCGTGCTCCTCGTTGTAGGCCGCCTGCAACGCGCGGCGTCGGCCCGTCTCGGCGATGCACGCCTCCATGCTCTTGGTGACGCGGTCGGCGTACATGATGACCTGCCCGCGCAGGTTACGAGCCGCCCGTCCGCACGTCTGGATCAAGCTCTTGGTCTCGCGCAGGAAGCCCTCCTTGTCCGCGTCGAGGATGGCGACCAGGCTGACCTCCGGCAGGTCGAGGCCCTCGCGCAGCAGGTTGATGCCGACGAGCACGTCGAACTCGCCGCGCCGCAGACCCCGCAGCAGCTCGACTCGCTCGAGCGTCTCGACGTCCGCGTGCAGGTAACGCACCCGGATCCCCAGGTCCGAGTAGTACTCAGTTAAATCCTCGGCCATGCGCTTGGTCAGCGTCGTCACCAGCACGCGCTCCTTGACGGCCGTGCGCGCCTTGATCTCCGCCAGCAGGTCGTCGACCTGGTTGCCGATCGGCCGCACGCTGATCTCCGGGTCCAGCAGCCCCGTCGGCCGGATGATCTGCTCGACCACCACCCCCTGCGTCTTGCCGAGCTCGTAGTTCCCGGGCGTCGCGCTCATCAAGACCACCTGACCGACCCGCTGCTCCCACTCTTCGAACTTGAGCGGCCGGTTGTCGAGCGCCGACGGCAGGCGAAACCCGTGGTCGACCAGCGTCGTCTTGCGGTTGCGGTCGCCGTTGTACATCGCCCCGATCTGCGGGATCGTCTGGTGCGACTCGTCGACGACCATCAAATAATCGTCCGCGAAGTAGTCCATCAGCGTCGGCGGCGGCGCCCCCGGCTCGCGCCCGGTCAGGTGGCGGGAGTAGTTCTCGATGCCCGAGCAGAAGCCCATCTCCTCGAGCATCTCGAGGTCGAACATCGTGCGCTGCTCGAGCCGCTGGGCCTCGACCAGGCGGATCTTCTCCTTCAGCTCGAACAGGCGCACCTGCAGCTCCTCCTTGATGCCCTGGATCGCCCGCCGCATCTGCGCGGCCGGGGTCACGTAGTGGCTCGCCGGGAAGATCGTCACGCGCTGCATGGTCCCGCGGGCCGTGCCGCGCAGCGTGTCGATCTCGCGGATGGCCTCGACCTCGTCGCCAAAAAACTCGATGCGCACCCCGGTCTCGTCCTCGTACGCCGGGAACACCTCGACCACGTCTCCCCGCACCCTGAACGTCCCACGATGGAAATCGTAGTCGTTGCGCTCGTACTGCATCTCGACCAGCCGGCGCAGCAGCTGGTCGCGGTCGAGCGTCTGCCCGACCGCCACCTGCGCGACCATCCCGTAGTACGCCTCCGCCGAGCCGATGCCGTAGATGCACGACACGCTCGCGACGATGATCACGTCGCGCCGGCTCAGCAGCGAGAACGTCGCCGCGTGGCGCAGCCGGTCGATCTGCTCGTTGATGTTCGAGTCCTTCTCGATGAACGTGTCCGTCGACGGGATGTACGCCTCCGGCTGGTAGTAGTCGTAGTACGACACGAAGTACTCGACCGCGTTGTCAGGGAACAGCGCCTTGAACTCCCCGTACAGCTGCGCCGCCAGCGTCTTGTTGTGCGCGAGGATCAGCGTCGGCCGCTGCACCTTCTCGATCACGTTGGCGATGGTGTACGTCTTGCCGCTGCCGGTGATGCCGAGCAGGTGCTGGAACTTGTCGCCGCGCCTCAGCCCCGCGACCAGCTCGTCGATCGCCTGCGGCTGGCTGCCCGCCGGCGGGAACGGGCTCACCAGGCGAAACGGCCGGTCCGCCTCGATCTTCGGCCGCACCGCGTTCTGCAGGTCCCACTCTTCTCCGGGATCCGTGATAGACACCGGCGTGCTTCGACTGGCGTTGCTGCGCGACATGGCCGCGAAAGATAGCAGCGTGGCGCGCTTTCGCGACCCGTCCAGGCCCGGCGCCTCCTCACATGTTCAGTGGTCGCTCGCGTCGCCCGAGTGGGCCTTGAACACGCGAAACAGGTAGAGCAGGGCAGGGGCCAGCAGCAGCGAGCCGACCCCCAGAGTCATCAGCATCGGCGCCAGCACCTCGCGCGGCGCGCCGCACGTCGCGATCTTCAGCCCCGGAATCGCCAGATCGGGATACTGCGCCAGCCCCCAGCCGAGCACGATCAGCGCCACCTGGGCCGCCGCCGCCGCCCGCGCCGCCGCGTACCGCCGCAGCCACAGCGACCCGATCGCCGCCACCGCCGCGACCCCCGTCGCGACATGCAACGGCCCGGCCCACGCCGAGGCCGTCAGGTCCGCCTGGATGTGCGGCGCCGACACCGAGAACGCCAGCAACGCCATCCCTCCGACCGCCACCGCCGAGACCAGCGCCCGCGCGCGAAACACCCCCGCCAGCTCGTCGTCGTCGGCCTCGTTCGCCAGATACACCGCCGCGAGGAACGCACACAGCGCCAGCGTGAACCCGCCGACCGCCAGCGGAAACGCCGCCCACCACTCCGACACGAAGTCGGTGATCACCAGCGCCTGCCGCGGGTCCTGCCGCACGCACCCGCCCTCGACCAGCAGCGCCGGATTGACCCGCACGTGCCCGATCGCCCCGAGCGTCACCCCGAGCGTCACCGGCGTAATTAAACTCGCGACCTCGAACACCCGCCGCCAGCGCCGCGCCCCCGCCCCCGGCTTCACGTCATACGCCCTGAACGTGAACGCCGACCCGCGCAGCACGATCCCCACCAGCATCACGCACAGCGGCACGTGCAGCGCCGTGCTGACCGCCGCGTACGCCGTCGGGAAGCCGACGAACAGCAGCACCACCAGCAAGATCAGCCACACATGGTTGGCCTCCCAGATCGGCGCCAGCGTGCGCGCGATCAACCTGCGCTGATCCTCCGCCCGCGGTCCGCTCGCCAGCAGGTCCCACACCCCGCCGCCGAAGTCCGCCCCGCCGGTCAGCGTGTACAGCACCAGCGCCGCCAGCATGGTCGCCGCGACCGCGAGCTCCGGCGTCACCCGACGTCCTCCGGCGCCGCGAACACCTGCTTGCGCAGCAGCACGATCACCGTCACCCCCAGCACCAGATACAGCAGCGAGAAGGTGGCGAACGGCACGCTCAGGTGCGGCATCGGCGTGACCGCGTCCGCCGTGCGCATGACGTCCTGCACCACCCACGGCTGGCGCCCGACCTCCGTCACGACCCAGCCCGCCTCGATCGCCACGAACCCGAGCGGCGCCGTCAGCACCACCAACCACAGGAACCACCGCCGCGCGGCCAGCTCCTTCTTCCTGAGCCGCAGCCACCCCGCGACGACGGCCACCGCGATCATCGCCATCCCGCACATCACCATCACCTGAAACGCCACGTGCACCACCGCCACCGGCGGCCGGTTCTCCTTACTAAATTCTTTGAGCCCGCGCACCTCCGCCTGCGGATCGCCGAACGCCAGGACGCTCAGCCCCCACGGGATGTCGATCGACCAGCGCGTCTCCTCCTTCACCTCGTCCGGCCACCCGAACACCCGCAGCGGAGCCGCCTGCTCGGTGTCCCAGTGCCCCTCCATCGCCGCCAGCTTGACCGGCTGCGTCTCCGCCACCTGCTTCGCCGCGATGTCCCCGCTGAGCAGCTGCAGGCAAGCCGCGACGCACCCGACCGGCAGCGCCAGCCCCAGCGCCCGCGCATGAAACACCGACGGCCTGCGCAGCAGCATCGCCGCGTGCACCCCCGCGACCGCGAACCCGACCGCTGCGAACGCCGCCAGCACCATGTGCAGCGACTCCGCGAACGCCGCCTTATTAAACATCGCCGCCAGCGGATCGACGCTGACCACCTCGCCGCCCTGCATCACGAACCCCGCCGGCGTGTTCATCCACGCGTTCGCGCAGACCACGAACACGGCCGAGGCGACCCCGCTGACCAGCACCATCGCCCCCGCGAACAGGTGCACCGCTGGTCGCACCCGCGTCCACCCGTACAGGTAGATCCCCAGGAAGATCGCCTCGAGGAAGAACGCGAACCCCTCGAGCGAGAACGGCATCCCGACGATCGGCCCCGCGAACGCCATGAAGCCCGGCCACAGCAGCCCGAGCTCGAACGACAGCACCGTCCCCGACACCGCGCCGACCGCGAACAAGATCGCCGTGCCCCGCGACCAGCGCCGCGCCAGCTCGAGGTCGACCGCGTCGCCCGTGCGCAGGTGACGGCGCTCCGCCAGGATCATCAGCAGCGGCATCGCCATGCCCACCGCCGCGAACACGATGTGGAACGCCAGCGACATCGCCATCTGACCGCGCGCCGCCAGCAGGTCCGTCATCGCTCCGTCCTTCCGTGGTAAGCCCGCCTCGCCGTGGCCGACCTGTACTCCATCCTCGACTGGCCCGCCTCCACCGGGCTCGACATCCTCGCCGTCGCCCGCGGCCTCGTCGGCTCCCGACCCCACGGCCCCGGCGCGAAGGTTCTGCAGCTGCGTTGCAAGGCTGTCGACACGTGTACGCGCATCGGCCTCGTCCATCAAGTCGCCCCGCTCGCCCGCGCCGCCGACGTCCGCTTCGTCGTCAACGACGACATCACCGCCGCGCTCGCCTGCCCCGGCCTCGCCGACGGCGTTCACCTCGGCCAGGACGACCTCGTCGCGCTCGGCGGCGCCGCGGGCCTCCGCGCCCTCCGCGAGCGCGCCCCTGCGGGGTTCGCCATCGGAATCTCGACCCACGACCTCGCGCAAGTGCGCGCCAGCGCCGACCTCCCGATCGACTACATCGGCTTCGGCCCGATATTGCCGACCCGCTCCAAGCACGACCCCGAGCCCTGCGTCGGCATGGCCGGTCTCGCCGCCGCCTGTGAGGTCGCCCGCCACCCGGTCGTGGCGATCGGCGGCCTCGATGCCACATCCGCCGTCGAAGCCGCCGAGCGCGGCGCGTCCATGGTCGCGATGATCGGCGCACTCGTCGCGCCGACGAGCGACGCGATCGCCGCACGCGTCACCGCGATCGCCGCGGCCCTCGCCCGCGTCACGCGCTGATAGTTCGTTCCCGATCTCGCCGATCGTTCTCGTGCCTGTACAACCCAGCCGTGCGCGCCCGTTCGCCGTGCGCGCAGCCCTCGCGCACAGCTCCGGCCGCGCGCGCGACCTTTACCGCTGCGCCGCTGCCATGCCTCCGCTATCGTGCCATCGTGGTCGATCGCGCCGTCACCCTGGAGCCCGAGCGTCATGCGGCGTCGCGTCCTGTGATCGCCGCGCCTCCGCGGCGCATCCGGACCGGTCCGCTGCCGACCCTCCCGCGCGGCGACCTCGCCCCGATCCACGGCTTCGAGGGCAAGCTCCCGCTGCTGATCCTCACCGGCTTCGCCGTGCTCGCCGCCATCCAGCTCGGCCTCGCCTGGTGATCCCCGACCCATGAAAAACCCGCGATGTCCAAGGACACCGCGGGTTTTTCATTCCTACGATCTCAGCTCGCGTTCTCGAGGACGACCGCGATCCCCTGACCGCCGCCGATGCACGCCGAGCCGACCGCATGACGCCCGCCGCGGCGCGCCAGCTCGTGCACGAGGTGCGCCGTGATGCGGGCCCCCGAGGCGCCGAGCGGGTGCCCCAGCGCGATCGCCCCGCCGTCGACGTTGGTGATCTCGCGGTTGAGGCCGAGCTCCTTCTCGCAGGCCAGGTACTGCGCCGCGAAGGCCTCGTTGATCTCGACGAGGTTCATGTCCTCGAGCCCGAGCCCCGCCCGCGCCAGCGCCCCGCGGATCGCCGGCACCGGCCCGATGCCCATGATCGTCGGATCCACGCCCGCCACGTGCCACTGGACCAGCCGCGCCAGCGGCTTGAGTCCGTGCTTCTTCACGGCCTCCTCGCTCGCAAGCACCAGCGCCGCCGCGCCGTCGGAGATCCCCGAGGCGTTGCCCGCCGTGACCACACCGTCCTTTTTAAACACCGGGGGCAGCTTCGCCATCGACGCGAGCGCCGCGTCGCGCCGCGGACCTTCGTCGACGTCGACGATCGTCGGCCCCTTCTTGCCCTTCAGCTCGACCGCCGCCATCTCCGCCGTGAAGCGCCCGCCGTCCTGCGCCGCGGCCCAGGTCTGCTGGCTGCGCAGCCCGTAGGCGTCGCACTCCTCGCGGGTGATGCCGTGCTTGCTCGCCAGGTTCTCGGCCGTGATCGCCATCGGGCAGCCGGTGAACGTGTCGGTCAGCGACGACCACAGCGTGTCCTCGACCTTCGGCTCCTGGCCGAACTTCAGGCCCCAGCGCGCGCCGCGGATCGCGTGCGGCGCCTGGCTCATGCTCTCGGTCCCGCCGACCAGCACGACCTCCGCGTCGCCGAGCAGGATGTCCTGCGCCCCGTTGACGATGGCCTGGAAGCCCGAGCCGCACAGGCGGTTGACCGTCAGCGCCGGCGCCGGCACCGGCACCCCGCTGCGCAGCCCGACGTGGCGGGCCATGTACAGCGCGTCGGCCGAGGTCTGGGACACGTTGCCGATGCACACCGCGTCGACGATCTCCGGGCTCACGTTACCCGCGGCGAGCGCCGCCTTGGCCGCGACGACCGCGAGGTCCGTGGCCGTCAGATCCTTCAGCGAACCGCCGAACGCCCCGAACGGGGTCCGCTTGGCTGCAACGATGTAGATTGCGCGAGACAGGGGCTTTTTCGTCAACATGGCCGATCCAGTATGCGGGCCCGCCCCACCGCCCCGACGCACAAGCGGTTGAGCATCCTCACGGTTTGCGGTTCAATCGCCGCGGTTGTCGCTCGCCCTCCTCATCGCCTGCCTCGCTGAACCACCCGCAGCGCTGCCCACGAGCCCCGTGCTGTCGCGACTTGAGGTTCCGCAACAACCATCCTCACAACCACGCGAACCATCGCGCCAGCGTCTGCGCCGCTACCTCTCGCGCCCCGTCGCGCGCTCGCCTCGTCACCTCGACCACGGCGTGCTCGGCGTCGACATCGGCCTCGGCGTCCCCCACCTCTACCGCGTCGAGCTCGCCCTCGGCTTGCTCGACCACTTCACCCTCGGCGCCACCCTCCACTGGCTGCCCGGACAGAAGCGGCCCAACTGGTCGCCCAGGGCCGCCGTCGCCTTCATCCGCACCCGTCTCATCGACGTCGGCGCCTTCTACACCCAAGTCCTCTACCCGGCGACCAAGGACGACGGCGACCCCACCACCTTCGAGTTCCAGCGCCGCGCCCACTACATCATGGGCACCGTCACCCTCTCGCAGGCATGGTTCTCCGGCGGCCTCGACCTCGGCCTCGCTCGCGGCCGCGACCCCATCAACTTTCTCACCGGCGACGACATCAAGGCCGAGCGCGCCTACATCGTCAACAACAAGCTCGGCGGCGGCCTCCACCTCCGCTTCGGCACCCGCCGCATCGGCCTCATCGCCCAGGTCTTCTACCCCTACACCAGCGCCGAGATCGTCCTCGACCTCCGCTTCGGCCTGTTCGAGCTGCGCCAGCGCGGCGGCTGGTGGGATCTTTAATAATTTAATTTAGTTATACGGTGAGACGCGGCACTGCGGCCCGCAGCGCTCGCGTGACAGCGTGCTGCGGCGAAGCCAGCACTGACGTCGTCGCCCCGCGCTCGACCACCGCGCCGTCCGCGAGCACCACCACCTGCTCGACCAGACCTGGCAGAAGGGACAGGTCATGCGTCACGAACACCAGCCCGAGCCCCCCGCGCACCAACTCCTTCAATAATTCGACGAGCCCCCACGCCACCGGCCGATCGACCCCGCTGGTGATCTCGTCGGCCAGCAGAACCCCTGGCTCCGCCGCCAGCGCCCGCGCCAGCGCCACCCGCTGCCGCTGCCCGCCGCTCAGCGCCGTCGGCCTTCGCCTCAGCACTTCGACCGCGAGCGCCACCCGCTCGAGCGCAATCCTTAAAGACGCATCGCCGAGCTTCCAGCGCGGCAGCCCGGCCAGCACCCGCGCCTCGTCGAGGATCTCCGCGACCGTCAGGTTCGGATCCAGCGCCCCCGCCTGCCAGCACAGCTGCACGCGTCGTCGCAGCCCGCGCCACGCCGACGCCGGCGCGCCGACGAGCTCGACCCCGTCGCACCGCAGCGACCCCACCGTCCGCTCGAGCCCGACGAGCCCGCGCAGCAGCGCCGACTTGCCCGCGCCCGACGGCCCCACCACACCGATCGCCGCCCCTGCGCGCAGCTCGAGGTCCAACCCGCGAACCACTTCGCTCGCGCCGATCCACACCCCCAGCCCGCGCGCCGTCACCTCGATCACGCGAGCCCCCACGACGCATCCACCCGCCGCGCCGCGGCCACCAGCGCCTGCGTCGTTGTGTGCCGCGGCGCCGCCACGATCGCCGACATCTCCCCCTCCTCGACCATTCGCCCCTCCGCGAGCACCACCGCCCGCCGACACACGCTCGCCGCCACCGCGAGGTCATGTGTCACCAGCACCAGCCCGACCCCACGCGCCTCGCAGACGTCCTTCACCATCTTTAATAATTGCGCCTGCGCTACGTTGTCGAGCGACGCCGTCGGCTCGTCCGCCAGCAGCACCGCTGGCCGGCACGCCAGCGCCAGCGCCAGCGCCGCCCGTTGCGCCTGTCCTCCGCTCAGCTCGAGCGGGACTCGCTCACAAAACGTCGACGCGTCGAGACCGACCAGCTCGAGCAGACGCTCCGCCGAGTCCTCGCGGTTGTCGTGCACGCGCAGCACCTCGGACAGCTGTCGGCCGACCGTACGCACCGGATCGAGGCTCGCCGCGGCGGCCTGAGGCATCAGCGTGATCCTCCTGCCGCGCCACGCCGCCAGCCGCGCCCGGTCCGCGAGCGAGGCCTCCTCCTCATTAAACCGGACACGCCCCGTCACCCGCAGGTCCGCGGGCGCGAGCCCCAGCAAGCAGCGCAGCGCCAGCGACTTGCCCGCGCCCGAGGGCCCGAGCAGCGCCAGCGGAGCCGCCGCGTCGACCACGAAACCCACGCCTGCGAGCAGCATGCGCCGCTCTTTCGTCGTCTCGCAGCCGAGATCGATGACCTGCACCGCGGCGATCGTACTCTACTGTGACGCTCAGGTGACGCGGTCGATGTCACAGAGATGGAACACGCCAGCCATTGCATTGCAAACGCCGTCTTCCATCCTCGCCGCACCCCGATGTTCCACGGCTTCGATCCCGCGACCCGCGATCAGGTCTTCGCCCGGAGGAACAAGCGATCTCTGGCGCTCGCAACCCTGAGCTACCTCGTCCTGTTCGGCTCGTGGCTCGCCCTCGACCGCAGCAAGGAGCACACCGTCGAGGTCCAGCTCGAGCCCGAGATCAAAGACTTCGCCGTCGAGGAGGAGCCGGAGCCCGAGCCCGAGGAGGAGCCGCCGCCCCCGCCGCCCGAGGTCCAGCCCAAGCCGCAGACCCAGAAGCCGAAGCCGAGGCCGAAGCCGGAGATCCCCAAGGTCATGCCGGACGCCGCGCCGCCCGAGCAGGACAAGCCCGCGGCCGACAAGAACTTCGGGACAGGTCAGACCGGCAGCGGCACGGGCAACGCCAAGCCCAAGGTCGAGAAGAAGCCCGAGGTCAAGAAGCCCGACCCGCCCAAGCCGCAGCCGCCGAAGGCCGCCGCCGAGCCGATCGACCCGACCAAGCCCGTCGACCGCCCCGAGAAGGCCACCGTCCCGCAGGCCGACGCCGGCAACAAGCCGCCGGCCTACCCCGCCGAGCTGCGCGAGGCCGGCGTCGAGGGCGAGGTCGTCATCAAGCTCCACGTCCACCGCGACGGCACCGTCAAGGGCGCCAAGATCCTGCGCAGCACCAACACCGCCACCGGCGACGAAGACAAGGCCGCCGCCGACAAGGCCTTCAAGGCCGCCGTCATCGGCGCGATCAAGGCCTGGAAGTACACCCCGTCGAAGCTCGACGGACAGCCGATCTCCGTGTGGATCATCGTGAACTTCCCGTTCAAGTTGACCAGCGGCTGACCGACGAAAGAGGCAAGCATCATGGAACTCTCCCTCCTCGAGATCTGGCATAGCATGGGCCTTTTGGCCCGCATCGTCGCGGTGTCGCTGCTCGTCATGGGCTTCATCAGCCTGTTCGTGGTCATCGAGCGGTTCTTCGTGCTCCGCCGCACCGACCGCGAGTCGCTGCTGTTCGCCTCGCGCGTGCGCCCGCTGCTCGACGGCGGCGAGGCCAGCGACGTCCTCAACCTCGCCGGCACCTTCCCCAAGAACCCGCTCGCGCGCCTCACCGCCATCGGCCTGAAGACCTACGAGGCCAACCTCGACAACAAGGACGTCAGCGCCGTCGAGGTCACCCGCCGCGAGCTCGTCCGCAAGCTCGAGCTGTTTAGCACCGAGGCCCGGCGCGGCATGGGCATGCTGGCCTCGATCGGCTCGACCGCCCCGTTCATCGGCCTGTTCGGCACCGTCATCGGCATCATCACCGCCTTCCAGGGCATCGCCTCGGCGGGCGGCGGCGGCCTCGGGGCGGTCTCGGCGGGCATCGCCGAGGCGCTCATCGTCACCGCGGTCGGCCTCGTCGTCGCCATCGCCTCGGTGCTCTTCTACAACTACCTCTCGGGCCGCTTCGACCGGCTCGACATGCGCATGCAGCACGCCGCCGGCGAGCTCGTGGACTACCTGGAGGGGGCCAATGGGAGTAGCGCTCGACACGGGTAAGGGGAAAAAGGGCGTCCGCCCCAACATCAACGTCACGCCGCTCGTCGACGTGGTTCTGGTGCTGCTGATCATCTTCATGGTGATCATCCCCAACATGCAGGACGGCAAGCCGATCGAGCTCGTCAACGTCTTCAACCCCGACAAGGACGAAGAGGGCAAGGACGAGCCGCTCACGGTCACCATCGATCGCAACGGCGTCTACACCGTCGAGGACCAGGACATGGCCCGCACGCAGGCCATCAGCTATCTGCAGGGCGTCTACGCCCGCACCCCCAAGCGCAAGCTCCTCATCCGCGGCGACGCCAAGCTGAAGTTCGCCGAGGCCCGCGACTTCTTCCGCGACGTCCAGAACATCGGCTTCGGCGGCGTCGCCCTCGCCGTCGGCACCCAGCGCTCCTGGGACGGCGGCTCGGAGGTCAAATAACCATGGCCGCCCAGCTCGACGGAAACTTCAAGAAGCTCCGCATCCAGCCGGAGATGAACGTCACCCCGCTGGTCGACGTCGTCCTCGTCCTCCTCATCATCTTCATGGTCCTCGCCCCGGTGATGAGCAAGTCGTTCTGGGTCCGCCTGCCGCCCAAGGACGACAAGGAGGAGCAGCTCGACGCCGCCAACGACCCGCAGAAGCCGCTCGTGCTCACGATCGACGCCGAGGGCCGCACCCTCGTCAACAAGATCGAGGTCGACCGCGCCGAGCTCACCCCGAAGCTCATCCGCATGTTCAACGCCCGCCCCGACAACTCCCTCTACCTCGACGCCCACGACGACGCCGAGTTCGGTCACGTGCTCACCGCCGTCGACCTCGCCAAGGCCGCCCAGGCGTGGCCCCTCGTGTTCCTCACGACCAAGCTCGATCAATAAGAATCTCCAAGGCCCGCTCGGGCCCCTCATGACCTCGCCCCCCGTGGCCTGAAGCGCCCCCACGCCTCAGGCGGTGAAACTCTGCATGCGCTTGCACGACCGCAAGAGCCCGACGTTGCTTGTCACCCTCGCAACGATCGGGATCGGTGTATCCGAAACCCAGGCCGCCGGCCCCCGCGACTACGAAGGCCCCCAGGGCTGGTCGCAAGACGGCGCCGAAACCATCACCGTCCCACCGGCCGCTCCGCCGAGCGACGCAACGACCGAGACGCCACCGGCCGAGGGCGACTTCCCCGTCGAGGACGAGACCCCGACAGCGCCCGCCGCGCCCGCTGCCCCACCGCCCGAAGAAGAGGGCGGCTGCGCCGACGGCGACTTCTGCGTCGAGGACCTGACCACCGACGAAGAAGCCCTCAAGAAGGAGATGGCCCCCAAGGCCGCGCCGAAGCTCGCCGGTCCGTCCGGCACGATCGACGGCCGCATCCTCGACGCGACGAGCGGCTCGCCGTTGATCGGCGTCAACGTCACCGTCGTCGGCACCGACCATAAGACGAAGACCGACATCGACGGCCGCTACAGCCTCCCGGTCCCGCCCGGCACCTACCAGGTGCGCATCTGGTACGACGCCTACGAGGGCATGACGATCAGCGGCGTCACCGTCGCCAAGGACGAGGCCGCCACCGTCAGCCGCGAACTCAAACCGATCGCCGGCATGACCCAGACGGTCGCCGTCACCGCCGAGATTAATAAGGAGAGCGCGGCCGGCAAGCTCGTCGAGCGCAAGAAGTCGGTCGCCGCGCGCGACATGATGAGCCGCGAGGACATCCGTCGCTCGGGCGGCGGGGCCACCAGCGCCGTCGCGCGGCGCATCGTCGGCAGCACGATCGTCGGCGACCGCTTCCTGTTCGTCCGCGGCCTCGGTCACCGCTACGGCAACACCCTGTTCGACGGCGCCCGCCTGCCGAGCCCCGACCCCAACCTCCGCACTGTCCCGCTCGACATCTTCCCGTCGGGCGCGCTCGCGGCGATCAACGTCCAGAAGACCGCGACCCCTGACGTGCCCGCCGACTTCACCGGCGCCTCGGTCCAGCTCGAGAGCCGCGAGACCCCCGACAAGTGGCTGTTTCAGGTCGACGCCCGCTTCGGCGTCAACACCAACACCAGCTTCCGCCCCGGCCTCGGCGGCGACCGCTTCGGCGGCGACAACGCGACCTTCGGCAACCTCCAGCGCGACCTCCCGTCCGCGTTCAGCACCGACAAGCCGATCCGCTTCGGCGACTTCACGCCGGCCCAGCTCGAGAAGCTCGGCGAGTCGATCCCCTCGCTGAGCACCGCGATCCGGCGCCGCACCGCCATGCCGAACTTCGGCGCCGGCGTGCAGCTCGGCAACACGTTTAAACCGTGGGGCACCCGCCTCGGCTTCCTCGGCTTCCTCAACTACCAGAACAACACGCTCACCCTCGACGAGACCTACAGGATCTACAACGTCACCGCGCCCGAGGGTCAGGACCCCTCGCAGGCCGGGGCCTTCCCGCTCAACACGCGCAACCCCGACGTCGACCTCCAGGGCACCAAGACCACCCAGAACGTCCAGGCCTCCGCCGTCGGTTTAATTAAGTGGAAGTTCAACGATCACAACCGCATCAACCTGCTCGCCAGCTACACGCGTGACGCCGACAACGAGACGCGCCAGCTCGAGGGCCGCCTGCGCACCACCTGCGGCGAGCAGTTCCAGTGCCGCAACACTCGCCTGCGCTACATCATGCGCTCGATCCTCCTGACCCGGCTCGGCGGCAAGCACGAGATCCCCGCGGCCAGGGGCTTCACGATCGAGTGGTTCGGCGCCTACGCCCAGGCCCGCCAGGACGACCCGCTCCTGCGCGAGATGCTGTTCTACCGCCGCGACGACGCCTCGCCCGACGACCGCAACTGGAACGTCTTTAATAATGAGTCGGGCAAGTTCCAGTTCTTCAGCCTGCGCGACAACGTCGGCAACGGCGCCCTCGACTTCACCGCCCCGTTCAAGCAGTGGGGCCAGCTCGACGCCCGCTTCAAGTTCGGCGGCTGGGCCGAGGTCAAGCGCCGCACCTTCACCGCGCGCACCCTCGACTTCGAGGTCCGCAACCCGTCCGCCACTCAGTTCGCGCCGTCCGGCACCGGCGACATCATCAACCCCTCGACGATCGGCGGCGGCACCGCGGCCGACACCGAGCCGTTCGTGCTCAGCGAGAAGACCCGCCCCGGCGGCCAGGACTCCTACCGCGGCAAGCAGGAGGTGTTCGCCGGCTACGCCATGCTCGACCTCCCGCTGGTCCGCTGGCTGCGCCTCGTCGGCGGCGCCCGCGTCGAGGCCAACCGCATCGCCGTCGAGCCGTTCGATCTGTTCACCGGGGTCGTCAACGCCGACAAGCTCTCGCAGATCAAGACGGTCAACGTGCTGCCCTCGGCCAGCCTGATCTTCGCGGTGCGCAAGGACATGAACGTCCGCCTCGTCGGCGCCCAGACGGTCGCCCGCCCCGAGTTCCGCGAGCTCGCCCCGTTCGTGTTCACCGACTTCGCCGGCGGCTTCAGCGTCCAGGGCGAGCCCAACCTGAAGCCCACCAAGGTGTGGAACGCCGACCTGCGTTGGGAGTGGTTCCCGAGCGCCAACGAGGTCGTCGCCGTCAGCGCCTTCTACAAGCACTTCGACTCGCCGATCGAGCGCATGATCGCCACCAGCCCGCGCCTCATCACCTGGCGCAACCCCGACGCCGCCAACAACGTCGGCGTCGAGCTCGAGGCGCGCAAGAACCTCGAGTTCATCCACAAGTCGATGCGCGACCTCTCGCTCGGCTTCAACTTCGCCTACATCTACTCGCGCGTCGTCATCGGCGAGCCGAAGCAGGGCGACATCCTCGCGCCGACCTCGTCGGTGCGCCCGCTCGAGGGCCAGTCGCCCTACGTGCTCAACCTCTACCTCGGCTACGACAACGACCGCAGCGGCACCAACGTGCGCGCGCTGTTCAACACCTTCGGCCGCCGCATCGCGTTCGTCGGCGGCAACCACCTGCCCGACGTCTACGACCTGCCGGTCCACACCCTCGACCTCACGTTCTCCCAGCGCGTGGCCAAGGGCCTGTCGGTCTCGCTGAACGCCTTCAACCTGCTCAACTGGCGCCAGCGTCAGGTCCTCGGCGAGAACGACGACATCTTCTACTCGACGCGCCGCGGCGTGTTCTTCCTGCTCGGCCTCAGCTATGCGATCTGACCGTCACATCGCTTCGAGAGAAAGTCGCGCGGGTGTCACGGTCGCTTCGAACCCGCGTCACCTCCCCCGGATAGAAGCTAAGCACCTGGAACTGCAAGCGATGAAAAACGACGCCATGAAGAGACTCACCATGTTCGCTGGCTACGTGTCCCTGGTCGCGGCGCTGGTCGCCTGCGACAGCGGCTCCGGCAACGACGAGGGCAACGACGAGGGCGACTCGGCCAGCGGCGAGGAGGTCTGCGACAGCGAGATCAGCGGGACCATCGAGACCGACACCCGCTGGACCTGCGACCACACCCTGAGCGGCATCGTCACCTTCAAGGGCGGCGTGACCCTCACCATCGATCCGGGCGTGACGATCAAGGGCGACTCCGGCAGCGCGCTCGTCATCGGCCGCGGCTCCAAGCTCGTCGCCGAGGGCACCGCTGACGCCCCCATCGTCTTCACCTCGAGCAACCCCGAGGGCTCGCGCGCCCGCGGCGACTGGGGCGGCGTCGTCCTCCTCGGCGAGGCCCCCAATAACCTCCAGACCGGCACCGGCGCCGCCGAGGGCCTCGACGCCAACAACCCCGACTACCAGTACGGCGGCGACAAGACCGACTCCAACTGCGGCTCGCTCAAGTACGTCCGCGTCGAGTTCGCCGGCTTCGAGCTCACCAAGGACAACGAGCTCAACGCCATCACCTTCTACTCGTGCGGCACCGCCACCCAGGTCGACTACGTCCAGGCCCACATGGGCGCGGACGACGGCATCGAGGCCTTCGGCGGCAACTGGGCCGGCAAGCACATCGTCCTCAGCGGCGCGCTCGACGACGCCTTCGACGCCGACCAGGGCTTCACCGGCAGCATGCAGTACGTGTTCATCCACCAGGACCCGGCGACCGCCAACTACGGGTTCGAGTGGTCGAACCAGAAGGACAACCTCGACGCCACGCCGCGCACCCACCCGGTCGTCTCGAACGTCACGTTCATCGGCTCCGGCACGGCCGCCTCGCCGATCGTCACGACCAGCAGCGCGCTCAAGCTGAAGGAAGGCTCGGCCGGCGAGGTCCACAACGCGATCCTCACCTACTCGTACAACGCCGCGATCGAGCTGACCGAGGAGGCCACCGAGAAGGTCGCCGACGCCGGTGAGATCGCCATCGACAACACCCTCCTGTTCAAGAACTCGATCGTCGACGGCGGCGCCAGCCCCTACAAGGGCAGCGACGGCTCGACCTGGGACGTCAAGGGGTTCGTCGAGGCCGCCGCCAACAACAACCACATCGACGTCGACCCCAAGCTGCGCAGCACCGCCTGGGGCTCGCCCGACATCGCCCCCGCCGCCGACTCGCCGGTGCTCGGCGCCGGCCGCCCGGTCGCCGGCCTCGAGGCCACCGACTACCTCGGTGCCGTCAAGGACGAGGCCAGCGACTGGACCCGTGGCTGGACCAACTTCGCCGTCAACTGAAAGCACCCGCCGCTCGCCCGCCGGCCCCCGGCGGGCACCCCTGACCTTCCATGCTCGGAGACACCATGTCCGGCACGATCCTCCTCGTCGACGATGAACAGGATCTGATCGAGACCCTGCGCTACGCGCTCGAGCGCGAGGGCTACTCCACCCTCGCCGCCCGCAACGGCGCCGCGGCCATGGGCTTCCTCGGTCAGACCCGCGTCCCCGACCTCGTCCTGCTCGACTGGATGCTGCCCGACATGGCCGGCACCGAGGTCTGCCGCCAGCTCCGCACCGGCGAGCGCACGCGCGGCATCCCGGTGATCATGATCAGCGCCCGCGGCGAGGAGATCGACCGCGTCGTCGGCTTCGAGATCGGCGCCGACGACTACGTGACCAAGCCGTTTAGCGTGCGCGAGCTGCTGCTGCGCATCAAGGCCATCCTCCGCCGCCGCCACAACGACGCCGCCAACGATTCCGAGGCCCAGTGGGGCAACCTCCGCGTCGACTTCGAGGGCCATCAGGTCTGGGTCGACGACCAGCGCGTCACCCTCACCGCCCTCGAGTTCCGCCTCCTCACCACCCTGCTCACCCGCCGCGGCCGCGTCCAGACCCGCGAGATGCTGCTCAGCGACGTCTGGTCGGTGCAGGTCGACGTCACCACCCGCACCGTCGACACCCACGTCCAGCGCCTACGCAAGAAGCTCGGCGTCGCCGGCCAGTACATCGAGACCCTCCGCGGCGTCGGCTACCGCTTCCTCGTGGGTGCGCCCGGCACCGCCTCGGTGTAGCCTCGCCGGGTGTCCTCCGACGCCCTGACGATCGACCACGTCCGCGCCGCCGCCATCCGCCTCGCCGGCAAGATCTGGCCGACCCCGGTGATCCGCTGCCCCGCGCTCGACGACCTCGCCGAGCGCTCGCTGTTTTTAAAGGCCGAGAACCTCCAGCGCATCGGCGCCTTCAAGGCCCGCGGGGCCCTCCACGCCGTCGCCCGCCTCGACCCCGCCGTGCGCGCCCGCGGCATCGTCACCTACAGCTCCGGCAACCACGCCCAGGCCGTCGCCCTCGCCGCCCGCGAGTTTAATGTTCCCGCCTGGATCGCCATGCCCGTCGACGCGCCATTAATTAAAATCGCCGGCGTGCGGGCCCTCGGCGCCCACGTCGTGTTCGCCGGCACCACCTCCGAGGACCGTCACAAGGCCGCGCTCGCCCTGTCCGCCGAGCACGACGCCGTGATCATCGAGCCCTTCGATCACCCCGACATCGTCGCCGGTCAAGCCACCGCCACCCTCGAGCTCTGCGAGCACGTGCTCGCGACCACCGGCGAGCCGCTCGACGCGCTCGTGGTCCCCGTCGGCGGCGGCGGCCTCATCGCCGGCGCGGGCCTCGTCGCCGAGGCGCTCGGCGTCCCGCTCTACTCGGCCGAGCCCTCGACCTGCAACGCCATGGCCGCCTCGCTGGCCGCCGGCGAGCGCGTGCCCGTGCCGCCCGGACCGACCCTCGCTGACGGCCTGAAGCCCACCCGCGTCGGCGCCCTGAACTTCGCGATCGCCCGGCGCACCGTCACCGGCAGCCGCGAGGTCGAGGACGACGAGCTCGGCCGCGCCCTCGTCCGCTTGCTCCTCCACGCCAAGGTCCTCGTCGAGCCCTCCGGCGCCGCCGCCCTCGCGGTCGCCCTCCGCGGCCCCTCCACAGACCGCGCGCCCACCAGCGGCGTTCCCGGTCGCCGCGTCGGTGTGCTCCTGTCCGGCGGCAACGTCAGCCCGGCCCTCGTCGCCGAGCTGCTCACCCGCCACGCCGACGCCTGACCGAACCGACATGTCCCTCCGGCCCTGTCCCATCCACCCTGTCCTTCAGGCCATCCTCTGCGGCGCCCTGGCCTGCGGCGCCGCGCCCGCGCCCGCCGCACCCGCGCCCGCCCCGACCGCCCCCGCGCCCCCGCCGGACGACGCCGCCGTCGAGGCTCGCCGCCTCGCCGAGCTCACCCACCACGTCGTCACCGCCGACCGCATCACCTACAGCTACCTGCTGCTCGTGTCCAGCCCGGTCGCCGCCCCGACCCGTGAGGAGCTCGACAAGCTCGTCGTCGCCGCCTTCCCCGACAACCTCGAGGACCCCGAGGTCGACCTCCTGCGCGGCCTGCTCGCCGCCGCGCCGCAGGGCGACACCCCCGCGAGCCCGGAGAACCGCGACAACGGCCGTCGCGCGAGCGACCTCCTCGGCCTCGAGGTCGAGGCCTTCCCGCTCGCCCCAGCGAAGGGCCCGCGCCTCATCGATATCAAAGTCCTCGACGACCCCGACCTCACCCGCGACCTCACGCCCGTCGAGCGCGCCTCGCTGCCGACGCGCACCGCCGTGATCGTGCTGCGCGCTCAGTACCGCAACCAGCACGCCGTCCGCGGCCTGCGCCTGCTGCAGACCCTGACCCGCGTCGTCGCCGATCGCCAGGGCGCCCTGATCCACGATCCCGACACCCTGGAGACCGTCGGCCCCGCGACCTTCAACGAGCGCCGCCTGCAGACCAGCCTCGGCAACGTCGCCGATCAGATCCCCGTGATCCCATTCGAAGACCCGCAGCGCCCCGGCAAGGTCCGCCTCGCGACCCGCGGCATGCGCCGCTTCGGCAGCGTCGACCTCGAGCTGTCCGGCCTCGCGGGAGATCTCACCGTCCTCCAGCGCGCCACGTTCTTCATCCACGGCCTCGTCCACGTGCTCATCGGCCTCGGCGAGCTCGACGAGTCCGGGTTGGCCGTCGAGCTCCCGGAGATCCTCCCGGTCCACCATCGCGACTGCGTGTCTGCGTACGCGGGCCGCCCCGGCTCCCTCCCTCGCTGCGCAGCCTGTCCCGAGTTCGTCGAAGTTCACCTCGTCGAGCGCGCTCCCGAACCACACGACCCCGTCGGCCACATCGTCGCCCGCATCGTCGCACCTCGCAGCACCAGCGACGCCCCCGCCTACGACCAACCTACCTGGGCCCACGAGGCCCTCACGCGCCTGTTCGGCCCGTGATGGCACTCCCCACCCCCGACCGATATACTGGTCGATAAGCCACTTATTTGGCGCCTCGCGCGCCTCTCTTAACCTTGAGGCTACAACATGTCCCCCTTGCGCTGCTCCTGGGCTGCGCGGCTGCCAGACCCCCTTCGCGCCCCGCTCGCCCTCTTCATTCTCCTCGCCGCCTGTTCCTCCGCCGACACCGGCGCGAACGAGGGCTCCTCGTCGTCGAACGATTCTTCCCCGCAGTCCTCCGCCAGCGGCGGCGGCGGCGGTGACGACACCGCGAAGGGCGGCTCCGACGAGGGCACCGGCGTGCCCGACAGCGCGGGCGGCAGCGACGAGGGCAGCACCTCCTCCGAGTCCCCCGACCCGAGCAGCCCGCCCCCCGACGAGCCCCGTCCCGATCCCGAACCCGGCACCGACGACGTCGTCGAGTCCGAGTTCCCCTTCATCCCCGGCTGCGACACCGAGCACCCGCTGCAGCTGCAGCTGCGCACGTTCGACGCCGGCGCCTCTTCCTCGCCCGCGCAGGTCCGCGACGCCGCGCTCGGCAACTGGGTCTCGCTGACCGGCATCGGCATCCGCGCGTGGGAATTTTTTAACTACTACACGTTCGACTACCCGGCCGCCGACCTGCCCGGCAACCTCGTGATCACCCCCGGCCTCGAGCAGGACGGCGACGAGTACGTGCTGCAGATCGGCGTGCGCACCCACGTTCTCCCGGCCGAGCAGCGCCCGCCGGTGCGACTCACGCTCGCGCTCGACAACTCGGGCTCGATGGAAGGCAAGCCGCTCGAGCTCATGCGCGCGACCGGCAAGGCGATCGCCGCCAGCCTGCGCTCCGGCGACGTTATCTCGATCGTCACCTGGAACACCAGCGAGCAGGTCATCCTCGAGTCGCACCCCGTCTCCGGCCCCGACGACCCCGCCCTGCTCGCCAAGCTCGACAACCTCGAGGTCGGCGGCAGCGCCGAATTGCTGAGCGCGCTGTCCGGCGCCTACAAGCTCGCCGAGGCCGACTACGACCCGCTCGCCTGGAACCGCGTGATCCTCGTCAGCGACGGCGGCGCCTCCGCCGACGCCGCCGACCTCGAGCTCATCGCCAGCTACCCCGACATCGACCTCGTCGGCGTCGGCGTCGCCGACCCCGGCGTCTACCGCAGCGACCTCATGGACACCGTCGCCCACGCCGGCCGCGGCCCCTCGCTGTTCATCGGCAGCGACGCCGAGGCCAAGCGCCAGTTCGGCGAGCACTTCATCCGCCACCTCGGCTCCGCCGTCCGCGACGTCGCCCTCCACGTCGAGCTCCCCCCAGGCTTCGAACTCGTGCGCGACGACGCCGACGGCCTCATCGCCGACGCCGGCAACGGCGAACCCAGCGTCCGCCTCGCCCCCGGCGACAGCCTCGTCGTCCACCGCCGCCTGCGCACCTGCGCGATGGAGCTGCCCGAGTCGACCAAGCTCACCGTCAAGGTCCAGTACGTCGACGAGCTCACCGACCAGCCGAAGGAGGTGTGGGCCAGCTCGACCTTCAGCTCGCTGCTCGCCGAGCACACCCCCGCCGAGGCCAAGGGCATCGCCGTCAAGGCCTACACCGCCGCCCTCGAGAAGTGGCAGACGCGCCCCGCCGAGCTCGCCGACGTGCTCGCCAAGGCCGTGTCCCTCCTCGACGACGCCCAGAAGCTGCAGCCGAACGACCCCGAGCTGGCCGAGATGGCCGCAGTGATCGCCGTGCTGGTCGCCGAGTGAGCGCTCGTTCGCCGGCGCCCGTCCTGCTAGGATGCGCGCCCATATGGACGCCGCCCCGCCGCTCGTGTGGATCGACCTCGAGATGTCCGGCCTCGATCCGGACGCCTGCCAGATCCTCGAGATCGCCACGCTCATCACCGACGGCAACCTCGAGCTGATCGCCGAGGGCCCCGACATCGTCATCCACCAGCCCGACCCCGTGCTCGACGCCATGGACGCCTGGTGCACCCAGCAGCACGGCAACAGCGGCCTCACCGCGGGGGTCCGCGCCTCCACCGTCTCGCTCGCCGAGGCCGAGGCCCGCACCCTCGAGTTCGTGCGCCGCCACTGCCCGCCCGGCAAGTCGCCGCTGTGCGGCAACTCGATCGGCCACGACCGCCGCTTCCTGATCAAGCACATGCCGCAGCTCGCCGGCTTCCTGCACTACCGCAGCGTCGACGTCTCGAGCGTCAAGGAGCTCGCCCGCCGCTGGTACCCCGACCTCGCGCCCCCGCGCAAGGGCGAGACCCACCGCGCGCTCGACGACATCCGCGAGTCGATCGCCGAGCTCCGCCACTACCGCGAGCACATCTTCCGCTAGCCCGAGCGACGCGTGCGCTTCGGCTGGATCCGCCTGCACTTCCTGCTCGTGTACGCCGTCGCCGGCGCGTACATGCCGTACCTGCCGGTCTACCTCGGCACCGACCTCGGCCTGCCCGACGCCCAGATCGGCTGGGTCTCCGGCGTCTACGGCCTGTCGGTGCTCGTCGCCCCGCTGCTCTTCACCTCGCTCGCCGACCGCAGCCTGTCCGGCCGCACCGTCGTCGTCCTCTGCTCGCTGCTCGCCTGCCTCGCCCTCCTCGGCCTCGGCCTCGCCGACAGCTTCCTCGCCGTCCTCCCGCTCTCGTTCACCTTCAGCCTGTTCTACACCCCGCAGTTCGCCCTCCTCGACGGCCTCGCCTTCTCGGCCATCGCCGCCGCGCCGGAGCGCGCGCCGCCCTACGAGCGCATCCGCGTGTGGGGCAGCCTCGGCTTCATGCTCCCGGCGTTCGCCCTGTTCTTCGTGTTCCACGCGACCTCCACCGCCGGGCACGCCGCCATCCTCGCCGCGGCGATCTCCGCCGGCCTCGCCGCGCTCGCCGGCCTCCGCCTGCCCAACTTCCCGCCCGTCGCCCGCGACGCCGGCCTCTCCGCGTTCGCCGCCTGGCACGCGCTGCGCGGCGCGTCCACGCGCGTCCTGCTCGTCGCCATGGGCCTGCTGTTCGCCGCGATCAGCGTGTTCTACGCGTTCTACGGCCGCCTGCTCGTCGCCTCCGGCATCGACCCCGCGTGGGTCGGCCTCACCGTCAACCTCGGAGTGCTCGCCGAGCTCCCGCTCGTGTTCGCCGCCGGCGCGCTGCTGCGTCGCTTCTCGGTGCGCGCCCTCCTGCTGTTCGGCGCCGTCAGCCTCACGCTCCGCATGGCCCTGCTCGCCGTCGGCGACCCGCTCCTCATCGTCGCCTCGCAGGTCCTCCACGGCCCCGCCGTGCTCGCGCTCTACCTGCTGCCGCCGATGATCCTCAACCACAAGGCCGAGCCCGCCCTGCGCAACAGCGTCCAGGGTTTGTACGCCATGCTCTGCTTCGGCGTCGCCCGCCTGCTCGGTTCGGTCGCCGGCGGCTACGCGGCCGAGATCGAGCTCGGCTGGGCCTTCGCGCTGGCCGCCGGCTTCTGCCTGGTCGCCACCGCGTGCCTCGTGTTCGGCTTCCACGACCCCGACGTCGATATCGCGCTGCGCAAGAACGTCCCCGCGTCCCCGTAACTTCGCCTGCGGGCCACGTCGCATTTTGCTTGAACCAGGCCCCCACGACTTGTGACCGTCAGGGGTGGTGACGCCGCTGGACGCAGTGAACGTCGTCCTCCTCGGAGCGGGCGCCGTGATCCTGGGCCGGACGGCCAAGGTGGCGCGATCGATCGCCCGTATGAAGCGGGTCAGCCCCGACATGCGGACGTGGCAGATCGTCAACCCGCTGACGTGGGCGCTGATCGGTGGGGCGGTGCTGGCGATCGCGGCGATCCTCCTCGGCCAGCTCGCCGTGTTCGCCACCATCATATCGCTGGTCTGCCTGGCCGGTGCCTATCACATCAAGCTGATCGTCAACACCAGCCACAAGTCGCTCGGCGTGCTCGTCGAGACCAGCCTCAGCCAGCGCCAGGTCGGCGACGTGCTCGACTCGCTCGGCGACGCCGTCATGCTCGTCGACTCGCTCGGCGCGATCCGCATGGCCAACCGCAAGCTGTGCGAGCTCTCGAACTACCCGGCCAGCGCGCTCATCGGCAAGCCGATCGCCCAGGCCCTCGGCATCGAGCTCCCGCGCAGCAACATCCTCACCAGCACGACCTTCGACCTCCCGTTCCTCGCCGAGCAGGAGCTGCGCCGCCGCGGCGGCGGCACCGTGGCCGTCTCGATCGGCCTCGTCGCCGCCCAGGGCAACGTCGTCTGCGTGATCAAAGACATCCGCGAGGAGCGCCTACGCCAGCGCCAGCTCGACGACGCCGTGCAGATCGCCGAGCAGGTCCTGCACACCCACAACGACTTCATGACCCTGCTCGCGCTCGAGCTGAAGGACCCGCTGGCCTCGCTGCGCTCCGGCTGCCGCGCCGCGCTCGAGGCCCCCGCCGGCTCCGACCTGCGGCCGATGGTCCAGTCCGTCGCCGACCACCAGAGCGAGCTCGAGCGCGTCATCCTCGACCTCTTCGCCCTCGGCCGCACCGGCGGCAGCGCCGACGACGCGCGCATGCTCTACCCGTCCACGCTCGTGCGCGAGGTCGTCGAGGCGCTCGCCAGCAACGCCGCCCGCATGGGCACCGAGGTGCGCCACTGGGTCGACCCCGAGACGCCGACGCAGTTCTACGGGCGCGACATCCAGATCCGCCAGATCCTCGCGCTGCTCGGCAATTTCGCGCTCGGCCGCTCCGCCGGCGGCGAGGTCCGCATCGCCGTCGGCCCGGTGCCCGGCGACAACGACGCCAGCCAGCTGCTGTTCTCCGTCCGCGACACCGGCCCCGCGCTCAGCGACAGCGTGATGAACCTCGAGCTGACGCCCCGCACCGAGCGCTCCGCCGCCCAGTTCGACCTGGCGATCGCCCGCCTGCTCGTGCTCTCGCTCGGCGGCAAGATGACCGCCAGCAACACCGCCGGCCGCACCGCCACGATCTACTTCACCGTGCCAGGCGTGCCCGCCACCGCCGTGCCGCAGCCCGACACGCGCCAGAGCTCGTCGCGCTTCCGCCGGGTCGAGCTCGACGCCTCGCTGCGCCTCGCCAGGCTCGCCCTCCCCGAGTCCGAGACCACCAGCCCGGAGCACGGCGTCGTGCTCGTGGTCGACGCCAACGAGGCCACGCGCAACCTGCTCGCCCACCAGATCCAGCGCGCCGGCTACACCGTCAAGACCGCCGGCACCGGCAAGGCCGCGCTCGACCTCGCCTGGCAGGAGAAGCTCGACGTCATACTCCTCGACGTCATGCTGCCCGACCGCGACGGCATCGCCGTGCTCGAGGCCCTGCAGAAGCAGGGCACGCTCGACCAGGTGTCCGTGCTCATGACCTCCGCCGTCGACGAGAAGACGTCGATCGCCGCGTGCATCGAGCGCGGCGCCGAGGACTTCCTCCCCAAGCCCATCCACCCCGCCATCCTCCGCGCCCGCCTCGGCACCTGCATCGAGAAGAAGCAGCTGCGCGACCGCACCAAGCAGCACCTCGAGCAGCTCGCCGCCGAGGGCCGCCGCTCCAACGAGCTGCTGCGCGTGCTGTTCCCCGACGCGATCGCCGACGAGCTCCAGGCCACCGGCACCATCGCCCCTCGCCGCCACGAGATGGTCGCCGTGATGTTCGCCGACCTCGTCGGCTTCACCGAGTACTGCGACCAGCACAGCCCCGAAGAGGTGCTCGTCATCCTCCAGGAGCTGTTCACCCGCTTCGAAGCGCTGGCCAGCGACTTCAACGTGCAGAAGATCAAGACGATCGGCGACTCCTTCATGGGCGCCGCCGGGCTGTTCGTGCCGGATCCGCGGCCCGCGCTGCGCTGCGTGGCCTACGGCGAGGCCATGTTGGCCGCCGTGCGCGAGACCACCACGCGCTGGGCCCTGCGCATCGGCATCCACGTCGGTCCGGTCGTCGGCGGCGTGGTCGGCAACCAGCGCTACCTCTACGACATCTGGGGCGACACCGTGAACACCGCCCAGCGCATCGAGCACGGCGGCAAGACCGGAACGATCTGCGTCAGCGCCGCTGCCCGCGCGCAGATCGAGCCCAACTACCGCACCCGCAGCCTCGGCGTCACCGGCCTGAAGGGCAAGGGCGGCCTCGAGCTGTTCGAGGTCATGCGGCCCGACGCCGACGAGTGAGCACGACCACCGCTGCTGGTCGTCCACCCGTTCGGTCACCGCTCGCCCGCGGTCGACTCGCCCCGCGAGCGAGCGCCGCCGCTGGCCGTCCCGCCGCTCGGTCACCGCTCGCTCGCGGTCGACTCGCCCCCCGGACGAGAGGCGACCGTGCGCCGCTGCAGTCGTCCCCACCGTTCGCCCGCCCGCGGTCGACTCGCCTCGCGCTCCCGGACCGACGAACGCTTCAACGTCGCCGACGCGAGCAGCCCCTGCGCCGGCTCTACTCGTCCTCGGCCAGCTCCTCGCCCTCGTCGCCGAGCTCGGTCGTCGCCGGCGCCGCGATCACCGGCTGCATGCGCTGCGGCGGGGCCGGCGGGGCCGCGATGGCCGCCAGCTCGCCGGGCAGCGAGCGCAGCAGGGCCGCGAACGCGGCGATCGCCGCCGTCACCTTCTCGTCGTCGTTGCTCGTCAACGCGGTGGCCGCCTCGCGGGCGCTGACAAGCACCGACTCGCGCAGCTCCGGACCGATCGCCTTCGACTCGTTGGCCGTGCGCTCGGCCCGCTGGATCATCCCGTCGAGCCGCTGCCGCCGCTCCTCGATCTCCCGCGCCACCCGCGACTCCGCCTCGCGGGCCCGCGCCGCCTCGACCATGGTCGCGAGCGCCTGGTCGTCGATCCCGCCGCGCCCCTCGATCGTCAGCCGCGCCTCCTTGCCGCGCAGCATCTCGCGGATGCTCAGCTCGAGCACCTGGTTGTGGTCCAGCGTGAACTTGACCTCGACCTCCGGCCGCCCCGACACCGTGAACGCGAGCAGCGCCGGCGGTTCTCCGCCGACCCGCTCGCCCTCGAGGATCCGGCACGTCGCGCTCGGCCGCCCGTCGCCCGGCGTCGTCACCGGCTCCGAGTGCTCCGCCGGCACCGCGGCCCGCCGCGCGAACAGCTGCGTCGGCTCGGCCCCGCCGACCTGCAGCCACAGCGGCCGCGAGAGCGCCTCGTGCACGCTGCGCTCCGGGTGCCGCGAGGCCACCAGCCCGGCGTACAGCGCCGCCCCGCGGGCCACCGCCTCGTCGACGTCGAGCATGCTGCTCGGCGCCTGCTTAAAAATTGTCTCGAGCCGCCCGTGCACCACCGGCATGCGCGTGCACCCGCCGACCAGCAGCACGTGCGCCAAGTCCTTGATGGAGCGCCCCGAGTCGTCGAGCGCGCGCTGGACCGCGGCGTCGCAGCGGTCCAGCAGATCCGCGACTTTCTTCTCGAACTTCGCCTGCGTCAGCCTGGTCTGCAGGTGCTTCGGCCCGGCCTCGTCGGCGGCCAGGTAGGGCAGGTGGATCTCCGCCTCCTTCGCGTCCGACAGGGCGACTCGCGTCTTCTCGGCCACGTCGCGCATGCGCGCGCGGACCACCGCGTCGGCGGAGCCGTCGACCCCGGTCTGCTCGTGGAACTCGCTCAACAACCACTCGACCAGGCGCGCGTCGAGGTCGTCGCCGCCGACATCGACCCCGCGGTGCGCCAGCACCTCGAGGTTCTTCTCGCCGACCTCCACCACCGCCGCGTCGAACCCGCCCGCGCCGAAGTCGACGATCACCACCAGCTCGTCGCTGTGGATCGGCCGACCTGCCTGATAGGCCAGGGCCGCCGCCGTCGTCGAGTGGACCAGCCGCTTGACCTCGAGCCCGCCGAGGCGGCACGCCGCCAGCGTCGCCCGCCGCCGCACATCGTTCAGCTGCCCGCGGATCGCCACCACGCCCGCGTGAATCGGCTCGCCGAGCTGCGACTCCGCCGCGTCGCGCGCCTCGAGGATCAGCGGCGCCAGCAGCTCGGCCGGCGACACGCCCTCCTCGCCGAGGCGCACGTGCACGTCCCCGTTGGCCGCGCGCAGCAGCCCGTACGGCCGCCACGCCTGCACGTCGAGCTCGTCGAAGCGGCGCCCGAGCAGGCGCGCGAGCCCGAGGAGCATCGACTGCGGCCGTGTCAGCGCCAGCCGGCGCACGCGGTCGCCGACGAGCGAGGCTCCGTCGGCGAACCCGATCGCGGTCGGCAGCGCGTAGGTCTGCTTGCCCGTGCCGCGCGGGGCCAGCAGCGCGGCGGCCTTGCCGTGTTCGAACACTCCGACCGCGCAGCGTGCCGTCCCCAGATCGATCCCGATCGCCAGGCTCATGATCGCGGGAGACTACGCGAACACGGATCGCTGTCAACCCGCGCTCACGCCGCTCACGCCGCGGACGTCGCGTCCAGCGTCAGCCCGAGCTGCTGCGCCAGCGCCCGCACGACCTGCTCCGCCGCGGTCGTCAGCACCGTGCCCGGTCCGAACACCGCGGCCACGCCCATGTCGAGCAGCGCCTGATGATCTCGCGGCGGGATGACGCCTCCGACCACCACCATGATGTCACCGCGACCGAGCCGCGCCAGCTCGGCCCGCAGCTGCGGCACCAGCGTCAGGTGACCCGCCGCCAGCGACGACACGCCGACCACGTGCACGTCGTTCTCGATGGCCTGCAGCGCCGTCTCCTCCGGCGTCTGGAACAGCGGCCCGATGTCGACATCGAAGCCCATGTCCGCGAACGCCGTGGCGATCACCTTGGCCCCGCGGTCGTGCCCGTCCTGGCCCATCTTCGCCACCAGCAGCCGCGGGCGCCGGCCCTCGGCCGCCGCGAACGCGCTCGCCAGCCGCTGCACCGCCTCGATCGTCGCCGCGTCCTGCACCGCCGCACTGTACACGCCGGTGACCGCCTGCGTCACCGCGTGGTGCCTGCCCCACACCTTCTCGAGCGCGAGGCTCACCTCGCCGACGGTCGCCCGCGCCCGCACCGCGTCGACCGCCAGCGCCAGCAAGTTGCCCGTCCCACTCTCCGCGCAGCGCGTCAGCGCCGACAGCTTCTCCTCGACGACCTTCGCGTCCCGCTCGCGCCGCAGCTGCTCGAGGCGCGCGACCTGAGCCGCCCGCACCGCCGAGTTGTCGATCTGCAGCACCTCGAGCGGCGCCTCGCGCTCGAGCTTGTAGCGGTTGACCCCGACCACCGTCTGCGCCCCGCTGTCGATGCGCCCCTGGGTGCGCGCCGCGGCCTCCTCGATGCGCAGCTTGGGCAGCCCGCGCTCGATCGCCCGGGCCATGCCGCCGAGCTGCTCGACCTCCTGCATCAGCGACCATGCCTTCTCGGCGAGGTCCCACGTCAGCCGCTCGACATAAAAGCTCCCGCCCCACGGGTCCACCACGCGCGTAACGCCCGTCTCCTCTTGTAAATAAATCTGCGTGTTGCGAGCCACCCGCGCCGAGAAGTCGGTCGGCAGCGCCAGCGCCTCGTCGAAGGCGTTGGTGTGCAGCGACTGCGTGCCGCCGAGCGCCGCCGCCAGCGCCTCCACGCAGGTCCTCGCCACGTTATTGAAGGGGTCCTGGGCCGCCAGGCTCCACCCCGACGTCTGGCAGTGGGTCCGCAGCGCCAGCGACTTCGGGTTCTTGGCCCCGAACTGCGAGACCACCCGCGCCCACAGGTGACGCGCCGCCCGCAGCTTGGCCACCTCCATGAAATAATTCATGCCGACGCCCCAGAAGAACGACAGCCGCGGCGCGAACGCGTCGACGTCGAGCCCCGCGTCGACGCCGGTGCGCAGGTACTCGAGCCCGTCCGCCAGCGTGTACGCCAGCTCGAGGTCCGCCGTCGCGCCCGCCTCCTGCATGTGGTAGCCGGAGATGCTGATGCTGTTGAAGCGCGGCATGTTCGCCGCCGTGTACGCGAAGATGTCCGCGACGATCCGCATCGACGGCGCCGGCGGATAGATGTACGTGTTGCGGACCATGAACTCTTTTAAGATGTCGTTCTGGATGGTCCCGCTGAGCTGCTCCGGCTTTACGCCCTGCTCCTCGCCCGCGACGATGTAGAGCGCGAGCACCGGCAGCACCGCCCCGTTCATCGTCATCGACACGCTCATCTGGTCGAGCGGGATGCCGTCGAACAGCACGCGCATGTCGAGGATCGAGTCGATCGCCACGCCCGCCATGCCGACGTCGCCGACCACGCGCGGGTGGTCCGAGTCGTAGCCGCGGTGGGTCGCCAGGTCGAACGCGATCGACAGCCCCTTCTGCCCCGCCGCGAGGTTGCGGCGATAGAACGCGTTGGACGCCTCCGCCGTCGAGAACCCGGCGTACTGGCGGATCGTCCATGGCCGCTGGGTGAACATCGTCGCGTAGGGCCCGCGCGTGTACGGCGGCAGCCCCGGCGTGCTGCGCATGAACTCGGGGTCGACCCCGGACAGCGCCTCGGCCGTGTACGCCGGCAGCAGGTCGAGCCCCTCCGGAGTCGGCATCACCTGTCTCTCGAGGCAGCTCGCCGCGGCGAGCGGTCCGTCGTATCCGATCTCCGCGAAGTCGGGGATCCGTGTCATGCCCGCACCTCCAGTCGCGCCTGCAGGTCGGTCAGCAGCGCCACCGCGTCGCCGCCGAGCTGCACGAACAGGTCCACCCCCGCGGCCGCCAGCGCCGCCGCGGAGTCCTTCGGCCGCCCCGCCAGCAGCACCACCCGCGCCCCGGCCGCGCGCAGCAACGGCGCCAGCGCCGGCACCACCGTCGGGTACAGCGGGTCCGCCGAGCAGATCACCGCCGCCCGCGCGCCGGTCGCCGCGAACTGCCGCGCCGCCTCTTCGATGTGCTCCGAGCCCTCGGTCTCGTGCACCGCCAGCCCCGCGACCCCGAAGTACGCGCGACAGAACTCGACCCGCCCGCGCCACTGCGCCGGCGGCCCGACCGCGACCAGCGTCACCGCCTCCGGCGCGCCGTGCTTCGCCGCGTGGGCGTCGCCCGCGGCGCGCAGGGCCTCGAACGGCGCGGCCAGGCGCGCGCGCACCAGCGGCGTCACCTGCTCTCCGCCGGTCGCGGGCGTCGTCGCCTCGGCGGGCGTCGCCCCGGTCACCGGCTCGGCCGGCGCCGCGAAGCGACTGACCCCGACGATCGGCACGCGCACGCTCGCCACCGCCTGCGTCTGGGCCTGCGCGGCCGCCTCGACCGACCGCTGGATCTCCCCCGAGCGCAGCCCCGCGAGCACGCCGCCCGCGGCCTCGATCGCCTGGAACCTCGTCCACGCCGCGCGCGCCAGCCGATCGGTCAGCGCCTCGACGTAGCCCGAACCACCCGCCGGGTCGGTCACGTGCGCCAGCCGCGACTCCTCCGCCAATATTAAGCCGGTGTTGATCGCCATGCGCCGCCCGAGCTCGGCCGGCTCGCCGATCGCCGCGTCCATCGGCGTGGTCGCGATCGTGTCGGCCCCGCCGACCGCCGCCGCGAACGTCTCCCCGGTCCCGCGCAGCAGCCCCGTCCACGGGTTAATAATTGTGCGCTCACGCCATGACCCGCGCGCGTGCAGGCGCATCGTCGCGCCGTCCACGCCGCAGGCCGCGGCCACCCGCGCCCAGCACAGCCGCGCCGCTCGCAGCTTGGCGATCTCGAGGAACAGGTCGCGCCCGACCGCCATAGCGAACACCAGCTGCCCGCACGCCGCCGCGGTCGTCAGTCCGCCCGCCGTCAGCGCCCGCAGGTAGGCCACCCCCGTCGCCAGCAGCGCCGCGAGCTGGTCCGTCGCCGTCGCGCCGGCCTCGTGGTAGGCCCCGACGTCGACCAGCGCCGTGCGCAGCCCGGTCCCTTGCAGCGCGCCTGCGACTTCGGACATGTCCGTGAGGGCCTGTTCGATCGGCCAGGCGATGCTCCCATCGGTGGCCAGCGCGGCCAGCGGGTCGCAGCCGATCGCCCCGTGCAGCGCGGCCCGCGGGACCTCGCGCGCCGACGCCGTCGCCAGCAGCGACGAGGCCGCGGCCCGACCCTCGGCCCCGGCCGCGATCACCACCGGCGTGAGCATCAGGTCGACGCCCTCGAGCCGCTCGCTCACCCGCTCGTGCCCGCGGAGCCACACCGCTCCGGCCCCCCGCCGCAGGTCCGCGGCGATCGTCGCGCCGGCGGCCGCGGGCGCGTACTCCGGGCAGATTACAAACCCCGCCCGCGCCAGCAGCAGCTCGCGGCCCGGCAGCGCCGTCGGGTCGCCCGGGAACAGCGGTTCGACGGCCAGCCCCTCCGCGGTGCGCGAAATGAGCCGCTCGAGCGGCGCGCCCTTCAATTCACGCGAGGCCAGCTCACGCCACCTCGCCAGCCACGCCTCGTTCGTGTCGGTCGTCGCCTCGGTCGTCACGGCGGCGCGATGATACGCCCCGCCCCGCGAAGCAGCTATAGTGCGGCCGCCCGGACATGTCGAACACGCCGCAGCACCCGCAGCATCCGCAGCATCCGCCCGCGACGGACGCGCCCCCGGGCGCACCGATGCAACCTCACGCCCCGCCGGGCTCCTTCTCGCCGGCGCCGCACTACCCGCAGCCGGCCTTCACGCCCGCGGGTCATCCGCAGCAGCCGGTCTTCACCCCGGCCGGCGGGACCCAGCAGGGCTTCCACCCCGCGCAGCACGTGCCGCAGGCCGCGGCCCCGCAGCAACCTGTCCCTCCGGCCAGCCCGCCGCCGCCCGGTCCGCCGCCGGTGTACAGGCCGATCACGCCCTCGCGCAACCCGATCGTCCGCCTGATCTTGTGGTTCACCGAGCCGTCGATGCTGAAGGGCATGGCGATGGGCGTGATCCTCGCGCTGATCGTCGGCGTGGCGATCCGCCTCGAGGCCATGTGGTACATCATCAGCGGCCTCCTGCTGATCCTGTTCGTGTGCCTGTTCGGGGTGATCATCGGTCACTACCTGTTCGAGCACCGCCGCAAGAAGCTCCAGGCCCGCGGCCTGGAGATGCTGCGCGAGGCCGGCGGCGAGCTCCCGGCGCTCAGCGACAACGTCATCACCATGCTGTGGAGCCGCGACCGCTCGCAGCTGCCGGCGGTGTGGGACCGCATCCGCCGCATCAAGCCCGCGGTCGAGGAGCTCGGCGGCCTGACGATCGCCGTGGTGTTCCGCACCATGGCGATGAGCGCCCTGTTCGCCGTGCTCGGCGCGGCCATCAGCTTCGCCGTGTTCCTCACCTCGTTCATGCAGGTCGAGCGCATGACCGAGCAGAACAAGCTCATCCAGCGCCAGATCAAGCAGACCGACGACCAGATGCGCTTCGAGTCCAACGCCGCCGCCGTGGCCGTGGCCCTCAGCATCGCCGAGAGCCGCCAGGCCACCCTGCGCGACCTCATCAGCGACATCGACCTGAAGGGCAACAAGGACGCGCCGCTGTGCGGCGCCGAGGTCCCGCCCAACCGCCTCGGCGAGCGCAAGCGCTGCCTGCCCGAGGACACCGCCCGCGAGCTCTCCACCTTCATCCCCCTGCTCCAGCCCTACAAGCCGGTCCTGCCCGGGGCCGACGGCGCCGAGAACCGCGTCGCCGACACCGCACGCAGCCCCGAGCAGCAGCAGTTCCTCCGCTACCTGTCCGGCAACAACATCGAGGTCGGCAGCGAGGCCCTCGACCTCTCGACCGCCTTCCTCGACCACGCCGACCTCCACGGCATCGCCCTCGAGCGCATCCGCCTCGCCGGCGTCAAGATGCGCCAGGCCCAGCTCCACGACTCCGACCTCACCGGCGCCGTGCTCACCGGCGTCGACCTCACGCTCGGCGTGGCCTCGCGCGCCAAGCTGACCCAGGCCTTCCTCACCGACGCGGTCGTGCGCCGCGCCAACCTCTCGGGCGCCGACCTCACCGGCGCCAACCTCATCCGCGCCGACCTGTTCGGCGCCAACATGAAGGGCGCCGTCCTGCAGCAGGCCCAGCTCGGCGGCGCCATCCTCCACGGCGCGAACCTCGTCGACGCCAACCTCACCGGCGCCGACCTCGGCGACGCCGACCTCACGCTCGCCAACTTCGACCGCGCGACCCTGCCGCAGGTCCCGCGCGTGCGCGAGGCCGCCTTCTGGTGGCTCGGCGTCTACAAGGACGACTACGCCGGCAAGCTCGGCCTCGGCCCCGAGGCCCAGCAGCGCAACCAGGCGGCGCTCGACCGCTGGAGCACCGCCAGGACCGACGAGGAGGCCGCGGCGATCGTCGCCGAGCTGAAGGCCGCCGCCCCCACCGCGCCGGGCTGAGACCCCGCTAACGCGCCGCCGCCGACGCCGACGCGACGATCTTATTAAAGATGCGGCGGGCGTTGGCGGCGGTCGACGCGGCCACGGCCTCGGGCGCCTCGCCGCGGCAGCGGGCGATCGTCTGGACGATGTGCGGGAGGAAGGCCGGCTCGTTGCGCCCGTCGGCGGGCTTGGGCCGGAGGTCGCGCGGGGTCAGGAACGGCGCGTCGGTCTCGACGAGCAGGCGCTCCGCGGGGATCGTCTTGACGAGGTTCCTCAGGTGGGTGCCGCGGCGCTCGTCGCAGATCCACCCGGTGATGCCGATGTTGTACCCGCGCCTCAAATACTGCTGCAGCGTCGGAGCGTCGCCGGTGAAGCAGTGCACGACGACCTGCTCCGGCGTCGGTTTAAGTTTGTCGAGCACCTCGAGGAACGCGGCGCAGGCGTCGCGCTCGTGGAGGAACAGCGGCATGCCGAGCTCGCGCGCCAGCTCGACCTGTTTATTAAACCACTGCACCTGGACCGGGCGCGGCGAGAAGTCGCGGTTGAAGTCGAGGCCGCACTCGCCGATCGCCACCACCTCGGGCTTGCCGGCGAGCTCGCGCAGCGCGTCGATCGTCGCGCCGTCGCAGCGGGCGGCGTCGTGCGGGTGCACGCCGGCCGTCGACCACAGCACCCCGGGCTTGCCGCGGGCCAGCGAGCGCGCGTCCTGGCTGCCGCGCACGCTGGTCCCGGTGACGATGATGGTGCGGACGCCCGCCGCGACGGCGCGTGCGACCACCGCGTCGCGATCGGCGGCGAACGAGCGATGACCGAGGTTCACGCCGATGTCGACGATGTCCATGGCCGGGCAAGGTACCCGGCCGCCTCGAAAAAAGCGACCGCGACGAGGATGAGCGAAACGTTTA
Organism: Myxococcales bacterium; assembly: GCA_016793465.1. Next base: position 62,803 of record JAEUJW010000007.1, read on the forward strand.
CGTGCTCTGCCGTTGAGCTACCGCCCCGCAGGTCTGGAGCGGCCTGGAATCGAACCAGGATCCCGTCTTCTTAAAGATGTAGTTTCGCCCGCATTCGCGGTCAAAGTCGAAAGGTGCCACGACGAGGGAGTCGGCAAGACGACGAACCGATGTAGTCCTGCCGGCATTCGTGGCGGGTCGTGACGAGCCCACCCTCGCGGGAGGGGATCGTCGAGGAGATGACAGTTGAAGATGTACTCCTCGGCGGCATTCACGGCCCAAGCTCGTGCGGCTCGTTCATGAGCCGGGGGCGCGTCACAGGGTGACGGCGTCGATGGTCCCGACCCAGTGGTCGGGCTGCAGGCCGCCGCTGGCGAAGGCGGCGACGATGTCGAAGACGGCGTCGGAGAAGCCGCCCACGTTCAGGATGTCGTCGCGGTCGGGCGCCTGGAGGGTCGCCGACGGCTGGACGTCGATGCACACCAGCTTGGCGCGCGGGTTACGGCGGCGGTACTCGTTCCACTGGTCCATGACCGCGGTGCCGCGTCCGCGGGGGTCGCGGTCGTCGATCCACGACTCGTTGTCGGACACGAACACCACCAGGTCGCCGCGGGCCTTGCGCTCGTTGAGCGCGCGCAGGGGGACGGCGCAGTTGGTGCCGCCGGACGGCAAGGACGCGAGGGCCTTGGCGTTGGCGAGGACCTTGCCGTCCTTGGAGAGGTCGCAGCGGAGCACGCGGTCGTGGAACGGGATCACCTCGGTGTTCGGGTTGCGGCGGAGGAACGCGGCCGCGACGAGCGCGGCGACGTCGATGCAGCGGACCTGGGTGGTCGCGCCCTTGCGGTGGCCGGTGACCGGCGAGTGCATCGAGCCCGACACGTCGGGCAGCACGTGGACCTTGCCTTCGATCTCCGGCACGTTGCCGAGGGCCGCCTCCATGGCGTCGTGCAGGGCCTCGCGGACGACCCGCGGGACCTTCGCGTCGGCCTGGGTGTAGGCCGTCATGAGCTGGTACGGGAAGGCGCGCGCGCGGCGGACCTCCTCGGGCGAGCGCAGGCGCTGGGCGATCTTGCGGGTGAGCGCGGGGTCGTCGAACACCTCGTGGCGCAGGAACGTGTTGAGGTTCATGCGCGTCATCTGCCAGCCGGCGTGGTCGGCGATGGCCCTCCACTCGCGCTTGCCGAGGTTCTGCGCGGTCAGCATCTGGAACGGCACGTCCGGCACCTCGCGGGTGCGGCCGTGCTTGAAGTCCTCGAACGCGCGGACCACCGCCGGCAGGTCGGACGCGCTGTACTCGCGGCCGAGCAGCCAGCCGTAGAGGGCGCGCCGGCTCGCCGTGTCCGGCTGCGGGTGCACCATCTTGACGATGTCGGCCAGCGACGGGGCCGCGCCGACGCTCGCGGCGAACACCTGGGCGTCGCTGCGGCTCGCCAGCCAGCGCTGGACCAGCCGCTTCGGGCGCGAGCCGAGCGAGCGCCGGCCGGTCACGCCCGACCGGACGATCTGCACGAACGTGCGCAGCATCTTGCCGTTGTCGACCACGCGGTCGAACACCCGCTCGAGCAGCGCGCCGTCGCGGCTCGCCAGCACCGCCAGCAGCAGCGCCGGCATGTCCTTCATGTGCCCGCGACCGCGGGCGTAGAGCGCCGCGCGGGCGATGAACTCGGCGTCCAGCGAGGCGCACAGCTTCTGCACCGCGTCGAGCTGCTCCTGCGCCGAGGCGTAGAAGGTGCCGCCGAGGCAGCCCGTCGCCACGTACTGGGCCAGCGCCTGCTTGTCGCCGCGCTTGTAGGCGAGCCCGCCCGCCTCGTTGACCGCGGTGGCGGCGGGCGCCGGCTGGCGGCGCGAGAACAGCGAGGAGAAGAGGGTCAGGTTGGCCATGTCGGGGGCTCCGGTTCGTGTCAGCGGCCTATAAAGCAGGGCGGAGACCAGCGCGCACCGATGTAATGATTTCAAAGGGTTGACTCGGTGTTCGCGCGTGGGCGCGCATGAAGTCCTATCCGTCCTTATCAATCCCATTAAAGATTTATACAGCGCGTAAAAGCCGACCGAGATGTCGTGCATCGCCGGGCGCGAGGGTCCACCATCCGGATCGGAGGAGTCACGTTCTCGCTGCGACGACGCCGGTGATCGTCAACGCCGGCAACACGCCGAGCGCGCCGGCGGCGGGGCGCTGAGCGTCAGCCGGGCAGCGGGGCCACGCCGACGAGCTCGGCGCTCAGCTCGTAGAACCGGCGGACGAGCTGCGCGTCGCTGGCGACGGGGTTCATCGGCGAGGGCCGACGCTTGACGAAGTAGCGGCCGGTGGTGCCCTCGACCGCGTCGTCGAGGGCGAGGAACACCGATGTGGCGGCGGACTCGGACAGCGAGTCGCTGCCCTCCATTTCGAAGCCCTCGGTGAGCAGCTTGGTCGACGACACGCCGGGGTGGAGGGCGTTGACGGCGACCCCGCGGGCGGCGAGGCGGCGCGCGAGCTCGACGGTGAACAGCACGTTGGCCAGCTTCGAGGTCGCGTAGGAGGCGTAGCTGCTGAACGGCTGGCGCAGCAGCTGGGGGTCGCCCAGGTCGACGCGCCCGCGGCCGTGGGCGATCGAGCTGACGTTGACGATGCGGCGCAGGCCCTCGCCGGCGGGGCAGCCGAGCAGCAGGTGGGTGAGCAGGAAGGGGGCGAGGTGGTTGACGGCGAAGGTCGTCTCGTGGCCGTCGACGGTGCGGTCGCGGCGCTTCATGTACACGCCGGCGTTGTGGACGACGACGGCGAGCCGGTGGCCGCGGGCGTCGATCTCCCGCGCGAGCTCGCGGACCGCGGTCAGGCTCGCGAGGTCGGCGACCACCGGGTCGGGCGCGGGTCGGCCGGCGATGCCCGCCAGCTCGGCGGCGGCCGCCCGCACCCGCGCGGGGTCGCGGCCGTGGACCAGCACGCGCGCGCCCCGGCGCGTCAGTTCGCGGGCGGTCTCCCGGCCGATGCCGTCGCTGGCGCCGGTGACGAGGATGAGCGGCTCGGGCGTCATGCCCCGAACCGTGCCGGCAAATCTTCGCGCTGTCGAGCCGGCCCGCGGGCGCGCGGCGGAGCGGTGTTTCCCGGTGAGGGCCGGGCGTGAGGGTCGTGAGTACGCCGCTCGCGCCGTCGCGCGTCGGATGATCGGTGCATGCGCACGCGAACGAACGCGGGCGGACCTGGTCTGAGGACCACGCGCCACACGCGGGTGCAACGGACACCACCTCGGGGGAGTGTCGGCGACAGTCGGTGGGTGTTACTGTCGTCGCCGCAAAAGACCACTTGCGCGCAGCCCGGCTGCGACGCTCATGTGCCGCCGATCGACGATCGGCAGAGGGATTATTCGTTCATGACTACGTGGAACCATGGGATTGCGAAGGGCGTCGTCGGCGCCGTGGTCGCCTGTTTCGCCTGTGTGCCGGTCGATCCGCCGGTCGAAGAGACCGGGGACAGCAGCAGCTCGAGCGAGGGCGGCGAGACCGCGTCGCCCACCGACACCGGCAACGGACCCAGCGTCCAGACCTCGACCACGGACAACACCGAGACGACCGACAGCAGCGGCGCGACCAGCACCGGCGACACGACCGCGACCACCAGCGGCGCCTCGTGCGGCGACGGCTCGGTCAACGGCGACGAGGTGTGCGACGACGGCGCCAACGACGGGTCGTACGGCGGGTGCATGCCCGGCTGCGGCGCGTTCGGGCCGAACTGCGGCGACGGCAACGTCGACGACGGCGACGGCGAGGTGTGCGACGACGGCACCAACGACGGGTCGTACGACGGGTGCATGGCCGACTGCAAGGCGTTCGGGCCGAGCTGCGGCGACGGCAACGTCGACGACGCCGACGGCGAGGCCTGCGACGACGGCAACGACGTCGACGACGACGACTGTTCGAACGCCTGCGCGGCGCCGGTGTGCGGCGACGGCATCGTGCAGATGGGCATCGGCGAGGTCTGCGACGACGGGGTCAACGACGGCGCGTACGGCGGGTGCAACGCGGACTGCCTGTCCAAGGGCCCGTACTGCGGCGACGGCATGCTGCAGGACGCCGACGGCGAGGCCTGCGACGACGCCAACGGCGACAGCCAGGACGGCTGCCTGGGCAACTGCGCGGTCCCGCAGAGCTGCGCCGAGGTGCTGGCGTTCGACCCGGCGGTGATGGACGGCGTCTACGGGTTCACGGTCGGGGACAAGTCCTGGCAGGCGTGGTGCGACATGACGACCGACGGCGGCGGCTGGACGCTGGCCGCCAAGGTGGCGCCGACCAACAGCTGGCAGTACGGCGACCCGCGCTGGACCAACAACGTCCTGCTGTCGCCCAACCAGCCGGGCTTCGACCACGTGTCGGCCAAGCTGGAGACGTGGAACTCGGTGCCGTTCACCGAGATCCACGTCGGCATGGAGTCGCCGAACATGCCGATGAACAACCCGCCGACGGTCACCTACGTGACCGTCGACGTCGGGCCGCAGAACTCGCTGTACGAGCTGTTCATGCCCGACGACTACGTGGCGACCACGCTGTCCAAGGCGACCTGGTCGACGCTGGTGCCGGAGGCCTCGCTGCAGGACAACTGCGACCAGGAGGGCATCAACAACGCGCCGAACGGGATGGCCGGGGCGCGCGTGCGCATCGGCATCCTCGCCAACAAGGAGATGGACTGCAGCTCGCCGGAGTCGGTGCTCGGCCTCGGCATCGCCGGCATGCCGAACCTGTGCATGAACAACCCGTTCTCGAGCGTCGGCAACCAGAACTGCGACAACCTGGCCATGCCGGTCAAGAAGCAGGGCTTCGGCTTCATCTTCGTGCGCTGACGGAGATCACGCGGAGACGACCACGACCTCGGGGTCGGCGAAGGCCAGTCGCTGGCGCATGACGGCGACGGCCTCGGGGTTGTGGTCGACGAGCACGGCCTGCCGCCCGAGGCGGGCGGCGGCCTCGCCGAAGCTGCCGGAGCCGGCGAAGAAGTCGAGCACGCGCTCGCCCGGGCGCGAGTGCACGCGGACGATGCGCTCGAGGATCTTTAATGGCTTCTGCGTGGGGTAGCCGGTCTTCTCTTTGCCGTTCGGGCTGACGATCGTGTGCCACCAGGTGTCGGTCGGCGTCTTGCCGCGGGCGGCCTTGTCGGGGCCGACCAGGCCGGGCGCCATGTAGGGGATCCGGTCGATGTCGGCATAATTAAAGGTGTAGCGGCGCGGGTCGCGGGCGTACCACAGGATGTTGTCGTGCTTGGCCGACCAGCGGCTGCGCGAGCGGGCGCCGTAGTCGTAGGCCCACACGATCTCGTTGATGAAATTGTGGCGGCCGAAGATCTGGTCGAGCGCCACCTTCGCGTAGTGGACCTCGCGGCAGTCGAGGTGCACGAACAGGCTGCCCTGCGGCTTTAATAGCCTGTGCGCGTGCTCGAGGCGGGGCCACAGGAACTCGAGGTAGTCGTCGAACACGTCGGCGTAGGCCCGCGTGCCGAGCTTGATCGTGCGGTAGCGGCGGCCGGAGAAGCCGACGCGGTCGCCCTCGGCGTCCTGCACCACCTTGATCTGCGTGCGCGCCTGGGCGTGGCCGGTGTTGAACGGCGGGTCGATGTAGATGAGGTCGAACGAGGCGTCGGCCAGGCGCGGCAGGACGTCGAGGTTGTCGCCCTGGAAGATTTTAATAATTTGCGGGCGCGGGGCTTCGGTCGGGGCTTCGGGGGCGTGTGCGTCGGGGTTGGTCGGGGCGGCCTCGTCGCCGGTCATGGCGCGAACTCCCCCTGGCCCTGGCGCAGCAGCTCGATCTCGTCGTCGATGAGGCGCAGCACGGTCGACGGGTCGGGCCACAGCGGGCCGACGTCGACGACGACGGCGAGGTCGCGGGCGTGGCGGTTCTCGAGCTCCTCGGCGTCCTCGAGCTGGGGGGCCTCGTCGTCGGACGGGGTGACCGAGCCGGTCAGCAGCGGCTCACCGAGCTCGGCCAGCAGCGTGCACGCGACCAGGTGCTTCGGCATGCGCAGGCCGACCTCGTGGTGGCGGTTGTGCATGGTCTTGGGGACATCCGAGCTGGCTTTGAGGATTAACGTGTAGGGGCCCGGGAGCAGGCGGCGGATCAGGCGAAACTGCGAGGTGCTCATCACCCCGTAGCGGCCGATCTCCGCCAGGTCTTTGACGATCATCGACAGCGGCTTGGGCGAGCGCTCGTCGAGGCCCTTCAGGCGGCGGATGGCGGCGATGCCCTTGACGCTCGACAGGGCGCAGCCGAACGCGTAGCCGGTGTCGGTCGGATACAGGATGACCTGGCCGCGCTTCAGCGCGTCGACCGCGGGCTGCAGATGTCGCGGGTTGGGCCGCTCGGGGTCGACGTGGGTGCGCATCAGGTTTTGAACAGGGTGGTCCCCGTCGAGCGGAGATCGGCGCAGGCCTGGACGATGCGGGCCTGCATGCCCTTCTCGGCCAGTTTGAGGTAGGTGCGGGGGTCGTACTGCTTCTTGTCGCCGACCTCGCCGTCGACCTTCAGCACGCCGCTGTACTGCTTGTACATGTGGTCGGCGATCGGCCGGGTGTAGGCGTACTGGGTGTCGGTGTCGATGTTCATTTTAATCACGCCGTACTCGAGCGTCTCGTGGATCTCGCTGAGCTCGGAGCCGCTGCCGCCGTGGAACACGAGGTCGAAGGTCTCGCCGTACTTCTGCTGCACGGCGGCCTGGCCGTGTTTGAGAATTTCGGGCTTCAGCTTGACGTTGCCGGGCTTGTAGACGCCGTGCACGTTGCCGAAGGTGGCGGCGAACATGTACTTGCCGCCTTTGACTGCGCGCAGGGCGGTGGCCACGCCGACCATGTCCTCGGGGGTGGTGTAGAGCTTCTCGCGGGGGGCGCCCTCGTGGTTGACGCCGTCCTCTTCGCCGCCGACCACGCCGGCCTCGACCTCGAGGATGAGCTCGAGCTCGGCGCACTCGCGCAGCAGCTCCTGGGCGATCTTCATGTTCTGGTCGAGCGGGAGCTCCGAGCCGTCGAACATGTGCGAGGAGAACAGGTTGCTCTGGCCGGCGGCGCGGCGGCGGCGGGTCTCGGCGAGCAGCGGGCGCAGGAACTTGTCGACCTTGTCGGCCGAGCAGTGGTCGGTGTGGATCGCCACGTTGATGGGGTAGCGGGCGGCCACGCGGTGGATGTACTCGGCGAGGGCGATCGCGCCGAGGGCCATGTCCTTGATCGCGGTGCCGGAGGCGAACTCGCCGCCGCCGGTGCTGACCTGCAGGATGCCGTCGCTCCTGGCCGCGGCGAACGCCGCGAGGGCGGCGTTGATCGTGCTCGAGCTGGTGATGTTGATCGCCGGGTACGCGAACTTGTGCGTCCTGGCGTGGTCGAGCATGCGACTGTACGTGGCGAAGTCGGCGACGGGCATGGCCGGCAACTGGTACCACAGGCCCGCGGCGAGGTCACGCCGCGGCGGCGCGGGCCCGGCGGCGGCGCCAGAGGTCCACGCACCACGCGCCGGCCAGGAGCGCGAGGATCACGGCGTAGGGGTCGTACGGCGTGCGCAGGCGGACCTCGCCGAAGAAGATCGCGGCGGTGATCATCGAGCCGAGCAGGACGAGGGCGACGAGGGTGTGGGCGGGCCGGCGCCGCCAGCGGCCGAGGGCGACGCCCATGCCGATCAGCGACGGCACCAGCACGACGATCTGGAAGCCGTGGCGGAACACCTCCGACACGCCGAGGAAGTACTCCTTGCCCTTCGAGTTGTCGGGCCACTGCTTGGCGATGAACCACTGCAGCATGAGGTTGACGACCGAGTAGCGGAGCTGGCCGAGCACGCCGGTGCGGCGGTAGCACTCCTGGCGGATCTTCTGGTTGAGCCAGGGGTCGCCGATGTAGCCGACGAACCGGATCGTCTCCGACTCCATGGCCGGGCGCAGGCCGAGCGGGTGGTCGTGCGGGAACACCTTGGCCAGCGTGCGAAAGCCCGGCAGGCTGACCCGGCGGCCGTCGTTGGTGTTGTGGTTCTTCTCGCTCTTTTTTAAATCCGCCGGTTTCTTGAAGGCCTGGGTGACGATGTTGTGGCAGCGCCCGGCGGTCAGGTTCATGTTCGCGTTCTCGGCGATGCCGTCCCAGCGCCCGGTGTGGCTGTGGTAGCGCCACAGGCTAAACAGCAGCGCGGCGACCAGCGGCAGGCCGACGCCGACGAGCTGCCTCCAGCGCACCCACGGCAGCCGGCGGAAGTTGACCAGCCACAAGAGGAGCACCATGGCGAAGAAGATCGACGACTGCGGGCGCAGCATGAACGCGCAGGCCGCCGCGAGCCCGGCGGGCCAGGCCATGCGGCCCTCCTGCAGCACGCGCAGCAGCCAGTGGACGGCCAGCAGCTGGAACGCGAGGAACGGGGTCTCGGACAGGAAGTAGCCGGTCGTCGAGAGGTTCGGGTACCACAGCAGCGCGATGACCCCGGCGATCGCGGCGAGGCGCAGGGTCGGCAGCACGCGGCAGGCCACGAGGTAGGTCAGCGGCACGGCGAGCGCGCCGAGCAGGCCCCAGAGCACGCCGGCGGCCCGGTACGGGGCCTCGGGCCCGAAGATCTTGAACGGCACGGCGAGCAGGTAGTGGGTACCGTAGGCCTGCCACGCGAGGTCGCGGACGCCGGACTGCACGCCGACGTTGACGAGGTCGCGGGCCCGCTTGACGTACATGCCCATGTCCGAGAACACGTAGTCGCCGGGCGGGTGGATCAGCAGGACCCACAGCAGGCGCGTGACGAGCGCGGCGACGGCGAGCCACAGCAGGACGCGGCGGTCGGGGACGAGGCGGGCGGCCGGGCCGGCGTCGGGGCTGGCCTTCGGGACAGGTGCTTCGGCGGGCGGCGACGGAGCGGCCGGGGCGGGCGGGTCCGCGGGGCCGGGGCCGTGAAGTTCGCTCGACAAGGCCCCGGAGGGTAAACGAGGGGCCTCGATCGCGGTAGCATGCGCGGCATGTCCGTGCTCCTGCCGATCCAGGGATCCGAGGTGTTCGCCGCTCGCCGTCGCCGTGTGGCCGCGGCGCTGGGCTCGGATCGGGCCGCGCTGGTGTGCGCGGGGGATCTCGTGCCCCGCAACTACGCCGCCAACATTTACCCGTACCGCGCGCACAGTCACTTCCTGTACCTGACGGGCGTGCAGTGGCCGGGGGCGGCGCTGCTGGGCGCGGGCGACGAGTGGGAGATCTTCGCCGCCCCGCCGGCCGCCGACGACCCGCTGTGGATCGGCCCGGCGCCGGGCTGGTCGGAGCTCGCGGCGGCGTGCGGGGTCCGGCGGATCCGCCCGCTCGCGGAGCTGGCCGCGGCGATCGGCGAGCGCGGCGGGGCGAACGCCGTGGCCACCGTGCCGGCGCTGCACGCCCGCACGCGCGCGCGCCAGGCCGCGCTGCTCGGGCGCCCCTGGGGCGAGCACGACGAGCAGCTCGCGGGCACGGTGCCGCTCGACGAACGCGACGCGGGGCTGGCCGAGGCGCTGATCGCCTGCCGGCTGATCCACGACGAACCGGCGCTGGCGCTCACGCGCGAGGCGGTGCTGGCGACCCGCGACGGCCACCTCGCGGGCATGGCGGCGACGGCCCCGGGGCGGCACGAGGCGGCGGTGCGGGCGGTCATCGAGCAGGCGTTCGCGGCCCGCGGCTGCCAGCCTGCGTACGGCAGCATCGTCACCGTGCACGGCGAGGTCCTGCACGCCGAGCACAGCGTCCACACCATGCAGGCCGGAGATCTCCTGCTGGTCGACGCCGGAGCCGAGCACCACGGCTGGGCCAGCGACGTGACCCGCACCTGGCCGGTCTCGGGCCGCTACTCCGCGGCCCAGCGAGCCCTGTACGACATCGTCCTACAGGCCAATCTCGACGCCATCGACCGCGTGCGGCCGGGGGTGCGCTACCGCGACGTGCACCTGCAGGCCGCGCGCACGCTGGCGCGGGGGCTGGTCGACGAGGGGCTGCTGGTCGGGGACCCGGACGGGCTGGTCGAGCGGGGGGCGCACGCGTTGTTCTTCCCGCACGGTGTGGGGCATCTGCTGGGGCTCGACGTGCACGACATGGAGGACCTCGGTGACCGCGCCGGATACGGGCCTGGACGGACGCGCAGCGGTCAATTCGGGCTCGGGTATCTGCGGCTGGACCGCGACCTCGCGCCGGGCATGGTGGTGACGATCGAGCCGGGGTTCTACAACGTGCCGGCGATCCTCGGCGACGAGGCGCTGTGCGGGCCGTTCGTTCGCGACGGCAGCCTGCGGCGCGAGCGGCTCGCGGCGTTCGCGGACGTTCGCGGCATCCGCATCGAGGACGACGTGCGCTGCACCGATGGCGCCCCCGAGGTGTTGACCGCGGCGATCCCCAAGGCAGCGGCCGCGGTCGAGGAGCTCGTCGGCGCCGCGAGAACTGCGGTCTAGGTGGTCCGGGGCGGCGACGGGGCCCGGCGCGACCTCGCCCGAGCGGGGATCCACGGGCCGGCGGCGCGTGGTCGCGGGCCCGCGGCGGCGATCGGGCCCCGCGAGGCCGATCGCAGGGCCCCGCGAGGCGGTCCGCGGCGCGCCGGATCCTTGCTTCGGCGCGTAGCCAGCGCTAGAGGCACATGATACCCTGGCGGCCTGCCTACGGCCCTTCGGGGCATGATCCCCTCTCGCGCGCGTCCCACCGGAGTCGACGATGAACTTTCGCCTCATTCTCATGACCACAGGGCTCTTGACCGCGTCTGCGCTGGCCGGCGCCTGTTCGCGCGACGAGCTGGCCCCCTGGGGGTTCCCGCGGGACATCGGGCTCGCGTGCGAGACGCTGCCCGGCGGCGTGGTCGGGCGGCCCTACATGTTCGACCTCAACACGCTCGTCAGCGGCGGCGCCGCTCCGTACAGCTGGACGGCGAGCGGGCTGCCCGACGGGCTCGTGCTCGACCCGACCACCGGCGTCATCGCCGGCACGCCGACGACGGCCGGCGACTTCGACGAGCTGGTGATCACCGTGACCGACTCGGCCGGTGAGACGCGCACGTTCGACAACTGCGGCAACATCGTCATCGACCCGGCGGACGAGGCGACCTGCCGCGACGACACGGGGACCATCCCGGACGGCTTCAACGGCGTGCAGTACGACTGGCCGGTGAGCTTCACCGCCGGGCGCGCGCCGTACCAGTGGGTGGCGAACGGGCTGCCGGCCGGGCTGACGCTGGTGCCGGACGCCAACGACACCAGCAAGGCGACGGTCACCGGCATCCCGACGGTGACCGGCGACTTCGACGTCGAGCTGGTGGTGACCGACGCGGACGGCACGGTGTCGACGACGCAGTGCGGCCTGCTGCAGGTGCGCGACCCGGTGCAGGTCGACCACGGCAACCTGCTGGCCGACGTCGACGGCTGCGTGCCGGTCGGCGACGGCGACTTCGACTCGCTCGACGACCTGCTGGCCCAGGGCATCCTGACCGTCGACAACGACAACCTGTACCCGATCTCCTGCGAGCTGAAGACCGGCCGCGGCAACGGCAGCGGCGACTTCGACCGCGACAAGATGACCCCCGACACCATGCCGCCGGGCATCAACTTCGACGCGGCCTCGTGCACGGTCGGCGGCGCGGTCACCGGCACGCTGGCGTACGGCATCTACGGCTTCATCTCGACCTACACGCAGTCGACCGGGGCCTCGACCGTCAGCGCCTACGTGCCGTACTGCGCGCCCAACATGACGCAGGCGCCGAACGCCTACGACATCATGCGCGAGGACGGCGTCGACATCGCGACCTTCCTGCCCGGCGTGCTCTCGGGCATCGGCCCGGGCAACCCGGTGGTGTTCGGCAGCGACGTGCCGGACCCGAAGGTGACCGTCAACTCGATGGGCTGCGGCAACAACACGTGCTTCTACGTGTTCGTGTTCTCGTACAACACGCTGTCGTCGTCGATGGACGGCGGGAGCGTGTCGGCCAGCCCCAACGCGAGCTTCCCGAACCCGGGCTTCGAGGGCTTCACCCACGCGGTCAGGATCGGCGAGAGCAACCCCACCCTGCTCGAGCGCTTCCAGGACAGGGCGTGGATCGTCAACGTCACCTTCGACTACTGCGTCACCAGCGACCCGGACGGCTGCGGCCGCAACGAGGCCGACTCGGCCACCAAGGCCAACCTGGTGCGGCAGGAGGGCAACGGCAGCAACTACTACTTCAGCCTGGTGCTCCTGCCCTGAGCGAACCGAAACCGCCGCCAACCGAGAGAGCGTAAGTCGTCCCCTTGAGCAGTCAGGACAGTCGCGGAGGAGCGGCGAGCAGCCTGCGAGACCGCCGGGTCGCCCGGGTCATCGATCGCGAGATCGCGCCCATCTGGCACGACCGGTTCGCGCGCCTGCTCGTCCGCAACCTGCCGACGACGCTGCCCAACGCGGGCGACGTGACGGCGCTCGACATCCACTGCGGCGTCGGGCGGACCACCGCGGAGCTGCTCGGCCGGCTCGGCGCGTCGAGCCGCGTGCTGGCGCTCGAGCCGGACGACATCCTGCTCGAGCTGGCCAAGTCGCGCATGCGTCCGGAGTGGAAGAACCGGGTCTATCTGAAGGCCGGGAACTTCGACGACGTGACGACCATGGCCGACGACACCTACAACCTGGTCGTCGCCAACCTCGTGCTCGGCGAGACCGGCGACGTGTCGACCGCGCTCGGCGAGATGATCCGCGTCAACCGCATCGGCGGCCGCGTGCTCGCGACCTTGCCGATGGCCGGCACCTGGGACGAGGTCGAGGACATCTTCGCCGAGGTGCTGCGCGACGCGGGCCTGCACGGGGCCGTGCGCCGGCTCGACCGCCTGCGCGAGCTGCGTCCGACCGGGCCGCAGCTGTCGATGCTGGTGCGCCAGCTCGGCGTGGCCGAGGACGACTTCGTGATCGAGCAGGAGCGCTTCCACCTGCTGTTCCCCAGCGGCCGCGAGTTCCTGTTCGCGCCGGTGGTCGAGCACGGGCCGCTGCGCCTGTGGAAGGCGGTGATCGGCAAGGACGGCACGCCGCAGGAGCTGTTCTGGCGCCTGAAGGAGGCGATCGACGCCTACTACACCGGCCACGTGCTGGCGGTTAACGTGCTCGCCGGGCTCATCAACATCCACGTGGCCAAGGGCACCGACAGCCCGGGCCCGCGGCTCGCGGCCCGCTACTGGCGCCACTACCCGACGCTCGACGCGCTGTGGGGCGGGCTCGCGGCCGGCTACGTCAAGATCTCCGAGCCGGCGCTGCAGTTCACCGACGGCGACCTCGACTTCGACCTCGAGATCGACGACGGCCGCACCGGCGCGCAGCGGGCGATCACCACGTCGATCCCGATCATCACCGAGGACCTCGCCGACGACGAACCCGCCCCCGCGAAGCCGGCCGCGAAGGTCGAGGCCAGGCCGTCTCCCGCGAAGGTCGAGGCCAGGGCGGAGCCGTCGGGCCCGAAGGCGCCGGCGAAGCCCGAGGCCAGGGCGCCGACGAGGCAGGTCGACGACTTCGACGCCGCCTTCGCCGAGTACGAGCCCGAGGAACAGACCGCGCCCCAGCCGGTCTCCGAGCTGCGCGCCGCCAAGGCAAAGGCCGAGGCCGCCGCGGCCGAGGCGGCGAGGGCCGAAGCGGCGAGGGCCGAGGCGGCGAAGGCCGAGGCGGAGGCAGAGGCCGAGGCAGCGAGGATCGAGGCGGAGGAGGCGGCGCGGGCCGAGGCGGCGGAGGAGGCGGCGAGACTCGAGGCCGCAGAGGAGGCGGCGAGGCTCGAGGCGAGCGCCAAGGTCGAGCCCGCGTCTGCCAAGCCGGAGCCGAGCGGCGAGACCAGGTTCAAGCCGTCTGGCGGCGAGTCGAGCGGCGAGACCAGGTTCAAGCCGTCCGGCGGCGAGTCGAGCGGCGAGACCAAGTCCAAGCCGCCGACGAGCGAGAGCGGGAAGTACAAGCCGCCGACGCAGGTCGAGCCGAACGCGGCGGGCGAGCCTGCCGAGGCCAAGCCCGCGAGAGCGGCGACGCCGGGCGAGCCGAGCGGCGAGACCAGGCCGGCGGGCGAGTCGAGCGGGCTGACGGAGCCGCGGTTCAAGCCGCCGGGCGACAGCGGCTCGGCGTTCCGGCGGGCCAGCGAGTCGAGCGGCCTGCGGCCGCTGGGTGAGGCGAGCGGCTTCACGGCGCGGCCGAGCGGCGAGGGCAGCGGGTTCTTCCCGCCGCCGCGCAAGCCCGAGTCGGTGTCTGCGACCGGATCTTTCAAGGTGTTCGCGCCGCCGAAGCCGCGCGAGGCGGGCGCGCCGACGCCGGGCCGGATCCGCCGGACCAGCCAACCTCTCGGGCTGGCGGACGTGCCGAAGTCGCTGGCCGCCGAGCTCGACACCGACCCGGCGACCGAGAACGCGTTCGACAACCTCACCATCGACGAGCCGGCGCCCCGCGACGAGGCGAGGCCGGCGGAGTCGAAGCCGACAGAGCCCGAGCCGCGCGCCAAGTCGCTGATGGAGGAGCTCGAGTCGGAGCGGTCGCGCCCGCACGTGGCCGCCTCGGCGCTGTCGCTGACCACCGCGCCGTCGAAGCACGAGCCGGCCGGGGTCGACGACAAGATCGAGGCCGAGGCGAAGGGCGAACCCGTCGAGGCGGCCGTGAGGCCCGCGCGCCCGCGCCTGGCGGACCTCGAGGCGGCGACCTCGTCGCGCAAGCCGCGGAGCCTCGACCTCGAGGCGGCGACGCTCGAGCAGCTGGGGAGCGAGGACGACGTCGACGAGCTCGAGGAGGCCGACGAGGTCGAAGAGGTCGAGGAGGCGCCGGTGGAGACCAGGCCGTCGAAGCCCGCGCCGCCGCCGCTGAAGCCGGGCAAGGCGCCGCCGCCTCCGCCGAAGGACATCTTCAAACCGCGGCCGCTGCTGCCCATCGTGCCGCCGAAGAAGAAGTGAGCGCGTTGAGGATCTCCGCCCGACTCGCCGTCTCGCTCGCCCTGCTCGGTGCATGTACACCGGCGCCGACGAGCCCGACGCCGGACCCGCGCAAGGTCGACGAGCCGGTGAAGCAGGCGCCCGCGCCCGAGCCCGCGCGCGAGGCCCCGCCGGTGCGCAAGGACGGCACGATCTACGCCGAGGCCATGCAGATGGGCACGCGCTTCTCGATCAACCTGTGGCTCGGCGATCGTCCGGCGAGCGAAGGCGGGGCGGCGATCGAGGCGGCGCTGGCGGAGATCGAGCGGGTCGAACAGATCGCCAGCGAGTGGCGGCCGACCAGCGAGCTCTCGCAGCTCAACGCGAACGCCGGCGGACCCATGCGCCCGCTGAGCCCGGAGCTGTTCGAGCTGCTGCAGCGCAGCAAGGTCATCGCCGAGGCCACCGGCGGGGCCTTCGACCCCAGCTTCTACGGGGTCGGCCAGCTGTGGAAGTTCGACCCGGGCGCGACGCCTCCGAAGCCCGAGGAGATCTCCGCCAAGCTGCACCTCGTCGACTGGCGGGCGATCGAGCTCGACCCCAACACCGGCCAGGGTCGCCTGCAAAAACCCGGCATGAAGCTCGGCCTCGGCGCCATCGCCAAGGGCTACGGGGTCGACCGGGCCGCCCTCGTGCTGGTCCAGCGCGGCTTCAACAATCACATCGTCGAGGGCGGCGGGGACACCTACGTGTCGGGGACCAAGGCCGGCAAGCCGTGGATGGTGGGCATCCAGCGGCCCGACCGGCCCGGTTCGCTTGCGGCGATCCCGTCCAGCGATCGGGCCATCGTCACCTCGGGTGATTACCAGCGGTTCTTCGAGTTCCAGGGCAAGCGCTACGCCCACATCCTCGACCCCGCCACCGGCTGGCCGATCCCAGAGGAGCGCAGCGCCCAGAGCGTGACCGTCCTGGCCAAGGACGCCACCGACGCCGACGCCTACGCGACCGCCGTGGCGGTGATGGGCCCCGAGAAGGGCATGGCGTTCGTCGAGGCCCACCCCGACCTCGAGGCCGTCATCATCAACCGCGCCGGCGAGGTGATGGTCTCCAAGGACCTCCAGCCGACCCTGGTCTGGCCGCCGACGAAGGCTCCTGCAGGCGCCGACGATCCGGCGCGGGCCCCCACGAAGTCTCCGTGAGGTCGGTGCACATGCACCCGCCCGGCTTGTTACACTGCCGCCGTGTCTGAACCCCTCGAATCCGAGGCCGGGGAAGACCCGGGCTCGGCGGTCAACTCGGCGATCAAGCGGACGCGCCTCGGCTACGCGCCGTCGCTCGTCGGGCCGCGCGCGTCGCTGCTGACGCCGGTGCCGCGGCCCGAGGAGTCGCGCGCGGCCGCCGTCACGGTGCCGGAGATCGCCGCGGCTGCAGCCGCGACCGCGACCGGGCCGCACCAGACGATCGTCGCCTCGCGCCTCGGCGGGGTGCTGCCGGCGCGCGACGCCAAGGCGGCCAACTCGGAGCGCACGCGCCTGCGCCTCGTGACCGGCAAGCTGATCCCGGGCACGCGCTACCGCCTGGTCCGCTGGCTCGGCGAGGGCGGGATGGGCGTGGTCTACGAGGCCGAGCACATCGACATCGAGCGCCACGTCGCGTTGAAGGTGCTGCGCTTCGACCTCAGCCAGCAGCCGGAGATGGCCCAGGTGTTCCGCGACGAGGCGCGCGCGGCCAGCCGCATGGGCCACCCGAACGTCGTCGAGATCTTCGACTTCGGCGAGCTGCCGGACGGGCGCCTGTTCATCTGCATGGAGATGCTCGCGGGCCACGACCTGGTGCCGGCCGACGTCAAGTCGCTGCCGGATCACGGGTCGCTGGTGGCCACGCTGCGCCAGCTGTGCAAGGGGCTGGCGGCGGCGCACGCCCACGGGATCGTCCACCGCGACATCAAGCCGGAGAACATCATCCTGGTCGAGCGCGGCGGTCGCAGCGGGGTCGTCAAGCTCGTCGACTTCGGGATCTCGGCGATGCTGGCCGCCGGTCCGCCGCAGAGCTCGCGCATCGCCGGCACGCCGCACTACATGGCGCCGGAGCAGATCGAGGGCAAGCCGTTCGACGGGCGCCTCGACATGTACGCGGTCGGCTGCGTGGCCTACGAATTGATGACCGGCGCGGCGCCGTTCCCCGGCGAGGTCGTCGAGGAGGTGCTGCTCGCCCAGCTCGACGACGAGCCGACCCCGCCGAGCAAGCTCGTGCCCGAGCGGAAGATCCTCCCCGCGCTCGAGGCCGTGGTGCTGCGCTGCCTGGCCAAGCAGCCCGAGCGCCGCTACGCCGACATGCACGACCTCGAGGCCGCGCTGTGCGAGGCGCAGATCGCCAGCGGCCTGCGCACGGCGTGGGACGACCTGCCGCTGCCGCCCGTCGAGCCCGAGCGCCTGGCCCGGCTGCGTCGCGGCATGCCCGGCGGGCTCGAGCCGCGTCGGCGGTGGTTGTTGCCGGCGATCGGCCTGGCGTCGCTGGCGGCCGGGGTCGCGTTGACGTGGGCGCTGCTGCCGGGCGAGCCGGGGGCGCGCGCCCGCGGGGAGATCGACCGGATCGCCGAGGAGGCGCTGGCGGCCGCGTCGCTGACCCACTATGTGGCCCCGCCGGCGTCCGAGCCCGAGGCGCCGACGGCGTACAAGAAGGTGCTCGAGCTCGAGGCCGTCGACGGCGACGCGGCGGCGCTGGCCGACGACCGCGCCGCCGAGCTGCGTCGCCGCTTCGCCAGCGGCCTCGTCTCGCTCGGCGACAAGTACTGGGACGTGGCCGGCGCGCGTCCGTTCGCGGTCGAGTACTACATCTGGGCCCGCAGCTTCGACCCCGACAACGCGCGGGCGATCGAGCGCTCCGGCCTGACCGACGGGAGGTTCGCGGTGTTCGAGGACAAGGCGGCGTCAGGCGGCTGGAGCCTCGGCGAGCTGCAGGCCCTCGGCCTCGTCGGCGCGTTCGCCGACGAGGACCGCGAGCGCCGCGGCCACGCCCTCGAGCGAGCCCTCGCCGACAGCGACCAGCTGTCCCTGCGCGACCGTCTAATTATTAAAGATTCGCTGGTCGCGGTCGGGGCGCTGCCGCGACGGCCCGAGAAGGCGAGCATCCCCGCCGCGACCACGACTGCGCCCGCGCCCACGCCGGCGGAGGCGCTCCGGCCGGAGGTGGCCGCGAGCGCACCTGCACCTGTCCCTGCGGACATGCCGACCATGACCGGCCCCGACGCGCCGGCGCCGACGTTCACGGCGCCGGTCGAGCCGCCGCACCGCCGGCCGAAGCTCGCGCCGGTCAAGCGCGACCCGACGCGTGCGCGCGCGCTGGCCGAGGAGGGGGTCGCCGCGCTGCGCAACGGCCGGCGCGGCGAGGCCGAGAGCCTGTTCCACCAGGCGATCGCCTACGACAACCGCAACGTCAAGGCGCTGATGGGCCTCAGCGACGTGTACTTCGACACCGGCGTCAAGCAGAAGGCGGTGAAGTTCGCGGAGCTGGCGGTCGAGGCGGCGCCGCAGTCGAAGGCCTGCCACCTGAAGCTCGGCGACGCCTATTACACGGTGCTGCGCTACCGCGACGCGCTCGAGCACTACGAGAAGGCGCGCGACCTCGGCGAGGCGAGCGCGGGCGGTCGCATCGACAAGGTGAAGGCCCGCCTCGGCGGCTGAAGCCCGGGGCTCAGCGCGAGGCCGTCACGTCGACCTCGGCCTCGTCGGTCTCGTCGAGGAACTCGCGGGCGGCGGCGTAGAAGTGCTGGGCGACGACGAGCGAGGCGTGGCCGCCGGGCAGGACGATGTAGTCGTGCTCGGGGTCGACGCCCTCGACCGGGCCGGGGTTGCGACAGAAGGCGTCGGCGTCGGCGTGGATCTGGCGCAGGCGCACGCCCGCCGGCAGCGGGGCGGAGCGCAGCTCGTCGAGGAATTTACAGCCCGGGCGGACCTGCCACACCGAACTGCTGAAAATGCCGATGGTGGGGATCGCCGCGAGCGTGAGCCACGAGCCCGCGAGCGGCGTGCCGAGCATGACGACGCGGCGGATCCAGCGGTGCCCTTGCAGGAACTTGACCGCGTGCAGCGCGACCAGGCCGCCCATGCTGAAGCCCAGCACGTCGACGCGGTCGAGCTCGAGGTTGTCGACCAGCTCGCGCACGCGGTGGGTCAGCTCCTCCGCCGAGTTGCGCAGCGAGCCGAGCTGGAACTTGCCGTGGTGGTAGCTGAAGACCACGCGGCCGTCGGCCTGAAAGCGCTTGGTCAGCGGCAGCATGGTGCCGCGGGTGCCGAGGAAGCCGTGCACCAGCACGACCGGGCGCGTGCCCGGCTGGACCCACGAGAGGTCGCCCGCGACCTTGTTGCCGCGCAACAGGTGGCGCGCGTAACCCAGGCTGTGGGTCACCGTCTCCGCCGCGTTGTGCAGGGCCTTGCGCACGCTGTCCTGATTCTACCAGCACCCCCGCAGTCGCGGCCAGCGCGGGCCTATGTGGACTGTCTCAAGAGACAGCCGCGTCGTCGGCCCCGGGCGGTGCGTGGGCCGAGGTGAGCCGGGCGCGGGGGGCCTCGGGCAGCATGCCGCGGAACAGGTCATCGGTGCGGCCCGCGTCGAGGGCGCGGCAGCGGGCGCGGGCCTCGCTGGCGAGGCGAGTGCCAGGGAACGCGTGCATGGCCTGCTCGTAGCGGTGGGCGGCGAGCTGGCGCTCGCCGAGGGCCTCCAGGGCCTGGGCGAGGTGGAACAGGTAGACGACGCGAGCGGGGTTGAAGTCGAGGCACTCGAGGCCGCGCTCGAGCAGGGGGACGGCCTCGCGATGGCGAGCCATGCGGGCGAGCACGAGGCCCTCGAGGGCGTCCCAGGTGCGGGCGACCGTTGGTTGGTAAGGTAGGGGGATGTGGCGCAGGCAGGCCTCGCGGTCGTCGCGGATGGCGGCGAGGGTGCCGGCGTCGGGGTCGCTGGTGAGCGCGTCGAGCTCGTGGCGCCCGTAGGCCGCGAGGGCCTGGAGGTGCGGCGAGAGCCTCGACATGTCGCTGGTGTAGATCTCCCTGGCTTCTTCGAGGCGCCACTCGGCGACCAGGAGCCCGCCGAGCTGGGCCCGCGCGAGCCACTGGCGCTCGACGCTGACGGCCTCGCCGGCCGCGGCCAGCGCGAGCTCGCGGCGCAGGTGCTGCTCGATCTCCCGGTGACGGCCGGTGGCGATCGCCCGGCGCAGGTGGACCGCCTCGAGCAGCGCCTTGCGCTGGTGCCCGCGCCCGACCAGCCAGGCGCCGAGGCTCATGCTGAAGACCATCGCCGCGATCGCGGTGACCTCGCCGGCGCACCCGGGCACGCACGCGAGGGTCAACAGCAGCAGCAGATCGCGGGCCATCGTCCGGTCAGCATAACCTCGCCGCCGCGGTCGGCGGAAGCCTCGCGATCGCGGCCGACAGCTGTCCGGGGCGCGCGCTGCGGCTGCGTCGACCCCCGGACCCGCGAAAGCGCACATCAGCCCGGCGGGATGCACACCTGGGTCATCGGGCCGGTGTTGTTGACCTCGTCGCACTCGTTGAGCTGGCCGTTGCCCATGCCGTCGTCGTCGACCACCGCGTACACGGTCACCGACTCGAACATGCCCGGATAGCTGAACTCGACCTTCTCGGCCGCGCCCGCCGCCAGCGGGCCCTGCGTCTGCACGGTCCCGAGGTAGCCGAGGTTCTCCTCGTAGAACGAGACGTTGACCCCGGGCCCGACCCCGAGGCAGCCGATGTTGGCCACGAACACCGACAGGTCGAGCATGTTGAGGCACTCGCCGGCGTCGAAGTCGAGGTCGTAGAGCGTCAGGTCGGGCGCGCAGAAGTCGGAGGCGCCCTGCACGTTGTTGCGGTAGCTGTTGTAGGGCAGGTTGTCGGGGAAGGTCCAGTTGTCCTGCTCGCTGACCGGGATGCCGCCGGTGAGCTCGACATTGGTGATGTGATAGGTGTGTTGGTTCCAGACCGGCCGCGTCGACACCCAGTTGTCGAGGCTGTCCTTGAACACCTCGACGCCGGCGTCGGTCACGAGCGAGGCCGCGGTGTCGTTGTTGGTCGAGAACACGATGTCGGCCTTGAAGTCGCCGTCGACGTCGGCGATGACCGGGTACTCGGTGCGCGTGCGCGAGGAGTTGCGGTCGCGGAACAGCACCTCGGCGTCGGTCATGTTCTTGTCGCAGCCGGGGCCCGGCGGGTTCATCAGGCAGTCGGGCTCGACGCCGGGGTAGATGCGGATGTAGGCCTCGTCGTTGTAGACGACCTCGTAGCGGCCGTCGCCGTCGAAGTCGAACACGGACGAGCCGGTGACCTGCGAGGAGTCGTCCTCGGTGTTGGCGGTCCACAGGGTGGACAGCGTGTTGGCCCCGGAGTCGAACAGGAACACGGTGTAGCGCGACGAGCCGGCCACGCCGATGTCACGGATGCCGTCGCCGTTGAAGTCGGCGATGTTGGGCGGGCCGCCGCGGCCGGCCCCGGGGATCGCCACGGTCGCGAGCACGGCGCCGGTCTGGCCGTTGATGACGTGCACGCGGGTGTTGGCGACCAGCACGACCTCGGGGGCGAGGTCGGCGTTGAAGTCGGCGACCCCGCAGAAGCCGTCGTTGTTCATGTACGAGGCGGCGGTCCACATCTCCATGCCGGCGAAGTCGTTGCCGGCGACCGTGCCGGTGGTCTTGTAGGCCGAGCGCCCGCCGATGACCTCGGGGCGGCCGTCGCCGTCGAGGTCGGCGATGCAGGAGATCGGGCCCTGGCCGTTGGCGCCCTTGCCGGCCGCCGTGCCCTCGTAGAGCAGCTTGCCGGCGTTGTCGAACATCGCCGCGCCGAACACGATCTCCGGCGGGCCGTCGTTGTCGAGGTTGGCGATCGCCACCGAGCCGCTGCTGCGCGGGCCGACGAACGCGTCGGACTTCCACAGCGGAGTGCCGTCGCTGTCGATGGCGATCAGGTACTTGCCCTCGCCGCAAGCCACGACCTCCGGCAGGCCGTCGTCGTCGATGTCGCCGACGGCGGGGTTGGACGTCGAGTCGGTCTCCCACATGGCGTCGAGCACCGACCACATCTTCTCGCCGGTGTCGCCGCGCAGCGCCCGCAGCACGCCGTTGCCGCCGGCCTGGCCGTCGATGTACGAGTTGAAGATGACGTCCGGCACGCAGTTGTCGTCGAGGTCGACGACGATCGGGATCGACGAGACCTGGTAGTTCTCGGGCCGGTCGTCCATGGCGATGTCGTGGTGGGTCCAGGTCACCGCGCACTTGCCGTCGGTGCACACCTCGGCGACCTGACAGTCGCTGTCCATCATGCAGTTGAACGACTTGCGCCGGCCCCAGGTCCACAGCGGCTCGGGCTGGAACACGCCGGCCGGCGGGATGTACTGGCAGGTCGGGTCGGCCTTCGACGGCAGGCACAGCTGCGTCGAGGGGTCGCAGACGAACCCGTCCTCGCAGGTGTTCTCGTTGGGCTTGGTCGCGCAGACCGACTGCATGCACGCGCCGCCCGGGACCACGCACTCGCCGAGGTAACACAGCTCGTCGTCGGCGCAGCAGACGTTGGCCTCGCCGCAGGGGGCCGGGCCGCCGCAGTCGGTCACGCACTGGCCGTTGTCGCAGAGCTCGCCCTCGGTGCAGCAGTCGTTCGCGCACGGGGTGCAGGTGCCCGCGGTGTCGGTCGCGCTATCGGTCGAGGGCTCGCTGTTGGTCGAGGGTTCGGTGTCGGTCGTGGGCTCGGTGTCGCTGACGCTGGTGGCCGGGCTCGACGTCGGGGCGGACTCGCTGTCGGTGCCCTGCGAGTCGGACACGCCGCTGACCTGGGTGGTCGAGATGTCGCCGGTGGGCGCGCTCGTCGGGGCGCTGTCGGTGTTGTTGCTGAGCGAACCCATCGTGGTGCCGGCCGACATCTCGGTGCCGGAGGACGAGCCGTCGTCGCCGCAGGCGACGACCGCGAGGGACAGGGCGAGGGGGCCGTGGAGGCGCGCGAACGACGATCGGTGCAAGCGATGGGACATGACCGATCATGCTAGCGGGATCCCGCGCGCGAAGGCGCGGCGCCCGTGTTACAGTCGCGGCGTGATCGTCGTGCATGTGCAGGTCCATGTCGTCCCCGACCAGGTCGAGGCGTTCCGCGAGGCGACCCTCACCAACGCCCGCGCGAGCGTGCAGGAGCCGGGGATCGCCCGGTTCGACGTGCTGCAGCGGGCCGACGACCCCACGCGCTTCGTGCTGATCGAGGTCTATCGCACCGCCGACGCGCCCGCGCAGCACAAGGAGACCGCGCACTATTTAACATGGCGGGATGCGGTCGCGCCGATGATGGCGTCCCCGCGGTCGAGTCTGCGCTACGACAACCTGTTCCCCGACGACGGCGGCTGGTGATGCAGTTCGAGTTCGCTACCGCAAGCCGGGTGATGTTCGGCGCGGGCGTGTCGGCGCAGGTCGGGGCTGTCGCCGCGAACCTCGGGTCCAGAGCCCTCGTCGTGACGGGCAGCGACCCCCGGCGGGTCCAGGGGGTGCTCGACAGCCTCACGGCCGCTCGTGTCGACGCCGTGCCGTGGTCGGTGCGCGGCGAGCCGACCGTCGCCGACGTCGAGGCCGGGGTGGCGCACGCGCGGGCGCGCGGATGTGACGTGGTGGTCGCGGCCGGCGGCGGCAGCCCGCTCGACGCGGGCAAGGCGATCGCCGCGCTGCTGACCAACGAGGGTCCGCCGCTCGACTACCTCGAGGTGATCGGCAAGGGCCGCGCGCTGGTCCATCCGGCCGCGCCGATCGTGGCGGTGCCGACGACCGCGGGCACCGGCTCGGAGGTCACGCGCAACGCGGTGCTCGCGGCCGAGGGCGTGAAGGTCAGCCTGCGCAGCCCGGGCATGCTGCCGCGCGCGGCGATCGTCGACCCGCTGCTGACGCTGTCGCTGCCGCCGCAGGTCACCGCCGACTGCGGGCTCGACGCGCTCACGCAGTGCCTCGAGCCGCTGGTCTGCAACAGGGCCGGACCGCTGACCGACGCGCTCGCCCGCGAAGGTTTAATGAGGGCCGCGCGCTCGCTGCGACGGGCCGTCCGTCACGGCGATGATGTCGCGGCGCGCACGGACATGTGCGTGGCCAGCCTGTGCGGCGGGCTGGCGCTGGCCAACGCGGCGCTCGGAGCGGTGCACGGGTTCGCGGGGCCGATCGGAGGCATGTTCCCGGCGCCGCACGGGGCCGTGTGCGCGCGCCTGCTGCCCGAGGTCATGACGGTCAACGTCGCGGCGCTGCGCGAGCGGGCGGCGGACAGCCCGGCGCTGTCGCGCTACCGCGAGGTCGCGCGGGTGTTGACCGGTCGTGACGACGCGACGATCGAGGACGGCGTCGCCTGGGTGCGTGACGTCGTCGCGGAGCTCGGCGTGCGGCCGCTCGCGGCCTACGGCGTCGGCGCGGGCGACCTGCCGCTGTTGGTGACGCGGGCGCAGCGGGCCAGCAGCATGAGGGGCAACCCGATCGCGCTCGGCGAGCAGGAGCTGCACGCGATCCTCGCGGCCGCGTGTTAGTCGTACTCGACGACGCGCTTCTTGCGGAGCTCGACGATCCGCCTGGCGAGCTCGAGGTCGTCGGTCGGGTAGGTGTCGAGGATGTAGGCCCAGCCGCGGCCCTCCGCGAGGTCCTGCACGATGTCGAGCTGGTCCGGCGTCAGCGTGCGCCAGCGGACCGGGCCGGGCTGCACGAGCGCGACCTCCTGGCTGTAACGCGGGACCGGCGACTTCTCGGCGAGGTGGAGGATCTCGTCGGAGATGCGGGCCGACTCCATCAGCACGTGCTCGATCGCCGCGACGACCTTCTCGTCGGCCTGCTCGGGCACCGCGTTCTCGAGCGAGAAGGTGCCCTTCGCCCAGCCGAGCATGCGCATCACGGCCTTGTCAGGCTTCAGGCCCGGGGCGCTGCCGTCGATGCCGGCGCGGATAATAAAACCGTCGCGCATGGCGACCTTGCCGACGCGGCCGGTCTCGCCGTCGCGGACGTTGAGCACGCCGGATTTGCGGCTGGCCGAGAGGAACTGCAGCACGCCGGCGAGGGGGATCTCTTCGAGCGCGCCGGCCATCGAGCGGCCGGAGAAGTCGAGCGTCGGCCGCGCCCTTGATGCTTTCTTTTCACCGGCCCGCGGCGCCGCGCCGATCTTGTCGGGCTTCACGACCTGCACGGTCATCAGGCTGGCGCCGATGACGATGCGGTCGCCGGGGCGCAGGCAGTGCTTGCGGACCGGCGCGCCGTTGACGAGCGTGCCGTTGCGCGAGCACAGGTCACGCACCCACGTGCGTCGCCGCTCGATGTAGAAGCGGGCGTGCTTGCGGCTGACGGCGTCGTCAGCGAGGACGAGGTCCGCTTCGCTGCTGCGCCCGACGATGAAATGTCCGCGGTCGGGGCCGAGGGGGAACTCCTCGCCCTTGTACTTCCCGGACAGGAATTTGAGCACGTGAAGTTCCGCACTCATGAAGCCCGAGCAGCATAGGTGCGGAGCTCGCAGCGCGTCAATTCCTTTCCGTGGCCGGTGTGGGTGAAAAGGGCTAGCCTGGTGTCATTCCACGCGTTCGGGGCCGGTGAACAGACGGTCCGATGCGCGAGTCCAGTTGCCCCTGGGGGGTCCTATGGCGAAACGTCCCTGGTTCAAGTCCTTGACCGTGCTGGCTGCGAGCGTGGCGCTGCTCGCGGGCGCGGGTTGCAGTCGGAATCAGTACTACGAGACCGAGGTCCCGACCGAGGAGATCCCTCCGGGCACGGTGCAGGCGCAGCCGGCCGCGTACCAGTCGGTGTACGTGCAGAGCCAGGCCTACGCGACGCCGGGCGGTGCGCCGAACGCCAACGGCTACGCGGTCCCGGGCGAGTCGGGCGCGGCCGCGGCGGTCGACCCCAACGCGCCGGTCGACCCCAACGCGCAGCCGGCCCAGGCCCCTCCCGACCTCGTCGGCTACGAGACGCTCAGCGACGGCAAGCAGGTCCAGGTCGTCACCTACGTGCACACCTACCCCGAGCCGATCGAGAGCTACCCGCGGGTGTATTGGTCGGACCGCTGGTACTACAACGTCAACGGCAACTTCGTGTTCTACAGCCCCTACTACGGCGGCTGGAGCTACTACTGGGGCCCGCCGTACCCGCTGATCTACGCGTGGAACGGCTTTTACCCGTGGGCCCCGTACTCGTACGGCTACGGCTACTACGGCTACGGCTACTACTGGGGCGGCGTCGGTTACTACGGCTGGCACGGCTACGGCGCGGTGCCCGGCTGGTACTACGGCAGCTACGGCTACAACAACTACCAGAGCCAGCGGCCGTCGATGCACGGCAACACCAACGCGGGCGGACCCTCGGGCAGCAACCGCCACTCGATGAACGCGGCCGGCGGCGGACCGACCGGCAGCGGCGGGCGCTTCGACAACAAGGCGCCGGGGCCGACCGGTGGCATGTCCTCGGGGACAGGTCGTCCGAACGGGCTGGCGGCCGCGCCGAACGGCGGCGGCGCCGGGGCGGGACGTCCGGGCGCCAGCGGCAACCTCGCGGCGCCGGGCGGCGGCCCCGACGGCGGGCGCCCGGGCATGGGCCCGAGCGACCTGTCCTCCGGGTCAGGTACCCGCAGGATCGCCGGGGCCGGCACCGGTCAGCCGGGCAACACCCTCGGCTACGGCCCGAGCGGCGGCGCCGGCGGCGGTCGCGGGTACGCGGCGCCCGGGGCCGGCACGCTGAGCGCAGGCACGGCGCGCCCCGGCGGCGGGGCTCCGAGCGGCCAGTCCGGCGCGCTCGCCGGCTCGTACCGGCCGACCTACGCGCCGTCCAACATGGCCTACCCGAGCGGCGGCGGCGGCGGTTCGCGCGGCGGCTCGCCCGGGGCCAGCGGCAGCGCGAGCTACCGCCCGAGCACGTACACCGCGGGGTCCTCGTCGCACGGCAGCCTGTCGTCGTCGGGTCGGTCGTCGTACGTGCCGTCGCAGAGCTCGTTCAGCGGCGGCAGCCGCGGGCACGGCAGCAGCTACAGCGGCGGTGGTTACAGCAGCGGTCACAGCGGCGGCGGCTTCAGCGGGTTTAGCAGCGGCGGTGGTTCGCGCGGTGGCGGCGGCTTCAGCGGCGGCGGTGGGGGCTTCAGCGGCGGCGGTGGCAGCCGCGGGGGCTTCAGCGGCGGTGGTAGCGGCGGCGGCGGCGGTGGTCGCGGCGGCGGTGGCGGCGGGTTCGGCGGCGGCGGCGGCGGTCGCGGTCGTTGACGTTTCATCGGTCGGTCCCGCGGCGCGGGGGCTCGAGGGTCTCCGCGCCTCGTGCTCGAGGGGTCGGCGATCGGGGTATGCTCCGCGCGAATGCCTGCGCTGAGCATCGAGCCGGTCCCTTGCCTGCGTGACAACTACGCCTACCTGATCGCCGACGAGGCGGCCGGGGACGCGTGGTTGGTCGACCCGTCGGAGCCGGGTCCGCCGCTGGCCTTATTGAAGCGGCGGGGGCTGCGGCTGCGGGGCATCCTCGCCACCCATCATCACCACGATCACGTCGGTGGGATCTCCGCGCTCGTCGATCAGCACCGCGACGCCTGGGTCGCCGGTCACACCCGCGACCAGGGGCGCATCCCGCGGCAGACGATCGCCATCGACGCGCCGCTGCACAAGTTCGTCGCCACCGACCTGCACGTCGGCGCGATCGGTGTGCAGGCCATGTACATCCCGGGGCACACGCTCGGGGCGATCGCCTGGTACTTGCCGGCGCGCGATGGCTCCGAGGGCGACGTGTTCACCGGCGACACCCTGTTCGCGGCGGGCTGCGGGCGGCTGTTCGAGGGCTCGCCGACCCAGATGTTCGGCAGCTTGCAGGCGCTGTGCGGCTTGCCGTCGGCGACGCGGCTGTGGTTCGGCCACGAGTACACGGCGGCCAACCTGCGGTTCGCCGCGGCGGTCGAGCCCGACAACTCCGAGGTGCAGGCGCGCATCGCCGGCCTGCCCGCGTGCACGACGCCGACGACCGTCGCGCTCGAGCTGGCGACCAACCCGTTCGTCCGCGCCGTCGACGCCGCCGAGCTCGCCGACCGCAGATCCGCCAAGGACGAGTTTCGCGGCTGATGACGGACGTACAGGCATGGTTGCAGGCGGCGCGGCCGCTGGCGCAGGTCAACATCCTGGTGCCGCTGCTGTTCGGGCAGGCGATGGCGTTCGCGGCGACCGGGCAATTCAGCCTGCGGTGGCTGTGGGTGAGCGCGCAGCTCGGGCTCCTCGTGCAGCTGGTGATCGTGTTCGCCAACGAGTTCGCCGACCGCGAGACCGACGCGCACAACGTCACCTACGCGCGCTTCTCGGGCGGCTCGCGGGTGCTGCCCGAGGGGCGGCTGGCGCCGAAGGCGGTGCGCACGGCGGCGCTGGTGGCCCTCGCGGCGCTGTTCGTGGTGTGCGGCGGGCTAGCGATGTTCGGCGGGCGGCCGTGGCTGCCGCTGCTGGCGCTGGCGACGGCGGTCCTCGTGTGGTTGTACGACCATCCGCCGCTGCGGCTGTCGTACCGCGGGCACGGCGAGCTCGTGCAGGGGCTGGGCACCGGCGTCGTGCTGCCGCTCGCGGGCTTTTACCTGCAGGCGGGCGGGTTCGCCGGGTTCGTCGGCTGGTCGGTGGTGCCGATGCTGCTGCTCGGAGCCGTCGGTAACATCGTCACGGCGCTGCCGGACTATCCGTCGGACCGCGCGAGCGGCAAGCGCAGTTATCCCGTGCGCAACGGCCAGTGGGTGGCGCGGCGGCACGCGCTCGAGCTGCTGGTGCTGGCCGCGGCGGCGAGCGGGCTGGTGCTGCCGCTGTCGCCGCTCGGAGTCGGGCTGCTGGCGCTGCCGGTGCTCGCGCTCGTGGGTCTGGCGGCGCCGCTGCTCGGCAGCGCGGACGCCGAGAACCGCGAGGAGTGCGAGCGCTTCGGCATGCTGGTGGCCGGCGCGGCGCACCTGCTGGTGGTGCTGTGGAGCCTCGGCTTCGTGGTGCTCGGGCTGCGCGGTTAACGTCGTGAAGCTTCGGCGAGGGCGTCGCTCTCGCGGTCGAGCGCGGCGGGCGTCGCTCTCGCGGTCGAGCGCGGCGGCAGGCGAGCCAGGCGGCGGTGTGGCGCGTCCGACGCGGCGCCGCCGAGACGACAGGCGAGGCGCGGGCGACGCGTCAGCGGGGCGGGGCGGGCGTCGAGGCCGCGGGCGCGGCGAGCTGGGCCGGGGGCGACGCGGCGGTCGCCGTTGGCGTCGCGCCGTCCTGGACCGTGCGCATGAGGAAGTCGAAGCGGGTCTGGTAGAGCTTGGTCTGCAGCGCGAGGCCCTCGATCGCGTGGCCCTGGCCCTCGAACTCGACGTACGTGACGGGGCGGCCGAGCGCCTTGGCCTTGTCGTGGAAGGCGCGCGACTCGCCGACGGGCACGCGCCAGTCGTTGCTGCCGTGGGTGAGCAGCAGCGGCGACTTTAACAGGTCGACGTGGCTGAGCGGGCTGCGGTCCTTCATGCGCGCGAGCTCGTCGGGCTTGGCGGGGTCGCCGGACTCGAGCACCACCCAGTCGGGGATGTTGCACTGGTCGTGGAACGACTTGATGTCGGAGAAGCCCGCGTGCGACATGCCGAAGCCGAACGCGTAGGAGTCGTTGCGGCCGTTGGTGGCGGGCGGGAAGGTCAGGGCGCGCATGGTCGCGTAGCCGCCGTGGCTGCCGCCGTACACGCCGATCTGCCTGGCGGGCAGGTCCAGCGTGCGCTCGATCCAGCGGGCCACCCAGAACAGATCGACGATCTCGTCGCCGCCGAGGTCGCGGTCGTTGAGGGCCTGGAACGCCTTGCCGAAGCCGTCGCTGCCGCGGACCGCGGGCGACACGACCGTCAGGCCGGCCGCGCACATGACGTGGTCGAACGGGCTGTAGCTGTTGCTGCCGCCGTAGAACGCGCGCACGAGCGCGAGCTGGCGCGACTTCTCGGCGATCGGCCGCACCGGCGCGAGCACGAAGGCGTGGAGCTCGCGGGGCTTGCCGGTGGTGCGGTCGCGGTCGAAGGTGGGGATCTTCACCGCGGTCGCGCGGCACTGGACGATCTGCGCGGCCAGGGCCTCGGGCAGGCCGATCACGCGGCGGTTGTCGAGGCCGGCCGCGGTCCCGTCGCTGGCGGTCAGGGTGGCCTGGTTCATCTCGAACACCAGGTCGGGGGCCTCTTGCGTCCACAGCACGCGGCCGCCGTGGCCGTCGATCACGTCGGCCTCGCCGCGCTGCGGCATCTGGCCGACCACCTTGCCGCTGCGCGGATCGACCAGCACCAGCGTCGAGCCCGTCGGCGTGCGGTGGACCGCGAACACGCCGGCGTCGACGAGCTCGGCCGAGGTCACGTCCTCGGTGAAGCGCGTCAGCTGGCGGACCTTGCCGGTCTTGCGGCTGAGCACGTGCAGGTTGGTGTAGCCGTCGTCGTTGGCGCGGAACACCAGGCCGTCGCCGTCGACCCAGCCCTCGAGCGCGGCGGCGCGGGTGCGCGGGGTCTTCGGGTCGGTGTGCACTTGCACGCTCGGGCGCTCGGCCGCGAGGTCGACCGAGACCAGCTGCACGCGGTTGCGGTCGTCGTCGGACTGGGCGTTGAAGAACACCTGCTTGCCGTCGGGCGACCAGCGGACGTCCGACCAGGTGAAGCGCAGGGCCGGGCTGTCGCACACGACCTCGCGGGCGGCGCGCGAGGCGACGTCGAGCACGCGCAGGCACGAGGTGAACGGGGCCCTGGTGCCGGTGCGCGGGAGGTAGGCGACCTGGGCGTCGTCGGCGGAGAAGCCGAAGCCGTACACGTAGTCGTGCTGGGTGACCTGGGCGAGCGCGCCGGACTTCAGGTCGAGCGTCCACAGGTTCATCTGCTCGTCGTTCGCGGCGTCGGCGTGTAGCCACAGCGTGTCGGTGGTGGGCACGTGGTGGAGGTCCCACAGGCTGCGCTTCGACCAGTCGACGTCGCTGACGGTCCTGGCGGCGGACAGGTCGAAGCCGCCGGACGCGCCGGTGAGGTCGAGCATCTTCAGGGTGTAGCGCTCGCCGGTGGAGAAGAAGAACAGGCGCTCGCTCTCGAGGCTGGGCATCCAGCGGTCGAACGGGAAGCCGGCGAGGAACGGCTGGAGGTCGACGCTGCGGTCAAAGTAGCGGACGTCGCCGTCGGTCGCTGCGGCGGGGGGCGTTCCAGCGGGCGGCGGGTTCGGCGGGTAGGGCCGGGCCTTCGTCGGCGGAGCGCAGGCGGCGAGCAGCAAGAGGGCGGTCAGGGGCCGCGTTCGAACGAACATGGCACCGGAGTACAGCGCGGCGGTCGGGCTGACAAGAGGTGGGTCGACCGCGCCGTACCCCGGTGCCACGGGGTCACGAAGAGCTTCAGATGTTGTTGGGGAGCGCCTTGGTCACGAGCAGCGCGCCCTGAGTGGCGATGGGGTTGACGTTGCAAGCCGGGAGGTTGGAGCAGGGGTTGAGGCTGTTCTTCGGCCAGTAGAGCTTGCGCGGGGTGTCGACGCAGACGGCGCCGTTGACACCCCAGCCGGCCTCGACGTTCCAGCCCGACTCGAAGGTCTGGATGCCGAGGTGGTCCTGGATGTCGATCGGGTTGCCGTTCGTGGTGTGGTGCACGCCGTTGCCGCAGTAGTCGGCGCGGATCATGCGGACGGCGGCCTGGTGGAGGTTCTTGTGGGCGGTGCTGACCCACGGGCGCCAGCCCCACTCCACGGCCTTGGCCAGCGCGGCGCCGCGGCAGGCCCACGTCAGGCCCGAGTCGCTGGTGCGCGAGCCGGTGGCGGCGTCCCAGTTGCCCTGCAGCGCGATCGCCTCGACCGGCTGACCGGCGCCGTCGTAACACGCGCTGACCCACGCGGAGCCGTTCCAGTTCTGGATGTTGTAGAAGTACACGTCCGACTGGCCCGGCGCCGTGCTCTGGGTGACGCTGACGACCTTCAGCTGACCGTCGACCGGCGTGCCGTCGATCTCCGTGCTGATGTTGAAGGTCATGCCGTTGAGCTGCGCACCGACCTTCCACGTCCCGCTCCCCGAGTGCCAGGCCCGCAGCAGGCTCCCGCTCTGGAACTGCAGGTCCGTGACCGACGAGGTCAGCTCCGAGATCAGGCCGAGCAGGAAGCCGTTCATCTTGAAGCCGTTCATCTTGAAGCCGTTGGGCTCGATGCCGTTGTCGTTGATCGAACGGTACGTCACCTCGTCATCGGCGGGAGTGAAGTCGATGTCGTCATCATCGAGCTCCTCGACCGCTTCGTCGCACCCGGTCGCCATCGGTAAGCCCATCAGCGCCGCTAAACTCCACACCTTGATCATGTTGTCGTATGTCATCCGGACCACCACCTTCCGCAGCGAAGCTATCGCATCGCATTGGCGGCTTCAACAAGAAGGTTTTCTTCAGAAGTCCGTGGAAGCCGCGTGGAGGGCTCAATTCGCGGCTTAAGGATTTCTTGAGATCAGTGTCTCTTGGTGACGCCTCGCGGCGTTGCACAGACCCTGATCCCGCAGGTCGGTTCACGCGTTTCAGGGCTCAGGAGCCCGCGGTTCACGATGCGGGCCAGGCTGTTGTCGTACGCGAAGGAGCCGCTGCGGATCAGCACCTCACCCGGCGCGAGGGACGAGCGCACCCACTCGCCTGCGTTGCCGGAGATGTCGTCGAGTCCGAACGGACTCCGCGACTGCGGGTGCAGTCCGACCATATCCGGCCCCGAGATGCCGGGGCCGCGTCCGTAGGTGACGTCGATGTGGGCGTCTTCGGGAGAGAGCTGGTCGCCGTTCGGAAAGCTGCGGCTGTCCGCACCGCGGGCCGCTCGCTCCCATTCGAACTCGGTGCACAAGCGCGCACCGGGGACCTTTCCCGAGCGGTCGAGCCACGCGGTGTAGGCCTCGACGTCGGCGAGGTTGAGGCCGGTCGCGGGCATTCGCAGCCAGTCCTGCGAGGCGTTCTTCTGGCGCCCGGGGTAGACGAGCGGCTGACCTTGGCGGGCATGCGTGACGTCCGTGCCGGTCATGACCGCCAGGGACCAGACGCCGTCCGCCCCCTGGCTGAGGCCGATACCGGCGAGCTGGCTCGTCAGCATCGTCAGGTGCGGCTTGCGCTCGGCAGGGGGTAGCGACTCGAGGTACTCGATCCACTCGGCGAAGGTGGTCTCGTTACGGGCGATCAGATAGGCGGATGTCTTTACGTCGTGGAGCGGGACCGTGACGAAGAACTTCCGCAGCATCTCACCATCGTTAGACCCGAACTGGAAGCGGCCCTCCGGGATGTACACGAAGCCCTCCGGGACGTCCGTGGGGCGTGGGAGCGAGAGGTCGAGGTCGAGTACCTCCCCCCGGCCGATCACCAGCGGCATCACGACCTCGACCGGGCCCGCGAAGTGCAGGCGGTATGAGCCGCGCGCCAGTTCGAGGTCGGTGAGCGGCGTCGATCCGAGCTCGCGGGGCGCCGTCAGCGTGTAATTCTGGTTGGCGGGGTCGACCTCGTAGCGCTCGAGGGCGACGGTCGTCGGTGGCGTCGTGCGGACAGAGAGACGGCCCGGGGCGTCGAATTTGGCGAGGGCCTCCTGGTCGTCGAGAGCACCGAGGCGGTCGGTGAGCTCCTCCGCGAGCTCGCGGCTGTGGCTGGCCTCGAGCGCGAGTGTCCGCTTTAGCAGCGCCTCGGCGAGGCCATGCCGGCCAGCGGGCGAGCTGTTGTCGAGGCTGCGCGCGAATTCGAATTCCTGGATCGCGCGGCGGAACTCGCGGTCGGCGGCGGCGCTGGCCGCGAGGGCTGTGGACCAGGTCTGTTCAGCGTCGGGGTCGGAGGTGTCGAACTGTTGATAGGCCCGAGTGCGCAGCGCCTGGAGGGTCTCCTGCGTGGACTCGGCCTG
This sequence comes from Myxococcales bacterium, assembly GCA_016793465.1. The sequence goes on from JAEUJW010000007.1 coordinate 96,392, forward strand.
GGCGAGGGTGGCGCGGGCCTTGTCGAGCTGAGCCTCGACGCGGGCGGACAGCTCGCGCGCTTGCTGCACGCGGAAGACGATGAAGGTGATGAGGAGGAGGACGGGCACGCTGCCGACGAGGGCCCACTTGATGCGACGAGTGCGGCGCTCGTGGGCGCGGCTGGCGGCGATGAACTCGAGCTCGCGGGGGCGGAGGTTCTGCTGCTCGAGCTTGGCGGCCTCGAGCAGCTGCGCGGCGGTCCACAGGCCGAGGCGCTGGCCGCCGAGGCGCTGCCACTCGAGCGCGGCGACCTCGAGGCGGTGGTAGATCTCGCGGCTCTCGCGCTCCTCGGTGATCCAGCGCTGCAGGGTGTCCCAGTTGCGGATCAGCGCCTCGTGGGCGATCTCGTAGACCGTGCCGTCCTGGGCCTCGCGGACCACGAGCAGGCGCCCGCGGACCAGCGCCTCGAGGGCGGTCTCGTTGTTGCTGTCGCCGAGCACGAGGTCCTCGAGCGGCAGGCTGGCGCGGGTGTCCTCGATGGTCACGAGGCGCATGAGCAGGCGGCGCACCGCGAGCCGCTGGCTGGCGGGCAGGCCGGCGACGACGTTGTCGGCGTGGCGGGTCAGCGCGCCGGTGACGCGGCCGATGCGCTCGAGGTCGGCGGTGGTGATCTGGCGGGTCGCGGGGTCGCGGGCCTCCCACAGCTCGGCGAGGGCGAACTGCAGGAGCGGGAGGTTGCCCTCGACGCCGGCGGTGCCGAGCGTCTCGATCAGCGCCTCGGACTCGAAGTTGACGCCCTGCTGGCGCGCCGGGCCGACGATCGCCTCGCGCACGCCCTCGGGCGTCAGCGGCGTCAGCAGGTAGATCGCGGCGTTGATGTAGCGGCCGACCGCCGGCAGGGCGGCGACGCGGGTCAGGAAGTCGCCGCGCGCGGTCGCGAGCAGGCGCACGCCCGGCAGCCCGCTCGCGACCTCGGCGAGGAAGCGGCCGACGACGACGCGCTGGAACGGCTCGGCGAGGGTGACCAGCTCCTCGAGCTGGTCGATGAACAGCACGAGGCCGCGGGTCTTGCCCTGGCTGCGCACGATCATGCGGGTCAGCTCGCCGGGGTCGGACTCGAAGAGCTCGCGCAGCGGGTCCTCGGAGGTCTTCAGCGAGGCCGCGAGCGCGGACACCAGGGTCTGCAGCGGGCGACGACCCGGCATCAGCGAGAGGGTCGACCAGGCCCGGCCCTCGTGGGCCTGCTCGCTGAACGCGGGCAGCACGCCGGCGCGGCACAGCGAGGACTTGCCGACGCCGGAGTCGCCGGCGACGAGGATGAAGGGCTCGCCGCGCAGGCGGTCGACGACCGCGCGGATCTCGACGCTGCGGCCGAAGAACACGGCGCGGTGGCGCGCCTCGAACGCCTGCAGGCCGCGGTAAGGATTGCCCTTGACGGCGGCGGTGGTCTCGCGCGCGCCCTCGCTGGCGAGCTGCTCGAGGGCGGAGCACAGCTCGTCGCCGGAGACGTAGCGGTCCTCTGCCGCGGGTCGCAGGCAGCGGTCGACGATCTCCGCGAACTGCACGTCGACGGTCGGGGCCAGCGCCCGCAGGGGCTTGGGGCGGGTCTCCTGGGTGAGGCGCGCGAGCTCGATCGTCGAGCGGCCGTCGATCGGCGGCTGGTTGGTGCAGAGGATGTAGAGGAGCACTCCGAGCGCGTAGACGTCGGTGGTGCGCGACGCCGGGACGCCGCGCCACAGCTCGGGCGCCATGTAGAACGGGGTCCCGACGACCACGCCGTCGCTCGAGTCGGCCTTGCGCAAACGTTGGATGCTCTGCGGGTCGAGCTTGTCCTGAGTGTCGGTAAGGTCGTTGTCGGAGATCTTCTCCAGGCTGCGGGGGCTGGCGTGGAGGCTCGAGTCGATGAGGCGGCCGCCGCGGGCGCCGGGGTCGATCTGGATGCCGGGGTCGATGGTGGTGTCGAGCTCGGACGGCACCACCGCCGAGCTGGCGACGTGGACGTCGCTCGGCGGCATCGTCCCGCTCTCTAGCAGCTTGGCGAGGCTGAAGTCGAGGAGCTTGCACTCGCCGCCCTCGCTCTGCATCGCGTTGGCGAGCTTGATGTCGCGGTGGAGCACGCCCTGGCGGTGGGCGCAGGCCAGGCCGCGGGCCAGGCCGATGGCGATCTTCAGGGCGGCCTGCCAGGTGATCGGGCGCGGCAGGTCGCTCAGGCTGTTGCCGCGGATGTACTCGCCGATGATGTAGAGCCGGCCCTCGAGCTCGCCGACGCGGTACACCGACATGACGTTGGGGTGCTGGATGCGGGCGGCGGCGCGGGCCTCGGTCAGGAACCTCTCGCGCGCGCGGGGATCGGCGTCGACGTTGTTGAGGAACTTGATGGCGACCGGGCGATCGAGGACGAGGTCGTGGCCGAGGAAGACCACGCCCATGTTCCCGCGGCCGAGCATGCGGATGAGGCGGTACTCATCGAACTGCTCCGGCAGTGTCCACGGTGCGTTCGCCGGCGACATGTCCTCGGACCTCGGATGATACACGCCCGTGCGGGGCCCGCACATGCGCGAAGCGAGGGGCGGGTCCGCCGGAGAGGCTCGTAGGGACGATCGGGCCCGTAGTTAAGACGAGCTTCAGACTCCGAGGTTCGGCGGGCTCACCCACGTCGAGCTGCTGCTGGCGGCGGTGGGGCGCTCCTGGACGGGCGGGGCGTGGGCGAGGCGGCGGGACTCGACGAGGAACAGGAAGTCGAGCGCGGATTCGACGCTCGTGGCCTCGCCGGGGACCTGGACGACGAGCTCCTCGCTGCCGGCGCCGATCGACACGACCAGGCGGCGGGAGGTCCCGTAGAGCAGCATGAGCAGGAGCACGACTCCGAAGAGCCAGTAGGTGATCGTACGGTCGTGCTCGAGGGCGACGACCGCACCGACGGCGACGACCATGGCGAACCACAGCAGGTACGGCATGTGGCGGCGGTCGAGCTTGACCCACTGCACGGCGTCGAGGGGGAAGGAGATCATCGCCGCGGCGCTGCCCTGGCGGCTCACCTGCCAGACCCGGTGGGTCGTGAGGGTGATGTCCATCCAGGTGGCCACGGGGTTCTCGCCACGGAGGTACTTGTTGCGCTGCATGCGGGCCCTCGCGCCGCGATGCTACCCCGCGCGGGCGGGGCCGGGAAGCCACCTCCCCCGGCGGCGCCGGACTTAGGTGGCGCCCGCGGGATGCAGTATCCTCCGCCGCCGATGCCGTCGAACATTCCGCCGAGGGGCCCGTGGGGCCGGGGACTGCTGGTGGGGCTGCTGCTCGCGGGCGGGTGCCAGGCCGCCAAGAAGAGCCCGACCGGGCCGCAGCCGGAGGTTGCTGCTGCACCGTCCGCGCCGACGCCGGTGACGCAGCCCGCGGCGCCGCCGGAGCCCGCGCCGGCGGCCGAGCCGGTGATGCCGCCGACGCCGGTGACGCAGCCCGCGGCCGAGCCGGCCGCGCCCGCGGGGCTGACGGACGCCGAGAAGGCGGCGTTCCTGGCCGGTGAAGAGGAGCGCATCTACAGCAAGCGCGAGCACTTCACGGTCAGCAACGAGTTCCGCCACGACCTGTGGTTCCCGTACGTGAAGGACCTCGGCGGGGTGTACATCGGGGTGGCGTCGGACCAGAACTACACGCTGATGGCGGTGGCGCGCAGCGAGCTCGGCTACCTCATCGACCTCGATCGTCAGGTGGTCAACCTGCACCGGGTGTACATGGCGCTGATCGCCGCGTCGCCGGACGCGGCGACGTTCCTCGGGCGCTTCGCGGCGAGCAAGGCGGTCGTCGACGAGACGCGGGCGCTGCTCGAGACGGCGCTGGCCGACATGACCCCGCGCGACCGCTCGGACGCGCTGGCCTTCCTCGAGACCAACCGCGACGCCCTCCGCGACTATTTGATTAAAGTCGGCAAGACGCGTCAGGGCGAGCAGGGGGTGACGTGGTTGGCGGACCCGGCGCTCTACGAGTACGTGCGGCAGATGGTGCTGCAGGGGCGGCTGCGGCCGATCAACGGCAACCTGCTCGGCAAGAAGGCGATGGCCACGATCACCGCCAGCGTCACCGCGCTCGGCAAGAAGGTCGGCATCCTCTACATCAGCAACGCCGAGGAGTACCTGTATTACACCCCGCAGTTCGCCAGCAACGTGCGCGCGCTGCCGGCGGCCGACGACGGCGTGGTGCTGCGCACGATCCACAGCCGCTTCGAGGGGTGGGAGGCCGCACCGGGCGACTGGCGGTGGAACTGGCAGGTCCAGCCGCTCACCGACTTTCAGGAGCGGCTCGCCGACAAGAAGAACGTCGGGCGCAACGCCATGCTCGAGCGGGCGATCAAAGACGGGTCGATCGAGCGGGTGTCCCGCGGGGTCAGCGTGTTCAAGAAGAAGGGCGCGGCGCCGGCGGTGCCGGCGGCCACGCCCACCGTCGACTAGCGCGACAGGTACGGGTAGCTCTGCAGCAGGCCCATGGCCCACTGCTCGCCGAGGGTGGTCTCGACGGCGAGGTGGCGGTCGCGCAGCCACTTGTTGATGCGGTCGACGTCGAAGTCCATGGCGGACAGGGCGTCCTCGCAGGTCGCGCCCATTTTAATTTCGAAGGTCAGCTTGTCGCTGAGCTCGACGCGCTCGCTGTTGGGCAGGACCATGTCGTCGTCGGGGTTGCGGAGGATGACCTCGTGGCAGCGGCCGAACAGGTTGTGCACGTTGGCGAGGCTGTCCTGGTAGGCGCCGGTCATGAAGAACCCGAGGTAGTACTGCTCCTGCGGGCCCTTGCGCTCGTGCAGCGGCAGGTAGGGGAGGTTCTCGTCGGGGTGGGCGAAGGTGTCGACGCAGCCGTCGCTGTCGCAGGTGATGTCGACGATCTGGGCGTGGATCCGCGGCTTCTCGCCGTGGCGCGACAGCGGGGCGGCGGGGAACACCTGGTCGATGCTCCACGCGTCGGGGATCGACTGGAAGATCGAGAAGTTCACCAGGTACTTCTGCTGGGCCTTGCCGAGGAAGTCGGTGATCTCCTCGGACGGGTGGGACATGCCCTCGACGATCTTCTCGACCTTGCTGCGGATGCGCTGGAACAGGCCCTCGGCGCAGGCGCGCTCCTGCAGCGAGAGGTAGCCGCGGGAGAATAGCTGCAGGCACTCGTCGCGGAAGTCGATGGCGTCGTGGAAGTACTCCTCGACGTTCTTCTGGTTGATGTTCTCCAGCGTCTCGCGCAGCTCGCTGACGAGGCGGTGCTCGTCGTCGGTGGGGTCGGGCACGGGCAGCAGCTCGCCCTGGACCTCGCGCAGGTCGGCGACGGTGACGGCGTGGTTGGCGACGACGACGCGGCCGCTCTCGGTGAGCAGGGTCGGGTGGCGGGCGTTGACCTCGGCGCACGCCTCGGTGACCTCGAACACGACCTGGGAGGCGTACTCGTCGAGGGTGTAGTTGGCGGACGAGGGGTAGCTGGTGCGGCTGCCGTCGTAGTCGACGCCGATGCCGCCGCCGAGGTCGAGGTAGCGCAGCTGCGGGCAGTACTCCTGGAGGTCGGCGTAGATGCGGGCGCCCTCGCGGACGGCGGTCTTGATGCGTTTAATTTGGGTGATCTGCGAGCCGATGTGGAAGTGCAGCAGGCTCAGCTGGTCGCGCAGGCCGGCGTCGGACAGCTCCTTGGCGACCGCGAGGATCTCGTTGGTGGTCAGGCCGAACTTCGAGCTCTCGCCGCCGGAGCTCTGCCAGCGGCCGCTGCCGCGGCTGTACAGCTTGGCGCGCACGCCGACCTCGGGGCGGGCGGTCCAGTCCTGCTCGGCGTTGACGTCGACGTAGCGGCGGACCTCGCGGGTGCTCTCGAGCACGATGATCACGTGGTGCCCGAGCTCGGCCGCGTGGAAGGCCATGCGCATGAACTCGCGGTCCTTGTAGCCGTTGCAGATCAGCAGCGACTGCTTCAGCGGCGGCTGCGACATGGCGAGCAGCAGCTCGGGCTTGCTGCCGGCCTCGAGCCCGTAGTTCATGCGCTCGCGCGCCTTGACCACGGTGTCGACGACGCTGCGCCGCTGGTTGACCTTCAGCGGGTAGACGCCGATGTGGCCGCCCTGGTAGGGGTTCTCCGAGATGGCCTTGCGGAAGGCCTCCTTCAGCTTGCTCATCTGGTTCTCGATCATGGTCGGGAAGCGGACCACGTAGGGCGTGCGGATGCCGCGGCGCGCCAGCTCGATCGAGAGCACGTGGAGGTCGACGACCGGGCAGCCCGGCGGGGTGAACACGAGGTGGCCGTGCTCGTTGGTCCGCAGGAAGTCGCGGCCCCAGCGGTCGATGCCGTAGCGCTTGAAGGAGCCCTCGACGGCGAGGGCGTGGGCGGCGGCTCGCTTGACCTCGGACTCGGGCCCGGGCTCGCCGGGGGGCGCGGCCGCGGGGGGCGCGGCGACCGGGGGGGCCGTCGTCGTCGTGGGGGCCGCCGGGTTGGGGGTGGAGGCGGTCCGGGTGGACGGGCTGACGGTGCCGGCGGCGTCGCCGGCGTCGACGGAGGTGGTGTGAGCCATCGCGGCGGGAGTATGGGCGGGGTCGCTTCCCGGCACCAGCCCCGAGAATTCGCACGGGTCCGCGGCGGGGGGCGGCGAGGGCGGAGTCGACGGAGCGACGGACGGGGCTGTGGGGGCGGGCCTGCGCTGCTATCCTCCCGCCTCGCTCGAGGAGAGTCATGGCCGCGTATCAGTACATCTACACGATGAAAGACCTGCGCAAGGTGTTCCCGAACGGCAAAGAGGTGCTGAAGGGGATCTACCTCTCGTTCTTCCCCGGGGCGAAGATCGGGGTGCTGGGAGCCAACGGCGCCGGCAAGTCGACGCTGCTCAAGATCATGGCGGGCGTCGAGAAGGAGTTCCTGGGCGAGGCGTGGGCCGCCGAGGGCGCGACCGTCGGCTACCTGCCGCAGGAGCCGGCGCTCGACCCGAAGAAGGACGTCAAGGGCAACATCGAGGAGGCGGTCGCGCCGATGAAGAATGTGCTCGCCCGGTTCGAAGAGGTGAGCATGAAGCTCGGCGAGCCCATGAGCGACGCCGAGATGAACCGCCTGCTCGCCGAGCAGGCCGACCTGCAGGACAAGATCGACGCGGGCAACGGGTGGGAGCTCGACCGCACGCTCGAGATCGCGATGGACGCGCTGCGCTGCCCGCCGGGCGACGCCGACGTGACCACGCTCAGCGGCGGCGAGCGCCGCCGGGTGGCCCTGTGCCGGCTGCTGCTGTCGCGCCCGGACATGCTGCTGCTCGACGAGCCGACCAACCACCTCGACGCGGAGAGCGTGGCCTGGCTCGAGCGCCACCTGCAGGAGTACGCCGGCACGGTGGTGGCGATCACCCACGACCGCTACTTCCTCGACAACGTGGCCGGGTGGATCCTCGAGCTCGACCGCGGGCAGGGCATCCCGTGGAAGGGCAACTACTCGTCGTGGCTCGACCAGAAGAAGAAGCGGCTGGCCCAGGAGGAAAAGGCGGAGAGCAACCGTCAGCGCACGCTGGCCCGCGAGCTCGAGTGGGTGCAGATGTCGCCGCGCGCGCGCCAGGCCAAGTCGAAGGCGCGCATCAAGGCCTACGAGGAGCTGCTGGCCCAGTCGTCGGACAAGAAGGCCGACACCACCGACCTCGTGATCCCGTTCACCCGCCGGCTCGGCAACACGGTGATCGAGGCCAAGAAGCTGAGCAAGGCGTTCGGCGACCGCCTGCTGTTCGACGAGCTGACGTTCACGCTGCCGCGCGGCGGGATCGTCGGGGTCATCGGGCCCAACGGCGCCGGCAAGACGACCCTGTTCCGCCTGCTCACCGGGCAAGAGAAGGCCGACGGCGGCGAAATCAAGGTCGGCGACACGGTCGACATCGCGGCCGTCGACCAGACCCGCGACGCGCTCGACCCCGACAAGACCATCTATCAGGAGATCTCCGGCGGCCAGGAGGTCCTCAGCATCGCCGGCCGGGACGTGAACGCGCGGGCCTACGTCAGCAAGTTCAACTTCAACGGCCCCGACCAGCAGAAGAAGGTCGGGCTGCTGTCGGGCGGCGAGCGCAACCGGGTCCACCTGGCGAAATTAATCAAGAAGGGCGGCAACCTGCTGCTGCTCGACGAGCCGACCAACGACCTCGACGTCGACACCCTGCGCCACCTCGAGGACGCGCTGCTGGCGTTCCCGGGCTGCGCGGTGATCATCAGCCACGATCGCTGGTTCTTGAACCGGCTCGCGACCCACATCCTCTCGTTCGAGGGCGAGTCGAAGGTGGTGTGGTTCGAGGGCAACTACGAGGACTACGAGGCCGACAAGAAGCGCCGCCTCGGCGAGGACGCGCTCACGCCGCACCGGATCAAGTACCGCAAGCTGACGCACTGAGGCGGCGCGATCAGGGCTCCCACAGCCATTGCAGTGGGAGCTCGATCGCGTCGAAGGGTTCGGCGCGGACCGTGACGTTGCCGGTGTAGCCGGCGACGCGGTGCCAGAGCGGGCCGTCGTGGCGGTAGATCTCGAGGATGAGGTTGATCGGGTCGATCAGCCACACGTGCCGGACCTGCTCCCGGAGGTAGATCTCCAGCTTGAGGCCGCGGTCGATCGCCTGGGTGGAGGGCGACAGGACCTCGCAGATCCAGTCGGGCGCGACCGCGGTCCAGGGGCGTTCGCGCGGGAGACCGGCGAGGCGATCGCGGTGCCAGCCGGCGAGGTCGGGGACGAGGATGTCGGGCTCGCTGCCGAGGTGGAGCTCGGGCTCGTCGAGGAGGATCCATCCGCCGGGGCCGCCGGTTCCGAAGCGAAACGGGCCGGTGATGAGGGAGCCGAGGTGCGAGCTGGCGCTCGCGTGGGGCACGGCCGGGCGAGCGTGGGTGTACAGCGTGCCGTAGAGGACCTCGGCGATCGTGTTGGCCGGGGCGCGGAGCACGTCTTCGTAGGTGGCGCGGCGGACGGCGGGTGCGGTCATGGCGGGGTCCAGGATATCAGAGCGCTCGCGGCGGCGAGCGGGGGCGCCGGAGCTTGGCGAGCTGGAGCTCGGGGCGGACCGTGGCGTCACCGTCGTGGAGGGCGGAGCGCAGCTCGCCGGCGGCGGTGCGACGCGCGGGCACTGTCTCGGCGGGGGCAACAGGTCGTTGCTCGGCGACGGCTTGAGGAACGCGGGGCCGGGGCGCAGGTTCGGGGCGGAGCAGACGACATGCGCTGGAACATCGATCCCACTCACTCGACGGCCGAGTTTTCGGTCCGCCACCTGATGATCACCAACGTGCGGGGGCGCTTCGGCAAGCTCTCGGGGGTGATCGAGTATGACCCCGAGGGCAAGGGGCCGGCGGCGGTCGAGGCGACGATCGACGTGTCGTCGATCGACACCCGCGACGCCAACCGCGACACGCACCTGCGCAGCCCGGACTTCTTCGACGTCGAGCAGTTCCCGACGATCACCTTCAAGTCGAGGTCGGTGACCGGCGCGGACGGGGCGTTCCGGGCGGTCGGTGACCTGACGATGCACGGCGTGACCCACGAGGTCGTGCTCGAGGTCGAGGAGCTGTCGCAGCCGACGAAGGACCCGTGGGGCAACCTGCGCATCGGCGCCTCGGCGCACACCAAGATCAACCGCAAGGACTGGGGCCTCGGGTGGAATCAGCTGCTCGAGGCGGGCGGCGTGGCGGTCGGGGAGATCGTGAAGATCTCGCTCGAGATCTCGATGGTGCACGCGGCCGCGACGGCGGCGTGATCGAGGCGGCTGCGCTTCGCGGTGCCACGGACCGGCTGCGGCGCTGCGAGGCCGCGGCCGGCGGCTCAGCGGGGCTGCAGGCGCTCGGACAGCACGGCGGTGAGGACGGCGCGCACGGCGGCGGAGTCGAGGCCGCGCAGGTGGCCGAGCAAGGCGTCCTGGTGGGCTTGCAGGCGGTGGCGGGTGATCTCGAGGGCGGTGATCGGGACGCTCAGCTCGCCGCGGTGGAGCAGCAGGAGGGCCTTTTTTAGATCCTCGGTGGGGACGCTGGTGAGGGCCTGGATCAGCACCGGCGCTACATAACACGAGGCGCGCGGCGGCGAGGAGGGTTGCGCGGCGACCGGCGGCGATTACTCTCGCGGCCGATGGCGGAGCTGCGCTGGTCGTACGAGGACCTCGCCGACGGGCTGGCCGCGGGGCTGGCGACGGCGGCGGCGGAGCTCGAGCTGGAGCAGGCGGTGCACGGGCTCGACGTGCGCCGCGAGCTCGACCTGCACCCGCTGCTGCACGCGGGGCTGCGGGCGGCGGGTTACGGGGTGCATCCGGAGCAGCGCTTCCCGCGGGAGCGGGGGCTGCGGAGGAAGACGGAGGGCTCGCGCTGCGACCTGGTGGTGACGCCGGAGGGGCTGCCGCTGGCCGACGAGGCGGCGCAGACCGAGCTGTTCGCGCCGCGGCGGGCGGTGGCGCTGTGTGACGCGATGTGGATCGAGGTCAAGGCGGTGGCGCAGTTCAAGGCGCTGGCGCCGAACCGGGCCTACGCGTCGGCGCTGCAGCGGCCGGTGTGGCGCGACGTGGAGAAGCTGGCGAGCGACCCGCAGATCGCCCACGCGGCGGTGCTGCTGATCCTGTTCACGGCCGATCTGACGGTGGCCGCGCACGACCTCGGCGTGTGGGCGGCGCGGGCCAGCGCGCACGCGCTGCCGCTGTGGCCGCGGGTCGAGCGCTCGCTGGCGATCGGCGACCGCGTGGGGCACCGCGTGTGCACGCTGGCGCTGTGGCCGATCGAGCGGCGCGGGTGAGCGTCGACGCGACCGTCGTCGGCGTGGCCGAGCGAGCGGCGCGGGTGAGCGTCACTGCGGGCAGACGACGTTGTTGATCTGGCCGCCGGCCATGTCCGAGTAGGTGTAGGGCGAGTTGAGGCCGTCGTAGGTGGCGATCTCGAAGGTCTCGGGGTGGATGCGGTAGGCCGTGGTGCCGCCGAGGGGGACGGCCCAGATGTAGCCGTCGACGTCGACGCCGATGCCGCGGGCGAGGTTTTGGTTGGGGAGGATGACCTTGCCGCCGACCACCATGGTGTCGGAGTCGAGCCAGCCGACGCCGCCGTTGGTGGCGTGCCAGACCCGGCCCTTGAGGTCGACGGCGACGCCGCTGCCGCCGTTGGGCTGGAGGTCGCCGATCTGGGCGGCCCACTGCTTGGTGACCGGGTCGTAGCGCGAGCCGTCGTCGAGCCAGACGCGGTCCTTGGTGTCGACGGTGATGCCGTAAAAGCCCTTGTTGACGACCTCGGCCTGCAGGGTCTCGTGGTCGACCTTGAAGATGACGCCGCCGCCGAATACGAAGAACCAGGCGTTGTTCTTGGTGTCGACGGCCGCGCCGTAGGCCCCGAGCAGGCCGCAGGGGATCTGCGGGAGGTCGACGGTGTCGTCGACGAGGCCGGTGTCGCCGTTGACGCGGAAGACCTTGATGCCCTGGGCGTTGGTGCAGGGGGAGTTGACGTCCTGGCCGTAGCTGGCGGCGGCCCAGATCTGCTGGTCCTCGTACTGGCAGGTCTCCTCGTTGTAGACGCCGGAGGTCCAGGCGACGGGGCGCTGGGTGGTGGCGCCGGGGAAGGCGGTGTACCAGGCGACACACTCGTCGGTGCCGAACGGGAGCACGTTGTTCTTGCCGGTGGAGGTGTCGATCTTGCCGTTGCCGTTGGCGTCGACGCAGTCGTCCTGGCGGGCCCAGATCTTGGTGAGGCCGCCGTGGCGGTTGGCGACGACCATGGCGCGGCCGTCGATGCTGACCGAGGTGCGCGAGGGGCTGCCCTGGTGGTCGGGGCGGGTGAAGTAGCGGCCGAGCTCGGTCATGGTGCGGGTGTCGAGCTTGCTGACGGTGTGCTCGCCGCTGTTGGCGATCCACACGTAGCTCCAGTCGCTCTCGCCGCACTTGACCTCGCAGCCGGGGCCGCCGGTGGTGGTGTCGGCGATCGTGGTGCCGCTCGAGCCGAGCGAGTCGCCGCTGCTGCCGGTGTCGGAGAGGACGCCGCCGGTGGTGCCGGTCGTGGCGGTGGTGCTGCCGGTGTTGGCGGTGGTCGCCTCGCCGCTGCTGTCGCCGGTGGTGGTCGTGCCGCTGTCGGAGACGGTGCCCTCGCCGGCGCTGGTGGTCGGGGTGCTGGCGCCAGTGGTGGGCGTGACGCCGGTGCTGCTCGAGCCGGGGGTGCCGGTGGTCTGGCCGCTGCTGCCGGCGCTGTCGCTGGTGGCGACGTCGTCGCCGCAGGCGCCGAGGCCGAGCAGGAGGGCGGAGGCGAAGATCCACGGCGAGGCGGTCGGGCGGGCCATGGGAACACCCTAATGCGAGCAGGTGGAAACCCGCAAGCGAGGCGTGGGCTGCGCTTCGGCCTGCGCGCAAGTGCGCAGACCGACAGGCCCGCGGTTCAGGCGATCGGGAGCAGCTTGCCGGGGTTCATCGCGCCGTCGGGGTCGAGGCTGTGCTTGATCGCCGTGAGGGCCGCGAGGCCGACCGGGCCCTTCTCGCGGGCGAGCCAGGGGACGTGGTCGGTGCCGACGCCGTGGTGGTGGCTGACCGTGCCGCCGCCGGTGAGCATGGCGTCGGTGGCGGCTTGCTTGACGGCGAGCCACTGCGCGCGCGCCGAGGCGGCCGAGGCGGCCGGCGAGTCGGCGAGGCGCTGGGGGAACACGGTGGTGAAGTAGAGGCTGGCGCCGTCCTCGTAGGCGTGGCTGATGTGGCACATGACGATCGCGCGGTCGCCGGGGGCGGCGGCGTTGGCCCGCAGGGACTCGCGCAGGGCGGCGTCGATGTCGTGGTAGAGCGGCAAGATGTTGGCCCAGCGGGTCGCGGTCTCGAGGGTCTCGACGGCGACGCCGCGGTCGAGCAGGGGGTCGCGCAGGTAGGGCATCATGAAGCGGCCGGCGTACCACTTGGTGCCGGGGCTGCTGCCGATGCCGAGGCCGTTGTGGCGCTCGCAGGCGCTGCGGGTGAGCACCTGGGCCTCGAGCACGGCCTCGTGTTCGCCCTCGAGGCCGACCAGCAGGAGGCAGCGGCCCTCGCCGTAGCCGCGCATGGCGACCACGCGGGAGCCGAGGCGGGTGGCGACGCCGGGCGGGTGGCGGGCGGCGGAGAAGGTCTGGAGGAAGTGGGTCTCGCTGGCGTCGGAGAGGCGCAGCATCGCCACGGGGATCTGGCGCTGGACGATCTCGCGGATCGCGGCGGCGCCCTCGGCGAAGCTGCGGAAGAGGTAGCCGCGGTAGTCCTTGTGCGCGGGGACCGGGTGGATGCGGACGGTGGCCTCGGTGATGATGCCGAGGGTGCCCTCGCTGCCGAGCACGAACTGGTTGGTGTTGGGGCCGACCGCGGAGGCGGGGAAGGACTCGGTGTGCCAGGCGCCGCGCGGGGTGGCCAGGCGGGCGCCGAGCAGCCACTTCTCGGCCTTGCCGTAGCGGTTGCTCTGCTGGCCGGCGCCGCGGGCCGCGACCCAGCCGCCGAGGGTCGAGAACTCGAAGGACTGCGGGTAGTGGCCGAGCGTGTAGCCGCGGGACTGGAGCTGTTGCTCGAGGTCGGGGCCGTAGACGCCGGCCTCGAGGGTGGCGCAGTGGGAGACCTCGTCGAGGGTGAGGAGGCGGCGCATGCGGGTCATGTCGACGGTGATGACGGCCTGGTGGGCGCCGCGCGAGGCCGTGACGCCGCCGACGACGCTCGAGCCGCCGCCGAAGGGGACGAGGGCGAGGTCGCGGGTGAGGGCGAGGTCGACGAGGCCCTGGACCTCCTCGGCGTCGCCGGGGTAGACGACGGCGTCGGGGACCTGCTCGCCGAGCTCGCCGGCGCGGACGGCGAGGAGGTCGAGGTAGCTCTTGCCGCGGGCGTGGAAGGCCCGCTCGAAGCGGTCGGTCTTGAGGTGTTCGCTGCCGACGACGTCTTGCAGCGCGCCGAGGGTGTCGTCGGCGAGGCGGGTCGCGGGGATGTGGATCTCCGGCAGCGGGACCGCGGGGTGGGGGACCAGCTTGTCGCGGCCGAGCGCGGCGGCGATGTAGGCCCACACGGTGGCCTCGTTGGAGCCGAGGTCGAAGGAGGCGTGGGCGAGGCCCCAGCCGTTCCAGCGTAGTTTTCGCCGTTCGGTCGTCATGGATTTGTCAGCACCTGAACTTGAGGACAGCCGGGAGGATCGTGAAGGTGGCGGGCAGGCGGCCGGGGGTCTCGCCGTCGACGTCGAGCAGCGCGGGCGGGCCGGGCAGCGGCTCGGCGACCACGCGGCGGGCGGTGAGCGAGAGGACCTTGGGGTGGTGGATGTGCTTGCCGTGGTAGACCGCGTTGGGGTCGCGCAGCAGCTCGCGGGTGGTCATGTCGTGCATGATGACGACGTCGAAGCGGCCGTCGTCGGGCCGGGCGTTGGGGGCGAAGTGCATGCCGGCGCCGAAGTAGCGGCCGTTGCACACGGCGGCGGTGTTGATGCCGAGCTCGTGCGGGGGTTGGTCGTCAGCGGTGATGCGGACGCGCGGCATCTGGTAGCCGAACATGGCGCGCAGGGTGGCCCAGAAGAAGGCGAAGCGGCTGTTGATGCGCTTGCTGAAGGTGGCCTGGTTGACCCGGCGCGAGACCAGGCCGGAGAGGCCGAAGCTGGCGATGTTGTTGAAGTAGCGCGCGGCGGGCTGGCCGTCATGGTCGGTGTAGTCGAGGCGGCCGATGTCGATCGGGCGGTCGCTGGCGCGGGCGAGGCGGGCGACCTGGCCGGGGAGGTCGAGCGGGAGGTCGAAGCTCCGGCGGAAGTCGCCGCCGGAGCCGGAGGTGAACAGGGCGAGCGCGGCCTGCGGGCGGATGAGGGTGTTGTCGGGGCCGGTGGGCGGGTGGAAAAAGCCGTTGACGACCTCGTTGACGGTGCCGTCGCCGCCGACCGCGATGATGAGGTCGACGCCGTCGTGCAGGGCCGCGCGGGTGAGGGCGGTGGCGGCGTTCTGGGCGTCGGTGAAGGCGACCTCGACCGGGCCGATCGCGGCCTCGAGGGCCTGATGCATCTTCGGCCAGTTGTGGCGGGTGCGCCCGTGCGAGGAGTTGGGGTTGACGATCGCCCGGGTACGAGGAGTGGTCATGCTGGGCTCCGATCACGGGGTGGCGACGTAATGATCGAGGACTCGCTCGACCTGGCGCATGCGCTCGGCCCGGTTCCAGCCGAGGCTGCTGCCCATGATGCGGGCGGCGGCGCCGAGGGCGAGCTCGCCGGGGTTGCCGAGGGTGCCGAGGCCGGTGCGGCGGAGGACGACGTCGGCGAGGGTGACGGCCATCTCGCAGCGCTGGGCGTGCACGACCTGGGCGCCGATCTCCGGCAGGCCCTCGGCGAGCGGGCGGGCGAGGGTGGGGTCGGCGTCGACGAG
This sequence comes from Myxococcales bacterium, assembly GCA_016793465.1. The sequence continues at coordinate 111,666 of JAEUJW010000007.1, forward strand.
GTGCAGCAGCTCGCCCATGCGCGCGCCGTAGTTGCGGGCGAGGTGCGTGAGCATGGCGGGGTCGTGCTGCGGGTGGCGGGCGACCTGGGCGGCGACGAACTTGCGAAAGTTGCCGATCGCGCCGCCGGGCAGCGGGGTGGTGGCGGTGGTGCAGGGGGGCAGGCGGCGGCCGAGCTTGCGGGCGGCGAGGTCGACGACCTGCTCGGCGAGGTGGCGCGAGGTGGTCCACTTGCCGCCGATCGCCGAGATGAGGCCCTCTGGACCGTGGTGGCTGGCGTGGTCGTGGACCTCGGTCTTGCGGCTGGCGTCGTAGGTGCTGGCGCCGTCGTCGACCAGCGGGCGCAGGCCGCCGTAGAAGTGCAGGACGTCGGCGCGGGTGAGCGCGGCGGCGGGCAGGTGGTGGTTGACGGTCGCGAGCAGGCTCTCGATGTCGGCCTCGCTGACGCGGAAGTCGTCGGGGTCGCCGGCGTAGGCCTCGTCGGTGGTGCCGATGAGGGTGCGGCCGCGCCAGGGGAGGACGAAGAAGTGGCCGTGTTTGCCGGCCATGAGGAGGGCGTGGCCGGGGGTGAGGGCGCGGGTGATGATGTGCACGCCCTTGGAGCGGACCAATTTTTGCGCGTCGGGGAGCTCGGCGAGCAGGAGGTCCGCCCAGGGGCCGGCGGCGTTGATCACGAGGCGGCCGCGCAGGGGCAGGGGCTCGCCGCCGAGGAGGTCGCGCGCTTGTACGCCGACGACCCGCGGGCCCTCGCGCAGCAGGCCCTCGGCGACGGTGTAGTTGCACAGCTGGGCCCCGGCGGCGGCGGCGGAGAGCAGGCACTCGAGCGCGAGGCGCTCGGGGGAGAACATCTGACAGTCGTAGTATTGCAGGGCGCCGGTGAGGTCCGCGGTGGGGAGGTCGGGCTGGAGGGCGAGGGCCTCGGCGCGGCTGAGGGCGCGGTGGCCGGGGAGGCGCTGGTCGGGGTCAGCGAGCCAGCCGCGGTCGAAGGCGAGGAGGTCGTAGACGCTGAGGCCGAGGCGCAGCAGCGCCTTGCCCTCGCTGCGGCTGCGGCCGCGGTGGGTCGGCAGCAGCATCATCAGCGGGTAGACGAGGTGGGGGGCCGTGCGTAGCCACATGCGACGTTCGCGGAGCGACTCGCGGATGAGGCCGACCTCGAGGTTCTTGAGGTAGCGGAGGCCGCCGTGGATGAGCTTGGAGGAGGCGGCGGAGGTGGCGTGGCTGAAGTCTTGTTTCTCGATGAGGGCGACGGAGAGGCCGCGGAGCGCGGCGTCGCGGGCGATGCAGGCGCCCGAGACCCCGCCGCCGACGATGACGAGGTCGTGGACGCGGGCGCAGCTGCGTGGCAGGTCACGTCGCATTCGGGGGCAAGGCTACTCGCCTGTACGGCGGGCGCCAACGGGCTTTTTTCTGCTGGTTCGCGCACGCGCTCGGGGGCCTGCTCCGGGGCTCCAAAGGGCCGCCAAATGGCGTATTCTCGGCCCCCGCCCATGCAGCACGATCGCCCGATCTCCAGCTTTATTCGCAAGCATTATCGTCACTTCAACGCCGCGGCGCTGGTGGACGCGGCGGAGGGCTACAACAAGCACCTCGCGGGCGGGGGGAAGATGCTGGTCACGCTGGCGGGGGCGATGAGCACGGCGGAGCTGGGGCTGAGCCTGGCGGAGATGATCCGCCAGGGGAAGATCCACGCGATCTGCTGCACGGGCGCCAACCTCGAGGAGGACGTGTTCAACCTGGTGGCGCACGATCATTACGAGCGGGTGCCGCACTACCGGCAGCTGACGCCGCACGACGAGAAGGCGCTGCTCGACCGGCACATGAACCGGGTGACCGACACGTGCATCCCCGAGATGGAGGCGATGCGGCGCATCGAGGACGTGGTGCTGGCCGAGTGGGTGCGCGCCGACCAGGCCGGCGAGCGCCTGTTCCCGCACGAGTTCTTCTACAAGATCCTGCTCAGCGGGGTGCTCAAGGAGAGCTACCAGATCGACCCGAAGGACTCGTGGTTGTTGGCGGCGGCGGAGGCCAACTTGCCGATGATCGTGCCGGGCTGGGAGGACTCGACGCTCGGCAACATGTTCGCGGGGCACGTGATCACGGGCGACGTGAAGAACGTGCACACGGTGCGCACGGGCATCGAGTACATGATGTTCTTGGCCGAGTGGTACCAGAAGGCGACCAAGGAGAGCACGATCGGGTTCTTCCAGATCGGCGGCGGGATCGCGGGGGACTTCCCGATCTGCGTGGTGCCGATGCTGCATCAGGACCTGCGCCGGCCGGAGGTGCCGCTGTGGGCGTACTTCTGCCAGATCTCGGACAGCACGACGAGCTATGGCTCGTACTCGGGGGCGGTGCCGGGGGAGAAGATCACGTGGGGCAAGCTCGGGGTCGACACACCGGGCTTCATCATCGAGTCGGACGCGACGATCGTGGCGCCGCTGGTGTTCGCGTACGTGCTGGGGTGGTAGGGCCATGGATCCGCTTCATCGTCATCCGCACGCGGACTTCTTCGTCGAGCTGAAGCTGCTGCACGAGTCGGCGGCGGCGCTCGGCTATCGCATGCCGGCGGAGTGGGAGCCGCTGGCGGCGGTGTGGCTGAGCCTGCCGCACAACGAGACGACCTGGCCGGGCTGCCT
>JAEUJW010000021.1 GCA_016793465.1 Myxococcales bacterium
GCCAGGGTCCGGCGTCGGAGCGCAGCGAGGGCTTGCCGAACACCTCGGCGCCCTCGCTGTGCCAGTAGCAGTCCTGCGGGCACACCTCGTACGACTCGTCGGGCTCGCAGATGTGGTTTTGATTGCATGCGCCGCTGTCGAGGCCGCCGTCGAGGCAGGCGGGCAGGGTGAGGCACAGGGGGAGCCAGCGGGCAGGCCGACGCATGGCCCGTTCATACCACGAGGGCGCGGACTTGAGTTTGCGGGGGTTCCTGGCTAGTGTGCGCGCCATGTCCGGACTGCCCGCGGTCGTCTCGCTCGCGCTCTGCCTGGCGGACGTGCCGGCGCCGGTGCACGCGGTGCACGCAGCGGCGCCCGCGTCGACGCCGGCGAGCCCGCGGGTGTGGCGATGTGGTGACAATCAGGCCAGGTACAAGCCGACGGACCCGGACGCGCAGAAGTACTGGCGCGACCACGTGCCCGGCTTCATCAAAGCCGACGCCAACCAGCGCGCGGCGATCCTCGAGGCGGCGTGGACGAGCACCAAGGACGCCTGCTTCCTGTACTTCCTGTACCGCGCGAACGAGCGGGCCGGGCACTTTATCAAAGCGTACGAGCAGGCGCGGGCGCTGCAGGCGGTCGGGCCGGGGATCCCCGAGGACGCCGCGGAGTACGTGCTGCAGGTGCTCGAGGGCACGAGAGATTGTGACGTCGAGGTGCGGGTGGAGGACGGGCTGGCGCCGGTCGAGGTGCGGGCGACCTACGAGGGGCTCGCCGACGGCGACGACCTGACCGGGCGCTGCTCCGCGAGCCCGTGCACGCACACGTTCACCGGTTCGCAGCAGAAGGACTTAATTATTAAACAGGCGGTGCGGGTCGGGCGGTGGACGTTCGTCGCGGGCGCGGGCAGCGAATTCACGGGCGACTCGGCGTCGCCGGGCGAGGCGGCGGATCGGCGCACGGTGATGGTCGATCACTGCGGGGCGCCGCAGGTGCTGACGCTGAAGAAGGCGACGCCGAAGCCGGCGCCGACGCCGGCGGCGCCGCCGCCGGTCGTGGCGCCGCCGGCCGCCCCCGCGACCCCGCCGGCGGCGCAGCCGGAGCCGGCGCCGATCGCCAAACCGCCGGTGCACGACATGCGGCGGCTCAGCAACATCGGGCTCGGCATCGGCGCGGGGCTGGTGGTCGGCGGCGGCGTGCTGCTCGGCGTGGGCGCGGCCCAGTGGAACAGCGTGTACGACGCGGACGTGGACGAGTGCAACGCCGCGGGAGAGAACGGCACGGCGCGCTGTCGTGCGGGCCTCGTCGGGCCGACGCGGCTGCGCGGGGCCGGGGCCGGCGTCTTCGGGGCCGGGGCGGGGCTGCTGATCCCGGCGATGGCGCTGCGGCGCACGCTGACGACCCGGCGCGCGGTGTGGCTGCCGGTCGTCGGAGGCGTGGCCGCGGCCGCCGGCGTGGCCCTCGTGGTCGTCGGCGCGACGATGTTTAATAACAACTACGGCGGCGACGCGAGCACGCCGTGGGCGGAGCGCGCGGCCGGGTCGATGCACGTGCACACGGTCGGGGCGGCGCTCGCCGGGTTCGGCGTCGGCATGCTCGGGGCCTCGCTGGCCCGCTGCCTGTGGCGCGGGGCCTGCAAGTCGGGGCCGCGGACGGAGAGCGCGGCATCGACGCTCAAGGTGGCGCCGACGCGGCTGCCGGGCGGCGCGGGCGTGGCGTTCGCGGGCAGGTTCTGAGCGCGGCCGTCCCGGGGCGCGCGGCGGGCGTCGTGCGATCGGCGGGCCCGGGGCGGTGGGTGACACCGCGGGACCGCGGTCTCCACGAGGGGGGACGAGACGGTCGGGTCCGCGGCGCGGCGCTCACAGCTTGGCGGCGACGCGCACGCCGATCTCGCTGGCGTCACCGGCGGGCACGTCGAACACCGCGCGGTAGACCGCGCCGGAGTCGTCCTGCATGTAGAGGGTGGTCTCGCCGGCCGCGAGTTTAATTTTCTCGTGCGAGGTGTCGCCGGCGCCGTCGAGGTCGAGGCTCGAGACCTTGCACGAGGGGGCGACCTCGGGGCAGTCGAAGAACCCGGGGTTGGGGTAGTGGTCGTCGGGGGTGCCGTCCTTCAGGTCGGCGGGGGTGCTGAAGAACAGGTACGGCTGGCCGTCGGCCCCGCGGCGATAATAAAGATCGACGTCGCCGTTGTTCTTCTTGTAGTCGCCGAGCAGCTTGTCGGAGATGGCGCCGGCCTGGTCCTGCAGGAACGGGCGCACGGCCTCGGCGACCTGCGAGCCGGACACGCCGATGGGGATGTCGAACAGGGTGAAGGCCACGTCGGCGCCGCCCTCGGCGATGTCGCCGCCCGGCGGGGTGTGCAGGGCGACCTGGGCGACCTCGTTGATCAGCTCCCACACGTACTGGTCCTTCGGCGGGTTGCCGAGGTCGAAGATGATGTCGAAGTGGGTCCAGCCGGTCGGGCCGGGGCCGACGTCGATCTGGGCCCCGAACGCGCACGAGTGGAACACCGTGTCCGTGTAGCACTTCGAAAACACTCGGTCCTTGTACTTGAGGCGGCCGCCGGCCACCACGATCGACTCGAGCAGCCACTTGTCGATCGCCCAGGCCGAGCCCGGCCACATCGCCTTCACCATGGCCTCGAACTCGGGCAGGTTCTGCTTGCAGGCGTCGTCGCCCGCGCACGAATTGATGAAGCTGTCGTGCTCGTAGACGGCGAAGCGCATGTCGACGGTGGGCGACTCGGCGACGCCGGTGATCGAGAACTTGTCGGGGTCGAGGAAGTCGAACTCGAGCACGTCCTCGTAGGTCGGGCCGACGTTGTCGACCACGGTCGACAGGTAGTCCTTGCCCTTGTCGAGGTCGACGCCGTCGAGCAGGCGCAGGTTGCTCTGGGCCTCGACCTTCATGCGAAACTCGGGGGTGAGCACCTCGCTGAAGGTGTCGAACGAGGGGTCGAGGATGCCGGGGTGGTCGCCGCTCGGGCCGAGCTTGGTCTTCAGGGTCGCGAGGTCGGTGAGCGCGTCCTCGAGGTTGACGGGCAGCTTGGTGCCGTCGCCGCCGATCGCCGGGTGGGTGGCGAGCAGGCGCTGCTGCAGCGAGACGACCAGCTCGGGGGTGGTGATGAACTCCTCGTTGCGGGCGATGCCGAGGGTCTCGGCGAGGATGCCGCCGAAGTCGCAGTCGCCGTCGTTGGGCGGGTTGGGGTCGCCCTCGCAGTTGCTCTCGTCGATGAGGCCGGCGAGGTCGGCGACGCCCGCGATCGAGGTGCCGGTGACGTCGCAGTTGGCCGGGGTCATGGTCAGGATGCGCAGCAGCGAGTACTCGGCGCTCGACTGCCAGGTGTTGTCGGGGCCCTTGAAGGACTGGCCGAGGGGGGTCAGGCTGCAGTCGTGCTTGGGGTCGGGGTTGTCCTGCTGCCAGGCGGTGCCGCAGGCGTTTTTAATTTGGTCGAGCGTGTTCTCGAGCAGGGCCTGCGAGTCGATCTCGATGAGGGCGATGTCCCTGGCGGCCGGGCCGAACAGCTCGGCGGACTCCTGCTTGTTCATCTCGAGCACCAGCGGGGGGACCGGGTCGTCGTTGAGGCGGAGCACGAACTCCTGCTCGGGGCCGAAGTCGCCGGGCTCGCCCGCGGTGTCGCCGGTGGTCGGAGGCTCGCTCGCGCTCGCCTCGGTGGCGGGCGTGGTCGCCGTGGTCGTGGTCGAGGGGTCGCCGGTGCCGCCGTCTCCGCCGCCGCTGCAGCCGAGCAGCCACGCGAGGGAGCACAGCACGGGGGTCGGGGGACGCGGGCGTGAGGCAGGCATGGCAGGCAGCCTGCGACGGTAACACGGGGCTCCGCGCGTGTCAGGGGCGCCGGATGCAGGCGGCGCGCGGCGAGGCGGCGACGGCGCTGGGCGGGCCGCGAGCCGTCGGGATGTTCGGCGGCGGCCGGACGAAAAATTAAGTCGACTAAAATTGCGAGGGCCCCGGACACCGAAGGTGTGCGGGGCCCTCGCGGGTCTCGCGGGTCGTGGATCAGCCGAACAGGTTCATCTCGTCGGCGGCGTCGATCGAGAGCGGGTAGAACTGCATGAGCTCGTCGCTCTCGATGCCGGCGAGGCGGCGCAGGTTCTGGTGGATGTGCTTCGGCTCGATGTGGATGCCGGAGTCGGCGGGCTTCAGCGTCTTGGGGTCGATGTTCTTGGTGTCGTGGCGATCGGTGGTCTCGCCGATCACGCGGCCGCCCTTGATGCCCTTGCCCATGGCCATGACGCTGGTGATAGCCCAGTGGTCCTTGCCGTTGGTGTCGTTGTAGCCGGGCGTGCGGCCGAAGTCGGAGCCGACGAGCACCACGTAGTTGTCGCCGATCTCCTGGCGGTCCGCCTCGGCGTCGAGGAAGTCGAGGCCCTCGAGGATCTGGTAGAGCCGGGGGATGTGGCTGTCGTCGTGGTTGCCGTGGGTGTCGAAGCCGCCGATCTCGAGGTTGACGGCGACGGTGATGCCGGCGCGGTAGGCCGCCATGGCCACCTGGATCTGGCGCAGCAGCGGGTTACCCGACTGATCGAGGTCGGCCGGGAGGTACTGCTGCAGCTTCTTCAGCTCGTTGGAGCCGGTGCGCGAGGCGTACATGGTGCCGACGGCGCGCTGGACCCGGGGCAGCTGCTCGCGGGCCAGGAGGCGGTCCTTGCGGGCGTTCTGGGCGGCGAGGATGAGGTCGGTGGAGGCCTTGGAGTGGAACTGCGAGGCTTCGTCGTCGGGGTTCATGCGGTCGGGGTAGGCGATGCGGGCGAGCGCCTGGGTGTTGCCGCTGCGGGTGCGGGCGACCTCTCCCATGGTCTCGTCGAAGCCGCCGAAGCTGAGGTAGCTCATCGGCAGGTCGCGGCCGTGCACGGCGGCGGCCAGCGCGGCGAAGCTGGGGTAGCCCTCGGCGAGGCGGCCCGACCAGGTGTGGCGCGAGCCGGAGTCATGGCCGTTGGTGGCCATGTCGACGCCGTTGATGACCAGGAGCTTCTTGTCGAACTTCTCGAAGAAGCTCTGGAAGTAGGTCGGGTTGTCCATGCTGCCGAGCGGGGCGTACTTGATGCCGCTCGGAGTGGTGCCGATGTCCTTGGTGAGGTACGAGCGGTTCATGGCCTCGGGGTCCATGTCGCTGGCCGCGCCCTTGGGGTCGCACAGCGACGTCGGATCCCAGCCGCCGCCGGCGTTGATCATGATGTAGACGGGGCCCTTGTAGGCGGCCGAGACCGGCGTGCGGCCGCCGGTCAGGATGCCGGGGCGGGACTGCGGGCGGCCGAACGCGTCGAGGGAGGCGACGGAGAGGCCGGCGAACGAGGCGAGGCTGAGGAAATGTCGGCGATCCATGGTGCACCTCCTTCTTATTCGTGCAGGAACTTGTAGTCCGAGAGCATGTAGGTGAGAACGCCCATCCAGGCGCGGATGGTGTAGTTGGGGTCAGCGGTCACGCGCTGTTCTTCGGGCAGGTCCTTGCCGGTCCAGTAGTCGTTGGTGGCGCGGCAGGGGCCGGCCAGGTCGGCGCTCTCGGTGCCGGCGACCACGGCGTTGCGGCCGGTCCGCCAGATGTTGACGTAGAGGTTCTTGACCTCCTGGATCTCGGGGTCGTCGAGGTCGTAGCGCTCGCCGAGCACGTGCTCGTAGAGGTGCTGGATGTTGGCGAGGATGGCGTCGTTGACCGCGGGCACGGCGAACTGGTTCATGTCCTCGGGCAGGTAGGTGGGCTCGACGTAGGGGAACAGCAGGCGGTCGGACGGGTCGGCCGAGAAGTCGCGGGCGGTCGAGATGCACGACATCTCGTTGGCCATGCGCAGCGAGATGTTGGCCATGATGCCGTTCGGCTCGCTGATGCGCTCGGTGATCGAGTTGGAGTCGATGCCGCCGTAGAAGATCCGGTACTCGTTCATGTTGAGCAGGTACGGGGTCTGGTCGGGGCCGGGGGACCAGGGGTAGCCGGTGACGGCCTCGATCTTGCGCTCGAGCTGCTCGGGCGCCAGGAACTGGGCGGTGCCGAGCTCGGCGAGCTCCATGGCCCGCTCCTCCGAGACCTCGCCCTTGACGTTCTTGGCCCGGAAGTAGTCGGTCTTGATGATCTCGCGGAAGACGTGCTTCAGGTTGTAGCCGTTGCCGCGGAACTTGTCGGCGATCGACTGGATGACGCGGTCCTGGACCTGGAAGGCGGCGAGGGCCTGGGGGTAGTCGGGCTGGGCGGCGTCGAACGGCTCGCTGAGCGGGTCCTGGCCGAGCAGGCCGCGCCAGACGATGTGCACGGCGGAGGTGGCGAAGCGGTCGTCGGCGACGATCTGCTTGGCGAGCCACTGCTCGGAGGTGTTGACCTGGTCGTCGGGCATCGGCACGTCGCCGTAGCCCGGCAGGCGCATGTCGGGGAACCAGGTCATCTGCTCGGTGTTCTCGAGCGGGAAGTAGTCGGCGTTGATGGCCTGGTAGTTCTGGAAGGTGCCGGCGATCGGGTCGACGAGCGCGTGGCAGACCGAGCAGTTGGAGTTGTTGAGCGTCGGGTTGACGGTCTTGATCGAGGTCGGGTCGATCGGGCGCTCGCCGAGGCGCAGCACGTCGGTGGCGAGGAACAGCTTGTAGATCATCCGCGCGCGGTGGCGGTTGCGGTTGGTCGCGGTGGTCGGGAAGCGGCTCAGCCACACGGCGGAGGTGAGCACGCCGGCGTGCGGGACGCCCGGCAGCTTGCCCTCGACCATGGCGTAGGGGTCGGCCTCGTTGTCGAACTTGACGTTCACGCCGTAGGCCTTGGCCGTGTACGGGGTGAGCATGAGGTAGTCGGCGGTCAGGATCTCGGTGTAGGGCCGGTCGCTGCGCACGACGTGGTTGACGAGGTTGATGGCCTCGCGGGCCAGGCCCTTGTTGGTGGCGCGGGCGGCCTCGTCGCGCAGGCCGTCGTCGTCGATGCCCTCGAACCAGTAGGACGGGTACTTGTCGGGGTTGATGAGGGCGACCGCGTCGGTGTTGTTGTAGTAGCGGTCGGTCAGGAACACGTCGTTGTAGATCTCGGTGAGGCGGTCGTAGAACGCCTCCTCGGCGAAGATCTGGTCGAGCACGGGGTCGAGCGAGTCGATGCCGAGGTCGCGGACCTGCTCGATCTCCGCCTCGGTCGGCAGGCGGCCGACCAGCGCGAGCGTGGCCTTGCGCAGGGTCTCGACCTCGTCGAGCTGCTCGACGTTGTCGAAGTAGCCGCCGACGTTGATCTGGTCCTCGCACTCGACGGGGTTGTCGAAGCGGCGGAGCAGCTCGGCGATGGCGTCGTACTGCTCGCTGCCGGTCTCGAGCTGCATGGCCCCGCCGTGGGTGACGCCGTCCTGGGTGGGCTTGGCGAGGATCAGCGGCTTGCCGTCGATCTCGTAGCGGGCCAGGTCCTGCATCGTCTTCATGTTGGAGTCGAGGTACCCGGGGACCTGCTCCGGCAGGAGGATGAACTTGCTGTGCTTGGCCGCGCCCGAGTTGGTGTGACAGCTGACGCACTTGGCCTTCAGCGTCGGGGTCCAGACTTCGTCGCGGAAGAAGTCGGCGGTGGACACGCACAGGTCGTCCTCCTCCTTGCATCCGCCGAGCCCGAGCGCGGCGCCGGTGGTGAGGGCGGCGAGGGCGAGGCCGGTGGCCAGGGGGTATTGCGTTCTCGGGCCGGCAGGGCCGTGGCGCTTGGAGGTCATCGGGTCGGCTCCCATCAGTGGACAGGTTGTCGAAAGCGTCGGCGCGGAGGTCTCACGATTCGCGCGCAGGACGTGATCACCTTCTCAGGAATCACCGAGGGTCGCAAGCGTTGCTGGGTGTCGCTTTCGCGGCGACCGGAGCGGACGGGGCGCGCGGGTGCGGGCGCGTGACGTCGCGGCAGTCGCCGATCGGCCGGCGGCGGGACGATCGCCGGCCGCGAGCTGGCCCAACGGACAGCTTCGGGAGGCGGGGGCAGGCGCCCGCGTCGGGGCTCACGGCGGGGGATCGCGGCGGGCCCGCCGGCCGCCGGGGGTCAGCCGGTGGTGCCGGTCGAGCCGCCGGTCGAGCCGCCGGTGGTGCCGTCGGAGGTCGAGCCGCTCGTGGTGGTCGAGGGGTCCGTCGAGGTGCTGCTGGTCGACGTGGTGTCGTCGCCGGTGGTCATCGGCGGGCCGGTGGTCTCGGGCGGGCCGGTGGTCTCGGGCGGCGGGAGCGGCACGCACTGGCCGGAGTCGTTGTCGCACTGGGCCTCGGCGCCGCAGTCGCCGCACGAGCCGTTGCAGGCGTCGCCGCCGCACTGGCGGCCGTCGCACTGGGGGATGCACATGCACGCGAGGCCGCTGGCCTCGTAGCCGTCGACGCAGTCGCACACGGCGGGGGCGGTGCCGTTGCCGTCGGAGCAGGTGCCCTTGCCGGAGCACGACTCGAGGTAGCAGGCGGACGTCTTGAACGGGAAGTAGCCGAGGCTCTGGGCGATGTCGCCGTCGCCGACCTGGACCTCGACGATCACGGGCTCGCTGACCTTGCCGATCAGGAAGGGCACGACCTGGACGGTGGCGGACGGGGCGCTGAGGTTGAGGGTGGCGGAGGCGATGCCGTTGGAGCAGCCGTTGGTGATGCTGGCGCCGAGGATCATGCCGGGCTTGAAGCCGCAGTAGTGGGTGCCCTCGCCGTTGAGCTGGGCGGCGGACATGCCGGAGGGGTTGAAGGCGGTGAAGCCGATGTCGAGGGCGGTGAGGCCGACCGGGGTGACGGTGAGCTCGGCGGTGTTGATGGCGGCGGCGCCGAGGTCGACCTCGGAGGGGCTGCGGGCCAGGGTGGGCTTGTCGACGGCGGCGATGGGGTCGCCGGCGCTGCCGAGGGAGGCCACGCCGAGCGTGCCGATGTACGCGACGGCGCGGTCGTCGGCGCCGCTGTAGGCGATGACGCGCTTCTCGCCGGGCTTCAGCAGCACGACCGGCTTGTCGGCGTCGCCGTCGAAGGCGAGCTCGGCGGGGATCTTGAACTCGAGGTCGCGGGGCTCGAACAGGTAGGCCTTGCCCACCATCTTGTAGCCGTCGCGCGTGAGGTCGTCGCTGCTGGGGCGGATGACGATCTGGCGGGTGGTGAGGAGGGCGCCGGGCGGGACGGTGAGGGTGATGCCGTCGTCGTGGGAGACCACGCCGCCTTCGGGACCGATGAGAGCATCGGCGGTGTCGGTACCGCCGCACGAAGTGAGCGCCCAGAGGCACGCGAGGGCGATCGGGGCGCGGAGCGAGCAAGCCATCACGGACCACCTATACCGGAACTCGCGTCGGCCGGGGAGTCGAGGTCCAAAAGCCACAGATCGGGGCGGGCCGCGTGGACGGGGCCGGCGTCGGCGGTGGCGGGCGGCGGGAGGTCGGCGGTGAGGAGGCTCGCGGGGAGGTCGATCCAGCGCTCGCAGTGGTCGAGGATCCACGCGTCGCTGGTGGCGACGACGTCGCCACGGTGACGTTGCGTGAGCACGGCGTCGGGGTTGTGCACGAGCTCGACCGTCCACGGCCAGGCCCGGCGCTCGGCGATCTCGAGCAGGACGGCGCGCAAACGGCCGCTGTTGGCGACCGGGCGGTCGAGGTACCAGACCACCGATGCGGGGCCGGGGCGATCCGTGGGGTGCAGGTGGCGGCCGAGGGCGGCCACCGCGAAGGCGGTCTCGGAGACCTGTCGGTAGCTGCCGTGCACGCTGGCGAGGTCGCGCAGGGCGCCGTCGCGGCCGCGGAACACCAGGCCGTGGGACAGCGCGGACTCGAGGATGATGAGGCAATTGAAGCCGTCGATCGCCAGCGGCTGGCCGGAGAGATCGGCGACCTCGACGCGGCGGGCGCGGCGGGCCTCGCGGGCCTGGTCGCTGCAGGCGGCGCGGCCGACGGCCTGGCGCTGGCGGGCGGACAGGCCGTGGCGGTCGCCGACGAGCTTGACCGACGAGGCGTCGGCGTAGCCGCGGGTGAGCAGCCAGGACAGCTCGGCGACGGCGGTGCGGAGGGCGGGGCGGACCGCGGCGGCGAACAGCTCGTCGTCGCCGGGGTGCTTGCCGCGGTGGCGCAGCTCGTGGGTCACTGCGGCTCGAACGGGGCGCAGGTCGAGACGCCGGCGCCGACGATGCGGATCGGGCCCTGGGCGACCACGGTGGTCAGCTCCTGCTGGCCGTTCATGTTGCTGTCGTCGTAGTCGAGGTGGGTGACCTTGCTAAACAGGGTGTTGTTGTTCGACTCGGTGAACAGGTAGAAGTCGCCGCCGAAGAACGCGAAGGCGAAGGCGTTGGTCAGCTCGAGGCCGGGCAGCGGCAGGGTGCTGATGATGGTGCCGGTGGTCTTGTCGACCTCGACGAGCTTGGACGGGTTGACGCCGCCGAACAGGAAGGTGCGGCCGTCGCCGCTGCCGGACACCTCGGCGCCGTTGAAGTTGGTCTTGCTCTTCTTGGTGAGGAGGAGGGTGTCGGGGTCGACGTTGATGAAGTCGCCGATCATGTTGCCCTCGGAGAAGCCGCCGATGCCGTTGTAGGTGTTGCCGTAGAGGCTGTCGCACACGTCGACGGCGCTGTTGGACACGAACGCCATGCCGAACAGGTTGACGCCCTGCTGGCCGGGGTTGTAGCCGGGGTCCATGCAGTTGGCGGTGTTGGTGACGTCGACCTTCCAGATGTCGCCGGCGACCGGGTTGAACATGACCCAGGCGAAGCCGAGGCGGTCGACGGCCATCGAGAAGGCCTGCTGCATGCCGCCGCAGTTGAGCGCGCCGAGCATCTGGAACTCGTTGGTCTCGGGGAAGAACTTCCACAGCTGGGGCGGGTTGTCGCGCAGCACGAAGATGCCGTCGTCGAGCGGGACCTCGATGTCGTCGGGACAGCCGCAGGGGACCACGGGGCTGCCGGTGGTGTCGTCGCCGGTCGAGGTCGACTCGTCGCCGGCGGTGGTGCCGGTCGAGGAGGTGCCGGTGTCGGGGTCGACGTTGGTGGTGGACGACGACTCGGCGGTGGTGTCGACGGGGTTGGTGGTCTCGGGGGAGGTCGTGGAGGTGTCGGTCGAGACCGAGGTCATGGTGGCCGAGGTGTCGGCGGTGGTCTCGGCGGTGCCGACGGTGGTGCCGGTGTCGCTGGCGCTCATCGACGCGCTGCCGGCGGTGGTGCCGGTGTCGCTGGCGCTCATCGACACGCTGCTGGCCGAGGTGGTGGTCGGCTGGTCCGAGGTCGGGCTCGAGTTGCTGGTGTCGCTCGTGCCGTTGGAGCTGTCGGTGGCGGTGGTGCCGCCGCTGTCGCCGCAGGCGGCGAGGAGGAGGGCGGTCAGGGCGGTCGGGGCGAGGCGAGCGGTGCAGAGGAAGGCAGGGGAGGTCATGGCGCCAGGGTATCGTAATGAGAGGACCTGGTGAACCGATCGCGCGGGCCGTGAACACCGGCCGCGGCTGATGCGTTGGGGCTCCTGCGAGGCGCACGATGATCGGACGACGGACCATGGTTCGCGGGGTGCTGGGTCTGGGGGCCGCGGCGGCAGGGCTTGCGGGGGCGCCGGGGCCGGCGTGGGCGGCACCTGTCCCGCAGGACAGCGGGCGCGGACGCGCGGAGGGGGAGCAGCGGCGGGCCCTGGTGGTGCTGGTGGTGCTCGCCGATCCGCGCCCGGGGGCGAGGGGATTCCCGCAGGCGATGGCGGCGGCGGCGGCGGCGGAGATGCGGCGGGTGTACGCGGCCGAGGTGCGGACGATCGCGGCGCGGCCGCTGCCGCGCTCGGCGTACTACGAGCCGCGGCGGCGCTACCGGGCGGACCGGCTGCTCGAGTTTCTGGCGGGGGAGATCCCGGCGGACCTGCCGAAGGGCACGCGGATCGTCGGGCTGACGACGGCCGACATCTCGACGAGCAAGGACGGCATCAAGGACTGGGGGGTGTTCGGGCTCGGCGAGATCGGCGGCACCGCGGCGGTGGTGTCGATGCACCGCCTGAAGAAGAAGGCGAGGGACGCGGCCCACGTGACGGCGCGCGTGGTCAACACGGCGGTGCACGAGCTCGGGCACGTGCTCGGTCTGGACCACTGCGAGGAGCCGAACTGCGTGATGCTCGACGCGCACGGGGGCATCCGCAACACCGACGCGTCGACCGGGGTGCCGGGGCCGGGGTGCATGGCGAAGCTCGATCGCGCGACGCCGCTGCGGCCGCTCGCGCGCCTGCTCGCGGGCGCGTGAGCGCGGGCGGGGCCGCGGACGCCGACGACCGAGCGGCGACGCGGGCTCGGCTTGACGGCCCTGCGGGGCGGGTGAAATCCTGGCGCGGATGACAGATGACCCCTCGCTGGCGCTGTTGACGGACCTGTATCAGGTGACGATGGCGTACGGGTACTGGAAGCTCGGGCGGGCGGACGACGAGGCGGTGTTCCACCTGTTCTTCCGCCGGGCGCCGTTTCGCGGGGGTTATGCGGTCGCGTCGGGGCTGCAGCAGGCGCTCGAGTATCTGCAGCGGCTGCGCTTCACGGGCGAGGACGTGGCGTACCTGGCGACGCTGACCGGCAACGACGGCGCGCCGCTGTTCGAGGACGGGTTCCTGCGCTACCTCGAGGGGCTGCGGTTCGCCTGCGACGTCGACGGGGTGCCCGAGGGCACGGTGGTGTTCGCCCACGAGCCGCTGCTGCGCCTGCGCGGGCCGATCTTGCAGTGCCAGCTCGTCGAGACGCCGTTATTGAACGTGATGAACTTCGCGACGCTGATCGCGACCAAGGCGGCGCGGGTGTGCGAGGCGGCGGGGGGCGAGCCGGTGCTGGAGTTCGGGCTGCGGCGCGGGCAGGGCATCGACGGGGCGCTGTCGGCGGCGCGGGCGGCGTTCGTCGGCGGGTGCGCGGCGACGTCGAACGTGCTGGCGGGCAAGCGCTACGGCATCCCCGTGCGGGGGACCCACGCGCACAGCTGGGTGATGTCGTTCGCGGACGAACGCGAGGCGTTCGCCGCCTACGCGCGGGCGATGCCCAACAACTGCGTGTTCCTCGTCGACACCTACGACACCCTCGAGGGCGTGCGTCGGGCCATCGCCGTCGGCGCGGAGCTGCGGGCGCAGGGGCACGCGATGATGGGGATCCGCCTCGACTCGGGCGACCTCGGGGCGCTCAGCAAGGCGGCGCGCGAGCTGCTCGACGCGGCGGGGTTCAATGATGCGGTGATCGTGGCCTCGAACGACCTCGACGAGCAGCAGATCGCGGCGCTGCGGGCGGCGGGGGCGCGGGTGTCGGTGTGGGGCGTGGGCACCCGGCTGGTCACGGCGTACGACCAGCCGGCGCTCGGCGGGGTGTACAAGTTGGCGGCCGTGCGCGCCTCGGCGGCGGATCCGTGGGAGTACAGGATCAAACTGTCGAACGAGCCGATCAAGGTGTCGAACCCGGGGATCCAGCAGGTGCGGCGGGTGATCGGGGCGGACGGGAAATTCGTCGGCGACGTGATCTACGAGGCGACGCTCGGCGTGGCGGACGAGGCGCATCGGCTCGACGCGCCGGGCACGTTCGCGTGCGCGGCGGCGGGCGGGAGCGTCGAGGAGCTGCTGGTGCCGGTGCTGCGCGCGGGCGCGGCGGTGTACACGCCGCCGCCGCTGGCCGCGGCGCAGGCGCGGACGCGGGCCCAGCTGGCGGCCTTGCCGGCGGGCGTGCGCGACCTGCAGGCGCCCGCGGCCTATCCTGTGGGCCTCGACGCGCGGCTGCACGCGCTGAAGGCCGACGTGATGGCGGCGGCCCGGGGGAGGTGAGGCATGCGCGCGCTGATCGTGGTCGACATCCAGAACGACTTCCTGCCCGGCGGGGCGCTGGCGGTGGCGCACGGCGACGAGACGATCGCGGTGGCCAACGCGGTGATGCCGGCGTTCGACGTGGTGGTGGCGACGCAGGACTGGCACCCGGCGGATCACCGCAGCTTCGCGGTGCACCACCCGGGGCGGGCGGTCGGCGAGGTGGTCGAGGTCGGCGGGGTGCCGCAGGTGCTGTGGCCGGTGCACTGCGTCGAGCGCACGCGCGGGGCGGCGTTCGCGGAGGCGCTGGCGGTGGACCGCGTCGCGGCGGTGTTCGCCAAGGGGATGGACCGCGAGGTCGACTCGTACAGCGGGTTCTTCGACAACGGCCGGCGCCACGCGACCGGGCTGGCCGACTGGCTGCGGGCCCGCGGGGTGACGCGCGTGGCGGTGCTCGGGCTGGCGCTCGACTACTGCGTGAAGTTCACGGCGCTCGACGCGGCGGAGCAGGGCTTCGAGACGCGGCTGATCGTCGACGGGTGCCGCGCGGTCGAGCTGACGCCCGGCGACGGAGCGCGGGCGATCGCGGAGATGCAGGCGGCGGGGATCGAGGTGGTCGACAGCCGGACCGTGCGCGCGGAGGCTCGCGGCGGGGCGGCGTGAGGACGTCGGACGTTCGCGGCGGGTGACGGCCGGCGGTCGGCGCGGCGACGGCCGCGGGATTGAGGGTAGACTGCGCGCCGCGCATGTCCCCGCTGCTCGCCGCCGCCCTGTTCGCCGCGCCCGCGCCGGGGCTGCAGATCGACTGGCAGGCGCCGGCCGAGTGTCCCGGGCAGGCGGAGCTGCGCGCGCGGGTGGGGTCGCTGGTGGGGGCGGCGGCGGAGCGCACGGAGCTGCGGGCGGCGGGGCGGGTGGTCCGCGAGGGCGAGCGGTGGACGCTGACGCTCGAGCTGGTGCGCGCGGGCAGCCGCGAGGCGCGGACGCTGCGCGACGGCGCGTGCCGCGGGCTGGCGGAGGCGGCGGCGGTGGTGATCGCGGTGGCGATCGACCCGCGGGCGACGGGGGGCGGGGCTGGCCCGGAGGACAGGTCGGGGGAGCCCGGGGGCGTGGTGCCGGCGCCGCCGGGCGAGGTGTCCGGAGGGACAGGTGCAGGGGCGGGTGAGGTGTCCGGAGGGACAGGTGGTGTGTCCGGAGGGACAGGTGGGACGGGGGCGGGTGGAGTGTCCGGAGGGACAGGTGGAGTGTCCGGAGGGACAGGTACAGGGGCAGGTGGAGTGTCCGGAGGGACAGGTACCGGGGCAGGTGGTGGGTCCGGAGGGAAAGGTACAGGGGCGGGTGGGGTGTCCGGAGGGACAGGTGCAGGGGCGGGTGAGGTGTCCGGAGGGACAGGTGGCACAGGGGCGGGCGGTGGTGTGTCCGGAGGGACAGGTGCGGGCGGGGACGCCGGGGCGGAGCCGGGAGCGGATGGCTCGGGGGGCGACGACATAAAAATGTCCCGGGGGACAGGTCGGCGGCTCGCGCTCGGGGTCAGGGTCGGCGGCGGGGTCGGCTTTTTAAAATTGTTGCCGGGGGTGCACGGGGTGATCGACGTCGGGCTCGGGCTCGAGGGGCGGGGGTGGCGGGTCGAGGCGTCGGGGCTGTTCGTGCCGCCGGTGCGGGTCGTGGTCGAGGAGGGGGTCGGCGGGGTGTTTCGCGCGGGGGCGGGCGAGCTGCGAGGGTGCGGGCTGCCGGCGCTGCGCGGCGGGGCGCTGGCGTTCCCGCTGTGCGCGGGGCTGCAGCTCGGGGCGATGCACGGGGCGGGGGAGGGGTCGCGGCTGGTCGAGCAGTCGGCGGCGCGGTCGCTGTGGGCGACGTCGCGGATCGGTGCGGCGATCCGCTGGCGACCGCGCGGCGGACGGGTCGGGCTGTGGCTGGGGGTCGACGCGATCGTGGCGCTGGTGCGGCCGGAGTTCGTGACGGCGACCGAGACGGGGACGCGTCTGGTGCACCGGGCGGCGCGGATCGGCGGGCAGGTCGGGCTCGGGGTCGAGGTGCGGGTGCGCTGAGGGGAACGCGCCGCGGCGGCGCGGAGCGGCGGGCAGGTCGGGCTCAGGGTGCCGGTGCGCCGAGGTGAATGCGCCGCGGCGGCGCGGAGCGGCCGTACGTCCACGCGTCGCCGACGCTCGCCGGCGCGAAGCCCGGGTCCTCTGCCGGCGCCTCGGGATGTGGTGTGGATGCGGTTGTGCGCGGAGGGCGCGAGGGGGGCTGGGCGGGCGTTCGGGGCCGAATTCGGGGGAGGGGCAATTAAAAATTGGGGTGCGGCAACTTCGGGCGGGCCGTTACAGTCGACGGGGCAGCGTGGATCCGCAGGAACGAACATACCCGCGCGCGCGGGGCGAGGCGGCGAGCGGGGACGCGGCGACGATCGGGTCGGCGCAGGCGTTCGCGGGCTCGGAGACGCTGCCGGCGGGGCGCGGGCCGGCGCGCACGGGGGCGGCCGAGGACGGCGAGGCGCTGGCGCGCGGGAGCGTGGTCGGGCGCTACGTGATCCTGTCGCGGCTCGGGGCCGGCGGGATGGGGGTGGTGTACGCGGCGCACGACCCGGAGCTCGACCGCAAGGTGGCGCTGAAGCTGCTGCGCGGCGGGGCCGACCCGGCCGACACGGTGCGGCTGCTGCGGGAGGCGCGGGCGCTGGCGAAGCTGGCCCACCCGAACATCGTGGCGGTGCACGACGCGGGCACGCTCGCGGGCGAGGTGTTCATCGCCATGGAGTACGTGGCGGGGGTGACGGGGCGGGTGTGGGTCGAAGAACGGGCGCGCTCGCTGCGGGAGGTGCTCGAGGTGTACACGGCGGCGGGGCGCGGGCTGGCGGCGGCGCACCGGGCGGGGCTCGTTCATCGCGACTTTAAACCCGACAACCTGATGATCGGCGAGGACGGGCGGGCGCGGGTGATGGACTTCGGGCTGGCGCGGGCGCTCGACGGGCGGGTGTCGACGGAGTCGGCGCGCGCGGTCGGCCCGGGCGACCTGCGGCTGACGCGGGAGGGGTCGCTGCTCGGCACGCCGGCGTACATGGCCCCGGAGCAGTGGCAGGGCGGGACGGTCGACGCGCGCACGGATCAGTTCGCGTTCTGCGTGGCGCTGTGGGAGGCGCTGTACGGGGCGCGGCCGTTCCGCGGGGGCTCGATGGTCGAGCTGATGTCGGCGGTGACGGAGGGGACGATCGCGCGGCCGAACGATCCGCGGCGGGTGCCGGCGTGGCTCGGGCGGGTGCTCGAGCGCGGGCTGGCGCGCGCGCCGGAGCGGCGGTTCGCGTCGATGGACGCGCTGCTGGCGGAGCTGGAGCGCGGGCTGCGGCGCGGGCGTCGGCGGCCGCTGCTGGTGGCGGCCGCGGCCGCGGCGGCGCTGGTCGGCGGGCTCTACGGGGCGCGGGCGCAGCGGGCCGCGGCGTGCGCGGCGGAGGGGGCGGCGATCTCCGCGGTGTGGGGCGAGCCGGCGCGGGCGGAGCTGCGGACGGCGCTGGTCGGGACCGGGCTGGCGTACGCGGAGACGTCGTTCGATCACGCGGCGCCGTACCTCGATCGCTGGGCGGCGCAGTGGAGCGAGACGCGGGCGCAGGTGTGCCGTGAGGCGCGGGTCGACGGGAGCCGCGACGAGGCGTCGTACGCGCGGGCGACGGCGTGCCTCGACGAGGAGCGCGACCGCCTGGCGGCGCTGCTGGCGGTGTACGCGAGCCGGCAGGACTCGCCCGGGCACGTCGAGCGGCTGGTGCCGTCGGTGGCGGACCTGCCGGCGCTGTCGTTGTGCAGCGAGCCGAGTCACCTCGAGCGGCGGCCGACGCCGCCGGGCGACGCGGAGCGGCGGGCGCAGATCGAGGGGCTGCGGCGCGAGCTGCTGGCGGTGTGGGGGGCGCTCGGGGCGGGGGACTGCAAGCGGGACGTCGCGGGGCTGCGCGCGCGGGCGGAGGCGCTGGGGTACGGGCCGCTGGTGATCGAGGCGTGGTCGCTGGCGGCGGAGCAGGCCGAGTGCGCGGGCGACATCAAGGGGGCGGAGGAGGCGTGGCGGCGGGTCTACGCGGAGGCGGAGGCGCAGCGCGCGGACGAGGTGGCGGCGCGCTCGGCGGCGGAGCTGATGCGGGTGATCGGCCGCGACCGCGGGCGGGCGGCCGAGGCGTTGCAGTGGGCGCTGCCGGCGGAGTCGCTGGTGCAGCGGCTGGGCCAGGAGCGGGGGCTGCTGGCGGCGGAGGTGCTGCAGAGCAAGGCGCTGGTGCTGCGCTCGCAGGGCGAGCTGGCGGAGGCGCTGGCGGACATGCAGGCGGCGCTGGTGATCCGCGAGGAGGTGCTGGGGCCGGAGCACCCGAAGGTGGCGTCGACGCTGCTGGCGCTGGCGCGTATCCACCGCAGCAGCAACGCGCTCGAGGCGGCGCTGGCGGCCCAGACGCGGGCCCAGGCCGTCCGCAAGGCGGCCTACGGGGCGGAGCACCCGGACATAGCGACCGGGGCCAACGACCTCGGGCTGCTCGAGCAGAGCCGCGGGCGCTACGGCGAGGCCGAGCTGTTCTTCGCCGAGGCGCTGAAGATCGCCGAGGAGGCGCACGGGCCGGAGCACCGCGAGGTGGCGGTAATTTTGAACAACCTGGGGCGGCTGAAGCACCTGCGCGGGGAGTACGCGGAGGCGCGGCGGCTGCTGTCGCAGGCGCTGGCGATCCGCGAGGCGACGCTCGGGGCCAGCGACCTCGACGTGGCGTCGACGCTGCACAACCTCGGGCTGCTCGAGATGGTCGAGGGTCGGCGCGCGGGGGCGCGGGCGGCGTTCGAGCGGGTGCTGAAGATCCGCGAGCGCAAGCTCGACGAGGATCACCCCGAGCTGGTGACGATATTAAACGACCTGGGGACGCTGAGCTATCGCATGGGCGACCACGCGGCGGCGCTCGACCTGCACACGCGGGCGCTGGCGGGCCAGCACAAGCGGCTGCCCGCGGGGCACCGCGACATCGCCATGACGATGCGACACCTGGCGCTGGTGCGGCTGGCGCGGGGCGAGCGCGAGGAGGCGACGCGGCTGGCCCGCGAGGCGCTGACGATGGGCGAGGCGGCCCTCGGCGCGCAGCACCCGGATGTGGCCACATTATTAAACACGTACGGGATGGCGCTGCGGCGGACGGATCCGGCGCGGGCCGAGGCGGCGCTGGTGCGGGCGCTGGCCATCTCGGTGAAGACGCGGGGCAAGAAGCACCTGGCCACGGCGACGTCGCTGGTGCGGCTCGGCGAGGTGTACGCGGACCGCCGGGCGTTCACCGAGGCGCAGGCGAGTTTTGACGAGGCGCTGGTGATCCGCGAGGCGGTCGGCGCGGACACGCCGGAGGTGGCGGAGGTGCTGGTCCGACTCGGCGAGCTGGCGGAGGCGCGGGGCGCGGCGGCGGAGGCGGTGGCGGTGCTCGAGCGGGCGGTGAAGATCCGCGAGCAGGACGGCGTGCCGCGCGAGGAGCTGGCGGAGGCCCGCTTCGCGCTCGCGCGGGCGCTGCGGGCCACCGGCGGCGAGGCGCGGGGGCGTGAGCTGGCGACGCTGGCGCTCGCGGAGGCGTCGGCGGAGACGCGGGCGGCCGCCGAGCGGTGGTTGCGCGGGGGCTGAGTCGCGGGGCGGCGATTCACGGGGAGACGCGGGCGGCCGCCGAGAGGTGGTTGCGCGGGTGCGGAGTCGCGGGGCGGCGATTCACGGGGAGACGCGGGCGGCGTTTCACGTGGCGAGGCTGGCGGCCGTCGGGGGGGATTGCGCGGGGCTGAGTCGCGGGGCGGCGATTCACGGGGAGACGCGGGCGGCCGCCGAGAGGTTGTTGCGCGGCGCTTCTTCAGGGCGCGGACGAGTCGGGGCAGAGGCCGAGGGCGTGGCGGCCGAGGGTGCGGGCCTGGGCCTCGACGAAGTCGCGGGCGGTGGCGACGGGGATGGGGGCGCCGGCGAGGTCGTAGCCGCGGTCGCGGGGGAACAGGGTCGAGGCTTTGATCTGGCCGAGCTCGTCGAGGGTGGTCTCGCCGTTGCGATCGAGGTCGGCGTCGGCGAGCCACTGGGCGCGCAGGGCCGGGGCGGCGGTGTCGTCGTCGCGGAAGCCGAGGTGGAACACGCGGTCGGCGGGCAGCGTGAGGGTGGCCGTCAGCTGGTCGCCGGGGTCGGCGACGAGGTCGGGGCAGCCGGAGAAGGTGGCGCCGGCGTCGAGGCCCCAGCGGAAGCTGACGCTCGGGGCGGGCGTGCACAGCGGGACCTTGTCAGTGGTGCAGGTCATGCCGTCGGGCTTGTCGATGCGGCCCTCGAGGTAGATCGACCAGCCGTTGGCGGCGAGCAGGTCGCGGTCGGCGGTGGCGGTGGACTCGAAGGCGAGGAAGCGGTCGGTCGCGGCGGGCAGGGTGAATCGGACCTGCAAGGTGGTGGCGGGGATCTCGAGCGCGCCGAGGGCGGCCGACTCCGACAGCTGGCGCACGTCGACGACGGCGTTCTCCTCGTGGGTGGTGGGCACGCCGTTGGGGTCGACGAAGGTGACGGTGCCGACGCTGACGAGCAGCTTGTCGACGGTGATCGTCCAGCCGTCGGCGAGGTCGGCGGCGGGGTGGCCCGCGACGCCGGAGCCGGGCGCGATGGCGATGTCGAGGTTGACCTTGGGGCCGTCGACGCCGTCGCTGGCGCTCTCCTGCGGCGGGTTCATGTCGCCTTCCATGGCGCAGGCGGCGAGCAGGAGGGCGAGGGTCGGGGAGCTGGCGCGGCGCATAAGTCTTTAAATTTTTTCCAATGGGTCAGGGTCAGGGCGTCAGAGCCGGGTGGAGGTCGGGCAGAGGCCGAGGGCGCGGCGGCCGAGGCTGCGGGCCTGGGCCTCGACGAAGTCGCGGGCGGTGGCGACGCCGATGGGGGCGCCGAGGAAGTCGTAGCCGAGGCTGCGGGGGAACAGGGCGCTGGCCTTGATGCTGCCGAGCTCGTCGAGGGTGGTCTCGCCGTCGCGGTCGAGGTCGGCGTCGGCGAGCCACTGGGCGCGCAGGGTCGGGGCGGAGGCGTCGTCGTCGGCGAAGCCGGGGTAGAACAGGCGGTCGGCGGACAGCTCGATGGTGGCCGCGAGCTCGTCGCCGGGGTCGACGACGACGTCGGGGCAGCCGGAGAAGGCGGTGCCGGCGGCGAGGCCCCAGCGGAACGCGACGCTCGGGGCGGGCGTGCAGAGCGGGACCTTGTCGGCGGTGCAGGTCATGCCGGCGGGGTTGTCGATGCGGCCCTCGACGAGCAGCGACCAGCCGTTGGCGGCCATGAGGTCGCGGTCGGCGGCGGCGGTCGATTCGAAGGCGACGAACCTGTCGGTGGCGTCGGGCACGCTGAAGCGGACCTTCTGGCTGCCGGGGGTGAAGGTGATGCTGGCGAGCGCGGAGGGGCTGGCGAGCTGCAGGAGGTCGAGCACGGCGTCCTCCTGGTGGGCGGTCACGAAGCCGTTCTGGTCGGTGAAGCTGACGGTGCCGACGGTGACGAGCAGCCTGTCGAAGCTGACGGTCCAGCCGTCGACCACGCCGGCGGACGGGCCGAGGCCGAACACGCCGGGGCCGGCCTTGACGGCGACCTCGATGTTGGCCTTCAGGTCGTCGACGCCGTCGCTGACGCTCTCCTGCGGGGGGTTCATGTCGCCGCTGCCGCCGTCGTCGCCGCAGGCGGCGAGCAGCAGGGCGCCGCACAGCGCGGCGGGCACGGGACGCGGGGGCGAGGAGGGCGTGACGAACGGCATGGGGTGTCCAGCGGCTAAGGGGTAAGCGAGGATCGAGTATCGGCCTTCACCACGGTGAGGTCGACAAGGATCTGCGAGGCGAGGGCGCGGCCGGCGGCGTCGGACGGAGCGGACGCGAGGGCAGCCTCGAGGGCGCGCCGGGCCCTCGCGGGCTCGCCGGTCTGCGCGAGGGCGCGGCCGCGGGCGCGCAGCAGGTCGGGGCAGGCCGGTCCGCTGCAGCGGGCCTCGAGGGCGGCGAGCTCGTCGAGCAGGAGGCGGGTGAGCTCGGGCGAGGGCTCGGCGGCGGCGAGCTCGGTCGACCAGGCGCGGGCGAACAGCTCGAGGTAGGCGGGCTCGCCGAGCCCGCGGCGCAGCGCTGGGGCCAGGCCGGGGTCGTCGCGCAGCCAGCGGCGCAGGAGGAGGTCGGCCGCGGGGTCGGCGAGCGCGGGCGCGGGGCCGCCGGCGAGGGCGAGGGCGAGGGCATGGAGGGCGCGGGCGTCGGCGCCGGGCAGGTCGGCGAGGGCGGCGGCGGCGGCGACGGGGTCGCGGTCGGCGAGCAGGGCGGCGGCCCGCGTGAGCGCGGGCGGATCGGCGGGCGCGAGGCGGGCGCCGGTGAGGCCGGCGCGCGTGAGGCTGGCGCGCGTGCAGGCGCCGGCGCCGGCGCGGAGCTCGAGGCGGCGGGCGCCGGGGAAGTCGGCGGGCAGCGGGCGGGTGGTCGTGCGGTCGGCGGCGCGGCAGGTGAGCGTGCGGGCGGCGAGGTCGAGGTCGAGGGTGTCGCGGGCGTCGCACTCGAGGGCGGGCGCGTCGGCGACGCGGAGGGTGAGGGCGCCGGCGTGCAGGCCGAGGTCGAGGTCGACGAGCAGGCGCTCGCCGACCTGCTCGATCGGCCAGGTGACGAGCGGGCCGGGCTCGTGGGCGTGCAGCTCGAGCGCGCCGGCGACGGGGTCGCGGCGCACGGCGGCGGCGTCGAGGTCGGACCAGGCGGGGGGCAGCAGGCGCAGGGGCACGGCGGCGCGCGCGGCGAGGGTGATGTCGAGGCGCGCGCGCACGGCGGCGGCCTCGGCGCGGGCGGACTCGCCGACGGGCGCGGCGAGGTGGAGGTCGAGGGCGGCGGCCTCGTCGAGCGCACCGGCGGCGATCTCGGCGGCGATCAGGGCGGCGCGCGCGGGGTCGCGGACGGCGGGGTCGTCGGCGTCGAGGGCGTCGAGGCGGAGCGCGCGGGCCTGCGAGCGGTCGGCGAGCAGCGGGGCGACGGCGAGGTGCCAGGCGCGGCGCGCGGGCGAGGCGGGGGCGAGCGTGAGGGCGACGTCGGCGGCGAGCTGCGGCAGGCCGGCGCGGGCGAGGGCGACGACGCGGGGCGGGAGGCCGGCGGCGGCGAGGCTGTCGGCGGCGGTGTTGCGAGGAGGTGATGCGGCGTCGGGTGGTGCGGCGTCAGGTGATGCGGCGTCGGGTGACGCGGCGATGTTGCGAGGATGCGCGGCGTCGGGTGATGCGGCGGTGTTGCGAGGAGGTGATGCGGCGTCGGGTGGTGCGGTGGGGCTGCGAGGCGGCGCGGCGTCAGGTGGTGCGGCGATGTTGCGAGGATGCGCGGCGTCGGGTGGTGCGGCGGGGTTGCGAGGTGGTGTGGCGTCGGGTGGTGCGGCGGGGTTGCGAGGAGGTATGGCGTCGGGTGATGCGGCGGTGTTGCGAGGAGGTGATGCGGCGTCGGGTGGTGTGGCGGTGTTGCGAGGTGGTGTGGCGGCGTCGGGTGGTGCGGTGGGGCTGCGAGGCGGTGCGGCGTCGGGGAGCTCGCGGGCGAGGGTCGGGGCCTCGGCGAGCAGGAGCGCGCGGACGCCGGGATCGCCGGGGAGGGCGCCGGCGAGGCCGCGGAGGGCCTCGTGGGCGGCGGCGTCGGAGGGAGAGAGCGCGTAGGCGTGGGCCCAGGCGCGGGCGGCCTGCGCGGGGGGGTCGGCGCGGCGGGCGTGCTCGGCCCACAGGGTCGCGGGCACGCGGGGATCGTCGGCGGCGACGAGGCCGGCGAGCAGGCGCTCGGCGGCGGCGGGATCGAGGTCGCGGAGGCGGGCGTCGAGGTCGGCGATGCGGGCGGTGAGGGCGCGCTGGCGGCGGATCGAGTCGACGACGAGCGCGGCGATCGCGGTGACGAGCGCGGCGGCGAGGGCGAGCGCGGCGGCGAGGCGGCGAGGCGCGGGTGGTGCGGCCGCGGGGGCGGGCACGTCGACGGCGCGCTCCAGGGCGGCGAGCAGGGCGTCCATCGAGTCCCAGCGATCGCCGGGGTCGCGCTGGAGGCCGCGCAGGAGCACGGCGCGCACGGCGGGGTCCACCGGCCGGTCGGGCGGGGCGGGGCGGACGGCGGCGGCGCCGAGGTCGGCGTAGGGGCGCTCGCCGTGGAGCGCCTCGTAGACGAGCACGCAGTAGCTGAACTGATCGGCGCGGGCGTCGGCGCGGGCGGGGTCCTCGACCTGCTCGGGGGCCATGAAGGCGGGGGTGCCGAGCACGGTGCCGGTGCGGGTGAGCGGGGCGGCGAGGCTGCCGGCGGTGTCGCCGACCGGGGCCGCGACGGCGCGGGCGAGGCCGAAGTCGACGACGCGGGCGCGGCCGTCGGCGCCGACGAGCACGTTCTCGGGCTTGAGGTCGCGGTGGATGATGCCGGCGGCGTGGGCGGCGGCGAGGCCCCGACCGACCTGCAGGGCGACGCCGAGGATCTCCGCGGGGGTGCGCGGCTGCTGGGCGAGCCAGGCGCGCATGGTGACGCCGCGGACGTACTCCATGACGACGAACACGTGGTCGCCGTCCTCGCCGACCTCGTAGACCTGGACGATGTTGGGGTGCGAGACGCGGCCGAGCGCGAGGGCCTCGCGGCGCAGGCGGGCGTGCTGCTCGCGCGCGGGGCCGGCGGTGCGCGCGGTGTGCAGCAGCTTGACGGCGACGTCGCGGCGCAGCTGGGGGTCGTGGGCGCGGAAGACCACGCCCATGCCGCCCTGGCCGAGGCGCTCCTGCAGGCGGTAGCGGCCGAGCTGGACGGGGTCGGCGGGGCGGTCGAACAGGCGCCTGGCGACGGCGGCGGCGATCAACTTGGCCTCGAGGTCGGACAGCGCGCCGGGGCGCGGACCGGGCCGGCCGAGCGGGTCGGGTGGGGCGTGCGGACCGCCCGGGGCGCCGTGCGGCGACTCCACGGCTACCTCTGGTCCCGCAGGCCGCGGGCCCAGGTCTCGAAGCCGCCGGCGACGGCGTCGCGCAGGTCGTTCGAGCGGGCCAGCGCGACCATCTCGGCCTCGAGCAGCTGCCGGGCGCGGCGCAGGCGGGTGGCGGCGGTGCCGACCGGGCAGTCCATGGCCACGGCGATCTCGGCGAGGCTGAGCTCCTCCCAGTAGAACAGCTCGATCACCAGCTGGTGGGCGATCGGCAGGCGCACGAGGGCGTCGAGCAGGAGCTGCTCCTCCTGCATGCGCGCGACCAGGGCGCTCGGCGTGGGCCCGAGCTCGCACAGCGAGACGGCGTCGACGTCGATGGCGGTGCCGCGGCGCCCGCTGGTCCGCAGGTGCATCAACAGGACGTTGCGGGCGATGCCGAACAGGTAGCCGCGGAAGCTGCCCTCGCCGGTCCAGCGGGTCTGCGACTCGAGGCAGCCGAGGAAGGTGCGCTGGACCAGCTCCTCGATGTCGCCGCTGACCTTGTTGCGGAAGAACCGGGCGATCGACAGGAAGTGACGGGCGAACAGGGCCTCGCCGGCGGCCCTGTCCCCGCCGCGCCAGGCGGTCAGGAGGTCGCCGTCGTTGGCCTCCGCGTGCATCGCTCGCGACGCTAGCACCGGGGACGTCGCGCCAGCAAGATGCCCGACGGGGCAGTATTGCGCGGATCGCGGGCCGAATCGCCGGGGCGGGCAATTCGCGCGGCGGGTCCGGCAACTCCGACTCCGGGGAGGTGTCGGCCGGATCCGCGGCCTCGCGGCGGCGTGACCACGCCTCCGCCGACGCGGCGGCGGCGTGGGCACGCGCCGCGGATCAGCGGAGGGCGGCCTCGACGTCGGCGGCGACGACGGCCTGGGTCAGCCAGCGCGCGAGCGTGCCGAAGTCGGCGCAGCCGGCGACGCGGGCCCGGAGCTCGGCCGGGACGGCGAAGCCGCGAGCGGCGAGCTGGGAGAACAGGTGCTCGCGCAGCTCGCCCAGGGCGGCTTCGCGGCCCTCTTCGCGGCCCTCTTCGCGGCCCTCTTCGCGGACGTGGTCGAGGCTGCGGTAGCCCTTGGCGGCGAGCAAGTTGTGGAGGGCCGTCTCGACCGCGATCTTGGGGTCGATGAGGGCCCGCGCCGGGACCGGGCGATCGAGGATGCCGGGGGCGGTGAGCGTGGCGTCGCCGTCGACGAGGCGCATGGGGGCGCCGGGCTCGTGGATCTCGACGCGGAGCGGGCCGACGAGGCGGACGACCCAGATCGTGCGGGTGCCGAGCTCGAGCAGCTCGCGGATCTTGTCCCTCAGGTCGTCCTCGTCCTGGCCGACGTCGGCGTACTCGATGGCCAGCGGCGGGGCGGTGGACGACCAGCCGGGCTTGCTGAGGTCGAGCCCGTGGGAGATGTCCGGGGCGCGCAGGTTCTTGCCGCCGTTCCAGGCCACGCCGACGTCGACGCCGGTCCGATCCGGGGCGTCGGTGGCGGTGGCCAGGACCAGGGTGCCGGCCGCGTGGGCGCTGCCGTGGCGCCCGCCGGCGGTCATGCAGTGGATCGCGTTGCCGTTACATAGCTCGTAGTGCGAGCCCTCGCTGATCTGATCGGCCCGGAACGGGCCGACCGCGTCGTTCCACGGCCTCGGGTGGCTGGACATGCGGCCAGGATAGGCCGCCCGGGTCCGGCGCGCCAGCCGGCATGTGCGTGGGCGGGGAACAGGCGGACGGGGCTCGGCGTAGAGTCGCGGCCATGCGCGCGGCTCTCCTGGTCCTCTCGCTCCTCGCATGTCGGCCGGCGGCCGACGTCGCGGCCCCGTCGACGCGGTCGCCGATCACGATGACGTACCTCGGAGTGGCGGGCTGGCAGCTCGACGCGGGCGAGGCGACCATCCTCGTCGACCCGTACTATTCGCGGCCGGCGGACCTCGACGGGCCGATCGCGCCGGACCCGGCGGCGATCGCGGCGCGGGCGCCGAAGCGGGCCGACCTCGTGCTGGTCGGGCACTCGCACGTCGACCACGTGCTCGACGCGCCGGCGGTGGCGCTGCGCACCGGGGCGCAGGTGCTGGGCAGCGCGAGCACGGCGCGGCTGGCGAGGGCCTCGGGGCTGGCGGACGACCGCATCGTGCCGATCAAGGGCGGCGAGGACTACGCGTGGCCGGGGTTCTCGGTGCGGGTGGTGCCGAGCCTGCACTCGGCGCTGGACGACAAGCACGTGCTGGGCGGCGTCGTCGCCGAGGCGCCGGCGCTGCCGCTGCGCTTCGCCGACTACGCCGAGGGCGGCACGTTCGCGTACCTCGTGCGCGTCGCCGGGCACGAGGTGCTGTTCCTCGGCACGGCGAACTTCATCGAGCGCGAGGTCGAGGGGCTGCGGCCGGACGTGGCCGTGATCGCGACCGGGCTGCGCGGGGAGATCCACGACTACACGTGCCGGCTGATGCGCGCGCTCGGGCGGCCGCCGCTGGTCTACGCCAACCACTTCGACGACTGGCGCGGGCCGCCGGTCGACGCGGCGCCCGACGCGGACATGCAGGCGTTCGTGGCCGAGGTCCGGCGCTGCTCGCCGGACACGCGGGTGGTGGTGCCGCGCCACTTCGAACGGATGGTGGTCGAGTGATCGGGCATAATGCGCCGATGAGCCGGCTTCGCGTGGTCCTGTTCGGGGTGCTGGGGGCGTGCGCGTGCGGCGAGAAGTCGGACGACGAGGGCGGCGGGTCGGCCGACGGCTCGGGCACGTCGGCCTCCAGCGGGGCGCCGACCGAGGCGAGCGGGGCGTCGACCTCGGGGGCGACGACGGCGGGCGCGGAGGAGTCGACGGCGGGGCCGATCGCCGACGAGTGCGCGAGCCGCCCGGGCGGCGGCTGGAACGCCTGCAAGGCCGACGGGCAGACCGACAACGACTTGTGCGGGTTCACGGCGGCCAGCGGCGGCAGCGGCAAGGTGACGTGCCTGACGCCGACGAGCGGGGCCTACAACTCGTGCGGGGTGTTCGACTGCGTCGACGACTGCGACTGCTACGCGCCGCCGAGCACGGGCACCGCGTTCCCGGTGTGCAAGGAGGTGTTCGCCAACGGCGGGAAGGGCTGCGTGCTGTGGTGCGTCAACGGGCAGACCTGCCCGGACGGCATGGCGTGCGTCAGCGGGACCTGCTACTGGCCGAACTGAGGCGGGCTCAGCCGCGCCCCGCCGCGAGGATCACCCGGGTCGCGTCGACGTCGGGGCGCGTGCACAGGCGCGGCGTCGCGGACTCCCGGCTGCCCGCGAGCTGCAGGGCCGCCTTGCCCTGGTCGAACGCCGCCTGCACGCTCCGTCCGAACCCCACCGCGCGGTAGAACGCCGCGGCGAAGGTGCGCGCGGCCGCGTCGCCGATCGGGCCGTCCATGCCGATCGCGCACTCGACCTCGCGGGCGACGGCCTCGGCGAGGTCGAGCGAGCGGCACGTATTGAACACCACGGTCCGCACGACGCCCCGGGCCGACGCGAACAGCGTCACGATGGCCGCCGGCGCGACTCGGCGCTCCGCCCCGTCGTCGCCCTGCAGCACGAGCCCCCCGTCGCCTCCGCCGTGCCCGCTGAAGTGCACGAGCGTCGGGCGCTGCTCGCCGAGCTGCTGCAGGAGATCGTCGGGGCGCGTCGCCCAGCGCGAGACCAGCGCGAGGCGGTCGCGCAGCTCGGTCCCGCGGAGCATCGTCTCGACCGCGCGGACCTCCTCGTCGAGCGCCAGCGCCGTGGTCGTCGCGGGGTTCGCCGCGAAGAACAGGAGCTTCGCCGTCGCCGCCGTCGCCGCCGTCGCCGCGCGCGCCGGCAGATGAATCGTGCCTGCGTCCATGTGCTCGACGATCACCTGGTGCTCGATCGTCCCTGCGTTGATCTTCAGCTTCACGGCCTCGCCTCGCCCTTCGCCTGCTCGCCACTGGTCGCCTGCGCCTCGGCGATGTGGATGGTCTCGCCGACGGTCATGTTGTTGATGATCCCGGCGTTGATCGTCCACTTGCCCGGGGCGCTCGCGTACGCGGCGGTGTCGTAGCCCCGGTCCTCGAACATCGTCAGCACGCCCTCGACGATGTGCACGTACAGCGTGCGCAGCGTCGCCTTGCACTCCGCCTCGCCGAAGAAGTCGTTCGACATCGTCAGCGACCGCTGGTCGCGCCAGCTCGAGTGGAACGAGCCCATGCCCGGCCAGCCGTGCGACACGTAGCGCAGCAGCTGGGCCTCGTGCGCCTCGCTGGCGGTGCGCCGCTCGCGGGCCGTCAGTTCGTCGAGCGTCTTGTACGTGACCACGCCGGCGAGCGGGTCCGCCTCGCTGGTCGCCAGGCGGCGCCGCGCCTGCAGCCTGCGCGCCAGCGCCGAGGCCGTCTCCAGCTCGCCGATCGGCAGGCGCGACTCGACCGTGCCGTCCGGCAGGACCACCGGCGCCGACAGGTGCCGCCGCAGGACCTGCTGCAGGTCCGCCACGGCGTCGCGCGGCGGACCCAGCGTCGACACCACGGTCTGCAGGGAGATCGCCGTCGCCGCGTAGTGCACGCGGAACATGATGCTCACCAGCGTCAGGTGCTCGGGGAAGAACACCTGCACGCCGAAGAACAGCCGCGACTCGCCGGCCGGGTCGCGCGCCGCCATCGCCGACAGCTCCTCGTGCGTGCGCCCGTCGGCGTCGAGGTAGAGGATCGGCCGGCCCTCTCCGTCGAGCCACGGGCTGCCCGGGCGCAGCCCCGCCGCCTTCACCACCACCGCGTATCCGCTGTGCACGTGCGCCAGCCCCTCCTCGCGCAGCGTTCGGGTCACCGTCGCCTCGAGCGCTCGGCACATCCCCGGGAGATCCTGGGCCGGCGGCGACTTGCCGTCCTTCGCGCGGCCCGGCGAGCAGACGTAGGCGTCGCGCCCCTGCACCCGTCCGAGCCCGGGGAACGGGTTTTGCTCGTCGCGGGCGAAGAACACGCAGACCCGCTCGCGGGACAGCAGGCCGCGCCCGTGCTCGACGCGCACCACCTGGCCCGCCGGCAGCGACGCGGGCGCCGCCGGAGCCTCGCCGAGCAGCAGCGCGTGCAGGTAATCGCCGCGGACGCGCGCCGACTCCTCGGGGTCGAGGTGGCGCGCCGGCTCGGACAGCCCGAACAACAGGACGAGCCCGGCCATCACCGGCGCGAACAGCAAGAGCAGCGGCAGCTCGCCCGCCACCGCGAGCCCGCCGATCGTCGCGACGCAGGCGCCGGCGGCGATCCACCGCCCCCGCGAGATCCGCGGCCGGGGTCGCGATCGGCTGCGCTCGTGGAGCGTGTACACGCAGCCCCACAGCGTCTCGCACAGCAGCTTGTAGTCGATCAGCGGCATGTGCCCGAGGTTGTTGAACGGGATCGGGTCGACGCGCGGCAGCAGCTCTTCGCTGGGGAACCGCGGGTCGGCGATCGTCGCCGCCGCCAGCCGGAGCGTGCACGCGCGCTCGCACTCGGCGAGGTTCATCGCCTCGCGCGACAGGGCCGTCAGCGTCGGCTTCACGCGTTGCTGCTGCTGCTGCTCGCGGCCGAGCTGCTCGCCTTGTTCGTGTCGTGGGAGGGGGACCGCCCGGCTCGGGGCGACGCGCGCGACGGATGTCATGACCTCTCTCTTTCTCCGCGAAGTTCTCGGGACGACCAGGGCCGGCGGCTCACGCCTGGGCCGCACGTACGCGACGAAGCGCCAGCCACAGCAGCACGTGCGCCGCCACGGTGGCGAGCGCGCCGAGGGTCGGCACGGACGACCCGCGCACGTCCACGAGCCCGGCCAGCAGCATCGTGAGGCCCGGCAGCAGGCACAGCGCCCACCAGCCGAAGATCAGCGCGGTGCCGTCGCCGCCGGTGCTCAGGCGATACGCCGAGCGCACGACCCGCGGCGCCTGCACGAAGTTGAGGATCGGCAGCAACAGCCCGGCCACTGCGCTCCACGGCGAGAACTCGCCGCGCGCGGCCGCGTGGACGCGGTACAGCCAGACCGTCAGCAGCACGCAGATGGCCGCGAGGGACAGCAGCGACAGCGCCTCGATCGGGTCGCGCAGCGAGAGCAGCAGGCGCCGATCGACCGCGGCCAGCGCCTCGACCGCGACCAGCAGGCCCGCCCGCGCGAGCAGCAGCGCTTGCAGCAGCGCCACCAGCCCGCGGTCCTGGGTCACCGCGGGGGTCCGCGCCGCCGTCGGCGCGGTCAGCCGCGGCAGCATGTCCGGCATCTGCGGCAGCGAGATCTCGAGCGCGCGCCCGAGGTGGGCCTTGAAGTCGGCCAGCTCGACCCCGGCGAACACCCCGTGGTTGGTCCGCCTCCCGTCGCGCGAGAGCTCCGCGAGCACCGCCGCGTCGGGCACGACCGCGTCGCCGCGGTCGCCGAGGCAACGCTCGTAGAAGAACAGGCTGACGTGCTCGCCGCGGCGGACCAGTGCGACGAACGCGGCCTCGTTGGGCTGCAGCGCCGGCGGCAGCGCGAGGATCACGATCTCGTGGCCGAACCCCCTGTACGCGCCCGCGACGGCGAGCCGCCGGCGTCGGCGGTCCCCCGGCAGCGACGCGTCCGAGGGCAGCCGCGGAGCGCCCGCGGCGTGCCCGGCCTCGTGCCACAGGTAGTGCAGGAACGCCTCGCGGCGATGGCCGGTGAGCTCGGCGAACAGGGCCTGGGTCGCCGCGAACGCTTGCGCCGGCAGGACTCCCTTGGCGAAGTGGAAGTGGTGAGGACGCGCGTGCATGTCAGACCTGGGACCGACTTGCTGTGCCGCCGCCGCGAGCGATCGATCAGCCGCGTCGAAATTATTTTCGGGCCTCCGCGGCCTCCCGGACGCGTGGCTGCTGACGCCGCGTCAGGCCCCGCCCGGGACGTCGGCTCGAAGCGCCCGATCTGCCGCGGGTCCTCGCGCCGCGGGCGCGGCGGCGCGTACGGCGAGCGCGACGAGTCGCTGAGCCGCGTCGCCGGCTCGGGCTCAGGGCTCGAGCTGGACGCGGCAGGCGGCGACGGTGGTGGCGGCGGCGAGGCCCGCGACGGGCTGCGGGGCGGTGAGCTGGCCGGCGGTGATGCGGGCGTGGTGAAGCGCGCCGGCGGCGGTGTAGAGCAGCTCGGCGTCGGCGTCGAGGACGCCGGGCACGAGCTGGGGCGGGGTGGTGCTCGCGGGCAGCTCGACGACGGTGGGCGGGTCCCAGGCGGCGAGGTCGGCGGAGCGCGAGAAGGAGACGCCGGCGTTGTCGAAGTGGCGCCAGGCGATCAGCCAGGCGCCGGCGTCGGCGCGCAGCAGGGCGACGGGGGCGTCGGTGCGGGCCTGCGGGTCGACGAGGATCTCGAGCGACCAGGTGTTGTCGGCGGCGCTGCGGCGGGTGAGGCCGATCTGGTTGTCGGACTTGCGGACGTAGGCGAGCACGAGGTCGCCGTCCGGATCGACGACGGCGGCCGGGCGGATGGTGTCGACGACGGCGGGCGGCGGGGCCTGGATCGAGGCCTCCCACGGGGCGTTCCACTGCGGCTTGCTTGCGACGTAGACCTTGTCGTCGTCGCCGGCGTAGACGGCGTGGGTCTCGAGCTGGCCGGGCGCGAGGGCGGCGCCGCCGGGGCCGAAGGCCTGCACGTCGAGCGTGGCGGCGGGCAGCGGCTCGAACGGGCCCCAGGCGTCGCCGCTGTAGAGGGCGACGTAGTGCTTGAAGTCGGTGCCGAGGAAGGCGAGCGTGAGGGTGTCGGGCACGCTGGCGAGCGCGGGGGCGTCGAGCGTGAAGCCGAAGTCGCCGACCGGGGCCGAGGACTTCAATAGGTCGGGGTCGGGGTCCATCCAGCGGGTGTGGTGCAGCTCGTCCTCGGCGTCGGGGTCGGCGCCGGCGCGGCGGATCACCGCGTGGGCGCCGTCGGGGGTGCTGACGATCGCGGCGGCGCCGAGGTCGTAGGTCGCGTCGGCGGTGGTCCAGCCGTGGACCGGGTCGAACATGGCGATCGCGGCCGGGTCGTCGCCGCGGCCGACGAGCGCGAGCAGGGCGTGGCCGACGGTGCAGTCGCTGAGGCAGGGGCCGCCGTCGCTCATGTCGCCGTCGTCGCACTGCTCGCCCGGGTCGACGGTGCCGTCGCCGCAGACGGGGGCGACGGCGGTGGTGCCGGTGGTCGGGTCGCCCGTGGTGGTGGTGGTGGTGGTCACGGGGTCACCGGTCGTGGGCGTGAGGCCGGTGTCGGAGCTGGCGGCGGAGGTCGAGGTCGCGGCGGTGAGATCGCCGGTGGTCGGGGCGCCGGTCGAGGGGTCGAAGCTCGAGGGGCCGCCGGCGGTGCCCTGGAAGCCGGTGGTGTCCTTCTCGCCGCTGCAGTGGAGGACGAGGAGGGCGAGCAGGGGGGCGCGGCGCATGGAGCGAGGGTGCGCCACCTGCGGGCCCGCGGTCCAGAGGCGGGCACGGGGGGGGGTGCCCGGGGCGCGGCGGGGGGCCGGGCGGGCGCGGTAGGGTGCGGCGGTGGCGGGCCGCACAGAAACCGGCGGGGCCGGACAATCACGGTCGGTGACCGCGTCCACGACCGCCGCCCGGGCGTCCGAGCACGTCAGCTCGCCGCGTCCGCGCGCCGGGGCGCGGGGGGCCGAGCTGTCGCTGGCGGAGGTGTACCGGGCCCACGCGGGCTTCGTGTGGCGGGTGGTGCGGCGGCTCGGGGTGGCCGAGGAGGCGCTAGAGGACGTGGTGCACGACGTGTTCCTGGTGGTGCACCGTCGGCTGGCGGACTACGACGGGCGGGCGGCGCTGACGACGTGGCTGTTCGGGATCGCCCGGGGGGTGGCGGCGAACCACCGCCGCGGGGTGGTGCGGTCGCTGCGGCGGCTCGAGGTGGCGCCGCAGCCGACGCCGGGGCCCGACCCCGAGGTGCGCACCGAGCAGGCGCGGGCCGCCGCGTTCGTGCGGGAATTCTTGAATGGGCTCGACGAGGACCGGCGGCTGCTGTTCGCGCTGGCCGACCTCGAGGGCATGAAGGTGCCGGAGATCGCCGAGGCGATGGGCATGAACCTGAACACGGCGTACGCCCGGCTGCGGGCGGTCCGTGACCAACTGAGCCGCGCCCTCGCCGACCGCGAGGCGGGGACGCGGAGGAGCGTGGGGCCATGAGCGAGTCGTTGCAGATCGACACAGAGGGGCTGTCGCCGGCCGCGAAGGCGGCGCTGGCGGCGCTGCGCGCCGAGGAGGCGCCGCCGGCCGAGGCCCTCGAGCGCGTGTGGTCGCGGGTGGTGGTGGCGACCGAGCTGGCCGAAGGGACAGGTGTAGACGCGGACGAGGCGGCGCCGCGCGGGCCGAGCCGGCGGCGCGCGGCGTGGGCGCTCGGAGCGGTGGCGCTGGCGGCCGGGGTGGTGCTGGCGATCGCGGGCACGCGGGGCGCGGCGGTGCCGGTCGCGCGCGAGGCGACGGCCCCGGCGGCGCAGTACGGCGGGGAGACGGGGGCCTCGCAGGCGGCGCGGGTCGGGCAGGGGCAGGCGGCGGCGGTCGCGGAGACGGCGGCTCCGGTCGCGCAGGCCGCGAGCGCCGGGCCGGCGGCCCCGGGGAGCGCGGGGGCTGGGGGCTCCGAGCCGGCGCGGGCTGGCGACGTGTCCGAAGGGGAAGGTGCTTCAGGACAGGTCCCGGGGGACAGGTCCCAGGGGACAGGCAAGCGGCGGGGCGAGGCGCGGGACGCGGGGGACGCGAGGGGCGAGGAGGTCGAGGCGAAGCCGGCCGCGGCGCTCGCGCGCGAGGCGGCGCTGCTGCAGCAGGCGCAGGCGGCCCTGGCGAGCGAGCGGCCGGAGCAGGCGCTCGCGCACCTCGCGACGTACGACCGTGAATTCGCGGACGGGGTGCTGCGGCCGGAGCACGACGCGCTGCGGGCGGTGGCGCTGTGCGCCGCGGGGCGGACCGCGGAGGGCGAGGCGGCGGCGGACGTGTTCCTGCGCGGGCACGCGGGCTCGCTGCAGGCGGAGCGCGTGCGCGGGGCCTGCGGGGCGGACTGAGCGTTCGTGCGGACCTGAAGGCGGAGATGGCCGCGAGCCGGGGTGCACGAGCCCTCCTCGTGCGGCCGCGGCGAGCTCATGGACGGGTGCAGCGAGGTCGCCGCGCTCGTGAGCGGGGCGCCGAGGGGAGATCGGTATCGAGCCTCGCGGTTCGTCGGGGTACGCCCGCGGGTCGGCGCGCGGCGAGCCGCGCGGCGATTTCGGATAGGCTCGCGGCGGGAGGGGCGAGATGCGCGGCGGGATCCGGATCGTGGGCGTGGCGGTGGTGTGGGGCCTGGCGGCGTGCGGCGGCGCGAGCGGGCAGGACACGGGCAGCGAGGGATCGAGCGGTGGTTCGGCGGGCTCGACGAGCTCGTCGGGCGGTGGGTCGACGAGCTCGACGGGGTCGTCCGGCGGGAGCGTGACGACCGGCGGCGCGAGCGAGCCGACCGGCGGGTCGACGGAGGTGTCGGCGACGGCCGCGTCGACGGGGTCGTCCGGGACGACGGGTGAGACGACGGGTGAGACGACCGTGGACGGGACCTCGTCGGGCTCCGGCGCGAGCTCGGGCGATGACACCGGCGCGACGGGTGCGTGCTCCTTCAAAGATCCGCAGGCCGGGTTGTGCTGGCAGGAGCCGCCGGGGCCGGACGCGCTGAAGTGGGACGCCGCGAGCGCGTACTGCGAGGGGCTGGGGCTGCGGCTGCCGACGGTGCAGGAGCTGACGTCGCTGGTGAGGGGCTGTCCGGCGGCGATGTGTCCGGTCGAGGATCCGGGCTGCCTCTCGCTGGCGTGTCGCGGCGCGCCGGAGTGCCAGGGCTGCGCGATGCTCGGGGGGCCGGGCGCGGGCGGGTGCTACTGGGATCCGGCGTTGACCGGGCCGTGCGACTGGTACTGGACCGCGTCCGGGGTCGACGAGGCGCCGTTCGACGCGTGGTTCGTGTACTTCCAGGTCGGCTCGGTCGACTACGGGGCGCAGGGCATCGAGAAGCAGGTCCGGTGCGTGCGATCGGACCCGTGACGGTCACGCAATGGCGACGCGCCGACCGACGGCGCGGGAGCGCGAGCAACAACAGGGTGAGCAAGGCGGTCTCGGGGCGCGAGGTGTCGCAGGCGCACGCGGTCGCGGTCGCGGTCGCGGGGGACGAACGCGACCGGCTTCGGAGGGTCGGCGAGGATGATGCCGCCGGGTGTGGCCGCGGCGGGGCTCGGGGTCAGCCAGCACCCGCCCTGGCCGCATCGCCGCCGCCTCACCGGGGTATCACGGGCGGGCCGCGCCGACGACGCGGGCGAGCGGGCGCGGCGGAGCGCGCGGCGGTCCGGGACGGGTCAAATATCAAAAATTGAAAAATGCGAGGGGCCGGCACAGATGCGGCGGGGGGCGGACAACAACCGGGCAGAGACACGAACATGCGCAACCTTTCTACGATCCTTAATCGAGGTGCTGTCCTGTTCGCCGGCGTGCTGGCCGGCGCGACCCTGACCGGGTGCCCCGGGCCGAAGACGATCGGCGCCGAGACGGACACGAGCGACGAGCAGTGCATGGAGGGCGACATGAAGCCCGCGCCCGACGGCTGCAACACGTGCACGTGCATCGACGGCGAGTGGGGCTGCACCGAGATCGCGTGCGGCGACGAGGCGCCGCAGCCGGTGTGCGAGGACGGCGAGGTGATGGACGCGCCCGACGGCTGCAACACCTGCTCGTGCTACCAGGGCCAGTGGGCGTGCACGCAGATCGGCTGCGACGCGACCGAGCCGCCGCCGCAGACGTCGGGGTCGACCG
Source organism: Myxococcales bacterium (assembly GCA_016793465.1). Next base: position 36,201 of record JAEUJW010000021.1, read on the forward strand.
GCGAGACCGGCGGTCCGGTGTGCGGCGACGGGGTCGTCGAGGGCGACGAGCTGTGCGACGACGGCAACCAGATCGACGACGACGCCTGCCCGAACGACTGCGGCGGCGGCACGTCGATGACGACCGACGGCACGAGCACGGGCGGCGACACCGAGGGCGACACCGGGCCGGGCGGCGCGTGCGGCGACGGGGTGGTCGGCGGGCTCGAGGAGTGCGACGACGGCAACCTGGCCGACGGCGACGGGTGCTCGGCGAACTGCACGCTCGAGGGTATCGGCGAGGCGTGCGCGGACAAGCCGATGGACCCGCTGGTGATCGAGGGCGCGGCGATCGACGGCGACACGCTGCTGGTCGACGTGTCGTACGGCGGCGGCTGCGAGGACCACGCGATCGACTACTGCTGGGACGAGCTGTTCGCCGAGTCGGACCCGGTGCAGACGTGGATCACGCTGTGGCACGACAGCAACGACGACCCGTGCGACGCGATCGTGATGGAGCAGCGGGTGCTCGACCTGACGCCGATGAAGCAGGCGTGGCAGGCGGCGTACCAGCAGCAGAGCGGCGAGATCGTCGTCCACCTCGCGGGCTGGGACCAGAGCCTCAATTACGCGTTCTGACGGGTGTCGCGGGCCGGCGCCCGGTGGTAGGGTGCCGGCCCAGGATGCAGCAGTTTCAAGGCAAGGTCGTGTGGATCACGGGGGCGAGCGCCGGCATCGGCCGGGAGCTCGCCCGCGAGTTCGCCAGGCGCGGGGCGGACGTGGCCGTGTCGGCGCGGCGGGTCGATCGCCTGGCCGAGGTCGTCGGCGAGATCGAGGCCGCGGGCCGGCGCGCGTTCGCGGTGGCCTGCGACGTGACGCAGGACGAGGCGGTGCGCGCGGCCGTCGACGAGGTGCTGCGGCGCTTCGGCAGGCTCGACGTCGCGGTCGCCAACGCCGGCTTCGGGGTCACGGGGCGGCTCGAGCACCTCGGCGACGCGGACCTGCGGCGGCAGTTCGACACCAACGTGTTCGGGGCGATGAGCGCGGCCCGCCACGCGCTGCCGGCGCTGCGGCAGACGCGGGGGCGGCTGGCGCTGGTCGGCAGCGTGGCGGGGTTCTTGGCCTCGCCGAAGGTGGGGGCCTACAACGCGTCGAAGTTCGCGGTGCGGGCGCTGGGGCTGACGCTGCAGCAGGAGCTGTACGGCACCGGGGTGAGCTGCACGCTGCTGCACCCGGGGTTCGTGGCCTCGGAGATCGCCCAGGTCGACAACGCCGGGCAGTACGACGCGAGCCGGCGCGACACGCGGCCGCGCAAGCTGATGTGGCCGGCGGACCGGGCGGCGCGGGTGATGGTCTCGGCCGTGCACGCGCGCAAGCGGGAGTTCGTGTTCACCGGCCACGGGAGGTTCGGGGCGTTCCTCGGCAAGCACTTCCCGGGGCTGATCTATCTGCTGATGCGCGGGTCGGGCAAGCCGCGGCGCGAGGGCTGACGCGGGTCCGGTCGAGAGCGGGACCGGTGGGGCGGCGGGGGCGGGTTCGTCGTCGCCGAGGCGGCGCGCGCCGCCGGCGAGCGACGAGGGCGACGCGCGCGCGAACGGGGCGATGGGTCGCGGGCGCGCGGCGGGTTCTGGCGCCGTCGTGCGGGCCGCGGCGAGGGGTCATGGCCGTCGGTCGCGGGCGGCGAGCACCGTGTCGGACCACAGGTGGCGGGCGCGGTCGGCCAGCCAGGTCGACTCCTCGACGAGGCCGAGGCGGTCGTGGACGTCGAGCAGGGCGAGGTCGCGGGCGCGGGGGTCGAGGTCGGTGACGAGGTGGAGCTTGCGCAGGCACAGCGGGCACAGGCGCAGCGGGGTGGCGTCGAGCTCGGCGAGGTCGGAGATGCCGTTCATGGCGCAGCGGAAGGCCTGGCAGTGGCCGAGGCCGAACAGGTGGCCGGCCTCGTGCACGGCCACGCGGAGGCCGCGGCGCAGCAGGGTCGGGGCGGGGTCGGCGGGGGCCGGGCCGCCGTGCACGCTGGGGTCGAGGCGGGTGAAGCCGACCACGCCGAGGCGGTCGCGCAGGGTCGACCAGCCGAACGCGAACTGCTGCTCGGCGAACACGAACAGGTCGACGTTGACGAGCGAGAGCATGCCGTGGGCGTCGGCGGGCAGCAGGCGGGCGGTGAGGTCGAGCAGGGCGCGGGCGTCGTACTGCATGTGCCCGTCGACGACGCGGCTCGGCACGTGGGCCAGCGGGAACTTGCGGGCGGGCAGGGTGACGACCGGGGTGGCGTAGAAGGCGGCGAGCAGGTCGGCGACGGCGGCGAGCTCGGGGGTGCGGACGATGGCGACGAACTTGTGGTCGGCGACGACCTCGAGCGGGAACTCGCCGAGCGGGAGCAGGGCGATGCGCTCGCGCGGGGCGGCGCGGGCGTTGGGGCCGAAGGCGATGAAGTCGAGGACGGTCTGCGGAGGCTCGGGGCGGACGGTGCGCCAGCCGCCGCGGGCGGGCGGGGGCAGCAGCTCGAAGCCGTGCGCGTCGGCGAACGCGGGGCGCAGCTCGGGGGCGCAGTCGTCGAGCGGGCCGAGGCCGGCCTTCCAGGGGGCGGGCGAGCGGACCTGCAGGGGCGAGGGCTCGAGGCGCAGCGGGCCGCGGCCGTGGTCGGGCTCGCTGGCGCAGGCGAGGGACAGGCAGGGCAGACCGGCGAGCAGCCGTCGGCGCGAGAGCGGCATGGCGGGCTGACAACGGACGTCGGCGAGAAAAGTTGCGCGCGCGCGGAGGCCTGGCGGCCGCGGCGGTGCGAGGAGGTGGCGCCGGCGGTCGCGAGAGATTCTTGCGCGGCGGGCCGACGGCGGTTGCGCCGGGGCCCTCGGTTCGGCGATCCTCGGGCGTTGTCGGAGGTGCGCCTTGTTTCAGGCAGTCACGGTGTCGATCGTCAACCCGGATCCGTTTCGTGCCGGGGCGGACGCGGCCCAGGAGCTGCTCGACGAGCTCGGGCGAGCGCCGGACGTGGTCTTGATGTTCGCGTCGGCGGCGCTCGACCCGCGGGCGGTGGTCGACGGCTTCTATGACGTCATGCCCGCGGCGGTGCGGCTCGTGGGCTGCTCGAGCTTCGCGGAGATCAACGGCGAGGAGGCGCTGACCCACTCGGTGACGGCGATGGGCATGCGCCTCGGGCCGCTCGAGGTGCGGGTGGTCCGCGGCGAGCCGGGGCCGGGGCGCGAGGTCGGCGCGGCCATGGCCGCCGAGCTGGCGAGCTTCGAGCCGTCGCTGCTCGTCGTGCTGCCGGACGTGTTCTCGCTGCGCATCGGCCAGCTGCTGCAGGGGCTGCAGGGCGGGCTCTGGCAGGGCTTCCCGATCGTCGGCGGGGCGCCGGCCGACATGGGCGAGGCGGTCCAGACCCACCAGTTCCTCGACCGCGCGGTGTTCACGGGCGGGGTCGTCGGGCTGGCGCTGAAGGGGCCGCTGCGGGTGGTGACGGCGGCCCACAGCGGCTACTCGCTGTTCGGCAACGAGCGCACGGTGACGAAGTCGGCCGGCGCGCGGGTGGTCGAGATCGACGGGCAGAACGCGGTCGGCATGTACCTCGAGTACCTCGGGCCGCGGGCGGGCGAGCTGCCGGGCGCGATGATCGAGCACCCGCTCGGCATCGTCGTCCGCGGCGAGCGCCACCGCGACGAGGCGGCGCTGCTGATCCGCATGGTCTACGGGGTCGACCAGGGCGGCGAGGGGCTGATCCTCGGCAACGAGATCGAGGAGGGCACGGTGATCCGCATGACCCGCGGGACCCGCGACGAGCTGCTGGCGGCCGCGCGCACGGCCTGCCGCCAGGTCGCCGAGCGGGCGCCGCGGCCGGCGGCGGCGTTCGTGTTCGACTGCATCTCGCGCAAGGTGGTGCTCGGCGCCCGCTACAAGGAGGAGATCGCCGGGGCGTTCGCCGGCGTGGCCGAGGACGTGCCGCGTGTCGGCTTCTACACGTTCGGCGAGGTCTCGCCGGTCGACGGCGTGGCGATGCACCACGAGTCGACGTTCACCGTGGCGTTCCTCGTGGTCGAGGGCTGACGATGCGCTGCGACGAGTGCGTGCTGATCGGCGAGGCGGGGCGCGAGCTGGCGCCGGACGAGCTGCAGCGCCGGCTGCAGCGCTGCGACGAGTGCCCGCACCTCGGCGAGGGATCAGCGGCGCGGGCGATCGCCGAGCGGCTGACGACGGCGCTGGCGCGGGCCAACCGGGCGCTGCGCCAGACGACCAGCAAGCTGCACCAGCGCGAGCGCGAGTGCGCCGCGCTCGGCGAGGCGCTGGCCGGGCACGAGGCGCGGCTCGAGCAGATGGAGAGCATCCAGCGGGCGGGGGCGCGGGCGGCCGACCGCGAGCTGGCGGCGCGGCTCGAGCAGATCGAGCAGGCCCACCGCGAGATCGCGACGCTGTCGACGCCGTGCATCCGCATCTGGGAGGGCGTGCTGGTGGTGCCGCTGATCGGCGCGTTCGACGACGTGCGCGCCGGGGCCCTGCGTGAGACGGTGCTGGCCGCGATCCCGGAGCAGCGGGCCCGCTGCGTGATCCTCGACCTGACCGGGGTGGCGGACGTCGACGGCGCGACGATCGGGCACCTGTTCACCGTGACGGCGGCGATCCGGCTGCTGGGGGCCCGGCTCGTGGTCGTCGGCGTGCACCCGCGGGTGGCCGCGCGGATCGTCGAGCTCGGGCTGCCGACGCCGGACTTCACGATCATGCGCGGGCTGCGGGACGCGGTGGCGGCGGTCGTGCGCGGAGGCTGAGGCGGGCGGGCGCGCTCGCGGGTCGGCGGCGGGGTCCGGGGTGGAGCGAACGCTGCCGCTGTCGAGGGCCCGGAGGGCCCGGGGCAGATCGAACGCTGCCCGCTGTTCGTGCGCTCGCCCGAGGGACGACGATTGGCCCGGTCTCCGGGCGGCGGGGCCCGGCTCCGGCGAGCGCGGGGCGCTGGCGCCGGGGCGCGGGTGCCCGCACACTCGCGCGATGGACTTCACGGAGCTCGCGGAGGCGTTCGCGGCCGAGGTCGTGCGGGACGAGGGCGCCAGGGCGCTGCCGCGGCGCTTCACCATCCGCCGGACGGATCGCCCCGACGTCGAGGTGGAGGCCGAGTACGCCGGGTCGCAGTGCGTGGCGGTCAACCTCTCGGTCGACCGCCCGGGCACGTGGGGGCTGCCGCCGATCACGCTGCGACGCGAGGGCAGGCTCGACCGCGGCGGCAAGGCGCTCGGCCTCAACCGCGAGGTCCAGATCGGCGAGGCGAGGTTCGACGCGGCGGTCTATATCGTCTCGGCGGCGCCCGACGTGACCATCCGCGAGGTGCTGGCCCCGGCCGAGGCGCGCGCGGCGGTGACGGCGATGCTGCAGGGGGCGCCGAGCGAGCTGGTGATCGGCCACGGCAAGATCGTGGCGCGCGTCGAGGGCGCGAGCCTCGAGGACCTGCCGGCGCTGCGCATGGTGGTCGACTACCTGGCGTTCCTGCAGGAGGCGGTGGCTGTCCCGAAGGACATCCCGGTGGTGGCCGCGCGGCCGCAGCGGCGGCTGGCCCGGCGGCTGGCCGGGCTCGCGGTGGTGTGGCTCGGCCTGTTCGCGGCGGCGCTGCTGCTCGACCCGCCGCCGATGCTGGCGTGGGAGCCGCTGCTGCTGGCGCTGGGCCTCGGCGGGCTGGTGTGCCTGGTGTGCCTCGGGCTGATCGTGGCGCTGCTGCGCGGCGGGGCGGAGTCGCTGCGCTGGATCATGGTCTGCGCGGGGCTGTGCGTGCCGGTGGCGCCGGTCGCGGGCATGCGGGTGGCGCTGATCGCCAACGCGTGGCTCGACGAGGGGCCGGCGACCACCACGGCGGTCACGGCGACCGCGTGCGAGCCCTACGTCGGCGGGGCGGCGCTCGAGCTCGAGGGGCTGGCGGCGGACGGCGGGCGCACGCGCCTGGATGTCCCGGAGGACAGGATCCGCGGCGAGCTCGCGGCGGGCCAGGCGACGGTGGTGCTGGTGACGCGGCCGGGGGCGTTCGGCTGGCCGTGGCTGGTCGAGGTCGCGGCCGGGCCGTGAGGGCTCAGAGCAGGGCGAGCGGGGGATCGGCGGGCCGGGCCTGGCGTGCGCGACTCGTGGCGCGTGGCGGCTCGCTGCGTCGGCGGCCGCCCCGCCGTCGCCGGAGCGGGCGCCACGACACGCGACGAGCGGCGCCGTCGTCGCCGGCCCGGTCGAATTCACGCCGCGGCGCCCGATCGGCGCGCGTCGGCGCGGCGCGCCGTGGTTGACGCGGCGTCGGGCTTCTCCCACGCTCGCGAGTGTGGACGGCGATGGACGCCGTTTGTGGACGAGCGACGGGGATGGGGTTGGACATGACGATGCGACATACGGTTCGGTGGGCGGGCGCGCTGGTGTGGTTGGCGGCGTGCGGGGGCGGCGAGGTGGCGTCGACGGAGACGGGCACGGGCACGGGCACGGACGGGAGCACGGAGATCGCGGAGTCGACGGCGTCGGAGACGCCGACGACGACGATGTTCGTCCCGCCGTCGACGGGGCTGGCGACGGACGTGCCGATGACGTCGGACCCGGAGCCGACGACGGACCCGACGGACACCGATACGACGGGGCCCGGGCCGGCGTGCGGCGACGGGGCGGTCGATGTCGGCGAGGAGTGCGACGACGGGGCCGACAACGGCCCGGGGAAGGCGTGCCTGGCCGGCTGCGTCGCCAACGTGTGCGGCGACGGCGACCTCGGGCCGAGCGAGGCGTGCGACGACGGCGCGAACAACGGGCCGGGGCAGCCGTGCAACGCGCAGTGCGCCGCGAACACCTGCGGCGACGGTGACGTCGGCCCGGGCGAGGAGTGCGACGACGGCGCGAACAACGGCGACATGAACGCCTGCAAGCCGGACTGTACCAACGCGCTGTGCGGCGACGGCCTCGTCGGCCCCGGCGAGGGCTGCGACGACGGCAACCAGAACGACAACGACGAGTGCACGAACGCGTGCGCGCTGGCGTCGTGCGGCGACGGGATCGTCGCGCCGACCGAGGCGTGCGACGACGGCGACGACGACGACTCCGACGAGTGCACGCAGGCGTGCACGAACGCGGCCTGCAGCGACGGGTTCGTGCAGGCCAGCAACCTCGAGGAGTGCGACAACGGGGTCGACAACTCGGACAACGGCGCGTGCACGAACGCCTGCCTGGCGGCGGTGTGCGGCGACGGCAAGCTGTGGAACACCGAGGGCGGCGCCGAGGCGTGCGACGACGGGGTCGACAACGGCCCGGGGCAGCCGTGCCTGGCCTCGTGCCTGCTCAACGTGTGCGGCGACGGCGACCAGGGGCCGGACGAGCAGTGCGACGACGGCAACAACGACGGGGCGGACGGCTGCTCGGCGACGTGCAAGCTCGAGGAGTGCGGCAACTCGGTGGTCGACCCCGGCGAGGCGTGCGACGACGGCAAGGACGGCGACCAGGACGACGGGTGCACCGACGCGTGCAGCCAGCCGACCTGCGGCGACGGGTACGAGCAGGCCAGCCTCGGCGAGCAGTGCGACCTCGGCGGGCAGAACTCGGACAGCGGGGCGTGCACGTCCGCCTGCAAGGACGCCGCCTGCGGCGACGGCCTGATCCAGGCCAACGTCGAGCAGTGCGACGACGGCCCCAACAACGGCGCGGGCAAGGCGTGCCTGGCGAGCTGCAAGCTCAACGTGTGCGGCGACGGCGACAAGGGCCCCGGCGAGGCCTGCGACGACGGCAACGGCAGCAACGAGGACGCCTGCACCAACGTGTGCAAGCTGGCGACCTGCGGCGACGGGTTCAAGCAGCCGGGCGAGCAGTGCGACCTCGGGGCCAACAACAGCAACACGGGGATGTGCACGCTGCTGTGCAAGAGCCCGCTGTGCGGCGACACGTTCGTGCAGCCGTCGAACATGGAGCAGTGCGACGACGGCAACATGTCGAACACGGACATGTGCGTGATGGGCTGCAAGCTGGCGAGCTGCGGCGACACCTACGTGCAGCAGGGCGTCGAGCAGTGCGACGACGGCAACAACGTCAACACCGACGCGTGCGTGCAGGGCTGCAAGTCGGCGAGCTGCGGCGACAACTTCGTGCAGGCCGGCGTCGAGCAGTGCGACGACGGCAACAACGTCAGCACCGACGCCTGCGTCGCCGGCTGCAAGTCGGCGAGCTGCGGCGACGGCTTCGTGCAGGCCGGCGTCGAGCAGTGCGACGACGCGAACGCCAGCAACACGGACATGTGCGTGGCCGGCTGCAAGGCGGCGAAGTGCGGCGACGGGTTCGTGCAGGCCGGCGTCGAGGAGTGCGACGACGGCAACCAGGCCAACAGCGACGGCTGCAACGCGCAGTGCAAGAGCGAGGCGTGCCTGACGTTCACCAACACGGCGGGCGAGGACGTGGTCAACAACAACTGGTTCGACGCGTGCCTGGCCGCGCCGGGCAACACGGTGACGGTGCGCCTCCAGGACGTCAACAACAACGTCGTCTACCAGCAGTCGGGGCAGAAGGTCGGGGTCTGGAACCAGAGCGCGATCACCTCGACGGTCGCCGACCAGAGCCAGTACTACTCGTACAACCACGACCGGCTGATCACGCTCGGCAACGGCGACAAGCTGTTCATCGCCAGCAAGACCTCGGCCCAGCTCGGCTGCGGCGGCTCGTTCGGCAACGGCTACGGGATCGTCGTCTACCCGAACAACCCGGACTACGTGACCAACCCGAAGATGCTGGTGATGCCGTACAAGCAGTACAACGCGCCCTGGGCGAACGTCGTCCGCGGGTTCCAGACGTGGACGCAGAGCAGCGAGATCTCGTGGAACAACGGGGCCTCGATGAACACGTGCAACAGCACGGTCCCGTTCCTCGGCAAGTTCACGGTCAGCATCACGCCGTGAGCGCGGCGCCGGCGGCCGTCAGCGACGCCGCGGACGCCGTGACGGCGCGGCGGTGGTGGCCGCCGCGCTCCACCTGGCGGCTCGTGCCGCGCTTCGCCGTGATCGTGGCCTCGACGGGTCGCTGGCTCGCGGCGCGCGGGGCCGCGCGCGATCGCAGGCTGTCCATACGGACAGCCTGCTGTACTGGCCAGGTGCGCAGCCCGAGATCGGCATGCGTGGCGGCCGTGGATTTTACGGCGACGACGCGTGCACGCGGTCGGGCCCGCGTCGTCGTCGACCGTCGATGTCGTGGTGAACGATGTTCGAGTCGCGAGCCGCGGCCCCGCATGAGATGCGGGCGCTGGCCGCGGCCCGCGATGTCGGCTGTACCGGCGTGTTCGATCGTGTTAAGTCCTGCGTCCATGCGAATGTCCAAGTACGCGTTGGTCGCAGTCGCATTCGGAAGCCTCGTGTCGTCCGGATGCGTCTACGTGACCGTCACACCCTCTGTGCAAGGTAAAGCGTTCGTCGCCCAGAAGAAGCTCATCGGCGGGTCGAGCTTCTGGAACTGCGACGCGACGGGCGGCACGCCGACCTGTTGGGAGGTCAACAACGTCCCGAACGGCCCGGTCTCGACCGGCGGCGGCGGCGGTGGCGGCGGCAGCAGCGAGGCCCCGGCGGCGGAGCCCGCCAGCGAGGAGAAGACCGGTGAATAAGCGCATCCTCCCCCTCCTCCTCCTCGTCACCATGATGCCCGCCTGTGTGTCGTACGTGTCGTCGATCCCGACGGCCAACAACGTCAACGGCGACGCCTGGTACACCACGCGCAAGATGTTCAAGTCGAAGGTGTGGTACTGCCCGGCCCCGTCGAACGGCCCGGCCACCTGCACCGAGGCCAAGCTGGTCCCGCAGGGCAAGAAGAAGTAGCCCGCGGACCGCGAGGTCACGCCTGCGCCGGCAGTCGGTCGTCCGCCTGCCGGCGTTCGTGCGTCTAGGCGGCGTGGATCGCGGCGACGACGATGCGCCAGCGGGCGTCGACCCGGCGCAGCGTGTAGGTCAGGCCGAACTGCGAGAGGTCGGCCCCGGACGCGGTCTTCCACGCGCCGGCGCCGGACACCTGCGCGAGGTCGTCGGCCAGCAGGCGCGCGTGCAGCCGCGAGAAGTGGGTGCGGACATAGCCCTGCGCCGGCAGCCGGGCCATCACGCGCGCGTAGGCGCGGGCGACCGCGGCGCGGTCGGCGGTGGCCGTCACGCCGTCGGGCGAGATCATCAGCGCCGGCTCGTGGAAGTGGTCGGCGACGGCCCACGGGGCGAGCGCCTGAAACGCCTGCGCGTAGGCCTCGAACGCCGCGAGCGCCGGTTCGGTGGCTGCCTGCATGCTGGTGGAACCTCCGGAGCGCGAGTATGCGGCGGGTCGACGCGACGTGCGTGCACTTGCGGACCTGCAATCTCGCGGTGGCCGCGGCGCAAGTCCAGCGCATGGCGGTGGTTGATCGCCGAAGGCTAGCGACCCGCGGCGGCCGTGGAGCGCGCCGACGAAGTTCCACCGGCCGCCCGAGTCGGACCTGCCGAACGCGTTCGTCTACGCCGGCAAGGCCCCCCCGAGCTGACCGGCGCCGACCTCGTGCTCACCTACGTGGCCAACAGCCTCGAGTTCGCCGACCTGTTTAATAATATGGCGCTGTACTTCCCGCGGTTCGTGCGGGCGACGCTCGGCTGCGCCGGGTAGGCGTCAGCGTCGCCGGTCCGCGGGTGGCGGCGGGTGGGCGACGAGCCAGGTGTCGGCGTCGGTCGGCGCGCCGGCGCGGGCGGCCTCGGCGGCCGCGCGGGCGCCGGCGAGGTCGCCGGCCGACCAGCGCAGGTCGGCGACGGCGAGCTGGATCTGGCCGCGCGTGGCCGCGTCGGTGGTGAGCTCGAGGCGGCGGACGTGGTGGGCGAGGGCGTCGGCGCCGCGACCCTCGGCGGTGGCGATGTCGGCGGCGAGCCCGAGGAGGTCGAGCAGCTTGCCGCGGTCGCCGGGGCCGGCGTCGGCGAGCAGGGCGAGGGCGCGGTCGCTGTGGGCGCGGGCGCGGGCGAGGTCGCCGCGGCGGCGCTCGACGCGGGTCAGCGTGAGCAGCGGCGAGGCGAGGCCGACGTGGGCGGGGCCGAGGGTGCGCTCGCGGCTGGCGAGCGCGCGCCCGGCGTGGGCGACGGCGGCGTCGAGGTCGCCGAGGCGCTCCGAGACGCGGGCGAGGTGGCTGACCGCGGTCACGGTGTTCGGGTGGTCGGGGCCGTAGAAGGTGTCCCACAGCGCGAGTGCGGCGGTGTAGCGCGTGCGGGCGGCCACGAAGTCGCCCTGCTTGTCGAACAGGCGGGCCTCGTTGTGGGCGACGAACGCGAGGTTGGGGTGGTGCGGTCCGAGGGCCTGCTCGAGGATCTCGCGGGCGCGCTGGTAGTGGCCGTGGGCCTCGGTGTAGCGGCGCTCGGCGGAGGCGATCATCGCCAGGTCGTTGAGGGTCTCGCCGAGCTCGGGCGCGGCGGCCTCGCCGAGGGCCGCGAAGATGTCGGCGGCGGCGCTCAGGCGGTCGTGCGCGCGGTCGAGGCGCTCGCGCTCGAGCCAGGCCTCGCCGGCGGCCAGGAGGGCGAGGCCGTGGGGCTTCTGCAGGCGCTCGCCGCGGCGCTCGACGAGGGCCAGCACGTGCGGCTCGAGCACGCCGAGCGCGTCGACGCGGGCGAGCAGCGGGGCGTCGACGCGGGCCACGTCGGCGGCCGTCGAGGCGCGGCCGATCGCCCGCAGCCACGCGGTCATGGCGGCGAGGCGGAGCTCGTCGGCGCCGACCGACTCGGCGAGCGCGGCGGCGGCGGCGAGGTCCTCGGCGGCGGCGGCGTCGCGGTCGAGCTCGCTGGCGACGACGCCGCGCTCGGTCCGCGCCTCGGCCAGCGACGGCGGGTAGGCCAGGGCCTCGGCGTCGGCGACGAGCGGGACGATCGCCGCGTCGGCGGCGGCGTAGCGGCCGGCCAGGCGCAGGGCGCGGGCGCGGTCGAGGGCGGCGTCGAGCTCGCCGACCGCGGCGGCGATCGCCGGGTCGGGCGGGGCGACCGCGGCCAGCAGGGCGGCGCTGTCGCGGCAGGCGGCGAGGTCGCGCAGGCCGTCGACCGCCGCGAGGGCGCGGGCCGCGACGTCGCCGTCGGCGCCGGCGAGCAGCGTGAGCAGGGCGTCGAGCTCGCGGCGGCGGCGGTCCTGGCAGGCCAGCGCGCGCTCGAACAGGTTGGTCGACAGCTCGCCGCGCTGGTGCGAGAGACATGTCTCGCGGGACATGTCCCCGAGGGCAGCCACGTGACGGTCGAGGCGGGCGTCCAGGCGGCTCGAGATCTCGGCGCCGGCGGCGGGCGAGACGGCGAGCAGGGCGGCGTGCACGGCGGCGCGGCGCTCGGCGGTCCACAGCGCGGCGGCGGGGGCTTCGGCGTCGGCGCAGGGCGCGGCGCGGCCGCTGGCGGCGGCGCCGACGACGAGGCCGGCGGCGAGGCCGACCGCGGTGAGGCCGAAGGCCCAGCGCCAGCGCCGGCGCGTGGCCTGCAGCGGGCCGCGGAGGGCGGCGAGCAGGGCCGGCATGTCCGGCCAGCGCGCCCCCAGGTCGACGGCGAGGCCGCGGGCGATCGCCCGCGCGAGCCAGGCGGGCACCGGCGGCTCGCGGGCCGGCGGCGCGGGGCCGCCGGCGAGGGTGGCGGCGGCGAGCTCCTGCCAGGTGCGCCCGCGGAACGGGCGCTCGCCGTACACGCCCTCGTAGAGCACGACGCAGAAGGCGAACAGGTCGCTGCGGTGATCGGCGGGCTGGCGCAGGAACTGCTCCGGCGCCATGTAGGCCGGGGTCCCGAGGATCTGGCCGCGCTCGGTCAGCGGGGTGTCGAGCAGCGAGCCGTGCACGCGGGGCTCGACGGTCGGCGCGTCGCGCTCGTCGTGCTCGGCGCGCGCCAGCCCGAAGTCGGCCACGCGCACGCGGCCGTCGTCGCCGACGAGGATGTTGTCGGGCTTGATGTCGCGGTGCACGAGCCCGGCCTGGTGGGCCGCGGCCAGGCCCTCGCCGGCCTGCAGCATGCGCTCCAGGACGTCGCGCCAGGTCCGCGGCGCGGCCCGCCACCACTTGCGCAGGTCGGCGCCGACGACGAGCTCCATGGCGACGAACAGGCGCTCGCCGAGGGTGCCGACGTCGTGGACCTGGACGACGTGCGGGTGCGACAGGCGGGCCAGCGCCTGGGCCTCGCGGAGCATGCGCTGCTGCTCGCCGGGGCCGGCGAGCGCGGGGCGGAGCAGCTTCATGGCCACGCGGCGGTCGAGCTGCTCGTCGTAGGCGACGTAGACCTCGCCCATGCCGCCCTCGCCGAGCTTGCGGACCAGCGAGTAGCGGCCGGCGAGCGAGGGGGCGAGGCTCGGGGCGGGGGCGTCGACGCGGTCGTCGGCGGCGGAGCGCGAGGTCGCGAGCGCCGCGGTCGCGATGTCCTCGTCGGGAGGTCCGGCCACGGTGTCACGATATCGCGTCGACCGGATGCGTGGGCGGGTCGTCGCGGTACAATGCGCGAGTGACCGAGACGCCGGCGACGCTGGGTTGGGGCAAGATCGTGGCGATCCTCGTGGGCGTCGCGCTGGCGACGGGCCTGACGCTCGGGCTGCTCGGCGAGCTGCTCGGACGCAGCCTCAACGCGAGCGCGGGGATCGGGGCGGCGACCGGGGCGGTGGCGGCCCTGCTGATCGCGCGTCGCCGGGCCGCGCGGGGTTCGGGGCCGGCCTGAGCGCGCGCGCCCTCCGGGGCGAGGGGCACGCGCGGGGCGCGGCCGGTCAGGCGCGACGGCGGCGGCGCGCGAGGCCGGCGAGGCCGAGGACCACGAGCAGGCCGCCGAGGCCGAGGCCGCCGCCGCCGCCGACGCTGCAGCTGAGCGCGGAGTCGGCGTCGCCGTCGCCGTCCTCGTCCTTGCCGACGTCGACGTCGACGTCGACGTCGACGGCGACCTCGACGTGGATGCTGAGCTCGGCGTCGAGCTCGGCGGCGCACTCCTCGACGTCGACGGCGGCCAGGAACTGGCCGTCGCAGAAGATCGCGCCGCCGCTGGCCTCGCAGCTCTCTTTGCACTGCTGCACGAGCTCGGTCTCGCAGACCGCGTAGGACTCGGCCTGGCACGAGATCTGGCACTCGCTGGTCGCGCGGGCCCAGCAGGTGCCCTCGCACGAGCTGCCGCAGCGGGTGTCGCAGGCGACGTCCTCGTCGTCCTGCTTGCAGCCCGACTCGTCGCACTTGGCGGCGCAGTTGTGGGCGCACGCCGAGCGGCACTCGCCCCTGCGCTCGTCGGGCTCGGCGTCGCACTCGTCGCTGCAGTCCTGCTGGCAGTTCGACATGCACAGGCCCATCGAGTTGCGCGGGCCCTCCTCGGACTCGGCGGCGGCGTCGCAGTCGGTCACGCAGGTCTCGGAGCAGGTCTGCGTGCAGCCGGCCTCGGCGCTGGCGGTGCACGAGCCGTCGCAGTCGACGTAGAGCCTGGCCGCGCACGACGTCTCCACGGCGACGGGCTCGCAGGTGGTGGTGCAGGTCTCGGTCTCGACGTACTCGCAGCTGGCGTCCGAGAACAGCCACACGCCGCCGCAGGCCTCGAGGTCGGCGCGGGCGACGGCGGGGGCGAGGAGCAGGAGGGCGGCCGCGGCGGCGCCGAGGCAGGGGAGCAGGCGATTGCGTTGAAGCATGGGTCGATCTCCGTGGGTGAAACCATGGGGAATCCCGGATGCCGGGGCGAACGCGGAAACCGGGGGGGGCGTCCGCGACGTCTGCGGCGATCCGCGGCTGGAGCGAGCGCCGCGAGTTCGCATGTGCAGGTCGCCGGGGCGTCGCCCGCGAGGCTCCGGCGGTGCCCCTGCGGGCCCGCCCGGCCCGATTCCAGGGCGGGTCGGAGATTTGTCCGCGAAGTCTTGGCGGCGGACGCCGTGGCGTGGAGGCGTGGACCACGGCGCGCACGCGCGGGCCGACGCGCCGAGGCTCAGCGAGCTCGTCGAGCGCGGCTGCGTCTGCGGGTCCTCGGCTTCTACGGCTGGTACGGTCTCGGCGGCCGCCGGCGCTGACGGTGTCAAGCCGCGACGAATGGCGTAGAGTCGATCGCCGATGACCACGCTCGCCCGCAAGGACCTCAACTACACCGTGCTGGCGATCTTCGCGCCGGTGCTGATCGCCACCGGCGTGCTGGGCTTCGTGCTGCCGGCGGGGCCGATGAGCGCGGCGCCGGCGTACAACGTGTTCCACATGGTGTTCGGGGCGATCGGCCTGCTGCTGGTGCTGGCCCGCGACGCCGCGGGGATCCGCCGGTTCAACCTCGGGTTCGGGCTCATCGACCTGTATCAGGCGCTGGCGTCGTGGCAGGGCTGGTTCCCCGTCGAGTACTTCCGCTGGCGGACCGCCGACGACGTGCTGCACGTGGTGATCGGCCTCGGGCTGGTGATCGTGGGGCTGCGCGGGCGCCGGGGTTAGGGCGCCGCGGACGCGGACGTGCGAGGATGGCGGCGCCATGGATCGACCGCGGACGACTCGAGAGGATGCGCGGGCCCTGATCTCCGCGCTGGTCGAGCGCCGCGTCGAGGGCGAGGCGCCGCCGCTGACGGACGAGCGCGGGTACCTCGAGGCGTGCGCGCACCTGCAGCGGCTGCCGCCGGCCGCGACCCTGCCGCTGCACGCGCGGGCGATGTTCGCCCCGTCGACGCTCGACGCCCGGCAGCGCGAGCACGCCGGCTGGGCGCGCGAGGGCTTCTTCGCCGAGCTCGGCCGCGCGGTCGGGCTGTCGGCGCGCGAGCTGGCGGCGGCGGTCCGCATGGGCCGCTGGCCGCTGGCGCCGCCGCGGGCGCTCGCGGACTACGAGTACCTGGGGAGCTTTCGCAGCAGCGGGCAGCTCGACGTCTGCGACCCCTGCTACCTGCGGCGCACGAGCCCTATGCCGGCGGCGGTGTTCTCGCTGTCGTTCGCCGTCGAGGTCGCGCGCGGGGCGTGGCACGCCTACGTGCGCGCGGGCGTCGGCGACGCGGACGGTCGCACGGCCGAGCTGGCGGCGATCCACGTCGACGGCTTCGACGCCGGCGCGTGCGAGCTGGTCGCCTCGATCGGCGTCGACGGCGGCATGGCCGGGGTGTTCGACCGCACCTGCCCCGAGCCGTCGCGCCTCGAGCTGCACGTCGAGGGCGTGGTCCAGGGCCTCGGCGTGTTCTCGTGCTCGGGCTACGGCGACGGCATCTACCCGGTCTACGCCGGCAAGACCCACGGCTTGATCACCAAGCTGCGCCTGCCGTTCGTCGAGGAGGACCGGCCGGAGGTCGACCTCACGCTGCCGCGCGCGCCGGCGCGGCCGTACGCGGCGTCGGCGACGTTCGCCGCCGGCGAGCGCGTGACGCACCCGAAGTTCGGCGTCGGCACGGTGTACCGCGTGCACGACGGCAAGATCGAGGTCGAGTTCGCCGACGCGGTGCGGACGCTCGTGCACGGCCGCGCGCGCTCGTGAGGCTCACGTCGGCGGCGGCGGGCGCGGGTCGGGCCGCGGACGCGGATCGGGGCGAGGCCGCGGATCGGGCCGCGGGCGCGGGTCGGGCTCGTCGACGCCGGGCCACGGATCGGGGCGCGGGTCGGGCCGCGGATCGGGCCGCGGATCGGGCTGGGTGCCGGGCCACGGATCAGGGCCCGGCTGCGGATCGGCAGGCGTGGTGGTCCGCCCGGGGAACGGGTCGGGCTCCGGCTGCGGCTGGGTGGTGCCGCCAGGGAGCGGCTGCGGCTCGACCTGCCACGCGGGCGTGTCGGGGCTGCGCGCGTCGTGGCCCTGCGTGCAGCTCTGGGTGACGAGCAGCCCGCCCGCGGCCAGCGACACGAGCAACACCAGCGCCCCCACACCGTGCCCCGAGATCCCCGTGCGATGCATCCGGCCATGCTATCACACGCACCGCGCAGGACCGGCGGCCGGCCGAACGGCTCGACGCCGCGCGCGCCCGGCAGTATGTAGCCGCCATGCACCACAGCCGACTCGCGGGCTTCATCATCGACTGCAAGGACACGCCGCCCGACGCGGCCGCGGCCTTCTGGGGGCCGGCGCTCGGCATGCAGGCGCTCGGCGACGACGGCTTCGGCTACGCGGAGCTGCGCTCCGGCGAGCGCGACCTGCACATCGAGGTCCAGCGGGTCGACCACGCCAGCCGCGTGCACATCGACATCGAGACCGACGATCGCCCGGCCGAGGTGGCCCGCCTCGAGGCCCTCGGAGCCACACGCGTGGGTTCGGGCGCCCGCTGGGACATCATGGAGGCGCCCACCGGCCAGCGCTTCTGCGTGGTGCAGGCTCGCCGTCCGCTCGCCGGCTTGCCCGGCGTGACCGCCTGGTCCTGACTCGCGCCTCCGTGTCGTCCTCCGTCGCGTTCGGCCCTGCGAATTGCCGAACTCCGCTACCAAGAAACTGCCCGGACACGGGAGGGGCCCGGCCGTGGGGTAGCGGCGTCAGGTGAGGGTCAGGCTGCGGGACGGAGCTCGACCTGAAACCCGAGCTCGGCGAGCCTGCGGGTGTGGTGGGTGACGGCCCGCTG
>JAEUJW010000029.1 GCA_016793465.1 Myxococcales bacterium
CAGCGGGAGGATGTGGCAGCGCAGCAGCAGGGCCTTGTTGTGCAGCGTGCTCGGCTTGTGCCGCTGGGCCTTGCTGTACTCGATCCACAGCGGCGCGAACTCCTCGACGGTCGGCATCTTCTCCGCCTCGCGGCGGGAGCTCGGCCCCTTGCGCAGCACGTCGTGCAGCCGGCGCACGCCGATCTGCCGGGCCGCGCTCGGCGAGGTCGCACCGCGGGCCTTGCGTCGCTCGCGGTAGATCTGCCCGTCCGGCATCGTGACCTTGAAATCGTACTGGTAGTGAACCCGGCCGTTCGCGGCCCGGCGCTCGTACACGTTGACCTCGGTCGCCTCGATCGTCTGCATGGTCATGGCTCTCTCCTTCAGCGTCGCGCGGAGCCCCGCGCGGGGGTGTGCGTGGCCGAGGGGTGTTCCCGATGTGTTCCAGGACAGCGGTCTCCGGCAGGTGTCCCACGGGAACCCTTGGGGAAAACCGACGAGCGAAAAAAGCTCGCAATTTCGAGCACATACCCGTGAGATCTCCCTGCGCCGGGGGTTCCCGGGAGGGGTCCGTATTTCAAGCCCGACAACGTGCTCGTCGACGCCGAGGGCCACGCGCACGTGCTCGACTTCGGGCTGGTCGGCCCGGTCGCCGACGCGCTGCAGCGCGACGAGGTCGCCGCCGGCGAGCCGACCGAGTCCGGCGACCGCTCGCCGACCGCGACCCAGCCGTACGAGGAGCCGGACATCGAGCGCTCGTCGCCGGGCTGGACCCGCCTGACGCAGCCCGACAAGGTGCTCGGCACGCCGGCGTACATGTCGCTCGAGCAGCACTACGGGCGGCCGGTCGGCGCGGCCGCCGACCAGTTCAGCTTCGCGGTCACCCTCTACGAGGCGCTCTACGGCTACCGGCCGTTCCAGGGCGAGACCTGGGACCAGCTGCGCCGGGCCGTGCTGAAGGGCAGCGCCGCCCCGCCGCCGCCGAGCTCGCGGGTGCCGCGGCGGCTGTACCACGTGCTGCTGCGCGGCCTGTCGCACCGCCCCGAGGACCGCTGGCCGAGCCTCGACGCCATGATCGCCGCGCTCGAGCACGACCCCGGGCGCCGGCGCGTGCGGGTCGCCGCGATCGCCGGCATGCTCGGGCTCACCGCCGCCGCGGGCTACGGGCTGGCGAGCGTGCACGGCGCGGAGGCCCCGGTCTGCCAGGCGTCGGCGCGCGCGCTCGCCGGCGTGTGGGACGCCGAGCGCGAGGCCGCGGTGGCCCGCGCCTTCACGGCCACCGGGGCGCCGTTCGCCGCCGACACCCTGACCCGCGTGCGCGTACGCCTCGACGAGTACACCGGCGCGTGGGTCGGCGCGCACCAGGCCGCCTGCGAGGCCCACGCCGCCGGCGTGCAGACCGGGCGCATGATGGACCTGCGGGTCGCCTGCCTCGACCGCAAGAAGGACCACTTCGTCGCCCTCGTCGAGCAGTTCACCGCGGCCGACCGCGCCGTGGTCGAGCACGCCGTGCAGGCCGTCGCCGCCCTGCCGAGCCTCGGCGACTGCAGCGACGTCGACGCCCTGACCGGCGGCCCGGCGCCGCCGAACGACCCGCGCACGGCGACCCGCGTCGAGGCGCTGCGCGGGCGGCTGGCGCGGGCGGCCGTGCTCGAGCACACCGGGCAGTACGGCCCGGGCCGCGTGCTCGCCACCCAGGTCCGCCAGGAGGCCGAGGCCATCGGCTACGCGCCGCTCGTCGCCGAGGCCGCGCTCGCGGTCGGCAAGCTGTACATGGCCGAGGCGCGCTGGCCGGAGGCCGAGACGGCGCTGACCGAGGCGCTGCAGATCGGCATCACCGACGACCTCCCGGCGATCTCCGCCGAGGCCGCGGCGCGCCGCGTGTTCGTGGTCGGCGAGGGGCTCGGACGCTCGCTCGAGGCGCTCGCCACCGGGGTGTTCGCCGAGGCCCTCGTGCAGCGGGCCCGCGACGACGGCCGGCTCGCGGCGCTGCTGCACAACAACCTCGGCGCGGTCCACGACGGCCACGGCGACACCGCGGCCGCGCGCGTCCACTACGAGCGGACCATCACCCGCCTGCAGCAGCGGCCCGGCCCCACCGACCCGCTGCTCGCCATCACCCACAACAACCTCGGCAACATGGACCTCGACCGCGGCGACCACGAGGCCGCCCGCCCGCACTTCCGCCTGGCCCGCGACCTGTTCGCCGCGACGCTCGGCGAGGCCCACCCGCTCGTCGCCCACGCGATCGCCGGGCTCGGCGAGGCCGCCGCGCAGGGCGGCGCCGACGGCGAGGCCCTGACCCACCACCTCGACGCCCTCGCCCGCATGGAGGCCGCCTACGGCGCCGACCACCTGTACCTGCTGCAGCCGCTCACCGGCCTCGGCCAGGCCTCGGCCCGCCTCGGCGACGCCGAGGCCGCCGCCCGCCACTTCCGCCGCGCCGTCGCCATCGCCGACGCGCGCGGCGAGGTGCACGTCACGCTCGCCCGCTCGCTCGCCGGCCTCGCCGAGCTCGCCGCGTCGGCCGGCGCGCACGCCGAGGCCGCCTCGCTGTCCGCCCGCGCCGACCGGGTGTACGCCGAGACCCTCGGCCCCGACGCCCCGGAGAGCACGCGGGCCGCCGCGCGGGCGCGGGTCCTCGCGGCCGCCGGCGCCCCGCGGCACGCGGCCCGCTGAGCGCGTCGGCGCCGGTCGGTCGGCGAATTTTACCTCCCGGGTCATCGCGGCCGACAGGGCCCTCGCTATCCTGCGTCGCGACCGCGGGCCCGCGCCCGCAGGAGGACCACCACCGTGCCGCTGACCGCAACGATCCCCGCCCTCGCCGCCGCCGCCTTCCTGCTGACCGGCGCGGCGCTCGCCGCCGTCGACGTCTCGCGCCTGCGCGGCGCCTGGGTCGCCCCGGCCGCGGCGTCGCTGGTGTTCGCCGCGTTCTCGCTCGTCACCGTCGCCCTCGAGGGCCCGCTCGGGTTCTGGCCGATCCACACCCACGACCTGTGGGGCAACCAGGTGTGGATCGACCTGCTGCTGGCCGCCCTCGTCGCGTTCGCCGCGCTCGCGCCGACCGCCCGCGCCCTCGGCATGCGCCCGCTGCCGTGGTTCCTCGCCGTCGCCGCCTCGGGCTCGATCGGCCTGCTGGCGATGGCCGCCCGCGTGCTCTACCTCCGCGAGCAGGCGGGGCGGCGCTGATGCCCGCCCGGCGCGCGGGCGGGGCCGCCTCGGCGCCGCGCTTCGGGGCGCTGCTGCGCAGCCTGCGGGCCGCCGACGGCGCCAGCCAGTCGCGCCTCGCCGCCCGCGCCGAGGTCTCGCTGCGCCACCTCAGCTTCCTCGAGACCGGCCGCTCGCTGCCGAGCCGCGAGATGGTGCTGGCGCTGGCCGACGCGCTCGACCTGCCGCTGCGCGCGCGCAACGACCTGCTGGTGGCGGCGGGGTTCGCCCCGGTGTTCACCGCCTCGGCGTTCCAGAGCCTCGCGCTCGAGCCGGTGCGCCGCGCGGTCGACCACATCCTCCGCGTGCACGAGCCGTTCGCGGCCATGGTGATCGACCGCGACTGGAACATCCTGCAGTGGAACGACGGCGCGCGGCGCCTGTGGTGGTGGGCGCTCGACGGGCGCGACGCCCCGCCCGAGCTGCTCGCCAACGCCATCACCGCCGCGACCGACCCCCGCGCGCTGCGCCCGTCGATCGTCAACTGGGACGCGATCGCCACCACCATCGCCCACCACCTGCAGGCCGCCTGCGACGCCGAGAACGACGCCTCGCGGCGCGCGCGGCTGGCCCGCCTGCGCGCCGCGGTCGGCGACGTGCCGCGCTCGCTGCACGCGGCGGCGCTGCCGTTCGTGCCCCTGGTGCTGCGCGCCCGCGGCGAGGCGCTCGAGCTGTTCGTGACCGTCACGACGCTCGGCACGCCGACCGACGTCACCGCCCAGGAGCTGCGCATCGAGAGCTACTTCCCGGCCGACGCCGCCAGCGAGCGCGCGCTCCGGCGCCTCGCCGACGACCCCGCGACGCGCTGACCGCCGCGCTCACTCGCCGACCCGCTCATGCCCAGGCCCTCCCGGATGGCCGTGGCCTGGACCGCGGCGAGCAGGCGGGGGCGGAGCTCGACCGGCGGTGACGAACGCAGGGGTCGCGCCGGCGAGCGGCGGCCACGAAGCGCGGGGCCGTGGCGATCTTCGACGCCCCGCGGCGGCCGATAGCCATCCCTTCGCGCCCGGTCGAGCCGCAAAAGCGGCGGGAGGCGCGGAGCGGTTTCCGTCGGGCGACCGGTCTGCGATTTTTTTTGTCGTGCGCAATTAGTTTTCCCGCTGCTCCTACAATTACAGTGAACCCGACGCGGACACGAGATGCGTGTCCGCGGCCGCTCTGACCCGTATGGACGCCGCGAGCCGCGGCGGCCCGGAAGAGCGCACACCGAAACCAGGAATACACCATGTCGAACACGACCCCACGACCCCTCACCCAGGCGAATTTCCTCGGCCAGGGCTTCGACATCAGCGGCGGGTATTACGTCCCCCAGGATCTGCCCCGGCGTATCCTCGACCCGTCGAAGGTCGGCACGCACGAGTTCACCTTCCTCAAACAGAGCTTCCTTATCCCCGACTACGTGATCGGCACGGAGGCGACATCCACGCTCTCCCACGAGGAGACGGTCGAGACGCGCGACGAGTTCCAGAACTCGATCTCGGCCAAGGCGGGCGTCGAGGTCAACGCGGGCGCGTTCTCTGCGCAGATGGAGGCCGCGTACGGCAGCGACTTCGCCAAGTCGGGCGAGCACTCGTACTCGTTCATCAACTTCTATCAGCGCCTCGCGCTGCTGTCGCTGAACGCCGAGAAGACGGCGAAGGCGCTGTCCCAGGGCTTCATCGACGCCTATACGGCGCTGCCGGACGAGGCGTCGCCCGAGACGCTGAAGGCATTCGCCGAGTTCTTCCGCGACTTCGGCTATTACGTCACCTCCGAGCTCGCGCTCGGGGGGGTCCTCGAGTACTACGTCGCGGTCGACAAGCGGACCCAGATGACGACCCGGGAGATCTCGGCGCAGGTCAAGGCGGAGTACAACGGCGTGTTCGTCGCCGGCGGGATCTCCGGCGACATCAAATACAGCGAGGAATACAAGAAGTTCGCGACCAACCGCAAGATCAGCATCATCGCCCGCGGCGGCGACCCGCCTCTCTTGACGCAGCTTATCAACGTGGGCCCCGGGGACGCCAGCCGCGATACGGCCGCGCTGTACGACGAATGGGTCGAGAGCATCGAGGAGGCGCCGACGGCCGCCGACTTCAAGCTCGCCGGCGTCTGGGAGTTCATCCCCGACGAGCACAAGCGCAAGCGCGACGCGGCCCGCGCGGCGTTCGCCCTGCTGAAGCCGACACTCCGCCCCCACATGAAGGTCCAGGCGCCGATCCAGCCCGGCGAGCGGCCCTCGATCGTGCTCGGCAAGCCGTTGATCCCGGCGGACCCGCCCGAGCACGCGACCGGCTTCCAGATGGTCATCCTCGACCGAACGAAGGTCGACGCCGACGGCGTGCTCCTCAATCGTTATTACACGGCCGCGGGGCAGACCCGGGCCGACTACGACGCCATGTACGCCCGCATCGACGCCGACCTCCAGCGGTACTTCGACCGCCCCCGTTACGTCCTCGTCCTGGCGAGCTTCGGTCTGTTCGCCGGCCACCCCCCGCGGCAGCCGCTGCGCGACCACCTGATCGCGGCGGGGGCCGGCGACGCGCTCCGGCGCTGGATCCAGACCGACACGGGGAACCGGCCGTCCGCCTACATTCTCGTCGGCACCCCGAAGGAGAACACCGCCGTCGAGCTGTTCGACAACGAGAAGCGCGCCGTCTCCCAGGACGTGTTCTTCTACTGGCAGCGCGACGTGCAGGTCTACACCCACGGGGCCGGCGAGTCGCGGATCGGCGACGCGGCCGCGACCTCGTCCACAGGCTCGATCGAGCCCTCCCCGATCTCGCTCGCCGGCGCCCGGTAGCGGCCAGCGCCGGCCTCCGGCACGAGCTTCAGCGTATCCCCGCCGCCGACGCGATCGGCGAGCACCCGCGCCGACGTGGCGCGGACGCGGCCGGCGTTGCGGCCGCGTCGATGCATGACAGCAACACGAACCCGGCGGATCGCCGGCACAGGAGAGAATCGTATGACACTGGCAAAATCCACCCTCACCGTCGCGACGATCAGCAACAACCCCTGGCACTGGACCGACCTCCAGAACCCGATCGAGAAGGGCAAGCTCTTCGGCGAGGAACTGAAAGTCCTGACGGTGGGGAGTGACTTCAAGGTCGGCCACAACCAACTCCTCGCGCTCGACGGGCTCTTGTACAAGACCAAAGAACTGCGTGCGCACTTCAGCATCACGGCCGACAAACTCGGGGAGTGGACCTACTTCCACCTGACGCTCGTCGGTGGAGGCGGCGAGTCAGCGTATTACCGGCTGACGGACAACGACGGGGAGCTCGGCGCCGAGACGACGATCTACACCTGGGTGGACGGGCACATCAAGGATGTCAGCCGTAGCCCGCACTACTGGAAGGCGGTGCCGAAGGATGTCACACACGACGTCGCGCTGATCATCCGCGCGCTCGTCAACAAAGATTGGAAGTCGTCGTCATCCTGATCAAGCCGCCCTCGGCTCGCCCGCCGCTTCGGCGGCTGACGCGGCTACGAGGCGCGCCGCGCCTCGACCTGCTCGCCGGCCTCGACCTCGCCGAGGAACGGCAGCAGCTCGCGGAGGAGCGCGTCGGGGCAGTCGAACTGGACCGCGTGCGCGCCCCGCGGGATCTCGGCGCGCCGCCCGTACGGCAGCGCGGCGGCCAGGCGCCGCACCACCCGGTTCGGCACGATCGCGTCGCGGCCGCCGCGGACGATCAGCACCGGGCAGCGGACCTCCGCCGCCCGCGAGATCGGCCGGTCGCGCAGCATCGACGGCAGCGTGCGGACGTAGCGGCGCGCGCCCATCTGCCGCCACATGCGCAGCAGCGTGCGGTTGTAGGCCCACGACTCGAACAGCGCGTCGGCGGCGAGCCCGAGCGCGTAGCGGCCCGCGCCCTGGCCCTCCGCGCCGGTGGTCGGCCCGATCAGCGTGGCCGAGGCGACCCGCTCGGGCTCGGCGCGGGCCATCGCCAGCGCGACCTGGCAGCCCATCGAGTGCCCGACCACGTGGACCCGCGCGTGGCCCTGCCCGGCCAGCACCGCCAGGTTCCACGCCGCCAGCTCGGCGATGCCGAGCCCGTGCTTCGGCCCCGGCGTGCGCCCGTAGCCCGGCATGTCGAGGGCGATCGTCTCGCGCCCGCACGGGCGCTCCGCCGTGCGCGCCAGCATCGGCGCCCACACCTCGCTCGAGCACGCCAGCCCGTGGATCAGCATGAGCGGCAGCCCGGCCGCGGGCGCGCCCGCGTGGCCGAGCCCGCGAGCCACGACGTCGCCGACGATGATGCGGAGCTCCTGCAGGTCGAACATCGCCCCCAGCATGGACCGGACACCCCGGTCCGCGCGGCCCGGACAGGCGCCGAAGCGGCCGGCAATGTGTGCAGCCGACGGCGTCCGGGCGGGCGCGGGGGACGTGTTAGCCTGCGCGTGTGGGTGCCCCGAACTCCGCCGCGCGGGCGGACGCTGCCGCCGCGCCGCTGCCGGGCTTCGGCGTGCTCGAGCTGCTGCTCGGCGGGCTGGCCGCGCTCGGGCCGCTGTCGATCGACATGTACCTCCCGGCCATGCCGCGCATCGCCGGCGACTTCGCGGTCGAGACCGCGGCGGTGCAGCTGTCGCTCGCCTCGTTCTTCGTCGGCTTCGCCGGCGCCCAGGTGATCGCCGGCCCGTTGATCGACCGCCACGGCCGGCGCCGCCCGCTGGTCGTGGCGCTGATCGTCTACGTGTTCGCCTCGCTCGGCTGCGCCGCGGCCGCCAGCAACGCCGCGCTGATCGCCTGCCGCCTGCTGCAGGGCCTGGCCGGCTCGGTCGCGGTCGTGGTGCCCCGCGCGGTGATCCGCGACCTGCACACCGGGCCCGCCGCGGTGCACATGCTGTCGCGCCTCATGCTGATCATGGGCGTCGCCCCGATCGTCGCGCCGCTGCTCGGCAGCTGGGTGCTCGCCGGCCTCGGCTGGCGCGCCATCTTCGGCTTCCTCGCCGCGTTCGCCGTGCTCGTCGCGCTGGCCTGCGTGCGCCTCCTGCCCGAGACCGGGCGCCCGCACGACCCCAGCGTGACGCTCGGCGCCCAGCTGCGGGCCCTCGCGCGCGAGCCCGACTTCCGCACCTACACGCTCTGCGCCGGCTTCGCCTCGGCCGGCATGTTCGCCTACATCGCCGGCTCGTCGTTCGTGTTCATCGAGGTCCACGGCGTCGACCCCGAGGCCTACGGCTACATCTTCGGCGCCGGCGCGTTCGGCCTGATCGCCACCTCGCAGCTCAACCGCGTGCTCGTCGGGCGCTTCACCGCCGCCCAGGTGCTGGCGACCGCCACCGCCCTGGCCGCGCTCGCCGGCCTCGCCGTGCTCGCCGTCGCCGTCACCGGCGCGGGCGGCGTGTGGGGCCTCGCCGCCGCCCTGTTCGCGTTCCTCTCGTCGCTCGGCATCGTCGTGCCCAACGCCACCGCCCTCGCCCTCGAGCAGCACGGCCAGCGTGCCGGCCTGGCCTCCGCCGTGCTCGGCGCCTCGCAGTTCACGCTGTCCGCCTGCGCGGTCGGGGCCGTCAGCCTGCTCGACGACGGCCGCTCCGCCGCGCCGATGGCGACCGTGGTGGCCGCCGGCGCGTGCCTCTCGTGGCTGTGCTTCCGGCTGCGCCGCCGCGGCTGAGCCGCCCCTCGGCGCGTGGTGCAGCTCCTTCGGGAACCACTCGCTCGACCTCGACGCCCTCGCTGTCGCTCGTGGGGTCCGCGCGGCGCGAGACCCGGTCGGCAACGTGTGCGGGGGATCTCGCATATGTCCTCGCGTGAGCCCGCGTGACCCCGCGGTCCGCGGCCCCGCCGATCCGCCGCCCGCCGCGCGGACCCCACGCCGCGGGCCCGCGCGCCGCCCCCCGGCGCATTCCTGCCCGCCCGCGACGATCGGTGTTCGACCAGCGATCCACGGCGACATGCACCAGCCGGGCGCGCGCCCGACATCGGCCCGGCTCGCGCCTCGGCCTCCACCCGCGACGAGCGCGACGCGTACGACCCCGGCGCCGCATGTGGGCCCCGCCCGCGGCTCCGCCTGCACGGCCGCGGCGCCGGAGCGCCGCCCGGGCCTGGCTGGCGATCTGCCCCACCGATACCGTGATCGATGATGCAACGCTGGCCCCTCATCCCCACCCTCGCGATCGCGGCCGTCACCCTCGGCGGCCCATCCCTCGCTTATGCGGCCGACCCCGCCTTCACCGCCTTCGAGAGCGGCCAGGTCCGGCCGCTCGCGCTGGCGCCGGACGGCAAGCGACTGTTCGCCGTCAACACCCCCGACAACCGCCTCGAGGTCTACGACGTCGACAACCACGGCCTCGAGCACCGCTATTCCGTGCCCGTCGGCCTCGAGCCGGTCGCCGTGGCCGCGCGCGGCGACGACGAGGTGTGGGTCGTCAATCACCTGTCCGACAGCGTCAGCATCGTCGAGCTCGACGACGACGCCGGCCGGGTCACGCGCACCCTGCTGGTCGGCGACGAGCCCCGCGACATCGTGTTCGCCGGCAAGGGCAACAAGCCGCGGGCCTTCATCACCGCCGCCCACCGCGGCCAGAACGCCCCGTTCGACCCGCAGCTGACCACCCCCGGCGTCGGCCGGGCCGACGTGTGGGTCTTCGACGCCGCCAACCCCGGCGGCGGCCTCGGCGGCGCCCCCCTGACGATCATCAACCTGTTCAGCGACACCCCGCGGGCCCTGGCCGCCAGCCCCGACGGCAAGAAGGTCTACGCCGCCGCGTTCAACTCCGGCAACCGCACCGCCATCGTCGCGCTCGGCCAGGTCCCCGACGGCGGCGAGGCGGCCGGCGGCGTGCCCCTGCCGAACGTCAACCACGTCGGCGCCCCCGAGCCCGACATGAGCCTCATCGTCCGCTGGAACGGCGCCCACTGGGTCGACGAGACCGGCCGCCAGTGGGACGACCACATCAAGTTCAGCCTGCCCGACAAGGACGTGTTCGTCATCAACGCCCAGGCCAACACGCCGCAGCTGTTCGGCGGCCCCGCCGGCTACTTTAAAACCGTCGGCACCACCCTGTTCAACATGGTCGTGCACCCCAAGAACGGCAAGGTGTTCGTCAGCAACACCGAGGCGCGCAACCACGTGCGCTTCGAGGGCCTCGGCGAGTTCGCCGAGACGACCGTGCGCGGCGCCGCCGTCGACAGCCGCATCACCGTGCTCGGCAACGGCGGCGTGCACCCGCGCCAGCTCAACAAGCACATCGACCGCGACAGCTGCTGCGCCCCGATCCCCAACCCGGAGGGCGCGCTCAGCGTGTCGCAGCCGACCGGCATGGCGATCTCGAAGGACGGCGACGACCTCTACGTCGCCGCCCTCGGCAACGACAAGGTCGTGATCTACTCGACCGACGAGCTCGAGGACGACGACCACTGGCCCGACGAGGTCGACCAGATCGCCGTCAGCGGCGGCGGCCCGACCGGCCTCGTGCTCGACGAGAAGCGCGATCGCCTGTACGTGCTGACCCGCTTCGACAACGGCATCTCGATCATCGACACCGACTGCCGCGAGGAGGTCGACCACCTCACCATGCACAACCCCGAGCCGCCCGGCCTGGTCGCCGGCCGCCGCTTCCTCTACGACGCCGCCCTCACCTCGAGCCACGGCGACCAGTCGTGCGCCAGCTGCCACGTGTTCGGCGACAAGGACGAGCTCTCGTGGGACCTCGGCGACCCCGACGGCGACGTCGTCGACCCGCCGGGCAACATCCGCGCGGTGTTCGGGGTCGGCCAGACCTCGTTCCACCCGATGAAGGGCCCGATGACGACCCAGAGCCTGCGCGGCCTCGACAACCACGGCCCCATGCACTGGCGCGGCGACCGCAACGGCGAGGGCCAGGGCGCCAACGTCCAGCCGAACGGCGGCGCCTTCAGCGAGGTCGCCGCCTTCAAGGCCTTCAACGTCGCCTTCGAGGGCCTGCTCGGCCGCGACGCGCCGCTGACCGCCGCCGAGATGCAGGCGTTCACCGACTTCCAGCTGCAGGTGATGTACCCGCCGAACCCGATCCGCAGGCTCGACAACACCCTGACCGCGCGCCAGCAGGCCGGCGCCGACTTTTTTAATAACAACCTGTCGTTCGCGCTCGGCGAGCTGTTCCGCTGCGTCGACTGCCACGCCACCGACCGCACCGCCAACGACGTGCCCGGGGTGGCCCACCCGGGGTTCTTCGGCAGCGACGGCCGCGTGGTCACCGGCGAGTTCTCGCAGACGTTCAAGATCCCCCACCTGCGCAACCTCTACACCAAGGTCGGCACGTTCGGCTTCGGCGACGACGACTTCTTCTTCAACACGCCCGGCCTGCCCCACTACGACCCGTCGTTCCAGGGCGAGCAGATCCGTTCGTTCGGCTTCACCCACGACGGCTCGAAGGACACGCCGATGCGGTTCTTCAACGCCTTCGTGGCCACCCCCGACACGCCGAACGGGTTCACCACCTTCGACCAGCAGAAGCAGGTCGCCGAGTTCGTGTACGCGTTCGACAGCAACCTGCGGCCGATCGTCGGCCAGCAGGTCACGCTCACCGCCAGCAACGGCGCCCAGGTCGGCCCGCGCATCGACCTCATGCGCCAGCGCGACGACGCCGGCGAGTGCGAGCTGATCGCCAAGCTCGAGGTCTCCGACGTCGAGATCGGCTACTACCGCCTCGCCGACGGCACCTACACGCCGAGCCACACGCTCATGCCGAACCGCACCGAGGCCCAGCTGCGCCAGCTGGCCACCCAGTACGGCCACCCGGTGACCTACACCTGCGTGCCCCCGGGCTCGGGCTACCGCCTCGGCGTCGACCGCGACGGCGACGGCCACCGCGACGGCAACGAGGTCGCCGCCTGCAGCGACCCCGCCGACCCCGACGACACGCCCTGAGGCGCACGCGCGGAGCGGGCCGCCCGGCGGCCCGCTCCGTCACACCGCGACGATCCGCCGCCGGCGCAGCGCCAGCGCGTGATCGAGGCCCGCCTGCAGCGTGCTCAGGGTCGTCAGCCCGGTCAGGTCGACCCCGAGCTCGACCACGGTCTGGGCCACGCTCGGCGACAGCCCGACGACGATCAGCCGCGCCCCCAGCAGGCGCACCGCCGCCGCCGTGCGAAAGACGTGGTGCGCCGCCTCGGCGTCGAACACCGGCACCCCCGAGACGTCGAGGATCACCACCCGCGCCCGCGCCTCGCCGACCCGCGCCAGCAGCCTCTCGGTCATCGACTGGGCCCGCTCGCCGTCGAACAGGCCGACCAGCGGCACCACCAGGATGCCGTCGTGGATCGGCGCGATCGGGGTCGAGGCGCTGCGGATCAGGTCGAGCAGCCGCGTCTTCTCGGCGTAGGCCGCCGTCAGCTCCGACAGCTGGTGCTCGAGCTGCCGCACCTCGGCCTGCGCCGCCTGCTCGTGGTACTCGCGCTCGCGCGCGGCCAGCAGGCGCTGGCCGACCAGCAGCGCCAGCTGGAACATCCACTCGTCGAGCCGCGCCCGCTCGTCGTCGGCGAGGGCCACGCCCTGCAGCGCCGCCGCGGTCGCCTGCCGCGTGGTCGTCGCCAGCAGCTTGAGGTCGGCGAAGGTCACGCCCCGGGCCGCCGGATCCTCGAGCAGGCCCGACAGCGCCTCGCGCACCCCCGAGCCGCCGGCGGCGGCGAGGTCCCGCCGCAGCCCGTCGATCAGCCGCGCGGCGTGCGGGCGCACCGCCGCCTCGCCGAGCGCGCGGTACAGGCTGCCCGCGCGCCCGCACAGGCGACGCACGAGCTCGTCGACCAGCGCGGTCGGGTCGGCGGCCAGCCACGCCGCGAACGCGCCGCTCACCAGCTCACCCGGTAGACGCACGACCGTCCGCCGTGATCCATGCAGCCCTCGACGCCGTGCTCGACCAGCGCGCGCCCGCCGAAGCGCGCGCAGCAGCCCTCGATGATGCCGACGTTGAGGCCGCACGGGCCCCACGTGTCCCACTCGAGCACCGCGTTGTAGTCGTCCTCGAACTCGCAGGTGATGTGCCCGGTGTCGGGGCCGCGGGCGTTGAGCTTGTAGGCGACGTCGAGGCTCAGCAGCACGCCCTTCACGTCGACGATGCCGGGCGGGAACGGGGCCGTCTCGATCATGCGGCGCCCGACCGAGATGAGCGCGTTGCGCCCGATCTGCGCGCCGATCGCGTAGTAGATGGGGATCGCCCAGGCGGCGTCGT
The DNA here is from genome assembly GCA_016793465.1 of Myxococcales bacterium. Next base: position 13,318 of record JAEUJW010000029.1, read on the forward strand.
ACCAGCGGTCGGGGTCGATGCGCTCGACCCCGAAGTCGCGCAGGATCTTCTGCACCAGCGGCTGCGAGTGGCCGAGCGCCAGCAAGAAGGAGTTGAGGGCCGCGCCGTTGTACTGACCGCCGAGCTCCGAACTGGGCATGTTCATCGCGACATCCTCCGAGTCGTAAGCAGCGACGGTCGACCGACAGCCACCCACGACGATGGTAGGCGGGCCGCTCGCGGCTTGTCCAGCGAGCCGCCTCGCCGACCACGCGGGTGAGGCAGGGTGCGACCCCGCGTCCTCGCGCCCTGCGTCGCCCGCCGCTGGCGGCGGCCTCACGCCGCCCGCCGGCGCCGCGAGACGATCAGGGCCAGGAGCCCGGCGATCAGGCACACGCTGTACTCGACGCCGTTCGTCCCCGACCCGACCACGAACCACCCGTGCTGCGCGTGGACCAGCGCGACGCCGGCCGCCAGCTGCAGCGCGAACAGGGCCGCGATCGGGGTGACCCACCGCCCGAGCGCCAGGGCGAGCCCGCCGACGATCTCGAAGGCCGTGATCCCCCCCGCGAGCACCACCCCGAGCGGGAACCCCTGGGCCGCGAGGAACTCGCCGAACGGCGCGACCCCGCCGTGGGCGAGGCGGGCGACCCCGTGCGCCGCGAGCAGGCCGGCCAGCACCACGCGCAGCAGTGCGAGCCCGGGGTCGGAGGGGCGCGGCGGGGCGGGCGGACCGGAGGCGGGGCTCACCCGCGCGATTGTAGGCCCGATCACGAGGTCCGCACATTCACGGCCGCGGCCGTGCACGCCCGCCGCCCGACAAGCACGATCCATGCCCGAATCGCCGACAGGACCGTGCGTGCCCCGCGAACGCACACGCAATGTTTGCAAGGAGCGCCGAGCGGGCCCTCCGGGGCCCTGGACGCGCATATGCGCCGTCGCGACCCGGCCGCGAATGACGTGATCGCAGATATCGGGTCGCATAAACACATCTTCATGAACGATAAGGCGGATTGTCTGTTGACAAAAGGTCGCGGGTCTAATTAGACTGACCGCGGGTGTGACGAATTGTTCGTCACAGGCATCTGGAATGGTCGGGCCGCCATTCTGCGATTCGTCGCATACGAACGCGGAGGCAGGCAGACCGCCGATTTTCAGGGCCGCGAGCGATCGTAGCAGCATTCGAGATTGTCGATCACCGACGCGTTCTCAGGGGTGATTCGCCATGTTCTTCTTCTCATAAGCGCCGGCCGAATGGCCGTATCTGCCGATTCATAGCGGGGCCGGTCCGCGCCTTTGCGGCCGACCCTCGCCATCGTCTGCTCAGAGCAGCGTCACGCCGCATTGCGTGGGCTGCAAGAAGGAGGTCTCGAGTTGCCTGACATGCCCGCTCCCCGCTCGTCGGCGTACAAGCCGCTCACGCTGCGCGATCTCGCGTCGATCCCGCAGATCGCGGTGATGCCCGAGGAGCTGCGCCTGCAGCTGCTCGCGGTGGCGTCGGTCCTGCCGTTCCGCGTCAACCGCTACGTGCTCGACGAGCTGATCGACTGGACCCGGGTCCCGGACGACCCGATCTATCAATTGACGTTCCCCCAGCCCGGCATGCTGGCGGCGGACGACCTGGCGCGGATGGTCGATCTGCTGCGCCGGGCGGCCCCGCAGGCCGAGGTCGACGCGGCGGCGCGGGCCGTCCAGTCCGGCCTCAACCCGCACCCCGCCGGCCAGCTCGCCCTCAACGTGCCGGTGCACGGCGGACGGGCGCTGCGCGGCATGCAGCACAAGTACCGCGAGACCGTGCTGTTCTTCCCGGCCCAGGGCCAGACGTGCCACGCCTACTGCACGTACTGCTTCCGCTGGCCGCAGTTCGTCGGCCACGGCGACCTCAAGTTCGCCTCGCGCGAGGCCGACGAGCTCGTCGACTACCTGCGCTGCCACCCCGCCGTGAGCGACGTGCTGCTGACCGGCGGCGACCCGCTGGTGATGCGCGCCGCGGTGCTGCGGCGCTACATCGAGCCGCTGCTGGCCGGCGACCTGCCGGGCCTCACGACCATCCGCATCGGCTCGAAGGCGCTGGCCTACTGGCCGCAGCGCTTCCTGTTCGACGACGACGCCGAGGACCTGCTGCGCCTGTTCGAGTCGGTGACCTCGCGCGGGATCCAGCTCGCCTTCATGGCCCACGCCAGCCACCCGCGCGAGCTCGAGACGCCCGCGGCCGAGGCGGCGGTCCGCCGCGTGCGGGCGACCGGCGCGGTGATCCGCTGCCAGGCGCCGCTGATCCGCCGCGTCAACGACGACGCGCAGGTGTGGGCCGAGCTGTGGCGCCGCCAGGTCCGCCTCGGGATGGTGCCGTACTACATGTTCGTCGAGCGGGACACCGGCCCGAAGGAGTACTTCAAGGTGCCGCTGGCGCGCGCGCTCGAGATCTTCGGCGGCGCCTACCGGCAGGTCTCGGGCCTGTGTCGCACCGTGCGCGGGCCGTCGATGTCGGCGACCCCGGGCAAGGTGCTGGTCGACGGCGTGCTCGACGTCGGCGGGCGGCGCAGCTTCGTGCTGCGCGTGCTGCAGGGGCGCGACCCGGCGTGGGTCGGGCGCACCTTCCTCGCCGATTACGACGAGCAGGCGGCGTGGCTCGACGAGCTGCGTCCGGCCGACGGCGAGCCCGAATTCTTCTACACGCGCGCGCTCCGCGAGCGCCAGGGGAGGTGAATCATGTGCGGCATCCTGGCAGTCTTCGGCGACATCGACGGGTCCGTCGCGGCCCGCGCGGACGCGTCCTCCGACCGCATGGCCCACCGCGGCCCCGACGGCCGCGGCATGGCGATCCTCCCCGGCCACGCCGTGCTGTGTCACCGGCGCCTGGCGATCATGGACCCGGCGCACGGGCACCAGCCGATCTACGGCCACGCCGGCGCGGCCGTGGTGCATAACGGCGAGATCTACAACTACCGCGCGCTCGCCGAGCAGCTGGCCGCCAGCGGCAGGCCGTGCAACAGCGGCTCGGACAGCGAGGTCATCGTCCACCTCTACGAGCTGATCGGCGAGGGCTGCGTCGCCCTGCTCGACGGCATCTTCGCGTTCGCGGTCGTCCAGGGCGAGGAGTGGCTGGTCGCGCGCGACCCGATCGGCGTCAAGCCGCTGTACTGGGGCCGCGACGCCGACGGCAACCTGTGGTTCGCCTCGGAGCTGAAGGCCCTGGTCGACCGCTGCGAGACGTTCAGCGAGTTCCCGCCGGGCCACATGATGACGCGGCGCGGGGGCCTGCGCCGCTGGTACGCGCCGGCGTGGATGCGCGACGAGCCGCCGCTGCCGAGCGACCCCGCGGCCCTGCGGGCGCGCCTGGAGGCCGCGGTCGACAAGCGCCTGATGAGCGACGTGCCGCTCGGCGTGCTGCTCTCGGGCGGCCTCGACTCGAGCCTGATCGCCGCGCTGGCGACCCGCCGGCTGCGGGCCCGCGACCCGCGCGCGCCGATCCACAGCTTCGCCATCGGCATCGACCCCGAGGCGCCCGACCTGCGGGCGGCCCGCGAGGTCGCGGCGTTCCTCGACACGACCCACCACGAGGTGCTGTTCCGCGTCGAGGACGGCCTCGCCGCCCTCGACGACATCGTCCGTCACATCGAGTCCTACGACGTGCCGACGATCCGCGCCAGCATCCCGATGTTCTTCCTCAGCCGCTACATCGCCGACCAGGGCGTCAAGGTCGTGCTGTCGGGCGAGGGCTCCGACGAGATCTTCGGCGGTTACCTCTACTTCTACGGCGCCGAGAGCCCGGAGGCGCTGCGCCGCGAGACGGTCGCCCGGGTCCGCGACCTCCACCTCAGCGACGTGCTGCGCGCCGACAAGAGCACGATGGCCCACGGCGTCGAGGCCCGCGTGCCGTTCCTCGACCTCGAGTTCCTCGACCTCGCCATGGCCCTGCCGCCCGAGCTGAAGCAGCCGCGCCGCCCGCAGGCCGGCCAGGGCGGGCGCATGGAGAAGTGGGTCCTGCGGGCCGCGTTCGCCGACCCGGCCGACCCGCTGATCCCGCCGGCGGTGCTGTGGCGGCAAAAGGAGCAGTTCTCCGACGGCGTCGGCTACGGCTGGGTCGACGGGCTGCGCGACCACGCCGCCCGCGTCGTCTCCGCGGAGGCGCTCGCGGGGGCCGCGGAGCGCTTCCCCCACGCGACGCCGGCCACGGCCGAGGCCTATCTCTACCGCGAGCGCTTCGCGGCGCTGTTCCCCGGCGAGCAGGCCGCGCGCTGCGTGGTCCGCTGGACGCCGCGCTGGCAGACCAGCGGCGACACCTCGGGGCGGGCCAACCCGCTGCACAACAGCGCCAGCGAGCGGCTGCTGCGACTCGTGGCAAGGTGACGTCATGCCCTCGCCGCTCGTCACCCTGAGCCCCCGCGTCCTCGGCCTGCGGCCGTCCGCGACCGTGTCGATCAACGAGCGCAGCGACGCGCTCATCGCCGCCGGCCGCACGGTCTACAAGCTCGGCCTCGGGCAGTCGCCGTTCCCGGTCCCGCCGGGCGTGGTCGCGGCCCTGCGCGACCACGCCACCCGCAAGGAGTACATGCCGGTGCGCGGCTTCCCGCCGCTGCGCGAGGCGGTCGCGGCGTTCCACGCCCGCCGCCTCGGGCTCGTGCGGCCCGTGCACGGCGACGACGTGCTGATCGGGCCCGGCAGCAAGGAGCTGATGTTCCAGGCCCAGCTGGTGTTCGACGGCGAGCTCCTGCTGCCCTCGCCGTCGTGGGTGTCGTACGCCCCGCAGGCGCGGATCCTCGAGCGCGAGGTCTCGTTCCTGCCGACCGAGCCGGGCGCGCGCTGGCTGCTGCGGCCGCACGCGCTGCACGACCACTGCGCGCGCGCGCCGGGCAAGCCGCGCCTGCTGGTCCTCAACTACCCGTCGAACCCGACCGGCCAGACCTTCAGCGACGGCGAGCTCGCCGAGCTCGCCGCCGTGGCCCGGGCCCACCGCGTGATCGTCATCTCCGACGAGATCTACGGCGAGCTCCACCACGACGGCGGCCACCGCTCGATCGCCGTCCACTACCCCGAGGGCACGATCGTCAGCTCGGGCCTCAGCAAGTGGTGCGGCGCCGGCGGCTGGCGGCTCGGCACGTTCCTGTTCCCGCCCGAGCTGCGCGAGCTGCTCGCGGCCATGACCGCGGTCGCCAGCGAGACGTACACGACCACCAGCGCGCCGGTGCAGTGCGCGGCGGTCACGGCCTTCGCGTGCGGGCCCGAGATCGAGGACTACCTCGCGCGCGCGCGCCGGATCCTCGCCGGGCTCGGCGGGTGGTGCCGCGACGCCCTGGTGGCCGCGGGCGTCGGCTGCGACCGCCCGCAGGGCGGGTTCTACCTGTTCCCCGACCTCTCGCCGCTGGCCGAGCGACTGCGGGCCCGCGGCGTCGCCGGCGGCGAGGACCTGTGCGAGCGCCTGCTCGACCAGGCCGGCGTCGCCGTGCTGCCCGGCGGCGACTTCGGGCGCCCGCGCGGCGACTGGACCGTGCGCCTGGCGTACGTCGACTTCTCCGGGCAGGACGCGCTCGACCGCCTGGCCCGCGACCCCGCGTGCGCGACCGACGACCCGGCGACCCTGCGGGCGATCGCGCCGCGGGTCGTCGCCGCGATCGAGCACATGGTGTCGTGGCTGGGCTGAGCGCCCCCGTCCACGCGATCGACCGCACCGGCGTCGCGTCGCGCCCCCCGCGTGCACGCGCTCCGCGACCGCACGCGCGGTGTCTCGATGGCCGACGCGACCGGCCGGCCTACGCGTGGCCATTCACGTCACCGCGAGCGGGTCTCGCGCTCGACCGGGTCAGGTCACGCGCCCGCTCGAGGGGCGGCGACCCGCGGCGGCGCCGGCGTGGCATCCTGCCGGCGGGCGGTGGACGCTCGTGGAGGGGTGCATGGCGAGGCTCCTGCGTGGGATGTGGATCGGTGTGTTCGGCGTGTTCGTCGGCGGCGTCGGGCTCGGCGCGGCGGCGCGGGCCGAGGTCGCCACGGTGGCCCAGCCGCTGCTCGGACCGGTGGAGCAGGCCGACGACTGCACGCCCGAGCTGCAGCGGTTCAACGAGGACATCATGGTGTACGGGCGCACGACCGCGTCGACGCGGGCGTTCGAGCAGTGCGTCGACCGTGAGGTCCGCGCCCGCTACCGCAAGTGCACCGGCGACCCGTACTACGCCAGCCCGGTGGCCACGCAGATCGCCCAGGTGATCGCGGCCAGCCGCAGCCCGGCGGCGGTCCAGATCCGCTGCAGCGGCGGCAGCGGCAACGCCTCGACCGGGCTCGGCTGGTACGGCAACCCCGGCGAGGGCTTCAACTGGGGCGGGTGGTTCAGCGCGGTGCACCGGCAGATCGGCCGCCCGCTGTGCGGCCCGGGCCAGAACCCCGACGACCACAACTGCCGCTACGCGGCCATGCCGTGGCCCTACTCGCAGGCGGCCGGGATCGTGTGGCACGAGGTCATGCACACCCAGGGCTACACCCACGGGGCCAACGACCAGGCCGCCGCCAAGGTCGCGTGCGGCTACGCCAACGACGCGAGCTGGAACTTCCAGCAGAACACCATGCCGTACGTGCTCGGGAATTGCGTGTCGGAGGTGATCGTGCGCTCCGCGGCGCGCTGCGGCGACGTGGCGGCGTGCCCGGGCAGCAACCAGCTGCGCCTGCTGGACAGCTACGACGGCGGCACCTGCACCTGCGTGCACGACCCCGGCAAGAAGGGCCTCGGCATCCTCGGCCTGCGCGGCGGCAAGCTGGTCGACCGCGCGATCGTCCCGGAGGAGGACTGGATCGGCGGCTGGCACTACGGCCGCACCAACGCCGTCCGCGCGACCGGCGACTTCAACGGCGACCGCCGCGCGGACTTCGTGATCACCAGCGGGTGGGGGCTCGGCCTGCTGACCCACGGCGGCTCGCTGTGGCGCGCGCTCGCGGTCGTGGCGAACGGCACCCGGCTCGGCGGGTGGAACCTCAACGCCGGCGGCGACCGCATCGTCGGCGTCGGCGACTTCAGCGGCGACGGCAAGGACGACCTGGTGGTGACGAGCGGCTGGGGCATCGGCGTGCTGCGCCACACCGGCGCCTCCTTCACGCACGTGATGATGGCGCCGACCGGCACCCGCTTCGGCGGCTGGAACTTCAACGTCGCCGGCGACAAGCTCCACGGGGTCGGCGACTTCGACGGCAACGGCCGCGCCGACCTGCTGGTCTCGAGCGGCTGGGGCCTCGCGGTGCTGACCCTGTCCGGCTCGACCCTGACGCCCGTGGTCGCGGCGCCGTCCGGTACCCGCCTCGGCGCCTGGAACTACAACGCCGCGACCGACGTGATCCGCGGGATCGCCGACTTCGACGGCGACGGCAAGGACGACATCCTGATCACCAGCGGCTGGGGCCTCGGCGTGCTCACCCTGCGCAGCGGCGCGCTCACGCACCTGGCCATGCACGCCAGCGGCGCGCCGATCGGCGCCTGGAACTACGCCAAGACCGACCAGCTGTGGGGCACCGGCGACTTCAACGGCGACGGCCGGGCCGACCTGCTGATCCGCAGCGGCTGGGGCCTCGGGCTGCTCGGCTGGACCGGCAGCGCGGGCCTCAGCGCGATGACGACGCACCAGGGCGGCGCGTGGATCGACGGCTGGAACTTCAACGCGGGCAGCGACCTCGTCGCCCCGGTCGTCGACCTCGACGGCGACGGGCGCGACGAGCTGCTGATCCGCAGCGGCTGGGGCACCGGCCTGGTCCGCCGCGACGGCTCCGGGGCGCTGCGCCTGATCGACGCCCAGCCCAACGCGGGGCTGTTCGGCAGCTGGCAGATCGCGGCGACCGACAAGATCGCGGGCCTCGACCGCTTCCTCCCCGGCGACGCCCCGGCCCAGCCGCCGCGCGGCGGGATCCTCGTGCAGCGGTGAGCCCCGCGCGTGCGGGTCGGCGACAGTGGCGTCGCCGACCCGCGGCGCGCGCTCAATCTTCGCGCTCGTCGGCGGCGAGCGGCCCTTGCCCGGACGCGCGCCGGCGCCGTACCTCTGGGGGACCGCGAGGCGTACGCCCGCGGCGCTCGCCATGCTCCGCTCCGTCGCCGCGTCCACGACCTCCTCGCCGCCTCGCCGCGCCCGCGGGCGCGTCGGCCTCGTCGTGGCCGCGCTGCTCGCGGGCTGCTCGGGTGGGCCGCCGCCCGCGAGCCCGCCGACGGAGCCCGCGCCGCGCTCGGGGCGCCTCACCCGCGTCCGCTTCGATCGCGGGCTCGCGTCGGCGTGCGACGCCGCCGACGCCGAGGCCGGCTTCACCGTCGACATCGGCTTCATCAGGCCGCCGGAGGGCGCCCCGCTCACGCGACTGGCACGATGCCTGGCGGACGGGCCGCTGAAGGGGCGGAGGATCCGCCTGGTCGAGCGCACCACCCTGCCGTGGCCGGGCCGCGACGGCGCGCGGGTCGACGCGCTGCACGCGTTCGCGGTCCGCGACCACCTGGTGTTCCACGGCGTCGCGCGCGACGCCGTCGACGTCGTCAGCGAGCCGCTGCCCGTCACCGGCGGGTCGTCGGTCGAGCGGGCCTCGTACGCGCCCCGCGTCGACGTCGGCCTGTTGCCACGACCCGGTGAATGACCGCCAGGTCGATTTTTGCCGGGACCTCGTCCGGTGAATGCGCGCATAGTGTCGTGGGGTCGCGAATCTCCGGGGCCCACGACATCGAAGGGAAGTCCCATGAGACACGTATTCCTCTGCGCGGCCGTCGCGGTCGCGTCCGCAGCGGCGTGTGACCCGCAGGAGCAGGCCGCCGCCACGGCCGCCCCCGACAGCAAGGGCGCCAAGGTCGACGGCAAGCAGCCGCCCACCACCGCCACGCCGCCGACGAAGGCCGGCGACGCGCCGGTCACCTTCAAGAGCCTGTCGGCCTGCCTCGAGACCTGCGACGCGCCGGGCATGATCCCCACCAACCGCGAGACGTGCCGGCTCAACTGCGACAACGCCTACGGCGCCCAGCCGGGCGCGGCCGCCGGCGGCGCCGACGCGGACGTCATCGGCACCGCCGCGACCTGCCTCGGGCGCTGCTACGCCGACGACGCTTCGTCCGAGGCCTGCGCCAGCGCCTGCAAGTCGACCGCCGCCGCCGCCCCGACGGCGCCCTCGAGCGCGGTGCTCGACGAGCTCGGCACCTGCATCCGCACCTGCGGCGCCGACAAGAAGCTGCGACCGACCAACGAGGCGACCTGCGAGCTGAACTGTACGCAGCTGGCCCGCGTCGCCGGGCCCGCGCGACCGGCCGCGGCGCCGTGAGCCGCGGCGGCCGTCCGCGGCCGCTGTCCGCCGCGGGGCGCTGACTTGGCGCGCGTGCCCCGACGCGGCCCGTGCTAGCCTGGCGCATGGCTGCTGCGATGGTGAACCATGCGCCGACGAGCGCCGACGGCGAGCTCGTCGAGGCGCTCGTCGCGGCGATGCTCGAGACCGACGGCCCGCGCCTGCGCATCGAGGGCGCCGTCGCCTGCGGGGGCGTCGGCGCCATATACAGCGCCTTCGACCGCGTGCTGCAGCGCCGCCTCGCCAAGAAGACGCTGCTGTCGGCCGCGCGCGACAACCCCGCGCTGGTGCGCGCCTTCCTGCGCGAGGCCAGCATCACCGCCCAGCTCGACCACCCCAACATCGTGCCGGTGCACGACTTCGGGGTCGACGAGCACGGCTCGCTGTACTTCACGATGAAGCTGGTCGAGGGCACCACGCTCGCCGAGCGGATCTCCGCCTACCACGCGGCCGCCGGCGACCGCGAGCGGCTGCTCGCCCTCGTCGAGGTCGTCGCCCGCGCGTGCGAGGCCCTCGCCTACGCCCACGAGCACGGCGTGCTGCACTGCGACCTCAAGGCCGAGAACGTGATGGTCGGGCGCTTCGGGCAGGTCTACCTCATGGACTGGGGCTTCGCGCAGGTCATGCCGCGGCGCCCGGGCCAGGACGCCGCGCGCCGCGTGCGTGACCCGCTGCCGCTGCCCGGCCTCGACCCCGAGGGCTTCGCCTTCGGCACCCCCGGCTACATGTCGCCCGAGCAGGCCCACGGCCGCCTCGACGCCATGGACGAGCGCTCCGACGTGTTCTCGATCGGCGCCCTGCTCTACCACGTGCTCGCCGGCCACCCGCCGTACCACGGCGAGACCAAGCTGTGGCGGGTCCTGCAGGCCCAGCAGCGCCGCTTCGCGCCGCTGGTGGCCAGCGCCCGCCCCGACCGCCCGCGCCCGCTCGAGCTGATCCGCGTGGTCCAGCGGGCCATGGCCCGCGACCCGGGCGAGCGTCACGCGAGCGTCGAGGACCTCGCCGCCGACCTGCGCCGGTTCCTCCACGGCGGGGCCAGCCCGGTCGTGCGCGTGGCCGCCGGCACCACGATCGTCGCCGAGGGCCAGGCCGCCGACTCGATGTTCATGATCCAGTCGGGCCGCTGCGAGACGTTCGTCGCCGACGGCGACCGGCGCGTGCGGCTCGGCGAGCTCGCCGAGGGCGACTTCTTCGGCGAGGGCGCGCTGCTGGCGGCCGAGCGGCGGCTCGTCGGCGTCGCCGCGCTGACCGACGTGGTCCTGCTCGAGGTGCCGGCCGCGACGCTCTCGCAGGAGCTCGGCGCGCTGCGCCCGTGGGTCCGCTCGCTGCTCCGCGAGCTGGTGCGCCGCACGCGTTCGACGCAGCAGCGAGAGATCGGCCGCGCCCGCGGTCGCCGGCGCTGGCGGCTGTGGTGACGCCCCGACCGCGTGGGCGGCGATTCCCGGCCATCGTCGCCGCGAACTGCGTTAGGGTGGACGCCATGCCCGTCGCCGACACCCGCACCGAGGCGCGCCGATGAATGTCCCGGCGCCCCGCCTGTCAGGCCCCGGCGGACGGCCGCGGGCCCGCGCCCTCGGCCTGCGCCTCGGCCGCTACTCGACCGGCACGCACAACGCGATCACCGACGTGCGCGGCGTCCGCGTCGGCCACGCGACCCTGATCGCCGGCAGCGGCCCGCTGCGCGTCGGCGAGGGCCCGGTGCGCACCGGGGTGACCGCGATCCTGCCCAACGACGGCGACATCTTCGAGCAGCGCTACCTCGCCTCCGGCTTCGTGCTAAACGGCGCCGGCGAGGTCTCCGGCCTCACGCAGATCATGGAGTGGGGCCTGATCGAGACCCCGATCCTGCTGACCAACACGCTGTCGGTCGGCACCGTGTCCGCCGCCACCGTGCGCCACATGGTCCAGCGCTACCCGGGCATCGGCGACGTCCACGACGTCATCATCCCGGTCGTCGGCGAGTGCGACGACTCGTGGCTCAACGACGCCGCCGGGCCCCACGTGCGCCCCGAGCACGTGTTCGCCGCGCTCGAGTCGGCCGCCGCCGGCCCGGTCGCCGAGGGCAGCGTCGGCGGCGGCGCCGGCCTGATGACCTGCGACTTCAACGCCGGCATCGGCACCGCCTCGCGGGTGCTCGACCCGCGCGAGGGCGGGTACACCGTCGGCGTGCTGGTGATGAGCAACTTCGGCCTCATGCGCCAGCTCCGCGTCGACGGCGTCGCCGTCGGCGAGGTGCTCGAGCCGCGCTACCGCCACCTCGAGAAGCGCATCCGCAACGACGGCAGCATCATCGCCGTGGTCGCCACCGACGCGCCGCTGCTGCCGCTCCAGCTGAGCCGCCTGTGCAAGCGCGCGGCCCTCGGCATCGGCCGCGTCGGCTCGCACGCGGCCCACGGCTCGGGCGAGATCATCGTCGGCTTCTCGACCGCCAACACCGTGCCCCGCCACTGCGACGCCATGACCTACGAGGTCCGCGCCCTGCTCGACCAGCGCATCAACCCGCTCTACGAGGCGGTCGTCGAGGCCACCGAGGAGGCGATCGTCAACTCGCTGTTCGTCGCCGACACCATGGAGGGCCACTCGTCGCACGTCGCGCCCGGCCTCCCGTCGGAGGAGGTCGTCGAGATCGTCGAGCGGGTCCGCGGCACCCTGCGCGCCCATGGCCGCGCTCCGAGCGAGCGCCGCTGAGGCGGCGACCGTGAGCGGCGCGCGCGACCCCGCGGGGCCGTCGCGGGCTACTCGCCGCCGACCTCGACCGCGTGACGGACGTCGAGCTCGGCGAGGCGGGCCTGCACCGCCAGCTCCACGTCGCGCAGGCGCATGTCGCGGACGCTGAGGCTGGCGTCGGCCAGCTCGAGCACGCCGAGGCGGCCGTCGCGGTAGCCGCTGGCGGCCTGGCGCAGCAGGGCGTCGGCGGCGTCGTGGCTCAGCTCGGTGTAGCGCTGGGAGGCGTCGCGGCGGCGCTCGGCGGCGAGGTAGGCGGCCGCGAGCCGCTGCTCGGCGGCGACGACGAGCGCCGCGGCCGCGCGCTCGGCGGCGCGGGCCTCGGCGCGCGCGCGGTCGACGAGGCCCTGGCCGCGGCTCAGGATCGGCAGGGGGATCGAGAGGCCAGCGCCGACGTCGACCTGCCCGGGGCCCTGGCCGAAGCCGGCGGCCACGCGCAGGCCGAGGCCGGGGAACACCTCGCGGCGGGCCAGCCGGACCCCGGCGCGGGCCGCCTGCGTGCGCGCCCGGGCCGCCGCGAGGTCGGGCCGGACCAGCATGCGGTCGCGCAGCGCCGCCAGCGACGGCAGCGCGGGCCCGCCGAACACGTCGATGCGCGGCGCGCCGCGCAGCTCGTCCGCCCGCGGGCCGACGGCGACGGCGAGCTCGCCGCGGGCGACGCTGACCGCGGCCTCGGCGGCGCGCAGCAGCGCCTCGGCGTCGGCGAGCGCGAGGGCCATGCGGGTGGCGTCGTAGGCCGGGGCCACCCCCGCGGCCACGCGCGCGTCGACGATGCGGCGGCTCTCGCCGAGGTCCTGCAGGGCGGCGCGGCGGACCTCGACCTCGCGCAGGGCCGCGGCGAGGCGCAGCATGCCGGCCTCGACCTCGAGCTCGAGCGCGCGGCGCAGGCGCTCGCCCGCGAGCGCGACCGCGGCGGCCTCGTGCCCGGCGACCGCGCCGCGCAGCCGCGGGGTCGCGGTCACGGGCAGCCACTGGCCGACGCCGACCACGAAGGTGCCGGCGCGGTCGTACGAGCTGGCGCGCACGCCGACGAAGTAGTCGGCGGCGAGCACCGGGTTGTCCCACAGGCGGGCCGCGGTGACCCCCGCGCGGGCGGCGTCGACGCGGGCCGCGGCGACCTCGAGCAGCGGGTGGTCGCTGCGCATGACCGCCAGCGCCCGCGGCAGGTCGAAGCCCGGCCCGTCGTCGGCGACCAGCGGGTGGTCGCTGCGCAGGACCGCCAGCGCCGGCGGCAGGTCGAAGCCCGGCCCGTCGTCGGCGACCAGCGGGGCGGCGGCCGCCAGCCACGCGAGCGTCAGCCCGGCGATCACGGGGCCCTCCGCGCGGCCGGGCCGCGGTAGAGCACCGGCAGCAGCAGCAGCACCAGCGGCGTGACGATCAGCAGGCCGGCGACGATGGCGATGGCGAACGGCCGCTGGGTCTCGCTGCCCATCGCCCGGCTGGTCGCGGCCGGCATGAGCCCGAGCAGCGCGAGCGCGGTGGTCAGCAGGACCGGGCGCAGGGCCTCGCGCGCGCCGCGGAGGTGGGCGCCGGCCGCGTCGACCGCGGCGGCGCGGTCGATGGCCCCGCACAGCACCACGCCCGAGAGCACGACCTGCCCGAGCAGGGCGATGCAGCCGACCGCGCCGCTGACCGAGAACAGCTCGCCCGCGGCGCGCAGCCCGGCGACCGCGGCGAGCGCGGCGACCGGGAGGAACGCGGCGATCACCAGCGTCGGCCGCAGGCGGCGGAAGTTGGTGTAGAGGATGGCGAGGATGACCAGCAGCGCGAGCGGCAGGGCGACGCCGAGGCGGCGCATGGCCCGGCTCTGGTTCATGAACTCGCCGGTCCACACCACCCGGGTGGCCTCGGGCAGCTCGAGGCCGTGCAGCGCGGCCTGGGCGTCGGCGACGGTGCCGCCGAGGTCGCGCCCGCGGACGTTGAACTTGACGGCGACGAACCGCGTGAAGTCCTCGCGCCAGATCGACGCGCGCCCGGGGGCGAGGCCGATGTCGGCGACCTCGCCGAGGGTGACGGCGTCGCGCGGGTCCGACACGACCAGCCGGCGCAGCGCCTCGGGGTCGGCGCGCAGCTCGTCGGGCAGGCGCACGGCCACGCCGTGGCGGCGCTCGCCGTCCCACACCTCGGTGGCGACGGCGTTGCCGAGGGCCACGCGGAGGGTCGTCTGCACGTCCTCGACGCTGAGGCCGCGGCGGGCCAGGGCGTCGCGGTCGAGGGCGATGCGCAGCTGCGGCGCGCTGCCGGCCTGGTAGAGCGCGAGGTCGGCGACGCCGTCGACGGCGGCCAGGCGCGCGCGGATCGCCTCGGCGGCGGTCGTCATGGCCTCGAGGTCGTGGCCGCGGACCTTGACGACGACCTGGCCGATGACGCCCGAGATGGTCTCGAACACGCGGTCGGTGATCGGCTGCGAGAAGTTGAGGGCGACGCCCGGCGTGTCGGCCAGGCGCGCGCGCAGCTGCTGCTCGAGCGCGCGGCGGGTCAGGCCCGGGCGCCAGCTCGCCTCGGGCGCGAGGTTGACGAACAGCTCGGCGTTGTTGGGGCCCTCCGCCTGGGTGGCGTCCTCGGGGCGGCCGACGTGGGAGAGCACGTCGGTGACCTCGGGGACCTCGCGCAGGCGCGCCCGCATGACGCCGACGTGGCGGCGGGTCTCGTCGAGGGCGATCGTCGAGGGGAACACCGCGGTGATGTAGAAGCCGCCCTCGTTGAGCTCGGGCAGGAACTCGCTGCCGATGTCGCGGGCGTAGGCCGCGAGCCCGACGCCGGCGGCCAGCAGCGCGACCCCGGCGGCGCGGCCGAGCCCCTGCAGGCGGGCCAGCGCCGCCGCGTAGCGCTCGCCGAGCCGGGCGAGCCAGCGCGGCGGGTCGCCGCGCACGCGGCCGCGCAGCAGCGCCCGCTCGAGCGCCGGGACCACCAGCAGCGCGCCGAGCAGCGCGCCGAGCAGCGCGAACGCGTAGGTGTAGGCCATCGGCGCGAAGATGCGGCCCTCGACCCGCTCGAGCGTGAAGATCGGCAGGAGGGCGGCGACGATGATCAGCAGGGCGAGGGCCACGGCCCGGGCCACCCCGCCGACGGCCGCCTCGATGACCGCGCCGCGCTCGCGGGTCGGCGCCTGGTGGATCGCGTGCAGCGTCGCCTCGAGCACGACGATCGCGCCGTCGACGAGGATGCCGAAGTCGATCGCCCCGAGCGAGATGAGGTTGGCCGGCAGCCCGAGCCAGCGCAGGCCGACGAACGCGGTCAGCAGCGACAGCGGGATCACGGCGGCGATCACCAGCACCCCGCGCAGCGTCCGCAGGAACAGGTAGACGACCGCGAGGACCAGCAGGGCGCCCTCGGCGAGGTTCTTGCCGACGGTCCCGAGCGTCGCGTCGACCAGCCACGTGCGGTCGTGGAAGGTCACCAGGCGCACGCCCGCCGGCAGCTCGCCGGCGTTGAGCTCGTCGATGCGCGCGTGCAGGGCGGCGAGCACCTCGCTGGGGTTCTCGCCGCGGCGCAGCAGCACGATGCCCTCGACGACGTCGTCGCTGCCGCCGCGGCCGACGCTGCCGCGCCGGGGCGTGGCGCCGTCGACGAGCGTGGCGACGTCGCGGAGGTAGATCGGCACGCCGTCGACCTCGCGCACGACGGTGAGGCCGAGCTCGGCGGGCGAGCCGATCGCTCCGAGGCCGCGGACCACGAACTCCTGGCTGCCGATGCTGACGTGGCCGCCGCCCGCGTTGGTGTTGCTGCGCGCGAGCGCGGCGTGCACGTCGGCGACCGAGGCGCCGGCGGCGGCCAGGCGCGTGAGATCGAGGCGCACGTGGAACTGGCGCTCGAACCCGCCGAACGTGACGACGTCGGCGACGCCCGGCACGGCCCGCAGGCGGCGCTCGACCACGAAGTCCTGGACGGCCCGCAGCTCCTTCAGGCCGCGCGGGCCGGCCAGCGTGTAGCGGAAGATCTGGCCGACCGGCGTGGCCTGCGGGCCCATCTCGGCGTGCGCGCCGTCGGGCAGGTCCGCCGCGCGCAGGCGGTCGGCGACCAGCGTGCGCAGCTCGAAGTCCGACGCGCCGTCGGCGAACGTGAGGGTCACGAGCGCCAGCCCGAACACCGACACCGACCGCAGGTCGACGAGCCCCGGGGTGCCGGCGAACGACCGCTCGAGCTCGAGGGTCACGCGCCGCTCGACCTCCTCGGCGGCCTGCCCCGGGTACACGCCGACGACCTCGACCATCGGGTTGGTGACGTCGGGGAACGCCTCGATCGGCAGCGAGACCAGCGCGCGCGCGCCGAGGGCGGCCCACAGCGCGGCGGCCAGCAGCACGAGGGGCCAGCGGCGCACGGCGAGGCGGGTCAGCAGGGTGAACATCGGCGGCCTCACAGCAGGGCGTCGAGCTCGCCGTCGAGGAGCACGCTGTCGGCGACGACCACGCGCTCGCCGGCCGCCAGGCCCTCGACGACCACGACCCGGCCGCCGAAGCCGGGGCCGAGGGCCACGCGCCGGCGCTCGAGCAGGCCCTCGCCGACCGCGACGAACGCCACGAACTCGTCGCGCCGCAGCAGCACCGCCGCGCGCGGCACCACCGTCGCGCCCGCGCCGCGGACCACCGCCCGCACGCGGGCCGCCATCTCGGCGCGCAGGCGGGGGTCGACGCCGGTCGGCACGCACACGGCGCTGGCCGTGCGCGTGGCCCGGTCGAGCGTCTGCACCACCTGCATCAGCGTGCCCGCGTGGGTGACGGCGCCGAGGGCCGGGACGGTGAAGCTGCACGCGCCGCCGTCGCGCAGGGCGGCCGCGTCGCGCTCGGCGAACGCGGCCATGGCGACCAGGCGTCCGGCGTCGCCGATGAGGAACGCCGGCTCCTCGTCGTCCGGGCTCACGCGCTCGCCGGGGTCGAGCGTGCGCAGCAGCACCTGCCCGTCGGCGCTGGCGCGCAGCACGAACTCGTCGGCGCCGGCGCGGTCGGCCCGCACGGCGCGCAGGCCCTCGCGCACGCCGCGGAGCTCCGCCTCGCTCTCGGCCAGGTCGGCCTGGCTCTGGACCAGCTCGCGCGGCGAGCTGGCGCCGTCCTTGACCAGCCGGCGGTAGCGGTCGACGGCGTCGCGGCGGGCGGCGATCGTCGCGTCGAGCCGGCGGACCTCGCTGCGCAGGCGGGCGACCTCGGCGCTGCGCAGGCGGGCCAGCGCGTCGCCGCGGCGCACCGACGCCCCCGCGGTCACGTGCACGGCCTCGACGTAGGCGGCGAACGGCACGCGCACCGCGTAGGCCGCGTCGGGCGCGAACTCGAGGCGACCGACGCCGACGAGCTCGGCCTCGACGTCGGAGACCTCGACCGTGGCCAGCCCGAGCCGCGGCCACAGGTCGGCGCGGACCTGCATGCGGCCCGCGCCGTCGAGGCTGTAGGCCGCCTCGTAGGCCGCGGCCCCCGGCCCCGGCCCCGGCGACGCGCAGCCCCACGGCAGCAGCAGCGAGACGACGAACGACACGAGCAGTCGCATGACCCCTCGATGGTGCCGCACGCCGGGCCGCACGCCGACGAGCTGACGGCATCGTAATCAAAGCTTCATCGCGGCGACCTCATGCGCGCCGCGCCCCGCGTGAACGCGAATTCATCGCGTCTTCACGGCGGGTCGCCGCTCGTCGGAGCGGGCGAGCGCGGCGGCTCCCGGGTTCGCGGCGTCGTGCGCGTCGCCAGGCGCGGCCCGTCGGGGTCGCGCCGCCTTCACTCCGCCGGCTGGTCGCCGCGCTGGCCGGCCGCGTCCGCGGGCCGCTCGGGCGCGGCGGTCGGCGCCGCCGGGCAGGCGCCCGCGAGCAGGTCGATGGCCCACGCCGCGCCGTCGCGGACCTCGACGTTCGGGGCCGGCAGGCTGGCCAGCAGGACGTCCGCGGTCGACGCCAGAGTCGTCGCCGCCTCGTCGGCCGGCGGCGCGCCGCGGGTGACGCAGGCCCGCAGCTCCGGGGCCTCGCGGGCCGCCGCCAGCCCGCGCGCGAGCTGCTGCACGAACTCGACGGAGGGCCCGCCGGCGGGCGCCTCCCAGCTGCCGGTCGCGAGCGGCCGCGTGCGCACGCGGATCGCCTCGCCGAGCGCGGCGCGCAGGAAGTCGGCGAGCAGCGCCTCGGCGATCTCGCCGATCGCCGGGCCCTGGTGGTGGATCACGACCACGGTCGCCCCGTGCTCGTCGTACTCGAGCTGCCAGCGCCGCACCACGCCCGCGGCCGCCGGCCAGTGGGCGGCCAGCGCGTCGTCGATCGGCTGGCGCAGGCTCGACGGGCGCAGCGCCGGCGCGACCGGGGCCGGCACCGGCAGCGGGGCCGCGGCCGCGCTGGCGACCCGCCGCAGCGCCTGGTCGTCGGGCACGGCGGCGACGTCGACCACCGGCTCGAGGCCGGAGGCCGCGGCGACGCGGACCCGCAGCGCCTCCTCGACCGCGCGCGCGTCCTCGGGCGAGCCGATCAGCGCGAGGTGGATGCGCACCGTGTTGGGCTCGACCACCAGGGTCGTGCGCACCGAGCGGTCCTCGGGCGCGAGCTCGCGGAGGATCCGCGTGACCGCGTCGCGCACCTGGATCTTCCACGCGACCTCGCCGAGCGCGGCGCGCAGCGGCACGTAGACGCTGGCGAGCAGCAGCGTCGGCAGGACGAGGCGCCACACCAGGCCGTAGCGCACCCCGAAGGCCGCGCTGACCCGCCGCGCGAAGCGGGCGCCGAGCCCGTCGACCGCGCCCTCCTCGACGACCACGTGGTTGAACCCGAGGGCCACGAACAGCAGCGTCGAGCAGAAGATGATCGCGCAGAAGTTGGCGGTGAACAGCAGCAGCGCGCCGCCGGAGATCGGCCACTGGTCGACGCCGATGCCGTAGCCGGCCACGCACAGCGGCGGCACCAGCGAGATGCCGATCGCCGTGCCCGCGGCCGTGCTGGTGGTGTCGGCGCTCTGGCGGGCGGTCGTGAAGCCGGCCGCGAGGGCGCAGAACGCCGCGACCACGAGGTCGAGCACGGTCGGGGAGGTGCGCGCCGCGATCTCGGTGGTGGTCTCGTGGAACGGCAGGGTGATGGTCAGCAGCGCCGCCATGCCGACCACCACGACGATGCTGGCGACGACCCGCAGCGCCGAGCGCAGGGTCAGCAGCGGCGCGCCGGCCGCGAGACCCATGCCGAGGCCGACGATCGGCGACATCAGCGGCGAGATCAGCATGGCGCCGATGACGATGCCGGTGCTGCTCAGCACCAGCCCGAGGGTTGCGATGCCGGTCGCCAGCACGATCTGCAGCCAGTAGCTGACGGCGTCGAGGCGGTGGCGCGCGAACATCTCGCGCACGATCGCCGAGCGCCCGTCGACCGGCACCCCGAGCCAGCGCGCCAGCACGTCCTGCAACGGGTGCTCCTTGCGGCGGGCGTCCGGCACGTCGGTCATGGCCGGCGAGCCTAACGCAGCGCGGCGGCCCGCTCCACCGCCGTCGTGCGCCCCGCGGACCCGCCACATCTGCGTGCCCGCGTCACGGGGGCCGGCGGCTGGCCGCGGGCGGGCTCGGGAGCTCGGCGGCGGTGAAGCGCGGGCCGGCGAGGATGCGCGCCAGCAGCTCGGCCTGGCGCGCCTCGCGGGCCACCAGGCGCTCGAGGGTCCACAGCAGCGCGAGCAGCTCGTCGCTCATCGCCGCGGTCCAGCGCGCGGGGCGGAGCGCGTCGAGCGGGGACGAGGCCCGGCCGCGCGGCGCCTGCATGCGGAAGCCGAGCCACGACGCGACGACGTGCAGGCCCGACACCGAGTAGGCGTGGACGTGCGCGTCGACCGGGGCGAAGCGGCCGTCGCCGACGGCGAGCTCGCCGTCGACGTAATTAAAGCTCTGCGGATAGGCCTCGCCGACCGCGCGGGTGCAGCGGGCGCGGCCGGTGAGCGGGCCCCGCCCCGGGTCCATGCGCTCGCCGAACGTGTGAATGGTCAATAATTCGCGGCCGAGGGCGACGGCGGCGGCGAACAGCCGCGGGTCGCGGGAGAGCGGCACGCGCGGGCCGGGCTCGCGCAGCGTCGCGGTGTAGGCCGGGTGGGCCGCGCAGGCCAGCACGTAGGCGCACAGGTCGTCGGCGTCGACGGCGTGCCCGTAGGCGCGGGCGAGCAGGTCGAGCAGGCCGGGCGTGACGTTGGGCTCGCGCCCGGCGGCGTCGCGGTAGAGCGGCAGCACGTCGGCGCCGCCGCGGCCCGAGTAGTGGTGGAGGTCGGGCACCGCGGCGGCGGCGACGATCGCCGGCCCCGACGACGGCGTGTCGGACAGCAGCGTGGTCAGGAAGACCTGGCGGTCGCCGGCGGTCGCCCACAGCGGCGGGCGCAGGAAGTCGCCGAGGCGGGCGTCGGCGAGGCACCAGCGGCGGTCGAACGATCGGAAGGCGTAGCGGGCGATCGGCGGGGGCGGAGCGTCGACCGGCAGCGCGGCGATCGGTCGGGGCGGAGCGTCGAGCGGCGCGGCGGTCGACGTCGTCGGCGCCCGCGGCAGCGGCGGCGCGGCGCGGTCGACGGTGCGGTCGCGGGTCTCGCGGAGCGCGGCCGCGCGGTCGGGCGCGGCGAGCAGGGCCCGCCAGCGGCGCTCGAGCAATTCGCGGGTCTCGCCGACCGGCCACGTGCGCTTGAACTGGGCGCCCGAGTGCTGCCAGGGGAACAGGTCGGTCAACCGCGGGTCGGCGGTCCGCCCGGCGGACGCGACCATCACGTCGGGGTCGTCCACGCGGGTCCACGGCAGGTCGGCGAACGTCCGCACGCCCGCGAGAGCTGTTAATTTCTCGCGGCCGTCGAGCTCGTCGCCGAGGCGCGTGTAGTGCACGCGCGCCGCCGCCGCGGGCCGTCCGCCGCGCACCGCCAGGCCGACGCACACGGGGATCCGCACATTTTTAAAAATGTTGGCGGAGCGGCGCGAGCCGAGCGCGTCGCCGCCGAGGTCGATGATATGCAGCTCGTCGACGAGGCCGCGGACGCGGCCGCGCATATGCTCGAAGGCGGGGCCGCGCAGCCAGCTGGCGGCGGTCACGAAGCAGACGACGGCGGGCGCGCGGCGCCGTTCGAACGCGGCGGCGAGGGCCCAGCGCCAGAAGTACACGTAGTCGTTGTAGAGATTCTTGGCGTGGATGCCGGCGCCGGCGGGCGGGAGGAAGCCGGCGAGCAGGTGCTCCGCCGATCCTCGGGGCGCGTGGCGGCTGTACGGCGGGTTGCCGAGCACGACGAGCGGGGCCTGCTCGGGGTGTGTACATATTGAACGCAGGGTGTCGCGGCAGTCGACCCGCGGGTCGGGCAGGCCGGCGGCGGCGAGCTGGCCGTGGGCGACGATCGCGGGCCCGGGCAGCAGCTCGTGGGCGTGGAGGTTGCGCGCGAGCGCCGGCAGGGCCGCGGGTCCGAGGCGCGCGCGGACGCGGGCGACGACGGCGTGGGGATAGACGCCGGTGCCGCAGGCGGGGTCGACGATCGCCAGGTCGGGCGCGGTCCAGTCGAGGCCGAGCCGCTGCAGGGCCTCCTCGACGAGCGCGACCTGGGCGGCGACCAGCTCGACCGGCGTGTAATAGGCGCCGACGGCCTCGCGGGTGTCGGCGTCGCAGGCGGCCAGCAGGTGCTCGAACAGGTGGAAGCCGGGCTCGGCGGCGTCGTGCTCGGGCAGCTCGGCGGCGCGGCGCAGGAGCGCGGCGGACTCGGCGGGCCGGGCGGCGCGCGCGTCGGCGAGGGCCGCGGCGAGCCAGCCGGCGGGGTCGCGGCGGCGGGCGACGAGCGCCGCGTGGCCGGCGGCGAGCGCCAGGCCGCGGGCCAGGCTCGCGTCGTCGTGCCGCGCTCCGAGGCGCGCGCGCCACCTGTGCATCAGCTCCGGCGATCCCTCGCCGAGGGCCCGCTCGAGCGCGCGGCAGGCGGGGGCGATCGCGGCGGCGAGGGCCTCGGGGGTAGGCCGGCGGTGGGGCTGTGCGCGCGTGGCCATGCGATCGACCTCGAGTCAGCCGGCGCCGCGAGCGTACGCGCGGGGCGCCCGGGCCGGCCGCGGCCGACGCCGCGCCGTCAGCCGGCGATGTGGCGCAGCGCGCGTTGCCACGGGACGACCTCGGCCTTGAAGCGGTCGAGCGCCTTGTCGGTGAGGGGCGCGCCGAGCACGGGCGGGCGCTGGTCGTCGCTGCGGACGATCGAGAGGGGGTCGAGCATGGTGGTCTCGCCGCCGTGCTCGCGGCGCAGCTCGAGGCGCACGCGGTCGGTCGCGGTCTTGCCGGTGTGGCCGGCGAGCCCGAGGACCTGGCCCTGGCGGACCTCGCTGCCGGGGCGCAGGTCGCCGACGACGCGGTGGAGGTGGGCGTAGCGGGCGACCACGCCGTCGGCGAGCTCGACCTCGACCACGCGGCCGGCGGCGTCTGTCTCTTCGACCAGGCGCACCGCGCCGTCGCCGAGCGCCACCACCGGCGCGCCCTCGGGGCGGCGGTACAGCGCGCCGGCCTTGCCGGCCACGATCTCGACCGACGGCGGCATCATGGCCCGCGCCTCGTGGGCGATCGGGTGGAAGCGGACCGGCGTGCGCAGCATGCTGCGGCGCTGCGGGCGGCCCTCGGCGTCGTAGAGCGCGGCGACGCGGGTGCCGGCCGGCTGGTGGCGGAAGTAGGTGAAGCGGCCGGCGGCGCCGCGGAAGCGGACCGCCACCAGCGCGCCGTAGCGGTGGAAGTGCTGGCCGAGCGAGCGGCGCTCGACCAGCACCTCGATCTTGTCGCGCGGCTCGGCCTCGACGACGAGGTCGACGTCGAAGGCGAGGGCCTCGGCGATCAGGTCGGCGAGCTCGGGGCGCTCGCCGGTGCCGGTGACCGCGCGCACGAGGTCGGCGTCGTCGCCGAGCTCGATGCGCACGGCGGCGATGTCGCTGACCGGCGGGTGCTGCAGGGTGCGCACGCGCAGGCCGGCGCCGTCGCGGCAGGCCTGCACGAGGCGGCCCTCGGCCTGCTCGAGCTCGAGCGCCAGCACGCCGCCGTCGCGGTCCATGGCCACCCGCACCGCGCTGTTGGAGCCGACCAGCAGGCCGAGGTCGAGGCTCGGGCGGATCGCCGCCTCGAGCGCGTCGATGTCGGGGCCGGCCGCGCCGAGCTCGATGAGCGCGAGCCGCAGCGTGCGCCCGGCGGCCAGGGTGGTGCTCGCGTGGACGGCGTCGTGCAGGCCGTCGAACACGCGCACCGGGTCGCCGCCGCAGGTCACCGCGCGCGGGTCGGCCAGCGACCCCAGCGCGCCGGCGGGGCCGTCGTCGCCGGCGATCACCGCCGGCCGCGGGGCGCCGAGCTCGAGCAGCGAGCTGCCCTCGCGCCACATGAACACGTAGG
Source organism: Myxococcales bacterium (assembly GCA_016793465.1). The sequence continues at coordinate 36,602 of JAEUJW010000029.1, forward strand.
CGTTGACGAGCGCCAGCAGGGTCAGCAGGAGGATGGTCCGGTTGCGGACCTTGCGGTCCATCGGGTGGACCGGGGCCCGCCGCGCGGGGCCGCGGCCGGCGACCACCCGGCGGTTGGCCGCGCGCTTGACCGGCCGCTGGACGTAGGTCTCGGCGGCGGCGGCGATGGCGGCCTGGGCGGCGCGTCGCGCGGGCCTGGCGCGCGGGGTGGGACGCTTGCGCACGGTCGAATGCGGCTAGCAGATCGCGGGACGGCGCGGCAAGTTTCGCGAGTTTCCCCCAGGGGCGCGGCAGGCCGTGCGTGTCCTTCGGGACAGGTCGCGCGCGGTCCGTGGCGAGCCCACGCGCCGGGCTGAAAACCTGTACAGTCGCCGACATGCACGGGCTGCGCGCGTCGCCGGTGGGCCGGGTGCTCGTGCTGCTGCGCGAGGTGTTCGGCCGCGAGGCGGAGCGGGCGGCCGGCGAGATCGACGCGATCCTGCGGCGCAGCCGCGTCCGCGTGGTCGCGGCGCTCGACCGGGCGGTCCGCGACGCGGACACGCAGGCGGCGCTCGGGCAAGGGTTCGTCGACGTGCAGCCGTGGCAGCTGGCCCGCCTCGACCGCCTCGGCGAGCCGGCCGGGGCGGTGCTCGGGGTGCTCAGCCTGGTCCGCGACGGCCACACCCGCGAGGCCGCGGTGCTGCGCCTGCAGCCGCGGTTCGACCGCCTGGCGACGGCGTTCCTGATCAACCGCGTCAACGACTACGTGCGCCCGGTCGCCGAGCTGGCGTGGGGCGCCCTGACGCGACGGCTGGTCCCGCGGCACGCGGGCCTGGTGATCGCCTGCCTGCCGCTGGTCGACCGCATGGCCGAGTGGACGCGGGCCGCCGGGTGCGTCGCCGAGGTCCACGCGTTCGTGCGCTCGGGCCACCCCGAGGTCCGCGCCGCGCTGTGGGCCGGGCTGCAGGCAGGCGACCCCGAGGTGGTCGTCAGCGCCGCCTGGCACCTCGCCGTCGTGCACCGCGGCGGCCCCGAGATCGAGGCCGTGCTGGCGGCGGCGCTGACCGTCCGCGAGCCGCGGGTCCGCCGCTGGGCCGCGGCCCTCGCCACCGACGTCGAGTGGACCCCGCCGGCCGTGTTCCGGGCCCTGGCCGCGCGGCTGGCCGGCGACCGCACGCCGGGGATCCGCGCGATCGGCGTGCGCGGCCTGGCCCGGCTCGGCGACCGCGACGGCCTCGTGCGGGCCGCGTTCGACACCAACGCCGAGGTCCGACACCAGGCCCGCGTCGCCGTGGCCGCCGCCTTCACCCCGCCCGACTACCGCGGCGAGGCCCTGCGCACGCTGGCCGAACAGCCCGACCGCGGCCGCGTGCTCGCGGCCCTGGCTTTGCTCTCGGAGTTCGGGCGCTCCGAGGACGCCGCGCTGGTCGAGCGCTTCCTGGACGACCCGCGGGCGGCGGTCGCCCGCGAGGCCCGGCGCACGCGGGCCCGCCTGCCGTGACTCCGCGGCTGTCCCGAGGGACATACGACGCGGTCGGACGTCTGCGCCGCGCGTGAGGCACCTGACGGCTCGCGGGCCGGCGCCGTGTTGACGCGTGTGGCCGACCTGTAGAGCATGCGCGCCATGTCCTGCCGGTGGCTCGGGCCCTGTGTGGCCGTCCTCGCTGGGCTCGCGGGTTGCGGCGGCGACAAGCCGGCGCTGACCACGGGGCTCACCAACGAAACCTCTCAACTCACCTTCCCCTCGGGTCCGGACTCGTCGAACGACGAGGAAGAAGGCGGCAGCGAGCCCGCCACCGGCGAGACGAGCGGTCCCGGCACCTCGGGCGTCGACACCAGCGGAGACCCGCCGGTCACCACCGGCCCGGGCGAGACCACCGACGCGAGCGCCAGCAGCCCGCCCGACACCAGCAGCCCGCCCGACACCAGCAGCCCGCCCGACACCAGCAGCCCGCCCCCGCCCGAGTGCGGCGACGGCCTCGCCGAGGGCGAGGAGCAGTGCGACGACGGCAACGGCAGCGACGTCGACGACTGCCTCAGCGACTGCACCCTGCCCTACTGCGGCGACGGCCACGTGTGGGAGGGCGTCGAGGCCTGCGACGACGGCAACGACAACGACGACGACGGCTGCAGCAACAGCTGCGCCCCGGCGAGCTGCGGCGACGGCGTGGTCCAGGACGGCGAGGACTGCGACGACGGCGACAACAGCAACACCGACGACTGCCTCAACGCCTGCGTGTACGCCGGCTGCGGCGACGGCTACGTGTGGTCGGGCGAGGAGGAGTGCGACGACGGCAACGCCGTCGACGGCGACGGCTGCGAGAGCGACTGCACCGACTCGCCGCAGCAGGGCAAGTACACCGCGCTCGGCCCGCAGACCAACGTGCCGGTGGCCAGCGTGACCGGCTGGACGACCTGCTTCAACCAGACCTACGAGAAGACCACGCCGACGCTGGCGACGATCCTCGCGCAGTGCAACAAGCCGAACCTCATGCTCGCGTGCCGCAAGGTCGGGTCGAGCACCTACACCCTGCTGGCCCACGCGCCCCGCACCTCGGTCATTAAAGACACCGGCGGCAGCAACACCCCGACCAGCGCCAACGGCACCGGCTGGTACTACTACGGCGAGTACTCGTGGGGCTTCGCCAAGCTGGGCGACCCGATCTCGCTCAACACCTGCGACCAGGCCCTCGACAACCCCGGCCTGCGCCTGTGCTGGCACGCCCAGGGCGGCAGCATCCAGGGCGGCTACCGCTGCGGCGCCAGCGAGTACCTCAACGAGGACGCGACCTGGGAGCGCCTCGTGCTCCACGCCGACTGAGCGCCCGGCGTCGCCAGCGCGACGCCGCCGCCATGCGGCCACAAGACACTGGTCATCGACAATCAATGCTTCGTCACGCGTACGCCGGGCCGGTGTTCTGAACGTCAAACATGCTGACGTTCAAGGCACCGTCGGCTCCAGCGTAACTGTCACCATCGTCGACAAGGACGACGGCGCCACGATCCGCACGAAGTGCTGCCCGGCTTCCAGGGTCGTGCTTACGGGCGTTCCCGGCCTCGCGCCCACATCCACCCTCGTCCACGGGCATCCACCGCAGGCCCCAATCTGTATGCCCACTTCTCCATCACCCAACACCCGCAGCGTGTAGGCGCCGGCGGTCACGTCAGTGACCACCGAGCGGACCATGTAGTCTGCCCCCTCAGCTTTATCAATCCCTCCCGCGACCTCCGCCTCGCCACAATCCATCATCGCCTCGAACTCCCACACCCCCCCCGACCACGGAACACTCGGCATTGCGCAATCATAGGGTCGCACCGCGAACTCGTCCCCGTCGCACGGCGCTCCGGCCATGAAAAGCTCCGCTTCGGCGTCAAGTTCGGTCCCATATATTTTACGGAATGTCGCCCGCATCTCGAACACCGGCGACGCCGAGGTCGCTCGGGCCAGCGCCACAAAAGACTCCGGTCCGTGCCGCGCAAGCAAGAACGCGACGAACGACGCCGGGAGCCCGTAACCGCTCGCGTAGGACCAATCGTCGAGTAAAGGCCGCGGATCCGGGAGTCTCTCCCCCTCCGCGCGGATGAGGTAACGAGGACCCAGCCCGAACCGACCGAGCGGGTCGTACGCCTCCGCGAGCCCCTCGCGTAAGAAGGGCTGCACGTTCATGGCGTTCGCCGACCCGATCGCGTGCACGACCTCGTGCAACAACAAGGGATCCTCCGCGTAGGCCACTCGGCCGACCGCGCATCCATAAGCCTCCGCCGCGCATGAACGCCGGACACTGTCCGCGTCGATCCATTTATAGGTCACTCGACTCGGTACGTCTAGACCGAGCTCCATCGCGAGGAAGGGGACGAAGTCGTCGACGTACGCAGGCGTCCGACCGCAAACCGTCATCGCCTCATCGTGTACGTAGCGGACGAACTCCCCGTCCACGCGCTCGCGACCGCAACTCGAGGCCGCGAGCGCCGCCAGGACGACCAGCCTGGCCGCGCAGACCCCCCGCTTACGGCTGTGTGTCGGCACCCGCATCAGTTCGCTTGCAACGCGAGTGTACCAGAACCGTTCCCGTTCGAGTAGTTCAGGTACATCGTCAACCCCGCCGAACTCAGTGACGCCGACGCGCTACTGGCGATGGCCAACGATGCTGTGGCACCGAGAGAACTGCCCGCCGCGCTGATCGCGGATGCAGAGACGATGAAACCGAATGGAGTATTCGGGAAGGTGATCGTGCCGCGCGCAAGATAGTAAATTCCTTCAACCGCCTGCACGAGACTGATGTCGAGGTCGTCGATGGAATAGCCGTACGTACTACCTGCCGCATCCGTGTAAAAACCAGAGACGTCTTGCGCAATCCCTTCGAGTGCATCGAAATGAATCGCACAAAAGGAAGACGTGGAGGTGCAAGCAGGGTCCACGGCATACGCGAGATAACCCCAGAAATCTCCATTGCTAGTCGAACCGCCGCTGCTGTCGGCGAGCGACAAGCTCCCGTGGTAAGCGCAGAATGGAGTATCACCGCCCCAGACAGGCAAGACATTTGTGTCCGCCGGCGCCGTACATTCATCGTACTCACCTTTCACCTGGGGGCGATCGGCCGGCGGATCATCCATGTAGATACAGTCGATCGGGGTCTTGACTACCTTATCGTCGTCGTTATCTGGGTCTTCGTTGTACTTCTTGACATCGGCTTGAATTGCGCCCATGCGATCGTTGCACTTCTTCTCGCATTGTTTGATCGCATCCCCCTGATCTATCGCGTCGACACACGGTGGCGGATCGGCCTAACATTCAACAAGATCGTTGAATAGCGGGTCGAAAGCGCAGTTAATCGCAGCACACTTCACATCGGCCTTGTTGCAGATGTTTAGTTCGGTCGGAATGGCCGGTCCAGTCGTGTCTGTGTCGCCCCCGTCTTCGCCACCCTCCCCCGTCGTCTCTCCACCTTCTCCCGGAGCCCCGGTCGTTGGTTCACCGCTCTGGTTTTGGTCGTCCAAACAAAAGTCGTGTGCCAGTTGACCATAATCGCAGAGGCACGCGGGGACGGGATAGCCAGAGTGATCGGAGTGATTATACGGCTCCGACCACGCGTTTGGATAATCCTCCTTGAACGACTCGTCTCCGTGATGGAAGTATGCCGAGCAGATCTCTTTAGGGGGCTGAGCGCAGTAGGTCTCGCCGTACCATAACACTGTGGTGTCCGCGTCTTCGCAGTGGATCAAGAGCCCATATTCGTTCCCGAGAGTCCCGCAGCCACTGCCCCCACTGCCGCCACTTCCACCGCCGCAGGCATACGCCACACTCGCGCTCAGGACAAAACTGTACGTATACGACTTCTTGCTGATATACATCACCAACCTCCAACGTTCTTTGGCCGCACAATCTCCCAGCCATATATATGGCGAGATCTGCAAATGAGGCTATCCCGAAACACGGAGGTCGTCTATAGTTGACCCACGCAACAGCGTGTGATTTTTTTTCACTCACCTCGCGACCCGCGCCGTCTGGCCGGGCGAAAGGGCGCAACATCGCTTGCTGACGTTTTCGACTGGAACGGCTCCGCTTCTGCTCGCGCTCGCGGCCGCATCGCCAGCGACCGGCGCTGTGAATGACGCCGGTCTCAGGGCGCCGCGCGGCTACATCAACGTGGCGCCCGGGGTGCTCAACCTCCACCTCTCGACCATTCGTGCCGGCGCCTACCCCACGTATCTCTGGCGCATCGACGGCGGCTATCACCTCCCGTTCGGTCGACGCCTTGCGGTCGAACTGGGCGGCACATTCGAACATCTCGCTCGGCCCGGTCTCCAGCGCTTTCGCCTCGCGCCGACGGCTCGCATCGGCGGCGGATCACGCCGCAGCTTCGGGTACGGCCTCGTCCGCATCGGCCTCGAGCTCGACCACATCGACCTCGGGCGCTTCGGTGCGCCGACCGCGGCAGGGTTTCAGGGCGCGTTGGGTGGCGGTGTACTCGGGATGCTTCACTCCGTCGTCTCGCTCGGCGGCGAGGTCTATGTCGATATGGTGTCCGCACACCGCAAGACCGTGGCACACCTCAACATCTGTCTGTTCGTCGGGCTATGGTTCTGATCCTGCGGATCGACGGCCGTCAGGTGGCGCCCGAGCGGTCTTTTGGCTAAAAGGCTCGGGGCGTGAGCGTGCGCCGCTACGAGTACATCGGCCCCGAGGCGATCCGCGAGCGCCCGCGCGGTGAGCCCGGGTTCGTCGTACGCACGCATGGCGACCTGATCGCGTGGCTCGCCGCCAACGGCGACGCGACGAGCGAGGGCGCCACCTACGTCGTCGACCTCGCGGGGCGCCTGCGCCTGGCTCCGCGGCGCTCCGAGCACATCGACTGCGCCGGCGGGCACGCCGTGCTCGCGGCCGGGGAGGTCCGCTTCGCTCGCGGCGGCGCGATCGTAGAGCTCACCAACCTCTCGACCGGCTACTGCCCCGACCCCGAGTGCTGGCCGGCGGTCGCCGCGGCGCTCGCGTCCGCCGGCCTCGCGGCGCCCCGCGGCTTCACCCGCCGCTTCGTCTTCCGCCGCTGCCCCGGGTGCGCCCAGATCAACCTGATCAAAGACGACTTCTATGGGTGCGGCGCCTGCGACGGCGAGCTGCCGCGGGCGTGGAACCTCAGTCGAAGCGGGGCGTGACGAGGTCGAGGCGGCCCTGCTCGAGCGCGTCGGCCACCGCGCGCTGGAACTGGCCCTCGTGGTGGTTGGTGACCTCGTCGAAGTGCTCGTTGATGCGGGCGTAGCAGGCCAGCAGCAGCCAGGCGAGCGGCTGGCGGTCGCGACGGGCCTCGGCGGCGGCCCAGCGCACCAGCCAGTGATCCGGGCGGAGCGTGACGATCCACGCGCGGGCGTCGCCCTCGACGGTCGCGAACGGATCGCCGTCGTCGCCGTCGTCGCCGTCGTCGCCGTCCATCCGCACGCGCACGCGGCCGCGGCGGTCCCACGGGCGGTCGCCGGGCGGCAGGTCGGGGCGCAGCGCGTGCAGCAGCACCTCGAGCGTCGCCGCCAGCGTGACCGCGTCGAGCGGCGCCCCGGGGTCCGGGTCCTGCAGCTCCTCGAGCGTGCCGTCGCGGCGCATCAGCAGGCTGCGCGGCGTCCGCGGCTCGACCTCGACGTCGAGCTCGGCCGGGGCGATGCGCGCCGGGTCGAGCGTGTGCACCAGCCACTCGGCCAGCACCGGCGGCAGCGCCGCGCGGTCGACCTCGGCGAACGCGGCCGCGGCGTCGCCCCCGGCCTCGGCGAAGCGGCGCAGCAGGTGCCACGCGGACAGCGGCAGCCCGCGGCGCCCGGGGAACAGCGGCAGCGCGAGCACGCGGTCGGCGGTCGCCTGCGCCGGGATCACGTGCACGCGGCCGTGCGGGTCGGCGACGAGGGCCACGCGCCGTCCGGCGTAGCCGAGCACCGCCGCGGCCGCGCGCGTGAACTCCTCGCCGTCGGCGGGCAGGCCCGGCAGGCGCGCGAGCACCTGCTGGTAGAGCTCGCCGGTCGCGCTGGCCACCGCGGTCGCGACCAGGTTGGCGCGCTCCTCGGACCACGGCGGCTCGCGCAGGCGCAGCACCCCGACCACCCCGAAGTCGGCGGCGAGCGTGACGTAGCGGTGGACGCACGCCCCGTCCGCCAGCACGAGCACGCCCGGGGCGCCCGGCGTGGTCCGCGGGATGCCGACGACGCCCTCGACCTCGGGCGTGCGCACCGGCGCCGCGGCCACGAACGCCTCGGCGGAGAAGTCGAAGTCGAAGCTCGAGACCAGCCCCGCCCGCGCGAGCGCGAGGAACCCCGACGGCGTGACCCGCAGCTCCTCGGGCACCTCCTCGCCGGGCTCGCCGGGCGGCAGCCGCGGCGCGTGCCCGACCACCAGCCGGCGCCCCGCGGCCAGCGCGGCCGCCAGCTGCGCGCGCCCGTAGAGGCGCCCGCCCGCGTCGAAGGCCTCGTGCGGCGGCGGCGGGTCCGCGGGCGCCAGCGCCGAGTCGCCGACCAGCGCCCGCACGCACGGCTCCGAGTGGGCGTCGAGCCGCAGCGCGAGCCCTCCGTCGGCCGGGTCGGTGGCCACGAAGCCGCCGCGCGCGCTCATGTCCGCGGCCAGCCGGCGCAGCGACACCGGCCCGTGCGCGTGGGTCGCGAGCACCGGCAGGTCGAGCAGGTCGACGTCCGGCGGGCCCGGCCCCAGCAGCGCGAACTCGACGCACGCCCGCGCCTCGCCCCCCGCGTCGACGCGGCGGCGCAGCTGCAGCACCGCCGCGCCGGCCAGCAGCTCGAGCACGCGGTGGGCCTCGACCACGCCGAGCGGCCCCTCGCGCCGACCGACGCCCGCGAGCGCGCGCGTGGCCGCCTCGGCCAGCACCGCGTCGGCGTGCACGAGCAGCGCCGCCGCCACGACCTGCGCGCGCGTGGTGCCGCGGGCGCCGACCGGCGCCAGCATCACGCTCGCGGCCACGTTGGGCAGCTCGGCGACCAGCACGTGCCCGGCCCGGCGCGAGGGCAGCGAGACGGCCGCCAGCTGGCGCTCGCGGGCCCACAGGCGCACCTCGGCGGTGGTCGGGTCGTCGGCCGCGGCCGGCGTGTACACGCGGGCGCGGACCTCGGACGTCTCGCCGAGCGCCGCCACGAGCTCCCGCGCCGCCCGCTCCTCGCCGCCCGCCGCCCGCACGGCCGCGGCGATGTGCGGCGCCAGCTCGCCGATCGTGCACGCCGGCGCCTCGACCGGCTGGGCCACCCACGGCCGCGCCGGCGGGCTCGCCGGGGCCTGGGTGTAGAACTCGAGGTCGACCGCGCTGGTCAGCTCCGGCTCGAACACGTCGACGGTGCTGCCGGCCAGCACCCGCAGCGCGTGCACGCCGGCGCGCTCGACGGCCAGCACGCGGGCCCCCAGCGCCTCGGCGATGCTCGCCGCGACCTCGCCCTCGAGGCTGCCCGGCTCGGTGCCCGCGGGCACCACCACCACGCGCCCGGCCGCGTGCAGCCACGCGCGGACCTCCTGCATCGTCGTCGGCCGCGGCCCCGCCCACGGGTGCACCTCCAGCGCCCCGGCCTGGACCGGCCCGCCCCGCCCGCCGAGCGCCAGCGCGTACGGGCGCAGGCGCAGCCACATCTCCTCGAGGCGCTCGTCGCGGACGACGCGCGCGTGGTCGGCCGACTTGTGCAGCGCGTCGAAGTTGACGACCCCGCCGAGCTTGCGCCCGTTGATCGCGTGCTCGACCTCCTCGATCACCACCCCGCGGGTCAGCAGCGAGACCGTCGGCTTGCCCGCGTTGGGGTCGTGGCCGAGGATGCCGTAGAGGTCGCCCTCGTCGAACGTGACCGTGCGGGCGAAGCCCGGCAGCGACGGGATGCGCCGGCTCGCGAACCCGAACAGCGACTCGCCGTCGTAGACCATCGGGATCGGCGCCAGCCGGCAGCGCGACTCGACGAGCCGCCGCTCGCGCCCGTCGTCGTCGCTCATGCCCTCGGCGCGGATGAACGTGCCGGCCAGCGAGTGGTCGGGGCGCCCGACGTCGAAGCGGTCCTGCCCGCGCTCGAGCTCGAGGCGGGTGGTGCCCGCGCGCGTGCCGTCGCCCGACTCGACGACGATGCGCGCCGGGCCGAGGGCCAGCAGCGCGTTGACCCCGTGGGCCAGGTCGCGCAGGTGGCCGACGTCGGCGCGGTCCTTGCCGGCGAACAGGAAGTCGAACAGCCGGGCCAGCGCCGCCTCCGGCAGCCCGCCGCCGATGTACGCCAGGGTCATGCTGCTCGCCGTGCGCTGGATGTCGATCCACACCGCGCCGTTGCCGATCGCCGCCTGGATCAGCTCGAGCACGTAGGCCGCCGGGTCCGCCAGCGCGAACTGCCGCAGCTTCTGGATCGCCTGCGTGCGGGCGATGGTGAAGCGCCGCCGCTCGCTGAAGCCGCCGGGCCGCCGCGCCCGGGCGATGACCGCGTCGATCGACATCAGCGCCGCCCTCCCCGCGCCGCTTCGTCCGGCAGCGCCGCGGCCATGAGCGCCACGTCGCGCCCGAGCAGGCGGTCCTCGACGAGCAGCAGGTCCTTGGCCAGGCAGTAGGCCGCCAGCGCCGGCGCCGCGCGCTGCAGCGCCAGCCAGCGCTGGAACAGCGGGTGCCCGCGGTCGACCGCCGCCTCCGGCCGCCGCGGCCGGCGGTCGACGTACAGCCGGTCCGCCGGCGGCCGCTGCATGATCGGCGAGATGCTGCGCCCGAGCACGAACAGCGGCCCGCCCGCGCCGTCGTGCGAGCACGCGACCAGGCGCCCGTAGCCCGCGCCCACCGACTCGAGCAGCGCCGCCGCGTCGCCGATCAGCCGCGCCTCGTCGGGGCTCGGCTCGACCAGCCGCACGCGCAGGAACGCCGCGTCCGGGCTGGCGAACAGCAGCTCGGGCGGCCCGAACGGCAGGCCGATGCGGCGCAGCAGCCCGCGCAGGCTGCGACGGTGGCGCAGCTGCGCGTAGCGGTCGACGAGCCCGGCGACCGGCCCGTGCGCGGCGACCGTCGGCGCGCCGCCCCGCGGCCGCACGCCGAGCAGCACCGGCGTGCCCGCGGCGAGCAGGTGCTCGACCAGCGGGTCGACCGCGTCGCCGACGATCACCCGCTGGTCCTCGCGCGCCGCCTCCCACGCGGCGGTCAGGCTGATCGCCCGCCCGTCGACCAGCCGCAGGATCGGCCGCTCCGCGTGGCGCTCGAGCGCCGACTCCGGCTCGCGCGTGAGGAACCCGAGCAGCGCGTGGTAGCGGCCGAGCTCGGCGAGCGACCACGCCGGCCGCGCCACCAGCTGCTCGAGCGACTGGACCAGCCCGGCCTGCAGCGGCCCGTCCGCCGCCTGCACGATCAGCTGCAGCGCCTTCAAGAAGTTGCCCTCGCGCACGATCGTGTCGCGGCTCAGCGTGTGCTCGAGGTAGCGCGACTTGACCTTGAAGCCGATGTGGGCCAGCCGCGGCGCGTGCTCGCCGAGCAGCCCCGGCCCGTCGCGGCTGACCGCCAGCGCCAGCCCCTTGTTGTAGAACCCGTACTCCGGCTCGCCGTGGTACGCCAGCACCACCTCGGTGCCCTCGTGGCTGGCCGTCACCAGGCACTCGCCCGGCACCGCGAACGGCATGTTGACCGGCTCCGGCCCGCCGCCGTCGCTGCGGTCCTCGAAGCTCACCTCGACGTCGGAGTGCGCGCACCAGCGGCGCAGCGTGGCCCGGCTCTCGGCCACCACCTCGCGGTAGCGGACGCGGTCGCCGGCCAGGTACAGCGTGATCTGGGTGCCCTCGACCGGCCCGTCGATGCGCGTCTTGGTGAACGTGCGGTCGGCGTCGAAGCAGACCTCCCACGCCTCGCCGCCGCGCCCGGTGTGCAGCAGCACCGCCTTCGGCGCCGGCGCGAAGATCGAGACGAAGCCGATGCCGAACTTGCCGATCTTGGTGAGGTCGCCGTCCTTGCTCGAGGCGAACAGCTTGGTCAGCTGGTTGTCGATGATCTCCTCGTTCATGCCCTCGCCGAAGTCGTCGACGTGGATGGCGATGGTCCCCTCGCCCTCGCTGCCCGGCGTGTACTCGAGCCACACCTCGACGCTCGCCGAGCCGGCGTCGATGCTGTTTTGCACGAGCTCGCGGTAGAAGTCGAAGGCCGAGCTGAACTGCGTGACGAGGTTCTCAACCGCCTGTACGGTCAGGTCGACCTCGAGCTCGGGCGAAGCGGCCAAGGTCGACGATGGTAGGCCAGAGCCCGCGCGCCGCACCAGCGGCCCGCGCGGGCGATGCTGCCCGCGACGGCCCCCGCGGGCCCGCACGGACCCGTACGCGCCCGCTCGCCGCTGTCGTCGCGGCCCCGAGCCGGCTGGATACGCGCCGATGATCCGGCCCGGATCGTCCGCCCGAAAGCTCCGTCCGTGATCACCCCGCGGTGCTAACCCACTCCCCCTGGAGCCGTGTCGGAGCCCCCTCCGACCCCATCCCCCCGGCTCCCCCCCGTCTTCGCTGGAGGTCTCGCGTGTCCCTCGCATTCACCCCCCGTGGTGCGCTCGCATCGCTGATGCTGTGCGCTTGCTTCAACCCCGACAGCCCCGGCGATCTGCCCGCGAGCGAGGCCTCGAGCGCCGGGCCCTCGGTCACCTCGAGCGTCGACCCCGACACCGACGCGCCGACCGGGACCTCGCCCGAGACGTCGCCGCCGCCGGACACCAGCACCGGCGACCCCTCGTCCGCGGGCGTGACCGGCACGCCGTCGACCGGCGACGCCGCGAGCGAGACCGACGACACCAGCTCGATCGAAGACACCACCGGCGGCCCGACGAGCTGCGGCGGCTCCGCCACGCCCGACAACTTCTGCATCGACCAGGACCCCGAACACCCCTACTGCGAGCCGAACAGCGGCCTCTGCGTGGCCTGCCTCGACGACCTCGATTGCCCCGTGTCGCAGGTCTGCGACCCTGACGGCTTCGCCTGTGTCGGCTGCGTCGACGACGACGACTGCACCGACCCGGACGCCCCCGCCTGCGACCCCGAGACCCTCGCCTGCGGCTGCTACGAGCACAGCGACTGCCCGCAGACCGCCTGCGACCTCGCGAACAAGACCTGCTTCCCCGCGGCCCAGACCGCCGTGGTGTGGTCGAGCTCGGCGGTCGGCCCGCTGTGCCGCGTCGACAACCAGTGCACCGAGACGGACCCCTGCTGCAACCTCACCGCCGCGTACACGCAGGCCGTCATGAGCGATAAAGAGTACATCGTCATCCGCGTGCTGCCCGGCACGGCCGGCGTGCACGACACGCTCACCGTCGACGACCTCGCGGCCGACAAGCACGTCGCCATCCTCGGCTGGCCCGAGGCCACCCTCGAGTCGAACACCGGCGGCGCCCCGCTGATCTTCGTCGACGCCCTGGCCCACGTGTACGTCGCCCGCCTGACCCTGAAGGCGCTCGCTCCGTCGACGGCGGGCGCCGGCTTCAGCTGCGTCGCCGGCCTGTCCGCCTGGATCGACGACGTCACGGTCGAGCCGCTGACCACGGGCGTCGGCCTGTACGCCAACGCGTGCGAGCTGCAGGCCCGCCGCAGCCTGATCCGCGGGGCCAAGCGCGGCCTGTGGCTGGCCGGCGGGGCCGACGCCAAGATCTTCAACACGATCGTCGCCCACCCGATCGAGTACGCCGTGCGCAGCGAGAAGGACGCCGACGTCGAGCTGGTGTTCTCCACCGTGGTCGAGAGCACCGGTGTGCCCGGCTCGCTGCTGCAGTGCGAGGACCTCGGGTCCACCATCGTCGCCCGCAACTCGCTGCTGTTCGCGGTGCCCGACAACGGCTCGAGCGCCTGCCCCGGCAGCCTCGCCACCAACTCGCTCGTCACCTACGACCCGCTCGTCGGCCCCGGCACCACCAGCCTCACCTCCGCCGCGGCCGAGAACCTGTTCATCGCCTTCGACGCCGGCGACCTCCACGTCAAGCCGGGCGCGCCGCTGGTCTCGTCGACCGCGATCCGCGAGGCCGGCGACCCGTGGACCGACATCGACGGCGACCCGCGGCCGCTCGCGGTCGGGGCCATGGACTGGGCCGGCGCCGACGTGCCGTAGGCCGCGCCGCTCAGGAGGTCCCCGACGCCCGCGCGTCGATCACCTCCTGCATGTCGAGCAGCAGCTTGGCGTCGGCCAGCGACGCCAGCGTGCCGTCCTGCCCCGCCAGCCGCACCAGCGCCAGGCTGGCCGCCAGCCCCAGCGCGTCGGCCTTGCCGAGCCAGGCCACCGCCTCGCGCATGCGGTCGCGGAACTCGAGCACCGTCGCCACGATCTTCTCGACCGGCCACGCCAAGAAGCACAGGATCGCCACCTCGTCGTACTGCGCCTGCCCGACCCGCACCCCGCGGCCCGCCAGCGCCTCGCGCAGCTGCACGAACCGCTCCGCCAGCTCGAGCGGCGGCACCCGGGCCAGGTACAGCACGTTCGCCGAGGTGTGCAGGGCCGTCCCGCGCCACAGGTCGGCCCGCTCGTGCAGCGCCCGGTAGAGCGCGTCGGCGCCGGCGCCGATCTGCTCCGGCTCCTCCTCGCGCCCCGCCAGCATGGCGCACACCGGGAAGTCGTCCGGCCCGGTCAACCACCAGTGGTGCTTCTTCAGCGCCTCGTAGATCGCGCCGAACCTCGCCACGTCGGCCGCCTCGGCGCCGCGCCCGAGCACCCGCCGCAGCAGCAGCACCGCGACGTACTCGTGGACCCCGCCGTTGCGCAGCGCCGCCGCCCGGAACAGCGCCCGCACGCGCGCCACCTCGTCGAGGAAGGCGTCGGCCGCCTCGCCGTACTTCAGCAGGTGCGCCGCGATCACCAGCCGCACCTCGGCGGACACCCCCTCGGTCCAGCGGATGCGCGCCGCCAGCCCGGCGTCGACCCGGCGCAGCTGCTCGACCAGCGCGCCCGCCTCGCCCGCGGTCGGGATCAGGCACACCGCGGCCAGCCGCCGCGGCACGCTGTCCTGATACCACTTGCGATCGGCCTCGAGCGCCGCGTGCAGGTCCATGAACCGCGCCAGCGGATCCGCCGCGACGCTCGTCGTGATCTCGTCGCGGAACGGCACAGGGCGAGCATACCCGAGAACACGCGGCCGCCGCGGCCCGGGCCGCGACCCGTGCACAAGCAAGAACCACCGGGCGCGACGGTCGCTGTCATCGACCCCCCACGCCCCGGCGACGCCGGCACCCCGCCCGCGCCGTGGGGGCGCGTCCGCGCCCGCGCCGCGGGCTGTCTCGCGGGCCCGGAACTGCCGCACAGCCTGTGAGCCGGGGCGCCGCGGCGAGCGGCGCCCCGCGGCCGTCGTCGGCCCGCCCGGCGCGCCCCCCGAGGGACGCGCCGCCGAGGCGCCGGGTCCCGCCCGGGGACCCGGGCGCGCTGGTCGCCCCGGCCTACTTGTTGGCCTCGCCGATCAGCTTGAACTCGATGCGGCGGTTGAGCGCCTTGCCGGCCCTGGTCTTGTTGTCGCCGATCGGCTCGTCGGGCCCGGCGCCGCGGGTGCGCATGCGGTCGTCGGCGACGCCCTTGTCGACCAGGTACTTCTTGACCGCGGCCGCGCGGCGGCCCGACAGGTCGATGTTGTAGTCGCGCGCGCCGTCGCTGTCGGTGTGGCCGCTGATCTCGAGGTTCACGTCGGGGAACTCCTTCAGCACCTTGACCGCCGCGTCGAGCGTCTTGCGCGAGGCCGGCTTGATGGTGTCCTTGTCGACGTCGAAGTAGATGCCCTTGATGACCCCGGAGAACTTCGCCACCGCCTTCGGCACCTCGTCGGGGCAGCCGTCGGCGTCCTGATAGCCGTTCTTCGTCTCGGGCTGCTCGATGCACTTGTCGTCGGGGTCGAGGATCCCGTCCTTGTCCTTGTCCTTCGGCGGGCAGCCGTCGGGCGCCACGCCCGGGTCCTTCGGGCACTTGTCGATCGCGTCGCCGAAGCCGTCGCCGTCGCTGTCCGGGCAGCCGTCGGGCTTGATGCCCGGCACGTCGACGCACACGTCGTCGGCGTCGAACACCCCGTCGCCGTCGCTGTCCTTCGGGCCAGCCGCCGGGCAGCCGTCCGGCGCCACCCCCGGGACCTCGCGGCACCTGTCGAGCCGGTCGAGGATGCCGTCGCCGTCGCTGTCGACGTCGAGCTTCGGCGTGGGCTTCTTGCGGTTGAGCAGCAGCGAC
Source organism: Myxococcales bacterium (assembly GCA_016793465.1). The sequence continues at coordinate 52,215 of JAEUJW010000029.1, forward strand.
AGGCCGAGCAGCACCTCGACGTGGTGCGTGCGCCCGTTGTCGACCAGGTGCCGGGCGCTGACGTTGTCGCGGACATCGACGCGCAGCGCCAGCAGGCGGGTCAGGTAGAACTTGACGCCGCCGCCGAAGTGCAGCGCCGCGTCGACGTCGCGCCCGAGCGCGTCGCTGCGCGCCGCGACCAGGCCCGGCCCGATCAGCACGAACGGCGCCACGCGGTACGGCAGCTGCAGCACCGCGTAGCCGCGAAAGCCCCCGAGCAGCGCGCTCGACGCCCCGTCCCGGACCTTGGTCGGCATCAGCGCGCCCTCGATCTCGAGCCCGAGGAACGACAGCGGGTAGTAGCCGAGGCGCAGGCCGATGTCGGCCGCCACGGACTTGTACGACTGCCACGGCCTGGCGACGTCGTAGAGCTCGTGCTCGGCGTTCGGCAGCAGCACGCCGCCGAACACGCCGAGCTCGAGCTGGTGCCGCGTCGGTCGGTGGCGCTTGATCCACGGGGTGTCGGTGTCGACGAGCGTGCGGGTGTTGTTCGCCCGCGGGCCGGTGTCGGTCCTCTGCCCCACCGACGAGTCGGCCTCCATCACGCCGCCGCCGCCGGCGGACGGGTCCGCCGCCTTCGCCTCGGCCGGATCTTCCTCGGTGGCCGGGGCCGGCGTCGGCCCTTGCGCGCGGGCTGAGCCCGCGGTGACGAGACAGAGGAGGGCCGCGACGCACGGAGTGGCGAACTGTTTCATGATCGCCGCAAGCATGAAGCAAGGTCCGCGAAACGCGGCCGCCGCCGCCGCGAGCCGTGGGTGCATCGTTTGCATGGCCGTCCGCACGGCTTGCAAGCCCGGGCGGACGTCGGCGTTCACGACCCCGACCGCCGGCGTGCTCGTCCACCGCGCGTCCGGCGAGCTGCTGCGCACGGTCACGCTCGACGCCCTGGCGGCCCGGCCCGGCGAGCACGTCGAGCGCGTGACCGGCACCGCCGACGGGCTCCACGTGCCGCTCCGCGGCGACGCGGCCCGCGTGGTGTTCAGCCCGCCGCGCCGACGCCCGCTCACAGCTCCGCGAGCCACGCCCCGACGTCGTCGCGCAGCTGCACCGCCTGATCGACGCCCACCGAGTGCGAGGCGTCGTACGCCGGGAACCGCACCGTGCGCGCGCCCGGGCCCGGCTCGCCGGGGAACGGCGCCCGCGTGTAGTCGACGGTGAACTCGCCCGGCCCGACCAGCACGTCGGCGACCTCGTTATTGAACATCGACAGCGCGACCGGGATCGACGGGGCGTAGATCGCCACGTCGCGCGATGCCGCGGTGACGAACGTGTCGACGTACACGAGGTTGTGCAGGAACATCGCCATGACGTGATCGTCGCCCGCGCCGACGCCGACGAAGTTCGCCAGCGGCGACCGGAACGGCACGTTCGCCTCGGCCACGAACGGCAGGTAGTAGCGGTCCCAGCCGGTCAGCGGCCCGAGCGACGAGATGTCGCCCCCGTCGGCCGGGTACGAGCCCGGGCTGCCCATGCGGAACGCGTCGCCGCGGTCGGCCGGCAAGATCCCCGCGATCTCCGCCGGCGGCACCGCGAGCACCGCCGCCAGCAGGTCGAGGTCGCTGAGCCGCGCCCTGGTGACCGCGAACGAGTCCGCCAGCCACGAGCTCGCCGCCTCGAGGTCGTAGCGGCTGCGCTGCGCCGTGCCCTCGATGAACGTCACCGCGTTGTCCCACGGCTCGCAGCCCGGCGGCTTGCTGGCGCAGGTCACGTAATTGAGGCCGAGCTCGGCCGCCAGGTCGAACACCGGCGAGCCCGGCTGCTCGAGCAGGTCGCCCGCGACGTCGCGCTGACGATCGCCGAGCCCCGGCTGGATCAGCACCTGCCCGGGGAAGATGTCCGAGACCGCCTCCGCCGACCAGTCCTCGACCTCCGGGTCGCGCACGCCGAGGAACTGCTCGAGCTCCGCGACGAGCGCCGGATCGTGGTACCGCCCCGCCCCGCCGACGTCGTAGGCCGCGCGGAACAGCAGCAGGTTGAGCAGCGCCGTCGCCCGCGTGCCGCCGTAGCTCTCGCCGACCAGCACGACCCGCCGCTTCAGTAATTGCGGGTGCGCCGTCAGGAACCGCAGGATCACCCGGGCGTAGTCCGCGGCGTCGAAGAACACATTAAAGTTGTGGATGTCGAACGCCTTCTGGCGCGCCGCCAGATCCACCGCCATGTCCGACCGCAGGTACGACAGCCCGGTGTCGCGGGCGTCGATGTACAGCAGGTCGCCGAGGCTGGTCCACGAGCCCGGGTTGGCGACCGCGGCGCCGTCGTCGATGCGCACCGGCCCGGTGCCGAAGCCCATCAAGATCCCCGTCGACACCCCGGGCCCGCCGTTGAACAGCACGAACAGCGGCCCGCCCGCGTCGACGTCGTCGGCCGGACGGAAGCTGTAGAAGATGCGCGCCGCGTCCGACGTGCGCGCGTGCTCCTTGCCCGGCGTGCCGACCACGAACGACACCGGCTCGATGTCGATGTACCCCGCCTCCGGCGCCAGCGGCGGGCAGTCGCAGGCCCAGCCCGCGTCGCCGCACACGCACGCCTCGCACGGCGGCGAGCTCCCGCAGCCCGGCGCGTCGCCCGTGCTCGAGTCACCCGAGCTCGACGAGCCTTCGGACCCCGTCGAGCCCGTCGTCGTCGTCGTCGTCGACGACGACGCCTCCGTCGCGTCCGTGGTCTCCGAGCTCGCCGCGCCGGTCTCGCCGCCGCTCGTCGGCGCGCCCGCGTCTCCGCCGCTCGTCGCCTCCGCGGCGCCGCCCGAGCTCGAGCCGCCGTCCGTCGCCGGCGCGTCGCCGCAGCCCGCGAGCGCGGCGCCCAGCCCGAGGATCACCAGGCGACCCATCGACGCAGCCTATCAAACCCGCGCGCGCGGCGGTACGCCGCGCCCGCGCGCCCGCGCTCAGCCCGGCACGACCGGCTGGCAGCAGCCCGTCTGGCAGTAGAACCCGTCGGCGCAGCTGTCGACGCCGAACATGTCGACCGTGCACGGCACGTCGCCGTCCTGGCACGCGTCCTCGGGGTCGCAGCCCTCCGGCAGCTCCTCCTCGCCGAAGCACAGCTCGCACTCGTCGCAGGTGTTGTTGCAGTCGGCCTGGAACGTGCACTTGCCGCAGGCCTCGATGTTGGCCAGCGAGCACTCCGGGCCCGAGCCGAGGAAGATGTCGACGGTGCCGTCCGGCGTGTCGACGTGGCAGCAGCCGAAGCAGTCGCAGCCGTTCGGCGTCAGGTCGGAGCAGACCTCGAGGCACACGTCGGGCACGTCCGGCGCGCACTCCATCTTGAACTCGCAGCCGATCGTCCCGCCCGGGTTGGCGGGGTCGCACTGCAGGTCGTACTCGCAGTGGTCGTTGCCGACGCCGCTGTCGTCGTCCCAGTAGCAGTCGTTCTTGCAGTCCTGGTTCTGGCCGGGCAGGTCGGTCTGCAGCGAGCCCTCGCTGTCGTCGCACGGGCTCGTACACTCCTTGTCGCCGCCGTCGATCGCCCCGTCGCCGTCGTTGTCGACGGTGTCGCCGCACTCGTAGATCATGTTGCCGCACGGCTTCTCGACCGGCATGCCGCCGACCGTCGTGCCGCCGGTCTCGCCGGTCTCGCCGGTCGACGTCGACGTCGACGTCGACGTCGACGTCGACGAGCCCGTGGTCGGGTCCGGCGCCGTCGTCGTCTCCGGCAGCGGCCCGGTGCTCGTCGGCTCGGGCTCGCTGGTCGGCGCCGGCGTGTCGCCCGTCGGCGACGCGGTCGTGTCGGTCATCGGGGCCGACGTGCCCGCGGTCGTGCCGCCGTCCCCGGTCGACGTCTGTGTGTCCGCCTCCGTCTCACCCTTCCCGCCGCCGCAGGCCGGGGTCGCACCCAAAATTGTCGCAAAAAGCGCCCAGGAATGACGTGTCATGGCCCGTGGGACCGGCCATGGAGGCGAGTTTCCAGCCGCCCCGTCAGTAGCCCGCCGGCACCTGTCCCGAGAGACAGTGGATGGTGTTCGGCGCGCGCCGCCGCGACCACTCGGCCTCCTGCGGCGCGGCGATCGTCCCCGCCTTCAGGCCCTCCTGCGGCGACCACGTCGGCGCGGCCCCCGGCGCCAGGCTGTGCAGGCCGCTCTGCCACACGCCGATGATGTACGTGTGCCCGGCGGCGCGGCAGCCGAGGAAGTCGGTCAGGCGGCGGGCCCAGTCGTGCCCCGGCAGGGCCCCGAACGTCTCGCAGGTGCGAAACCACCACAGCGCCTCGGGCCCGCTCAGGCGCTCGCGGATCGCCTCGAGGTCGCGGCGCAGCGGGTGGCCCGCGACCAGCGCCTCGGCGCCGAGCGGCTCGCGGTCGATGAAGGCCTTGCCCCACTTGCCGTGCCCCCAGAACTGCACCTCGGCGATCGGCCGATCCCCGCCCGCGCGCGCCAGCCACCCGAGCGCCTCGGCCCAGCTGCGCGCGCCCTGCCACATGTCCAGCCGCCGCAGCAGCGTGCCGTAGAGCGCCCCGCCCGAGCCCCACGCGTGCGACAGCCCCGGCCGCATGCGCTTGCCGGTGCACGTGCGGTCGAAGACCATCAGGCGAAGCGGCTGCGCGCGCATGCCCGCCCGAGTCTACGCCGACCCGCCCGCGGCGACGAGGCCCGCACCCGCGCGACGCGAAGGCGTATCCTCGCGGACCCGGAGGTGTTCGATGGCAAGGCGCTGGCTCCCCCTCATCGCGTGCATGGCGGCAGCTTGCGGCCGCCACGACGGCAACGCCGACGACGCCACCGCGCCGACCACCGTCCAGCCGACCCAGACCCCCGGCACCACCTCGCTCACCGAGGCCGCCGAGACCACCGCCGACGTCCCGACCGGCCCGACCTCCCAGGACCCCTCGACGAGCACCGGCCCGACCCCGACCAGCGAGCCGCTCACCACCTCGACGTCCTCGTCGTCGACCGGCGGCGGCTGCGGCGCGTGCAACGAGCCCAACCAGCAGTGCGTCGACGGCGCCTGCGAGACCACCTGCCAGGGCCAGGACCCCGACCCCTGCGGCCCCACCGACGTCTGCGACGTCATCAGCGGCACCTGCAAGCCGGCCGCCGACGCCTGCGTGCTCGCCGGCCCGACCGTCGCCTGCGGCGACCAGCAGTGCGGCCCCGGCACCGTGTGCGACGGCCAGAACACCTGCCTCGCCGTGTCCCCCTGCGCCGTCGCCACCTGCACCTCGGACGGCCTGTGCTGGGGCGGCAGCTGCCAGTGCGAGCGCGGCGTCACCTGCCAGGACCCCGCCGCCGACGCGCTCAACGGCACCTTCGCGCTCGACCTGTTCGGCCTCGACTTCTCCGACGACTGCACCGCCTGGGGCGTCACCGTCAGCGGCGGCCAGGAGTTCGTGCGCCGCCTGGTGCCCGACGGCACGCTCACGACCTGGGGCGCCATCGGCGACTACGACCTCGGCGAGGTCCGCGTGCTCCGCCACCTCACCGTCCCCCAGCTCACCCTCCCGCCGGACGACCGCTTCACCAGCCCCGGCGCCCCGCAGCACGTCGAGGGCTACGGCGAGGTCGCCGTCACCTACATCTGCTGCCCGACCTGCGGCGACTGCGCCAACAACCCCGAGGCCCGCGGCGTCGCCCGCCTGGTCGAGGACGACGCCAACATGCCGCTGCCCATCGTCATCTACGCCATGCCGACCCAGGGCACCGGCCCGTTCGGCAACACCGCCCTCGACGGCGGCCCCCAGGGCCTCACGTGGGGCAACGACCGCGTGCTCTACGTCGGCAACACCAGCCAGAACGGCCAGCTCGAGACCGCCGACCTCGCGGCCGCCACCACCGCCCCCGTGCACCTGTTCCCCGCCCGCGTCACCGCCGCGGCCGCCGTCAGCCCCGTGCACCTGCTCGTCGCCCTCGTCGACGGCACCGTGCACCGCCTCAACACCGTCACCTTCGAGGTCGAGTTCGTCGCCGACCTCATGGCCGGCGTCACCAGCCTCAGCCACGACGCCTTCGACGGCTCGGTCTACGCCAGCCTCAACAACCTCGAGGTCGTCCGCCTCCACCCGTTCACCGGCGAGGTCGAGCCGTTCGCCGCCATGCCCGCCATCGGCCGCGTCGCCGTGAGCCCGAGCGGCAACCTCTGGTACGCCCCCGTCAAGTACCTCACCCCGGTCCCCCTGACGTCCTGGCCCCTGCCCGCGTCGCTCTGACAATATCACGCCAGCGACGCCCGCCATGACTCGCGGTCGACCGGTCGGCTCGTGGCCGCCGGTCCTCGTTCATTGACACCCCACGGCTCGACGCGCCGAAGGACCGGTGCATCCCCTCGCTGGCATTCGACGGCGAAGGCAGGGCGGACATCGGGAGGAGATACCGATCCCGGCCGACGGTTACGCGAACATCGAGACGTCCGGGGTGATCGAGGCGCGAGACGAGCGAGCAATCCTCGCCGGAAATTGCAGACGCCGCTCACGCATCGGCGATATCCTCGCGGAAGTGCCGGTCCTCGCCGTGCTCGTCGCGCTCGCCGCGTTCGTCGTCCTCGCGCTCGCGGCCCCCGAGCGCACCGCCGGGTGGCTCGCCAAGGAGGGCCCGGTCGAGCACGCCTCGCACGTGATCCTCGCCCTCGCCGCGCTCGCGTGGCTCGCCCTCGCCATTTTTAAAAGATCCGCCGCCCGCCTGCTGTCGCTCGCCCTCGCGCTGTTCCTCGCGCTCGTGCTCGCCGAGGAGCTCGACTGGGGCGCCGTCTACGGCTGGCGCGGCCCCGGCGAGGCGATCGCCCGCGTGTTCGGCCACCGCAACCTGCACAACGCCGCCAGCGGCAGCTCCTACCTGCTGTTCGCCGTCCCGCTCGCCGTCTACTTCGCCTGGCCGCGCGCCCCGCTGACGCCGACCCGCCACGAGCGCCGGGCCTTCGTCCTGCTCGCCGCCGCCTTCCTCGCCTGCAACCTCACCCCCTGGGAGCGCCACGGCCAGGAGCTGCTCGAGGCCCTGCTCTACGCCCTCATGCTCGCCGTCGCCGCCCGCTTGCTCCGCCCGGACGTCCGGGCGATCCTCGCCGCGCCATGACGGCCGAGTACCCCGTGCGCACACCGCTCCTCTACTGGGTCGTCGTCGGCGCGCTCGTCGTGCTCGGCCTGTTCGGCCTCGGCTTCACCGTCTACACCGCGGCCTTCGGCCCCGGCCCCGGCCTCACCGCGCTGTGCGCCCTCCTGGCGCTCGTCCCGGTCGTCTACATCGCCACCACCGGCGAGTACCGGGCCCGCGGCGCGCTGCGCCTGGCCGCCGGCCAGGTCTCGGTGCCCGACGCCGCCGGCCGCCCGCTGCACATGCGCCTGCCCGGCCTGCGGATCTCCAGCACCGCCGTCAGGGTGCGCGTGCGCCTCAACCTCATCCCCATCGCCGAGGTCGAGCGCGGCGTCGTGCTCGAGCTCAGCGACGGCGCCCGCAGCCGGCGGATCTCCACCCTCACGCTCGTCGACCGCGGCGCCCAGCAGAGCCTGCTCGACGACCTCGCACGCGTGCTCGACGGCCAGCCTCCCCGCGGCCACGTCGTCGTCCCGCCCGTGCGTCCGCCCGACCTCCCGCGCCCGGGCGGCGACCTCGAGGCCCGGCTGGACCGTGAGCTGGCCGCCCTCGACGACTGATCGCCGCGCCCCCGGGCCTTCATCCCGGCCGGCGACCGAGCGATCCTGACGCCCGACCCGTGCCCGACGCCGCCGACCCCTCGCCAAGCCCGGCCCGCCGCGCGCATCATGAGGCCCCCGCCATGGAGGTCGTCACCGCCCCGCCGAGGCCCGCCGCCGTCAGCTCCGACGCCGGCGTGATGTCGCCGTGGGCCCGCGATCCGGCCCGCCGCGACAACCCCTGGGGCCTGTCCGCCGCCATCGCCCTGCTCGTCGCCATCACCACCCTCGCGCTCGTCGGCGTCGACTACCTCGACTTCGCCGACCTGGCGATGCTCTACCTGGTGGCGATCATGCTGGCCGCGCTGGTCAGCCGGGTCCTCGCGCTGGCCGCCGTCGTGCTCGCCGTCACCATCCTTGACTTCGCGATCGTCTACCCCCGCTTCGCCTTCGGCATCAGCGACGCCCACACCTTCGCGACGCTCAGCATCCTGATCGGCGCCGGCCTGGCGATCGGCGCCCAGACCAACGTGCTGCGCCGCAACGAGCGCGTCGCCCGCGACCACGAGCACCGCACCGCCGCCATGCTGGCGTTCACCCGCGACATCGCCACCGCCGCCGACATCCCGGAGATCGCCCGCATCACCGTCCACCACGTCGAGGACATCGCCGGCGCCCGCGCCGTCGTGCTCGTGCACGGCGACCACAGCCTCGCCCCCGCCGCCGGCGGCCTCGCCCTCAGCGAGCCCGAGCTCGAGGTCGCGCGCTGGAGCCTCGAGCAGGGCCTCCCCGCCGGCCACAGCACCACCACCCTCCCGCGCACCGGCGTCACCGCCCTCCCGCTGCGCGTCGCCGACGAGGTCCACGGCGTGCTCGTCGTCGGCCAGACCCGCGCGCACGGCGACTTCGACCTCGAGCAGCGCATCCTGCTCGACGCCCTCGCCCGCCAGGCCGGCTCCGCCATCGCCCGCGCCCGCCTCGTCGCCCTCGCCCGCGAGGCCACCCTGCGGGCCCGCACCGAGGAGCTGCGCTCGAGCCTGCTGTCCGCCGTGTCCCACGACCTGCGCACCCCGCTCGCCGTCATCACCGGCGCCGCCACCACCCTGCGCGACGACGCCGCCAGCGTGAGCCCGGCCGTCGGCGCCGAGCTGCTCGACACCATCGTCACCGAGGCCGCCCGCCTCGAACGCGTGCTGCAGAACCTCCTCGCCATCACCCGCGTCGAGACCGGCCTGCAGCCCGCGCGCGAGTGGATCCCCGTCGAGGAGCTGTGCGGCGCGGCCCTCGAGCGCCTGCGCAGCGTGCTCGGCGAGCGCCGCGTCGACATCGACATCCCGTCCGACCTGCAGGTGCCGGTCGACCCCGTGCTGTTCGAGCACGTGCTCATCAACCTCGTCGAGAACGCGGTCAAGTACGGCGCCCCGCCGATCGTCATCGAAGCCCGCGCCGACGGCGACCACGTCGACCTCCACGTCCGCGACCACGGCGCCGGCATCCCGGGCGGCTACGCCGCGCGCATGTTCGAGAAGTTCTCCCGCGCCCCCGGCACCCGCGTGCCGGGCGTGGGCCTCGGCCTCGCCGTCGTGCGCGGCATCGTCGAGGCCCACGGGGGCACGATCACCGCCGCCGACGCCGAGGGCGGCGGCGCCCGCTTCCACGTCCGCTTGCCCGCCGCCGGGGCGCCGACCCCGGCACCTCCGGAGGACCCATGACCGCCGCGCACACGCCCCACCTCCTCCTGGTCGAGGACGACGAGCAGATCCGCCGCTTCCTCTCCGTGACCCTCGCCGGCCACGACTTCCACCTCACCGAGGCCGGCACCCTGGCCGAGGGCGAGGCCGCCGCTGTCAAAGGCCCGGTCGACCTCGTGCTGCTCGACCTCGGCCTCCCCGACGGCGACGGCGTCGACCTCGTCCGCAAGCTCCGCACCTGGTCCGAGGTGCCGATCCTCGTGCTGTCCGCGCGCGGCCGCGAGGACGACAAGATCGCCGCCTTCGACGCCGGCGCCAACGACTACCTGACCAAGCCGTTCGGCGTGCGCGAGCTGTTCGCCCGCATCCGCGTGGCCCTGCGCCAGGCCCGCAGCGCCCCCGACAGCCCCGTGCACGAGGTCGGCCCCATCCGCGTCGACCTCGCGCGCCACGAGGTGTTCGTGTCCGGCAACCAGGTCCACCTCACCCCCATCGAGTACAAGATCCTCGCCCAGCTCATCCGCCACCCCGGCAAGCTGCTGACCTACACCCAGCTCCTCACCGAGATCTGGGGCCCCAACGCCGTCGAGCGCGTGCACTACCTCCGCGTCCACATGGCCTCGCTGCGCCGCAAGGTCGAGGCCGACCCCGCCCGCCCCGCCTGGCTCATCACCGAGGCCGGCGTCGGCTACCGCCTGCGCGACGCCCCGCCGTGACCCACGCGCGGTACGGCGCGCGCACGCGAACGCCGTGGTGCAGACCACCCCGCGAACCGTGGTAGACCGAGGATCGCATGAAGACCCTCGGTAAACAGGCGGCGGGGCGGCGGCTCGAGCGCATGAAGGCCTCGCCGCGCTGGCACGACGGCGGCTTTAAAAACCTGCACCCGCTGCTGCCCGACCTGAAGACCGGCGGCATGCCGCGCATCGGCGAGTTCCTGTGCGGCCCGCGGCGCGTGCCGAAGGCCCCGCTGCCGGCGTTCGACCCGCGCCCCGCGTGGACCCGCCGGCCCGAGACCGGCCTGCGCGCCACCTGGCTCGGCCACTCGACGGTGCTGCTCGAGGTCGACGGCGTCCGCATCCTCACCGACCCGGTGTGGGGCGAGCGCGCCAGCCCGCTCGGCTTCGCCGGCCCCAGGCGCTTCCAGCCGATCCCCGTGCCGGTCAGCGCCCTCGCCGACGTCGACCTCGTCCTCATCTCCCACGACCACTACGACCACCTCGACTACCCCACGATCAAGCAGCTCGTCGCCAGCGCCGTCCCGTTCGTCACCAGCCTCGGCGTCGGCGCCCACCTCGAGGCCTGGGGCATCGCGCCGTCGCGGATCACCGAGCTCGACTGGTGGGACAGCGTGCGCGTCGCCGACAGCGACGTCGTGGTCACCGCCACGCCCTCGCAGCACTTCTCCGGCCGCACCATCGGCGCCCGCAACAGCACCCTGTGGTCCGGCTTCGCCGTGCGCAGCGACCGCCACGCCGTGTTCTTCAGCGGCGACACCGGCCTCACCGAGGAGTACCGCGACATCCGCGACCGCCTCGGCCCCTTCGACCTCGTCCTGCTCGAGGTCGGCGCCTTCCACCCCGGCTGGGGCGACATCCACCTCGGCCCCGAGCGCGCGCTGAAGGCCCACGCGCTCCTCGGCGGCGGCCTGCTGCTCCCCGTCCACTGGGGCACCTTCAGCCTCGCCACCCACGCCTGGGACGACCCCGCCGAGCAGCTCGTGACCCGCGCCCCCGGGCTCGGCGCGCGCCTCGCCATGCCCCGCCTCGGCGAGCCCTTCGAGCCCGCCCGCGTCGGCGAGGTCGACCCGTGGTGGCGGGCCATCGCCGCCCTCGAGCGCCCCGACGACCCCGTCGAGCCGGCCAAGCCCGAGGAGCAAGCCGCCCTCGAGCCCCACTGGCCGCTCGACTGAGTCCGCCGGTTTTTGCGACCTCAAACCTCGGGGATCGACGCGCTCACGGGCCGCAGAAGTTCTGGTCGTAGTGCTCGCGGAACGGGCCCGCGAACCAGCCGTCGGCCTCGTTGGGGTGGGCCCAGAAGAACACCCCGCCGTTGTTCGGGTACCAGCCCTCGACCGTGGTCGCGACCTCGACCGCGGCCGGCTGCGTCGCCACCGGGTTGCAGCCCGGCTCGATGCAGTAGCCGAACGCCACCCGCGAGGCGTCGCCCTTGAACGGCCCGTCGACGAGCGCGCGGTAGTTGCCCTCGATCGCCGCCAGCCCGCCCGGCTCGAACGGCGAGTTGCCGCCGTTGTAGTACTGCGGCATCAGGAAGTCGATCGCGTCGGCGTGGGCCTCGACGATCTCGAAGTACGGGTCGCCGGCGTCGAGCTCGTGGTCCATCGGCGCGTGCGTGATCAATTTCTTCTCGCCCGGCAGGGCGTCGAGCGCGGTCCGCAGCCCCGCCGTCAGGTCGCCGACGAAGTCGCGGTGCGGCGCGTCGTGCAGGCAGTACTCGTAGTCGATGTCGACGCCGTCGAGGTCGTTGTCGGCGACCAGCCCGGCCAGCGCGCTCACCAGGCTGTCGGTCTGGTCGATGCAGTGGTCCCAGCACTTCGTCATCTGCCCGCAGGTGCCCTCCCACAGCCCGCCCATGCCCGCGCCACCGAAGCTCAGCAGGACCTTGACCCCGTTCGCGTGCAGGTCGGCGGCCAGCTCGGCCAGCGACTTGCCGTTGCACCCGGGCACCTCGCCGATCGCGCACGCCTCGTCGCACAGGTTGCCGTTCGGCGTCCACGTGTAGCTGACCGCGAACGCGACCACCGCGTGGCTCCAATTGGCCATCTGCGCCGGCGACGGGCAGGCCTGCCAGTTGGCGATGAAGGCGACCACCCGGTGATCGTCGACGCAGGCCTCGCCGCCGTCGGTGGTCGACGGGTCGGCCGTCGTCTCGCCGGGGTCGGGCTCGCCGCTGGTGCCGGTGCCCGGGTCGCTCGCCGACGTGTCGGGGTCGGTGCTCACGCTCGTCGCCGACGTCATGGTCGTCGCGCTCGTCACGCTCGTCGCGCTCGTCACGCCGGTCGGCTCGCTCGACCCGGTGGTCGGCGCGGCGCTGTCGCCGGTCGCGGCCGTGCCCGGGTCGCTCGCCGCGGTGGTGCCGTCGTCGGCCGCGGTCTGTCCGGTGCTCGCGGTGGTGGTGTTGCCGCCGTCGTCGCCGCCGCAGGCGATCGCCCCGACGAGCAGCCATGAACAATGTGCGCGCATATACGGACGACCGTAACACCGGACGGCGCGCGGATGCGGCCCGCGCCCCGTGACCTCACCTGCGGGCTGGATGCGCCGCCAGGAACACCGCCACCGCCCGCCGCACCGTGGCCGTGATCGCCGGCTCGAGCGGGGCCGGCAGCACCCCGAGCTGCGCGCGGACCACCAGGTCGCCGTGGCACAGCATCACGAAGTCGACGGCCGCGCTGGCCGGGTCGGCGATGTGCACCGCGCCGTGCTCGTGCCAGCGCCGCAGGTAGTCGGCCACGACCGCGAACAGGGCCCCCGGCCCGCGCTCGAACAGGGTCTGCCCGAGCTCCGGGAAACGCGCGACCTCGGCGTACACGTGGCGGTAGAACGCGACGATCGCCGGGGCCAAAAACAGCCCCAGGAGCCGCTCCCCGACCGCCTGCAGCGCCGTCTCGACGGTGCCCTCCGGCGCCCGGTGCAGCATGCAGCGCACCCCCTCGCGCAGCTCGTCGGCCTCCTCCGAGAACGAGGCGACGAACAGCTCCTTCTTGTCGCGGAAGTGGTTGTACACCGTCGCCTTCGAGACCCCAGCCTGCGCGGCGATCTGGTCGACGCTGGTCCGCTCGTAGCCCAGCTCCCCGAACACCTTCCGCGCCCCGGCCACCACCTGCCGCCGCTTCGGCGAGCCCACCCCGGCACACTCCTCGCGCCCCTTGCCCCCCGTCGCGCCTGGTCTGTCCGCGGTCGTCATCGAAGTCCGTGACTAAACTGTACCGTCCAGTCTTGACGGTCAAGCCCGCCTGGCCCAAGTTTCTCGGGCCGCCGGGGCGACATCCATGCGCAGCGTTCTCCTCCTGCTGTTGTTCGTGCTCGGCGCCTGCCAAAAGCCGGCGGCCGCCGCGGGTCAGGGCGCCGCGCCTGCCGCCGCCAGGCCGGTCGAGGTCGGCGTCGTCACCCTCGCCGCCGCGGACGTCACCCTCACCCGCGAGCTGCCCGGGCGGGTCACGCCCCGGCGCCTCGCGGAGGTCCGCGCCCGCGTCAACGGCATCGTCGAGAGGCGCCTGTTCGACGAGGGCAGCGACGTGAAGGAGGGCCAGCCGCTGTTCCGCATCGAGGCCTCGCCCTACGAGGCCAACCTCGCGGCCGCCCGCGCCAGCCTGGCCCGCGCCGAGGCCAGCGCCAAGCTCGCCCGCCGGACCGCCGCCCGCGACGCCGAGCTGCTGGCCAGCAACTCGCTGAGCCGCGAGGAGGCCGAGACCGCCGACGCCACCCTGCGCGTGGCCGAGGCCGACGCCGCCGCCAGCCGGGCCGCCGTGAAGACCGCCAGGATCAACCGCGGCTACACCGTGGTGACCGCCCCGGTGTCCGGCCGCATCGGCCGCAGCACCGTCACCGAGGGCGCCTACGTGCAAGGCGCCAGCGCCACCCTGATGGCCACGATCCAGCAGATCGACAGCGTCTACGTCGACATCGTGCAGTCGTCCGCCGAGCTGCTGCGCCTCCGCCGCGACCTCGAGAGCCGCAAGCTCGAGCGCAGCGGCGAGGCCCCCGTCAGCCTCCTGCTCGAGGACGGCACCACCTACGACCAGCCCGGCACCCTGCAGTTCGCCGACGTCACCGTCGACCCCGACACCGGCTCGGTCACCCTGCGCGCCGTGTTCCCCAACCCCGCGGGCCTCCTGCTCCCCGGCATGTTCGTGCGCGCCCGCATCGAGGAGGGCGTGCGCCCGCAGGCCATCCTCGTGCCCCAGCGCGCGCTCACCCGCGACACCCGCGGCGCCGCCGTCGTCAACGTGGTCGGCGCCGACGGCAAGGTCGAGCGCCGCAACGTCGTCACCGAGCGCGCCGTCGGCAACAGCTGGCTGGTCAGCGAGGGCCTCGCGCCCGGCGAGCAGCTCATCGTCGAGGGCCTGCAGAAGATCCGCCCCGGCGCCCCGGTCACCGCCGTGCCCGCGTCCCCCGACAAGCCCGCCGAGGCCAAACGGGCCGACGCCAACCCCCCCGCGGCCAAACCGGCCGACGCCGCCGACGCCGCCCCCGCGAGGTCGCCCGCGCCCGCGAAGTAGCCGCGCTCGCAGGAGTCGCCGATGTCCCGCTTCTTCATCGACCGCCCGATCTTCGCCTGGGTGCTCGCCATCATCGTCATGCTGGCCGGCGCGCTCGCCGTGCTGTCGCTGCCGATCAGCCAGTACCCGGCGATCGCCCCGCCGACGATCAGCATCAGCGCGACCTACCCCGGCGCCTCGGCCAAGACGCTCGAGGACACCGTCACCCAGATCATCGAGCAGAAGCTGAGCGGCCTCGACGGCCTGCGGTTCGTCTCGTCCTCGAGCGACTCGTCGGGCAGCGCCCAGGTGTCGGTGATCTTCGAGCCCGGCACCGACCCCGACATCGCCCAGGTCCAGGTCCAGAACAAGCTGCAGCTGGCCATGCCGCAGCTGCCGCAGGAGGTCCAGCGCCAGGGCGTGCGCGTGGCCAAGAGCGCCAGCAACTTCCTGCTGATCGCCGCGTTCGTGTCGAGCGACGGCAGCATGACCCGCAACGACATCAGCGACTACGTGGTCAGCAGCCTGCAGGACCCGATCTCCCGCGTGCGCGGGGTCGGCGAGGTCCAGGCGTTCGGCTCGCAGTACGCCATGCGCGTGTGGCTCGACCCCGGCAAGCTGCTGTCGTACGGCCTCACCTCGCTCGACGTCAGCGCGGCGATCCAGGCCCAGAACGCCCAGGTCAGCGCCGGCCAATTCGGCGGCAACCCGGCCGTGCCCGGCCAGCAGCTCAACGCCACCATCACCGCCCAGACCCGCCTGCAGACCGCCGACGAGTTCGCCGCGATCATCCTGCGCGTGACCCCGTCCGGCGCCCAGGTCCGCCTGCGCGACGTGGCCCGCGTCGAGCTCGCCGGCGAGTCGTTCGACGTCGAGAGCTTCATCAACGGCAAGCCCTCGGGCGGCATGGGCGTGCGCCTGGCCAGCGGCGCCAACGCGCTCGACACCGCCGACGCCATCCGCGCCCGCATCGACGAGCTCTCGGCCTACTTCCCGCCCGGCCTCGAGGTCGTCTACCCGGTCGACACCACCCCGTTCGTGAGGATCTCGATCGAGGAGGTCATCAAGACCCTCGCCGAGGCGATCGGCCTGGTGTTCCTGGTCATGCTGCTGTTCCTGCAGAACATCCGCGCGACCCTCATCCCCACCATCGCCGTGCCGGTCGTGCTGCTCGGCACCTTCGGCGTGCTCGCGGTCGCCGGCTACAGCATCAACACCCTCACCATGTTCGGCATGGTCCTGGCGATCGGCCTGCTGGTCGACGACGCCATCGTCGTGGTCGAGAACGTCGAGCGCGTGATGGCCGAGGAGCACCTGTCGCCGCGCGAGGCCACCCGCAAGTCGATGGACCAGATCACCGGCGCGCTCATCGGCATCGCCCTGGTGCTGGCCACGGTGTTCATCCCGATGGCGTTCTTCGGCGGCTCGGTCGGCATGATCTACCGCCAGTTCTCGATCACGATCGTCGCCTCGATGTCGCTGTCGGTCCTGGTCGCCCTGTGGCTGACCCCCGCCCTCTGCGCGACGTTATTGAAGCCGGGACACGGCCTGAAGAAGCGCGGGTTCTTCGGCCTGTTCAACCGCGGCTACGACGCCGGCGCCAACCTCTACCAGCGCATCCTCCGCGTGCTGGTGCGCTGGCGCTGGGTCGCGATCCTGCTGTTCGTCGGCCTGTGCGCCGCGACCGCCATGCTGTTCCTGCGCATGCCGACCGGGTTCCTGCCCGAGGAGGACCAGGGCGCGATCAACGTGCAGGTGCTGCTCCCGCCCGGCGCCACCATGGAGCGCACGATCGGCGTGCTCGACCAGGTCGGCAAGTACTTCACCGAGGACGAGGCCGCCGCCGTCGAGTCGGCCATGACGATCTCCGGCTTCAGCTTCGGCGGCCGCGGCCAGAACTCGGGCATCGCGTTCGTCCGCCTGCGCGCCTGGGACGAGCGCGCGGACCCCTCGCTGCGCGCCAAGGCGGTCGCCGGCCGGGCCATGGCCAGGTTCTCGCAGATCAAGGAGGCCAGCATCTTCGCCGTGGTCCCCCCGGCGATCAGCGAGCTCGGCAACGCCGCCGGCTTCCAGCTCCAGCTCGAGGACCGCGGCGGCCTCGGCCACGAGGCCCTCGTCGCCGCCCGCGATCAGCTGCTCGGCCTCGCCGCGAAGGAGCCCTCGCTGGTGCGCGTGCGCCAGGGCGGCCTCGAGGACACCCCGCAGTACAAGGTCGACGTCGACCGCGAGAAGGCCTCCGCCCTCGGCCTCTCGCTCACCGACATCAACGCCACCCTCGCCGCCACCTGGGGCGGCAGCTACGTCAACGACTTCATCGACCGCGGCCGCACCAAGCGCGTCTACCTCATGAGCGACGCCCCCTACCGCATGCAGCCCGACGACCTCGACCGCTGGTACGTGCGCAACCGGGCCGGCGACATGGTCCCGTTCTCCGCCTTCTCGAGCGGGCGCTGGACCTACGGCTCGCCCAAGCTCGACCGCTTCGGCGGCTTCCCCACCATCCTCATCCAGGGCGAGGCCGCCCCCGGCTTCGCCTCCGGCGACGCCATGGCCACCATGGAGCGCCTCATGGGCGAGCTGCCCGCCGGCGTCGGCCACGAGTGGAGCGGCCTCAGCTACGAGGAGCGGGTCGCCGGCGCCAACGCCCTCAGCCTCTACGCGCTCTCGCTGCTGGTCGTGTTCCTGTGCCTCGCCGCGCTCTACGAGAGCTGGTCGATCCCCGTGTCGGTCATGCTCGTCGTGCCGCTCGGGGTCGCCGGCGCCGTCGTCACCACCCTCGTGTTCGGCCTCGCCAACGACGTCTACTTCCAGGTCGGCCTGCTCACCACCGTCGGCCTGTCCGCCAAGAACGCCATCCTCATCGTCGAGTTCGCGCGCGAGCTGCGGGCCCAGGGCAAGGACCGCTTCGAGGCCGCCCTCGAGGCCGCCAAGACCCGCCTGCGCCCGATCCTCATGACCTCGCTCGCCTTCATCCTCGGCGTGCTGCCGCTGGCGATCAGCCGCGGCGCCGGCGCCGGCGCCCAGAACGCCATCGGCATCGCCGTGATCGGCGGCGTGCTCGCGGGCACCGTGCTCGGCATCCTCATGGTCCCGGTGTTCTACGTGGTCGTCGCCCGCAAGGACCCCAGGCGCCCCGACGCCGCCCCGCCCCGCGCCGAGCCCGAGCCCGCGCTCGCCCGCACGATCGTCGACTGACCCGCGGCGCAAGCCTGGCCGCCCGCGCCGCCGATCCTGCGGCTTGCACCGCGGAGCCCGCGACGCATGGATCCGGCATGCGCTCGTCCCACTCCCTCGCCCTGTTCGCCGCCGCCTTCATCGTGCTGCCCGCGTGCGCCAGCCAGCGCGCCGACACCTCGAGGCCGATCAACCCCGACGCCGACTACGTCGGCCGCGGCGACGGCTCCTCGGACGTGACCACCCCCGGCGACGGCGGCGACGGCGACGCCACCCCCGGCGTCACCGGCACCGCCGGCAGCTCGACCGGCGGCCCCGGCGGCGGCCTGTCCGGCGGCCCCACCGGCTCGGGCAGCACCGGCGGCGCCGGCAGCGTCGGCGGCGACCTGCCCGGCGACCCCGGCGGCCCGCAGTCGGCCACCACCGGCACCGGCGGCGGCTCGACCGGCACCTCCGGAACCGCCGGCCCCGAGCCGCGCCCCGAGCCGCCCACAACCAGGCCCAGGTGATCACCACGATCGTCTGATCGACGGCGATCGGCCGCTCACTCCGTCGCTGGCTCGCACGCGCACCGCTCACGCGCTCCTGCCGTAGAACGACGAGCCACCGCCGCCGCCACCGATCTAATTATAATTAAACGTTCGGGTCCTCGTCGCCGTCGCCGGGCGGCGCGCCGAAGAACTTCACGCGCAGCGACGGGATCGCCAGGACCACCAGCACGAGCGCCCAGAGCGCCACCTGCGCCTCGAGGACCCCGTCCGGCTTCATGGTCACCATGATCGGCACCGCCAGCAGCAGGTTGAGGATCCCCATCGCCTTCAACATCCCGTAGTTCCCGCGCCGCCTGGTCAGCGCCATGATCAGCAGGATCAGCGACAGCGGCGCGACCAGCAGGTCGAGGAAGCCCAGCGCCATGATCAAATAGTCGAGCGTCGAGAAGCGCATCGAGGCCAGGAGCACGGCGGACAGCATTGGTAGATCCTACCCTTCCTCTTGACTGGCCGGAGGAAGGGCAGGACCCCCGTTCAAACCGTGCATGCGGATTTCCCGCACACGGCTTACCGATGGTCTCTCGCGCCGCTGCATCACGCAGCCTCCGGGTATTTGA
>JAEUJW010000030.1 GCA_016793465.1 Myxococcales bacterium
GGCGAAGCGGCCGACGGTGTGGACGCCGTCAGGGGGGACCCATGGCTCGCGCGCAGGCGCAAGCACGCCCAGGACCACCCACTTGAGAGGAGCGTGGCCCGAAGCCGCGATGCGCCGAGCACGTGCCATGGGGGGTTCCTGACGAAGCGAGGGACCCGCCGTCGTCCGCTTCGCCTCGCGCTCCGCCGGCGGTCTCTTCGTTCCCCGCCCACGCCCCACAGAGCCCCGCGTCCCCAGTCGACGCCCAGCCATCCGCGGTCCCCGCCGTTCCGCAAAGGAGCCCGACCTGCGAGAACGTGCCCGGTGTCAGACAAACCCGCGAGCACGCGGCCCGTGAGCGCGGCCCCGGCGCGGTGCCGGGGCCGCGGCGATGTCATCGCAGGTCGTAGCGATCGAGGTCCATGACCTTGGACCAGGCTGCCGCGAAGTCGCGGACGAATTGCTCCTTCGCGTCGTCGCAGCCGTAGTACTCGGCGAGCGCGCGCAGCTGCGAGTTGGCGCCGAACACGAGGTCGACGGAGGTGGCCGTCCAGCGGGGTCGGCCGGTCGTGCGGTCGCGGCCCTCGTACACGTGGGGCTGCCTGGTGGGCTGCCACTCCGTGCGCATGTCGAGCAGGTGGACGAAGAAGTCGTTCGTCAGCTCGCCCGGGCGGTCGGTGAGCACGCCGTGGGTGGACCCGCCGTGGTTGGCGCCGAGCACCCGCAGGCCGCCGACGAGCGCCGTCATCTCGGGGGCGGACAGGCGCAGCAGGTTGGCGCGGTCGAGCAGCAGCGTCGTGGGCGAGCGCTTCTCGCCGGCGCGCACGTAGTTGCGGAAGCCGTCGGCCGCCGGCTCGAGCACCGCGAACGCCTCGACGTCGGTCTGCTCCTGCGACGCGTCGGAGCGGCCCGGCGAGAACGCCACCGTGACCTCGACCCCGGCCGCGCGGGCCGCCTGCTCGACCGCCGCGGCGCCGCCGAGCACGATGACATCGGCCAGCGACACCCGCGTCGGCCCCTTCTGGGCCGCGTTGAACGCCTGCTGCACGCCCTCGAGCACCGGCAGCGCCGCGGCCAGCTCGGCCGGCTGGTTGACCTCCCAGTCCCTCTGCGGGGCCAGGCGGATGCGGGCGCCGTTGGCCCCGCCGCGCTTGTCGGTGCCGCGGAAGCTCGCGGCCGCCGCCCACGCGGTCGTCACCAGCTGGGCCACGCTGAGGCCCGAGGCCAGCAGCTTGGCCTTGAGGTCGGCGACGTCGTGCGCGCCGATCGTCGCGTGTTCGACCGCCGGCACCGGGTCCTGCCACAGCTGCGGCGCCGGCACCCACGGCCCGAGGTAGCGCGAGCGCGGGCCCATGTCGCGGTGCAGCAGCTTGAACCATGCCCGCGCGAACGCGTCGGCGAGCTGCTCCGGGTGCGCGTGGAAGCGGCGCGCGATCGGCTCGTAGATCGGGTCGAAGCGCAGCGCCAGGTCCGAGGTCAGCATCATCGGCGCGTGGCGCTTGTGCGGGTCGTGGGCGTCGGGCACCGTGTCCCTGGCCGCCTTGTCCTTCGGCGTCCACTGCCGGTGGCCCGCCGGGCTGTTCGTCAGCTCCCACTCGTACTTGAAAAGATTGTCGAGGTAGTTGTTGTCCCACCGGATCGGGTCCTCGGTCCACGCGCCCTCGAGCCCGCTCGTCAGCGTGTGCGCGCCGTGGCCCTTGCCGACGCTGTTCTTCCAGCCGAGGCCCTGGTTGTGCACCGGGCAGCCCTCGGGCTCGGGGCCGATGTGCTTGGCGTCGACCGCCCCGTGGCACTTGCCGAACGTGTGGCCGCCGACGATCAGCGCCACCGTCTCCTCGTCGTTCATGGCCATGCGGCGGAACGTCTCGCGGATGTCGCGGGCCGACGCCTTGGGGTCGGCGTTGCCGCCGGGGCCCTCGGGGTTGACGTAGATGAGGCCCATCTGCACCGCGCCGAGCGGCTCGGCCAGCTCGCGGTCGCCGCTGTAGCGCTCGTCGCCGAGCCAGGCGTCCTCGGGGCCCCAGAAGATCTCGTCGGGCTCCCACAGGTCCTCGCGCCCGAACCCGAAGCCGAAAGTTTTAAAGCCCATCGACTCGAGCGCGACGTTGCCGGTGAACACCAGCAGGTCGGCCCACGACAGCGCGCGCCCGTACTTCTGCTTGATCGGCCACAGCAGGCGGCGCGCCTTGTCGAGGCTGACGTTGTCCGGCCAGCTGTTGAGCGGCGCGAAGCGCTGGGCCCCGCCGTCGCCGCCGCCGCGGCCGTCGTAGATGCGGTAGGTGCCCGCGGCGTGCCACGTCATGCGGATGAAGAACGGCCCGTAGTGGCCGTAGTCGGCCGGCCACCAGTCCTGCGAGGCCGTCATCAGGGCCACGAGGTCGCGCTTCAGGGCCTCGACGTCGAGGCCCTCGAACGCCTTGGCGTAGTCGAAGCCGCCGCCCTGCGGGTCGGCCCGCGGCGAGTGCTGGTGGAGCACCTGCAGGTCGAGCTGGTTCGGCCACCAGTCGCGGTTCCTGCGCGGCCGGTCGGTCGCGGGCCTGGGGGACGGGATCGCCGGGTTCTCGCTCTCGCTGGTCGTCACCTCGAACCTCCTGTGGAGCTGGCGGTCGCCGCGGCGCTCGTCCGCGGGCCGAGGTCCGCTGCGAGCGCCCCCGGCGGGCCGAGCGTAAGCCCCGGGGCAGACTTGTGTCCAGCAGACCGCCCGCGCTCCGCCCCGTGTGTCGGCGCGAACACCCGACACACGACGTCGGCGTCACGCCTCGACACGGCGGCGCAGCGCCAGGCCGCGCAGCACGTGGCCGAGCCCGAGCAGCAGCACCAGCACGCTGGCGATCAACAGCGCCGCCAGCCCGCCGCGCCGCGCCGCCGCCGCGTCCTCGGCGGTCGCCGGCCGGCCCCTCGCCGCCGCGATCGCGGCCGTCACCGCCGGGCTGTCCGGCGCCTCCTCGCGGGCGGTCGCCAGCAGCATCGCCCGGCCCTGCGGCGAGACCTCGTCGAGCGAGGCCTCGATGAGCAGCGCGCGCAGGCGCAGGCGGTCGGCCCGCGTGGGGTCGAGGTCGGCCAGCAGCGCCCCCGACTTGCGCAGCAGCCCCGCCGCGCGCGCCGGCTCGCCCACCTGCTCGGCCTCGTCGGCCGCGGCCTCGTAGGCGGTGACCAGCTGGTCGCGCATCGGCAGCTCGGGGTTGTCGGCCAGCAGCGCGTCGAGCCGCGCGACCGTCTGCCGGCGATCGTCGAGCGCCAGCGCCTCGTCGACCTGGGCCTGCTCGCGCTCGCGACGCACGGCCTCGATGCGCCCGAAGTAGGCCTCGGCGAGGCGCAGCGGCTGGGCCTCGCAGGTGCGGTCGCGCTGGCCGTCCTCGGTGATCGCCCGGCACTCGGGCTCTTGCAGGTCCGGCGCCTCCGCGGCCACGCGCTCGCGGATCGCCAGGCGCGCGTAGTCGCGGTACGTCAGCCGCAAGGGCCCGTCGCTCACGCGCCCGCCCGACAGCTTCAGCACGTGCCGCTGCGGCCGCGGCGGCGCGCCTGTCACATAGGCCAGGAACGCCTCGCGCGCCGCCGTGCGCACCCGCGGGATCGACGCATCGACGTGCTCGAGGATCGGCGCCGCCGCGTCCTCCGGCTTGACCGCGCCGTAGGCCGCCAGCAGCTCCGCCAGCACCCGCGGGTCGCTGCCCAGCGCCGTCATCGCCTTGCGCGGGTGCAGGCGGTCCATGCGGTCGACCTGCACGCGCGCGTACTCGGCGGTGCGCCAGGCGACGCTGGCCTTGACCTCGGCCGCCAGCTTCTCGTCGGCCGGCAGCGGCGGCTGCACGCTGTGCCGCAAGAGCCCCGGCACCGCCGGATCACCGAGCCGCCGGATCGCCCGCCCGACCTCGTCGCGGAACGTGCCCTCGTGCACGTACGCGGCCGCCAGCAGGCCCTCGACCACCGCGTCGGTGCGCTCCGGATCCTTGCCGATCGCCGCCGCCGCCCGCAGCAGCGCCGCCGTGAGCACGCAGTCGCGCCAGATCCCGCGCAGCGGCTTGCCGATCTTGCTGGCCGGCATCGCCAGCAGGTCGGTGTACCAGTCCTCCGACAGCTTGACCGTGTACCCGTGCTGCTTCTTCCACGCCAGCTCGAAGTGCCCGTAGCGGTTGGGCACGTCGCCGCCGATGGCCGCCAGCAGCGCCTTGTAGTCGGCCTTGCGCGCCTTGCGTTCGGCCCGCAGCAGCGCGTCGACCTCGGGCCACAGCGCCGCCGGCGTCGCGGCCAGGGCCGCCGCGATCGGGTCGGCCTCGGCCGGCGGCGCCGCGCGCAGCGCCGCGACCAGCGCCGCCAACTCCTCCGCCGTCCTCGCCGGCGCGCGCGGGGCCTCGGCCATCACCGCGGCTGTCTCTTCGGACAGCCCGTGCCACTCCGCCAGCAGCCCGGCCAGCGAGCGCACCGGCGAGCCCGGGGCCTCCGCGGCGGTCTGCCCGTGCGGCAGCGGCGGCGCGTCGGCCCGCGGCAGGCGCCGCGCCTCCTCGACCGTGCCCGCCTCGATCGCGCTGACCGGCGACGGCTCGGCCACCTCGGTCGGCACCAGCCGCGTCACCACCTCGACCTGCGGCGCCTCGCCGCAGCCGATCGCCAGCAGGAACACCACGGTCGCCGTCGAGACTCGCACGCCCCCCGTGTAAGGCCACACCGTCGACGCCGCCAAATTTTTGCCAGCTGCCGCGGGCTGTGCTCACCCTGCGCCCGGGACCGCCTGGCGCCGCTCGCAGCGCTGGGCCGCGCACTCGCCGTAGAGCACCCGCAGCACGTCCTCCGGCGTGCCGAGGCAGCCCGTCCCGCCGTCGTAGCCCTGCCTGTGCACCTTCACGTAGAAGTCGCAGGCGCACGCCGGGCAATCGACGCGGTCGTGGTAGTAACAGGCCCCCGTGCGCGCCGCGGCCTTCGGCGGGCCGTACGCCGCGGCCAGCAGCTCGCGGTCGCAGGCGGCGTCCCACTGCCCGGCGCAGGCCGGCAGCGCCGCCACGACCGCCCGCCGGCACACGCTGTCGCGGGCCAGGAACTCCGGCCGCGACCGCGCCGTCGGGGCCGTGCCCTCCGCCGGGCGCCCGCTCGCCCCGCTCTGTTCGGGCGTCAGCTCGACCGGCCGCTCGCGCGGGCCCTCCGGCGCGCACCCCGAGGTCAACGCCGCCAGCACCACCGCGATGACCACGCCCCGCCCCACGCGATCCGATCGTACACGCATCGAAGATTGCGCTACAACCGCCCGGCATGAGCGTGGAGGGCCTGCAGCGCTACCAGATCATGGAACCCCTGGGCGCGGGCGCGCAGGGCCAGACGTTCCGCGCGATCGACCGCGTCACCGGCGGCGCCGTCGCCGTCAAGGTGCTGCGCCTGCGCAACCTCGGCAGCGACTGGAAGCCCTACGACCTGTTCGAACGCGAGTGCCAGGTCCTGCGCGACCTGAAGCACCCCGCGATCCCCCGCTACCTCGACCAGTACGCCAGCGAGGCCACCGGCGAGTTCTTCCTCGTCATGGAGCTGATCGACGGCGAGCCGCTGTCGCGCCGGCTCGGCCGCGCCGGCATGAGCGCCGAGGAGCTGCGCCGCCTGCTGCTGCAGGCGCTCGACATCCTCGAGTACCTGCACGATCGCCACCCGCCGGTCGTGCACCGCGACATCAAGCCCTCCAACCTGATCCTGCGCCCGCCCGGCGCCGCGAGCCCGCTCGCGCTCATCGACTTCGGCGGCGT
Organism: Myxococcales bacterium; assembly: GCA_016793465.1. The sequence continues at coordinate 5,706 of JAEUJW010000030.1, forward strand.
GCGCCTCGCCCTCGACCCCGAGGGCGGCTCGACCATGATCGGCACCTTCGGCTACATGGCCCCCGAGCAGCTCCACGGCGAGGCCACCCCCGCGACCGACATCTACGCGCTCGGCGCCACCATCGCCGCCCTCGCCGCCGGCGCCCCCGCCGACCGCCTGCCGCGCAAGGGCCTCGCCATCGACCTGCCCGCCGTGCTCCCGCCCTCGCCCCTGCGCGACGTGCTGGCCGCCATGCTGGCCCCCGACCCCGCCGGGCGCCTGGCCCGCGCCGGCGACGTCAGGCGCATGCTCGGTCGCACCGTCCCTGTCTCCGAGGACAGGTCCCGAACGACAGGTCCGAAGGGCCAGCCGCGGCCCCCGCCGGTCGACCTGGTGGCGACCGACGACGACGACGACGACGACGAGCGCGCGCTCGCCGTCCGCCCCTCGCGCCTGCCGGGCCCGCTGAAGCTCGCGGTGTGGGTGTGGGCCCTGATGGCCGCCGGCATGTTCCTCGCCCTCGAGTACGTGTTCATCCCCATGGGCTTCGCGCTCGCCGGCCTGCACCCGCGCTTCGCCAAGGCGCGCCGGCGCAAGCGCCTGGCGGCCCGCCAGACGGCCGCGCTGCTGGCCGCGCGCGGCGTCCGCAAGCGCATCGAGGCGATCGGCCGGCGCCACGACCCCGGCCGCAAGGCCCTGCCCGCCGCCGACGACCGCTGACCCCTCCCCACGTCGGAGTCGACGTCAGGTCAGGTGACCGGACGCTCAACCTGCTCCTTCCAGGCCATGGAACGCCCTCGTACGATGGCCCGGGGCATCGGGGGTGGTCGATGGCGACGGACGGGCGGGTGGCGACGGTGGGTGCGCTCGGGTGTGACGGGGTAGACGAACCAGGTCGCGCCGTCGCCGACCGCGAGTTCCGCCTCGACCCTCGCCGCGGCGAGCCCGCGTGACGGACGGCCGGTGACCGACGCCGCCGACCCGACCGCCATCGGCCCCTTCCTCGTCCTGCGCAAGCTCGGCGAGGGCGGCATGGGGGTCGTCTACGCCGGCTACGACGTCGCCCTCGACCGCAAGGTCGCGCTCAAGCTGATCCGCCGCCACCTGCTCAGCAGCGGCGAGATCCGGGCCCGCATGCTGCGCGAGGCCCAGGCCATGGCCCGCCTCTCGCACCCCAACGTCGTGCAGGTCTACCAGGTCGGCCAGCACGACGACGAGATCTACATGGCCATGGAGTACGTCGAGGGCGAGACCCTGACCGCCTGGCTGCGCCGCGAGCCCCGGCCCTGGCAGCTCGTGCTGCGCACCGTGCTGGCCGCCGGCCGCGGCCTCGCGGCGGCCCACGTCGCCGGCCTCGTGCACCGCGACTTCAAGCCCGACAACGTGCTCGTCGGCGCCGACGGCCGCCCCTGCGTCCTCGACTTCGGCCTCGTCGACGGCGAGGGCGCCGCCCTCTCGCGCCCCACCGAGCTCCGCTCGTCGCGCTCGAGCGTCGGCCCGGCGTCGGCCACCGACATCTCGCGGGTCTCGACGCTACCGCCCGACGCCAGCGGCATCTACGGGTCGGTGCGCCTGACCCAGGCCGGCAAGGCGCTCGGCACCCCGGCGTACATGTCCCCCGAGCAGCACTTCGGCGCCGAGGTCGGGCCCGCCTCGGACCAGTTCAGCTTCGGCATCAACCTCTACGAGGCGCTCTACGGCTACCGGCCGTTCCTCGGCATGACCTGGGCCGAGGTCAAGGCCCAGGTCCGCCGCGGCGAGGTCCCGCCGCCGCCGAAGGACTCGAAGGTCCCGCGCTGGGTGTTCCGCGCGCTGGCCCGCGGCCTCGCCACCGACGCCGACGCGCGCTGGCCGACGCTCACGCACATGCTCGACGCCCTGGGGCGCGACCCCAGGCGCACGCTGGTCCGCGCCGCCGCCGTCGGCGCCTTCGCCCTCGCCGCCGCGGTCGGCAGCTACGCCGCCGTGCGCGCCCACCACGACTCCGGCGCCCGCTGCCGCGCCGGCGCCGGCGAGCTCGCCGGCGCGTGGGACGACGCCCGCGCCGCCGCCGTCGAGCGCGCCTTCCACGCCACCGGGGCCGTGCACGCCGACGACACCTGGCAGCGCGTGCGCGGCCGCCTCGACCGCTACGCCGCCGGCTGGACCGCCCTGCACGCCCGCGCCTGCGAGGCCCACGACGACGGCGCCGAGTCGACGCGCCTGTTCGACCTGCGCACCCGCTGCCTGGCCGGCCGCCGCGACCACCTCGCCGCCCTCGTCGAGGTGCTCGCCGCCGCCGACCGCGTCACCCTGGGGCACGCCGTGCAGGCCGCCGCCGCCCTGCCGAGCGTCGACGCCTGCGGCGAGCCCGAGGCCCGGCTGGCGACCGCCGCCCCGCCCGACGACCCCGGCACCGCCGCCCACGTCGAGGTCTGGCGCGCCCGCCTGGCCCACGTCGCCGCCCTCGAGGCCGCCGGCCAGCCCGCCCACGGCCTCGAGCGGCTCGCCGAGGTCAAGGCCGCGGCCATCGGCCTGCGCCACGCGCCGCTCGCCGCCGAGGTCGCGCTCGTCGAGGGCAAGCTGCTGATGGCCGTCGCCCGCCCCGACGCCGCCGAGCTCGCCCTGCAGCAGGCCCTGCGCGGCGGCCTCGTGCTCGGCCTCGACGCCGTCGCCGCCGAGGCCGCCGCCTGGCGCATCCTGGTGATCGGCGAGCAGGGCCGCCGCGAGCTCGCGCTCGCCGGCGAGGTCGTCGCCGAGGCCCTCGCCGAGCGCGCCCACGACGACCGCCTGACCGCGCTCCTGCACACCAACCTCGGCGCCGTGTTCGCCGCCGCCGGCCAGAGCGAGCGGGCCCGCGCCCACTACCGCGCCGCCATCGATCGCCTGCGCCGCCAGACCGACGCCGACCCGCGGATCGCCGCGGTCCACCACCGCCTCGGCGACCTCGCCCGCGCCGTGCAGCGCCTCGACGAGGCCCGCAACGCCCACGCCCAGGCCGCCCGCCTGTACGCCGAGCTGCTCGGCGAGGACCACCCGCGGGTCGCCGACCCGCTCGCCGGCATCGCCGACATCGACGGCCTGCTCGGCCGCGACGACGCCGCCCGCGACGGCTACACCCGCGCCCTCGCCCTGCTCGAGGCGGCCCACGGCCCCGAGCACCTCAGCCTGCTCCACCCGCTGGTCGGCCTCGCCGGGGTCCACGCCCGCCGCGGCGAGCACGAGGCCGCCGCCCGCCTGCTCCGCCGCGCCGTCGCGCTCGGCGAGTCGCTCGGCGCCACCGACGCCGGCTACGCCGAGGCGCTCGAGGGCCTCGCCGGCGCGACCGAGCTCGCCGACCCGACCGCCGCCCGCACGTGGATGGCCCGCGCCGTCAACATCGCCGAGACCGACGGCTCGCCCGAGCTGCCCGCCCTGCTCGTGCGCGCCGGCCAGCTCGCCGCCCGCACCGGCGACCCCGCCCGCGCGCGCGGCTGGCTGGAGCGCTGCCTGTCCCTCACGACAGGTCGCATCGACCAGGCCGACGCGCACGCGTCCGCCGCCCTCGAGCTCGCCCGCCTGCTCGCCCCCGCCGACCCCACCCGCGCCTGCGCCCTCCTCACCGCCGCCCGCTCCGCCCTGCCCGAGCCGCGCAAGTCCGAGGCCGCGGCCCTCGCGACGACCGCCTGCACGCCCGCCGCGCCCCTCGACCCCGCGGCCCCGCCGGTCCGCTGATCCCGCCCCGCCGCGCCCCACCGCCTCCCCTCACCCGCGACAGCCGCTCCGCCGGCTCGCCGACCCACGGCACCCCGTCACCCGCGACAGCCGCTCGCCAGCCGCTCCGCCAGCTCGCCGACCCGCGGCACCCCGCCTCCCCTCACCCGCGACAGCCGCTCGCCAGCCGCTCCGCCAGCTCGCCGACCCGCACGCGCAGCGCCGGCGGCTCCTCGACCTCGAACGCGTGCCCGAGGATCGCCAGCCACACCGCGACGCCGTCGAGGCTCGACGCCCCGGTCTCGAGGCGGCAGCGCCCCGGCCCGAGCGCCGTCACCGTGCCGTAGCGCGGCCCGACCACCGCCCGCACCGCGTCCGCGTCCGCGTGCAGCAGCACGCGGGCCCGCAGCGCGTAGCCGCCGCTGTGCACCCCGCGCGACACGTACGCCCCGACGTCCTCGGCGGGCGGATCCCTCGGCGCGCAGCCCTCCCCGACCGCGATCCCCGCGATCCTGTCGACGCGGAACGTCCGCCAGTCGCGGCGCCCGCGGTCCCACGCCACCAGGTACCAGCGCCCGCCGACGTGCGCCAGGCGGTTGGGCTCGACCGTCCGCCGCGCCGCCGCGCCGCCGTGCCCCGCGTAGTCGAACTCGACCGCGCGGTGCTCCGAGCACGCCGACGCCAGCGTCGCCACCGCCGCCAGCTCGACCCGCGGCCCGCCCTCCGGCAGCCGCACGATCGCCGCCCGCATGGCCGCCAGCCGCCTGCGCAGCCGCGTCGGCAGGACCACCTCGAGCTTCGCCGTGGCCCGCTGCGCCGCCTCGGGCAGGCCCGTCACCTCCGAGGCCGCCGCCGCGTCGAGCCCGAGCGCCACCGCCAGCGCCTCGTCGTCGGCCAGCATCAGCGGCGGCAGCGAGCGCCCGGCTCCGAGGCGGTACCCGCCCGCCGGCCCCGACGTCGCGTGCACCGGGTAGCCCAGCTCGCGCAGGCGATCGATGTCCCGCCGCAGCGTCCGGTCGGTCACCTCGAGGCGCTCGACCAGCTCCGGCCCCGTCCACGTCGACCGCGCCTGCAGCAGCGACAACAGGCGCAGCAGCCTCGCCGAGCTCTTCAACATTCGCCCAGCCTAACAAACATCGCGGACAAGATCTGTCCGCAATCGGTCCTATGCTGCGGCCATGACCGACAAGCAACTCCTCGAGGGCGGCTGCCACTGCGGCGCCGTGCGTTACCGGGCCAGCGTCGACCTGAAGGCCGGCACGACCCGCTGCAACTGCCGCATCTGCACGATGTCCGGCAACTGGGGCGCCTTCCTCCGCCCCGGCGAGTTCGAGCTGACCGCCGGCGGGGACGACCTCGCGGACTACCGCCAGCCCGGCGGCACCACCAGCCTGCACTTCTGCCGCAAGTGCGGCGTCCGCCCGTTCGCCCACGGCGACGCCCCGTGGATGGGCGGCGAGTACTACAGCATCAACCTCAACTGCCTCGACGATCAGTCGCTGCTCGGCGGCCTGCCGGTGCGCTGGTTCGACGGCCGCCACGACGACTGGGAGAACACCCGCGACGAGGTCTCGCCCGCCCCCTGGCCGTAGCGCGCGCGGCGGGATCGCCGGCGCATGCGGCCGAACCCCGCAAGCGATCCGCCCGCAGGCCCCGCGCGAGCCCGCCGCCGCGAGACCCGGGACCGCGGGCTCGTCCGTCGCTTCCGCCGAGCGGTCGTCGGTCCGGACGCGTAGGTTGGCGTCGGGAGCACCGACCATGACCGCGTCGTCCACCATGCGCTTGACCGCCGCCCGCGCGCTCGGCCCGCGGCGCCTCGACACCCGCGGCCGGCCGCCGACGGACGGCGTGCCCCTGCCCGAGCACGTGCGCCGCGCCGCGGAGGCGCTGTTCGAGGCCGACCTCTCGGCCGTGCGCGTGCACGCCTGGCCGGGCGCGCCGCGCCCGCGGGCGCTGGCCTGCACGAGCGGCCCGCGGATCTTCTTCGCCCCCGGCGCCTACGCCCCGGACACCGGCGCGGGCCTGCGGCTGCTCGGCCACGAGCTCGCCCACGTGATCCAGCAGCGCTGCGGGCGGGCCCACAACCCGCTCGGCTACGGCCTGCTCACCGTCCGCGACGCCGCGCTCGAGCGCGAGGCGGACCGCATGGGCGCCCTGCTGGCCGCCCGCGTGCAGGCCGCGCGCGGCGCCGTCGTCCAGCGCATGGAGTCGCAGTACGTCATCGTCGTCGACGAGTCCGGCGCGCCGATCGACGTCGAGATGAACGGCAGCTCGCAGCGCTGGGTGGTCGAGGGCGAGAACGCCGACCCGCCCGTCTACACCGTCCAGCGCCGCAAGGACGCCTACACCCTGCGCTTCTGGGACGGCAGCACCCTCGTCAAGCTGGCGGCCGAGGTGCGCAGGGAGACCGTCGTCGAGGCGCGGGCGACGGCGACGCTGCCGGAGTTCCAGCTCACGCTGAAGGGCAACCTCCAGACCGTGATGGGTCGCAGGTTCACCGGCTTCGAGGGCACCAACAAGGGCGACGGGCACTTCGAGAAGCACGGCAAGGAGTTCGCCGTCGACAGCAAGCAGGAGTACATCCGCGCGGCCAAGCAGTTCGGCGAGGACACGCTCGGGCAGTACATGGACTTCACCGTGCAGAACTCGTTCGTGCGCTGCGACCTGCCCGACCGCGAGAAGCGCCGCGTGTTCGCCGCCAACGGCAAGCAGATCCGGACCTTCTACGTGTGGAACAAGAAGTTCTCGCGCGACCCGTTCGCCTACGCGATCGCCTTCACGGTCGACCTGCTCCCGGGCACGCGCCTCGAGTGGAGCGCGGCGCTGCGGGAGAAGGGCGTCGACCTGACCGGGGCCTTCCTCGAGCTAAACAGGGGGCTGTGATGCGGCGCGCCGTCGAGACGACGATCGAGGGCATCGTCGGCACGCGGGTGTGGACGCCGGAGTTCGAGGCCAAGCACCTCGCGCTCGGCGTCGAGGCCGCGCTGGCGAAGGCCCACGAGCGCCTGCGCCAGGAGGCGTTCCGCACGCGCAGGGACGGCCGCCACGTCGGCCTCGACACCGTGCTGATCGGCGACGACGGCGTGTACTTCGCGCTGAAGGAGGAGGTCCTGCGCATGCGGCACGTCGCGCCCGACCGCGTCGTCCTCCTGCAGACCGTGTTCCCGCTGTGCCTCCACCGCACGGCGCTCGACGAGCGCTGGTCCCACAGCGTGCGCATGCAGGTGACCTTCGACGCGGACGGGCTCATCCACCACCTCGTCGGCGTCGTCGAGCTCGGCTGGCGCGAGGCCGCGGCGCTGCAGACCCGCGCGGCCCCGATCCAGCGCATGCAGCAGCTGCAGCGGGTCCGCGAGGTCGACTCCCGCGAGTACGCGTGCGGCGCCGTCGTCACGGCGACCCGCAGCGTGGCGAGCTGCCTCGCCGTCGTGCTCCACGACGCCGCGGCGCGGCGCGGCTGCCTCGGCCACATCGACACCGACTGCGTCGGCGACGACACCGAGCGCCGCTACGCGCTGCTCGCCGCGGCGCTGGCGACGATGCGGGCGACGTTGGCGAGCGAAGCGTTCACCGTGTCCGCGTTCGGCGGCACCGGCTGGTTCGAGCCCGCGAAGCTGCACGCGCTGGTGCCGTGGTTCCCGTCGACCCCGACCGGCACGCTGTCCGTCACCGAGGCGGTCGTCTACGACCCCACCGCGGAGCTGGCCCCGGTGCGGGTGGTCGCGCCGGACGAGTTGAGCTGGACCGCACGCGCCACGAACTACAACGCCTACGAGGACACCGACGACGCCTTCTACCTGTTCCGCGTCGCGTTCGGCCCCGAGACGCTGGACCTGGCCGTGCACATCGCGCTCGACGCGTGACGCGCCCGCGCGGGCCGTCGATCTCGCCGCCTCGGCGTCGACTCCACCGCAAGCTCCGTGGCGCGCCCCCGTTCCTCCGCGGACGACGCGGCGAACCTCGCCGACGCCTCGCGTACGATGCGAGGCCATGACCACCACGACCCTCCAGGGCGCCGTATACACCGCCCCCGACTACCTCGCCGGGTTCGACCAGGACACCGCGCTGACCGCCACCTCCGCCGCCGGCTACTACGCCGACGGCTACCGCTTCTCCGTCCGCTACCTCTCGCTCGGCGCCGAGCGGCCGCAGGACCTCACGCCCGCCGAGGCCGCGCTGATCCTCGCGGCCGGCCTGGCCGTCATGCCCGTGCAGCACGTCGACGCCTACGGCTGGACGCCGACCACCGGCCTCGGCCAGTCGCACGGCGCCAGCGCGGCCGCCGACGCCCGGGGCGTCGGCTTCCCGCCCGGCATGTGCGTGTGGCTCGACCTCGAGGGCGTCGCCGCCGGCACCACCGGCGCCGCCGTCGTCGACTACTGCCAGGCCTGGTACGCCGCCGTCGCCGCGGACGGCTACGTGCCCGGCATCTACGTCGGGCCCAACAGCGGCCTCACCAGCAGCCAGCTGTCCGACCTGTCGTTCGCGCACTACTGGAGCTCGGCCAGCAGCCACCTGCCGAGCCCGAGCCGCGGCTTCCAGATGTTCCAGGGCCTCGTCGAGGAGCACCGCTTCGACCCCGACTACACCGTCGTCGACGCGCGCGGCGGGCGGGCGCTGTGGTTCGCCGCGGCCGCGGCCGTGTACCCGGTCCTGCGCGCCGGCAACACCGCCGCGAGCGACGCGGTCCGCTGCCTGCAGCGCGCCCTCGTCGCCGGCGGCGCCGCCCTCGCCGTCGACGGCCTGTTCGGCCCGGCGACCACCGCGGCGGTCGAGGGCGTGCAGCGCGGCGCGGGCCTCACGGTCGACGGCGTCGTCGGCCCCGCGACGTGGCCGGTGATCGTCGCCGCCGCGACCGCGCGGTAGCTCAGCGGCGGCTGGCCCAGGCCGCCACCAGGCGCTCGGCGAAGCGGTCCGCCTCGGCCTCGAGCGCCTCGTCCTTCAGCACGACCACGCCGCGGCCGACGGGGTTGCGGGCCCGGCCGCTGCGCTGCTGCAGCACGTGGGCCAGCTCGTGCCCGAGCAGCCACACCCCGCGCTCGCTGTGCGGGTCGTAGAGGCCGGGCGCGAAGTGGATGTCGTCGCCGCAGGTGAACGCCAGCGCCCCGAGGGCCGCCGCCTCGCCGTCGACGTGCACGCGCACGCCGGTCAGGTCGATCGCCAGCAGCGCCTCGGCGAGCGCGCGGATCGCCGGCGGCAGCGCCTCCCCGCGGGCCCTCGGCGCCCGCCGCCTGGCCTCGGCCCGCCGGATCACCGCCGGACCTCCGCCGTCGTCGCCGCAATCGATGGCATGCGCGTCGCCCCGCCTCAGCGCTCGAAGTACGGCTGCAGCCTGGTCACCAGGAACGGGTATTGCCCGCTGACGTCGACCGACGTGTAATAACGATTGACGAGCCCGGTGGTCTGGTTCTCGTAGCGCAGGATCACGTCGACGATGGTGCGCGCGCCGCCGAGCGCCGAGCGACGCACCTCGACGCCGGCGAAGTACACCGTCGCCGGCGAGCCCGGGACCGCGGACCCGTACTGCGCCACGTAGACCTCGGGGTAATTGATGCTGACATAGTTGAGCGCGCGCAATTCGTCGGAGTCGCCGGTGTTGTCGGCCAGCTGCAGCATGTCCTCGAAGATCTCGAGGATCTGCGCCTGCGTCGGCAGCGGCGACACGCCCTGGCTCGACAGCGCCGCGATCACGTCGGCCGTCAGGCTCTTCAGCGAGAACTGCGCGGTGGTGTTGACGACCGCGCCCGGCAGGTCGCCGTCGAGGCTCGGCTCGAGCTCGCCGACGACGCGGTCGTAGGTCGTCTGCGTCGGGTCCTTCGGCACGATCGCGGCGACGAATGCATCGAGCTCGAGCGCCGTCTGCGGGCGCAGGCGATAGATGTCGACCTCCTGCACCGCGAACGCCCAGCCCATCTCGCGCGCCAGATACGGGTTCTTCTGCAGCACGTATTGCAGGCGCTGCTCGTCGGTCGTCAGCCCCGGCGGCAGCGGCGTCGGGAGCAACTGCTGGTACTCCTTCTCCACGTCGCGCGAGGGGAAGAACGGCCGGATCCGGCCGATCGCGTAGACATATCCGAAGGGCCCGATCGAGGTCGACATCTGCACGACCGCCGGGCTGCCGCTCGTCCGTAACATCGAGGTGCGCTGCATCGCCGGTCATTGTATGCACCGCACATTCGCCGGTCTCGGGCGAGGCGCCGGACGATCCCGCCGATCCGACGAACCTCGCGGGGCCCGCCGCGCGCAGAAGACGGCGCTCGCTCCGTGGATTCCGCCGGGCCGCGCGCCGACGGCTCGCGTATAACCCGATCGTGGCACACACGTCGACGCTCGCCCCGCGCCGCCTCGCACCGGCGCGCCTCGTCCAGCGCATGGCGCTCCCGGCCTGCTTCGTCGTCGGCGCGCGCCCCCCCGCCCCGCGGCCCGCCCCGCTGCCGCCCTCGCCCGCGCCGTGCCCGACCCCGCGTCCGCCCGCGCCGACGCCGACGCCCGCGCCGGCGTGCGGGCTGCGCATGCACGCGACCGCCGCCCTGGCGCCGACGCGCGCCCGCTTCGCGCCGCCGAGCGCGACGCGGCCGGCCCTCGCGGCGCGGCGGGTCGGCGCCGACGCCTGGCAACTGGCGGTCGCCCGCGGGCGCCGCACGCTCGGCGGCGTGGGCGTCGACCTCGACGGACCGGCGCGCATCTTCCTCCACGACCTGAAGGTCGAGCCCGCGGCCCGCGGCGCCGGCCTCGGCGCGTCGCTCGTGGCCGGGGCGCTGCGGCTCGGGCGCGCGGCCGGCCGCCGGATCGCCCGCCTGATCGCCGACGACGACGGCAGCGGCCGCCTGCTCGACTGGTACGGCCGCCTCGGGTTCGTCGCCAGCGGGCGCGGCGGCCCGCGGCGGCCCGAGCTGCTGCGCTCGACCGCGTGAGCGCCGCTACGCGATCAGCCCGAGCCGGCGCGCCAGGTCCTCGCCGCCGTATTTCACCACCTCGGCGATCGTGTCGCCCGGGAACGCCTGGGTGAACGCGGCGATCAGCGCCTGTCCGGCCCTCGACAGCGTCTGGCACTGCGGGCTGGCGAGGATCAGCTGGTACAGCGCGCCGGCCGCGTCGAGCGTCGGCGGCAGCCCGTCGTCGACGATCCCCATCAGCCCGCCGATCGTGTTCCACATCTTCAGCCAGCCCTCGGTCGCCGCGCCCGGCGGCGCGCCGAGCTGCGGCGACTGCAGCGCCACCTGCGTGAACGTCAGCAGCGTGAACGCCATGCTGACCTGGTTCATGGCGTTGGCCCCCTCGTTCGGCAGGTTGAACAGCGCGTGCAGGTTGCCGAGCCGCATCGCCCCGATGAGGCCGCCGTGCTCCGGCTGGGCGTTGCTGTAGATCTTGCGCAGGCGCTCGTCGGTCGCCAGCAGGCGCGGCACCACCGTGCGGTGGTCGGTCAGCCTGCCGGTGCTCGCCAGCATGCAGGCGATGTCGGCGTGCAGGTAGGTCGCCGGGAACGAGGCGTAGGTCAGGATCGCCGGCAGCTCCGGGACCACCATGGGCAGCAGGTTGCCGGCCTTGAACGTGGCGAGCACGGTCTGCGCGTCGCCGACGCTGAGGAACTTCTCGAGGAACGTCAGGTTGTTCTCGGGCACGTCGCCTCGCCACGCCGCGTTGGCCAGCGCGCCGAGCGAGCCCGGCCCCGGCACCGCGATCGCCCGCGCCGCCGCCAAATCCGACTGTGTCTGCCACACCATCGCCGCCTCCGATCGCCGCCGGAGCGGCCGACGTCGGATATACGCAGGGCGTCCGCCGGCGCGATTGGCGGGACCCACGGGAATCGCGGCAGTTTCGCCGGAAGATGCGGCCGCCGCGGCGCGCCGCGCCCCCGCGGACGGTTCGTCGATTCGGCGCAACGATCCGTCATCGCCGCCGAGCCGCGCGTCGCCCCGGCGGGTTAGGGTGCACACGAGCCGCATCGACGGCCCTGTACGCACAATCCGAGAGGCAGGAACGATCATGGCATTCCCGACCGCAGTCAACGATCAGATCACCGATTCCGTTTCGCAGGCCAACACCAAGGTGCTCGGCGACGCCCCGGCGGTGGCGATGGGCAACTTCTTCATCGCCACCAGCCAGGCGCTGTCGAACGCCGCGCACAACGCGACGAACACCCAGCAGCAGGCCTACGTCACCACCCAGGCGGCGACCACCCAGGGCGTCGCCACCCTGCTGGCGATGGACACCGCCGCCGCCGGCGAGGCCAGCCAGAAGATCTTCAACCCCTGACCGCGGACGCGGGCGCCGGGGCCGCCCGGCGCCCGCGTTCAGGCCGGCGCCGTCGTGCGGTTGCGGAACTCCCGCGGGCTGGCGTCGACGTAGCGGCGGAACGTCTTCTCGAAGTGGCTGAGGTCGCTGAAGCCCGCGTTGGCGGCGATCTCGGTGATGCGCTGGTGGCCGTTGCTCGCCAGCAGCCCCTTGGCCTTCTCGATGCGCAGGCGCACCAGCAGCGTCTTGAAGCTGGTGCCGAGCGACTGCTTGAACAGGTACGACAGGTGCGACGGGCTGACGTGGGCGTGGCGCGCCAGCAGCCCGAGCGCGATCGGCTCCTGATAGTTGTCGATCATGTAGAGCAGCGCCCGCCGCAGCCCCTCGTGCAGCGCCTCGAGCTTGCCGACGTCGCGCTCGACCAGCACGCGCAGCCAGTCGGTCGGGCGCGGGGCGGCCGGCGCGGCCGGGTGCTCGGCGGCCGCGACCGTCGCCAGCACCCACGGCGTGTGGCGCAGCACGTCCTCGCGGGTGATGCGCGCGTCGCCGGTCATCACCGCCAGGCGCAGCAGCACGCGCTCGAGCTCGAACAGGTTCTCCGGCCAGGCGTGCAGCGACAGCGCGTCGAGCAGCGCCTCGCTGCCCTTGTGGCGCAGCGAGAAGCCGTGGCGCGCGAGGATCCGCCCGGCGAGCGCCTCGAGGTCGTCGAGGCGCCCGCGCAGCGGCGGCACCTCGAGCACGATGACGCCGAGCTCGCCGACCAGCTCGCGCAGCAGCCGGCCCTGGTCGGCGAGCGCGCGGACGTCGGCCGCCGTCGACGCCAGGATCCGCGGCAGCGGGCCGGTGCGCGGGCTGACCCGCTGGCCCAGGTGCGACGGCAGGGCGCTCAGCAGCTGGGCCTGGGCCGCCCGCGAGAGCGCCTCGATCCCGCTAAACAGCAGCGTGCCCGAGGCCGCCCGCGCGAACCACTGCGGCAGCGCGGCCTGGAGGTCGTCGTCGGCGACCGAGGGGCAGTGGACCTCGACGAACGGGCTGTCGCGCTGGGGCCCCGCGCAGTGCATCGAGACCGCGACCGTCAGCACCTCGGTGCCGAACTCGCCGACGATCAGCGCCGGCAGCCGCGAGCGGCAGGCCTGCTCGATGGCCCGCTCGATCGCCTGCACCGGCTCGCCGAAGCCCGCGAGCGCGAAGTCCTGGCCGAGGTGCTCGGTCGACCAGCGCAGCACGCGGTCGCGGCGCAGCAGCAGGGCGCACGCGTCGGCCAGCGCGGCGAGCAGCGGCGTATCAGCGGCCGCGATCGGCCCCGACACCTCGAGGCGGCCGCCGGCCTCGTCGCCGACGCGCAGGGGATAGACGCGGGCCGACGTTTGGGGTCGCGGGGCCTCGGCCTCACACGCGGGGCCTGTCGACATATACGCCGACCAGCGCGCCCGCTCGGCGCCGTCGGACGCCGCCAGCTCACCGAGCTCGGGCAGCGTCAGACGCCAGCTCGCCGCGCCGACCGCGTCGGTCACCCGCACGATCAACGCGGCGAGGTTCTCGGCGCAGCTGCACGTCGGATCGAAGGTGCGTCGGATCAGGTCATAGACCATCGCGTCGGACGACTTCATGGCACCTCACAGTCCACCGATTCTAGGGGAACCGCGCGTGCGGGCCTAGAATCGGGCAATTGTCGGAGGGTCGGATTCCCGGCGCGCGGGCTCAACGCTTGCTCGCCGGCGGCGGGCTCGTGGCCTGATTCGCGGCGGCCATGGCGTCGCGGATGCTCGCCTGCGCGGCGGCCATGCCGTCGGCCACCGCCTTGTTGGCGGCCGCGACGGCGTCGGCCACGCTCGTGGCCTCGTCGGCCTCGGCCGTCTGCAGCGCCTGTGACACCGCCTGCATCGCGGCTTGCACGCTCGACTGCGTGGTCGCCTCGGCGGTGCGCAGCGCCTCGGTCGCGGCGGCGGTCGCGTCGGCGACGGCCTGGGCGGCCGCGCGGCGCGCCTCCTGGGCGGCGTCGGCGGGATTGGTAGGAGTGGAGGACGGCGGGTTGGTGTCGTTGCTCATGGTCGGTGCTCCGGAGGTGCGTCGTCGCGATCGCACCGCCGGCTTCGGCGGCGCGTCGCGCGGGGGTTCACGCTTGCGCGATCGGCGGCTCGGGCGGCCGGACCCCGCGAAACGTCCGCAGCGTCAACAGGCCCCCTTCGTCGAGCCCGAGCTCCGCCTCGGCCGCCTCGCCGCGCAGCGTGTACGTGCAGGCGAGGCCGTCCTGGCTCGGGCGGGCCGCCGCGAGCGGGCTCTGCAGCATGAAGCTGCGGACCTCTTGCAGGAACGCGGCCACGAAGGCGCGCGCCTGGTCGCCGGTCTCGTCGAGGAACTTGGTGTATTGCACGAGCTGGAGCACGCCGGCGGTCACCCGCGGGAACCCGAGGGCGGGGTTGGCGGCGAGGAAGCCCCGCAGCCGCCGCACGAACTCCGCCGGCGCGATCGGCGTGTCGAGGCGCGGGCAGTCGAGGGCCGCCAGCAGGCCCGGCGTCAGCGCGGCGAGCGACTGCTCGACCGCCTTGCCGCGCGCCTCGGCGCTGCCGTCGAGCAGGCCGTGCTTGGCGGCGACGACCATGTAGATCTTGTAGAGGTCGACGAACTCGAGCGCCGCGGCGGCGCGCGAGGCCGCGAACGTCGCCGCCTCGCGCTGCAGGTCGTCGCGCATGGCCACGCCGCTGCTCGACGACTGCACCAGCTCGAACAGCGCCGCCTGCTCGCCGAGAGTCAGCCCGCGCAGCAGCGGCGAGTCGACGCCGACGTCGGCGAGGAACTTCTGCCCGGCCGCGAGGTCGTCCTGCGTCACCAGGCGCTCGTCGGCGAGGACCTTGCTCGCCTGGCGCTGGACCACGCTGCCTTCGTCGCCGGCCTCGCGGCGCAGCAGCGCCTGCAGCGAGTCGGGCGCCAGCGCGACCAGCCGCCCCGCGCCGATCCACAGCCCGAGCCGCGGCAGCAGCAGCAGCGGCGAGCCGTGCAGACCGCCCTGCACGCTGGTGAGCAGCGAGGCCTCGTCGGGGAACGCGTACTTCCTGGGCGCGTCGACGGCCCAGGCCAGCCACGCGGCGCCGTCGGCGATCCGCGCCAGCACGCGGGTCGCGTTGGGCGACAGGTCCGAGGTGCGGTTGAGTGGTTCGCCGGCGATCGTGATCATGGCGGGCCTCGCTCAGCCGCTCGGGAACTCGCGGAGGATCTGCGCCGCCGACTGGCCGATGGTCGCGAAGTTGGTCACCGCGCTCTGCATCAGCGTCTGCGCCTGCGTCAGCACCTCGGTGTAGGGCGTCGTCTCGCCGGTCGCCAGCATCTGCGACAGCGCCACGCCGGCCGCCGTCGAGCTGATGAGGCCGACGTTGCGCAGGTTGTCGGCGGCGTCCTGCACGGCGATCGCGGTCGACTGCGCGACCGACTGGTAGGCCTTGCCGGCGCCGCTGGTCTTGACGACCTGCGGGCTCATGGTCGCCAGCTGGCTGCTGTTGATCGCGTCGATGATCTGGGGGTTGACTCGTTCGGGCATGGCTCTTCCTCACCTTCCTCAGTTGGTCGGGGTCCCGCCGGCGCCGCCGGTCCCGCCGGAGCTGCCGGTCGGCGGCGTCGCGGCCTGCTTGGCCAGCGCGTCGAGGTCCTTGCCGGCGGTCGCCGCGTTGCTCGACGACGCGCTCTGGTCGCGCTGCAGCGCCGTGATCGCCGTCTGCGCGTCGACGAAGTGCCTGGCGATGTCGGAGGCCGGGTCGACCGGCGGCGGCAGGCCGGACGGCGGCGGGCTCGGCGACGGCGGCGGCGGCGGCGGCTTGATGGGGAACGGGGCCTGCAGCATCTTGGCGCACGCCGCCGTGATCGCCGCGGAGTTGGTGACCTGGCTCTGCTGCTGGCGGAACACCGCGTTGTGCATGGCCATGCCGAGCGTCTCGGCGAGGACCACGTCGAGGATGCTCATCGCCGACGAGACCCCCTGGGCGGCCACCAATGTCGAGGTCTGTGTCACCGCGTCGGTGATCTGGGAGTTGACGGATCCGTCGTTGCTCATGGCGAGCTTCCTTTCTGGGCGGGTGCGCTCAAGATCCTGGCGAGCGTGATCGCCAGCGCGGCGGTCGACGTGACCTGCACGCGCTGCTGCTGCGCCGTCGCGTTCTGCATCGCCAGGGCGGTGCTGTCGGCGGCGGCGGCGTCGAGGGCGGCCATCGCCGCCGCGGGGCCGAGGCCGATGACCGCCACGTCCCCCGCGACGGCGTCTCCGACCAGCTCCGCGACGCCCGCCATGGCTCATCCATCACCACGGGCGTCGCGCGGCGCCGGCCTCACGCGAAGATCTTCTGCGTGGCCTCGCCGGTGGCGGCGGTGTCGATCGACAGCATCGTCGCCACCCCCTGGGTCGTCGCCGCCTGCATGGTGACGTACGACTGCTGCTGGTTGTTGGTCGCGTTGTGGGCCGCGTTCGCCAGCGCCTGGCTGGTGGCGATGAACAGGTTGCCCATCGCCACCGCGGGCGCGTCGCCGAGCACCTTGGTGTTGACCTGCGACACGGAATCGGTGATCTGACTGTTGACGGAAGTCGGGTACGCCATTGTCTTTCGCTCCTATCGTCTCGATGCGGTTGTGCGGGCAGCGCCCGCGGACTCATGTTCCGAGGATCTTCTTGGTCGCGATGCCGGTCGACGCCGTGTCGAGCGAGTAGAGCAGCGCGACGCCCATCGTCGTCGCCGCCTGGGCGGTCACGTACAGCTGCTGCTGCGCCATCGTCGCGTTGTGGGCCGCGTTGGCCAGCGCCTGCGCGGTCGCCTGAAAGAGGTTTCCCATCGCCACCGCCGGCGCGGTGCCGAGCACCTGCAGATTGGCCTGCGTGACGGAGTCGGTGATCTGGCTGTTGACCGAGGTCGGGAATGCCATGGGTCAGCCCTCCTGTGGGCCGGTCTCAGCCGAGGCCCTTGACGCCCGTGGTGAGGATCGCCTTCGTGGCCATGCCCGTCGACGCGGTGTCGATCGAGAGCAGCGTCGTCACCCCCATGGTGGTCGCCGCCTGGGCCGTGACGTAGCTCTGCTGCTGGCTGTTCGTCGCGTTGTGGGCCGCGTTGGCCAGCGCCTGCGCGGTCGCCTGGAACAGGCTGCCGACCGCGACCGCGGGCGCGTCGCCGAGCACCTTGACGTTGGCCTGGGTGACGGAATCGGTGATCTGATCATTGACGGATGTCGGGAATGCCATTGTCGAACCTCCTGGACGACAATAGAGGTATCACGCGAGTCCGGCCGGTGATTGGGCTACCATCGGAATGAACTGGTCTATCCTCGCAAGCGGATCCTCCGCCCGAACCCCGCCAACGGCCGCGCGGACCCGGCGCACGGCGTTTTCCCTCCAGCTCCGTCCGCGTTCCCCGCGTATGCGCGGCGCCGCGGCGCGGGTGAACCGCCGGTCTGCACCGCGTAGACACCGACGGCTCGCGGCCGCGCGACGCGGCCCGGGCGACCGCCGATATCTCGTCACGTTCACGACCGAGCATATCGCGACGATCCGCGCCCTCCCGGCGGGCGGATCACGCGAATCGCCGGGCCCGGCGATTCTTCCGCGTCCTCGCCGCGTTCTCCCCGGGAATCCACGCAGTCGAACGCGACCCGGCCCGCCGCCGCGGCGCGCCCCGCACAGCCCGTGGATCACCCCGCTCGCGCAGCCATTCTTCGAAGCCCTCGCCAAAACCCGGGCTCGACGCGGACGACCGAGCGCTCGCCCGCTCAGTCGCCGTCCTCCTCCTGCAGCCGCGGCTCGCCCTCGAGGTGCGGATATTTGCCGCGCACGTCGGCATAAAACCCGCGGATCTTCGCCATGTCGGCGCGCACGTCCCCGGTCGCCTCGACGAACCCGCCGACCCCGCAGCGGCGCCGCGCATAATCGAGGTACCCGAGCCCGATCGGCACATTCGCCGCGCGGGCGATATGATAAAAGCCCGACTTCCAGTGGCCGCCGCCCTTGCGCGTGCCCTCGGGCGGCACCGCGAGCACGAGCTGCGAGGCCTGGGCGAACGCCTCGGCCGCCTGCCCGACCATGTTCCCGCGCCGCCCGCGGTCGACCGGAATCCCGCCCAGCCAGCGCAGCAGCGGCCCGAACGGGAGCCCGAACAGCTCGCGCTTGCCCAGCCACGAGATCGGGACGCCCATCGCGTACGCCGTCGCCAGCATGAACGGCAGGTCCCAGCCCGTCGTGTGCGGCGCCGCGATGAACACGAACTTGTCGACCGGCGGCGTCTCGGTCACGAGGCGCCAGCCGAACAGAGACAGCCAGGTGCGGCCGAGCCAGCGGCGGATCGGGCCGATCCGCCGGGGCCTGGAGGGGTTCGATGCGAAGTCCGACAACCCCGCCAGGGTCACGGCTTCACGCCCCCGCCGCAAGGCCCCGCGGCATCGGCCCGCTCACACCGCCGGCGGGCTCGCCGGCGCCTGCCCGGCCCGCCCGAACCGCCGACGACCGCGCAGCCCGAGCAGCGTCAGCCCGGCGATCACCAGCCCGTTGAACAGCTCCCCGGTCCGCGTGTACGGCGTCCGGTAGTTGGTGTCGATCAGCGGCACCTCGGCCACGAACCCGGTGGCCGCCAGCGGCGCCTCGGCCTCGTCCGGGTCCTCGACCGCGGTCTGGTGGATCACCCGCCCGTTCGGATCGACGTACACGCTGGTCCCGGCGTTGACCGAGCGCAGCAGCCCGCGGCGGTTCTCGATCGTGCGCAGGACCGCCAGCCCCATGTGCTGGTACTGCTCCTTCGACTTGCCGAACCACGAGTCGTTGGTCAGGTTGACGAACGCGTGGATGCCCTCGTCGGCGATGCTGCGGGCGAACCGCGGCAGGATGTCCTCGTAGCAGATGAGCGGCCCGAAGCGCATGTCCTGCTCGCCGGCCCCGCCCACGCGCAGCACCGCCGGCCCCTTGCCGGGGTTGATGTACGAGGCCGACGGCACCTGCTTCAGGTACCACTCGGGGTCGATGAACGGCACGTACTCGCCGAAGTACAGCGGGAACACCTTGTCGTAGATGTCGCCGAGCGTGCCGTCGCGCTCGAGCACCATGGCCGTGTTGAACGCGTACTTGCTCTCCTTCGGGTCGGCGGTGACCACCCCGAAGATCAGCGGCGCCGTGAACTCGCGGCGCACGCGGCGGTTGTGCCCGACCGGCAGGTCCTTGCCGCCGCGCCGCGGCAGCGCGTACGAGAACGGGTAGCCGGTCTCGCCCCACAGGATGAGCTCGGCCCCCTCGCGCTCGAGCCGGGCCGACTCCGCCTGCAGGCGGGCCAGGATCCCGTACTTCGTGCGCATGCGGCCCCACTCGTAGATGCCGAAGTTGCCCTGCACCACCCCGACCTTGACCTTCGGCGAGGCGGCGATCACCGCGTCGACCTGGGCCATGCGGATCGTGCCGTACAGCGGCGTGCCGATCAGCCAGCCGAGGAACACCGCCGCGGCCGCGCGGTTGAACCGCCGGTCGGCCAGCTGGTCGCGCAGCAGCACGTACAGCCCGGCGTTGATCGACAGCTGCGCCAGGCCGATGGTCGTGACCCCGCCGATCTCCGCCAGCTGCAGCCAGCGCGGCTCGAAGCACCACATCAGCGCCAGGTACGACGGGAACACGTGCGGCAGCGCCGCCTCGCCCGCGACCCAGCACAGCGGCGCCAGCAGCAGCACGTCGCGCCCCGTCCGCCGGCGCAGCCAGCTCAGCAGCGCCGCCGGCGCCGCCCACTGCAGGCCCTGGAACGCCGCGAACAGCAGGTGGATGAACAGGCGCGGCACGATGCCGAAGCCGGCGAACTTGTCGAGCAGCTCGGTCAGCCAGATGAAGCCCGCGAACACCGTGACGATGCCGGTGAGCCAGCCGACGAGGAACGCCTTCTTCGGCGCCAGCCCCTCGATCGCGTACAGCCACGGCACCCAGCCGACCAGCCCGAGCCACCACCACGAGGCGTCGGGCGAGCCGAGCACCATGCACAGCGCGCACGCCAGACTGGCGAGCAGGCGCCGATACCACGCGCGCAGCCACCGCATCGCGTCAGGACCCCTCGCCCTCGCCCGGCAGCGGGCGGTGGCGGATGAACAGCTCGGCCAGCTGC
Source organism: Myxococcales bacterium (assembly GCA_016793465.1). The sequence continues at coordinate 25,692 of JAEUJW010000030.1, forward strand.
GGCTCGTCGGCGCCGCTCGGGCAGCCCGTCATCAGGTCGGTGCCGCGCTGCGTCTTCGGGAACGCGATCACGTCGCGCAGGCTGCCCGCCCCGGCCATCAGCATCGACAGGCGGTCGAGCCCGAGCGCGATGCCGCCGTGCGGCGGCGGCCCGTAGCGGAACGCCTCGAGCAGGAACCCGAACTTCTGCTGGATCTGCTGCTCGTCGAGCCCGAGCACCGAGAAGATCTTGGCCTGCACGTCGCTGCGGTGGATGCGGATCGAGCCGCCGCCGACCTCGTTGCCGTTGAGCACGAGGTCGTAGGCCTGGGCCAGCACCGCGCCCGGGTCCTTGTCGAGCAGCGCCACGTGGTCGGTGCGCGGCGAGGTGAACGGGTGGTGCGACGACACCCACGCGCCGCCGTCGGCCTTCTCGAACAGCGGGAAGTCGGTCACCCACAGGAACTGCCACGGCGCCTTGCCGGCCTTCTCGACCAGCCCGAGGCTGTCGCGCAGCTCGAGCCGCAGCACATTGAGCGCCGCGTGCGTGGTGTGGAAGCCGTCGGCCACGAACAGCAGCACGCAGCCCGGCGTCGCGCCCATGCGCTGGGTGATGGTCTGCTGGATCTCGGCCGAGAGGTTCTTGGTCAGCGGCGAGCTCCACGCCCCGCCCTCGCCGACGCGGGCCCACGACAGCCCCTTCGCCCCGCCCGACTCGCGCTTCTTGACCAGCTCGGTCAGCTTGTCGATCTTGCCGCGGCTCAGCTCCTTGTCGAACTCGGCCGGCACGCAGATGCCCTTGACGAACGGCGCCTCGGTGAACACGCGGAAGCCCGACTCGGCCACCAGGTCCTTGATGTCGACGAACTCGAGGCCGAAGCGCAGGTCGGGCTTGTCGCTGCCGTACTTGCCCATCGCCTCGGCCCAGGTCATCCGCGCGAACGGCCGCGGCAGCTCCACGCCGAGCAGCTGCGACCACGCGCGCGCGATCAGCTCCTCGATCGGCGCGGCCACCCGCTCCGGCGTGGCGTAGCTGATCTCGACGTCGATCTGCGTGAACTCCGGCTGGCGATCGTTGCGCAGGTCCTCGTCGCGGAAGCAGCGGCAGATCTGGAAGTACTTGTCCATGCCCGCGACCATGAACAGCTGCTTGAAGATCTGCGGCGACTCGGCCAGCGCGTAGAACTGCCCGGGGTTGAGCCGCGACGGCACCAGGAAGTTGCGCGCCCCGCCCGGCGTGTACTTCACCATGTACGGCGTCTCGAGCTCGAGGAAGCCGAGCTCGGCCAGGGTGATGCGGGTCAGCGTCGCCAGCCGCGAGCGCAGCACGAAGTTCTTCTGCAGCGACGGCCGCCGCAGGTCGAGGTAGCGGTACTTCAGGCGCGTCGTCTCGAGCGCGTCGACCTTGTCGTCGTCGGCGACCTGCAGCGGCAGCGGGTCCGCGCTCGAGAACACCTCGAGCCGCCGCGCCTCGACCTCGACCTCGCCGGTCGGCATCTTCGTGTTGATGTTGTCGCCGCGCGAGATCACCGTGCCGGCGACGGCCACGCAGAACTCGCCGCGCACGTCGCCCGCCGCCGCGTGCGCCTCCGCGCCGAGGTCCGGGCCGAACACCACCTGGGTGATGCCGAAGCGGTCGCGCAGGTCGACGAAGATGCGGCCGCCGCGGTTGCGCGTGCGGTGCACCCACCCGAACAGGACCACCGAGGCGCCGACATCGGCGCCCCGCAGCGCGCCGCAGTCGTGGGTGCGGCCGGACTCGAGCAAGCTGACGGACGAAGCTGACATGGGCCGTGACTGTAGCCGTGGTGCGCCCAGCCGGGAAGGCTGCTACAACCGGCCGGTGAACGCTGTCCCCAGCCCCGCCGCGCCCGCCGGCCCGCAGCTGTCCGGGCCGCCCCTCGGCGGCCCCGAGCTGGCCGAGGCCAACGCCCGCCTCGAGCACGCCGGCGCCGAGGAGGTCCTGCGCTGGCTGTTCGCGCGCTGCGCCGGCACCGGCGCACGCGTCGGCATGACCTCGGCGTTCGGCGCCGAGGGCTGCGTGCTCATCGACCTCGTGCAGCGGGTCGCCGCCCCGCTCGGCCTGCGGGTGCCCGTCTACACCATCGACACCGGGTATTTGTTCGCCGCCTCGATCGACGTGCGCGAGGCGTTCCGCGCCCGCGGGGCCGACATCCGCGTGGTCGAGCCGCTGCTGTCGATCCGCGGCCAGGCCGAGCGCCACGGGCCCGACCTGTTCGCCCGCGATCCCGACGCTTGCTGCGAGATCCGCAAGGTCGAGCCCATGCGGCGGATCCTCACCCTCCTCGATGTCTGGATCACCGGCATCCGCCGCGATCAGGGCCCGTCGCGCGCCGGCACGCCGATCGTCGGCACCGCCGCCCGCGACGACGGCGGCGTGATCCTGAAGGTCGCGCCGATGGCCCGCTGGACCCGCAACGACACCTGGACCTACCTCCTCGAGCGCGAGCTGCCCTACAACCGCCTGCTCGACGAGGGCTACAAGAGCATCGGCTGCGAGCCCTGCACCGCCCGCCCCGCCGCCGACGGCGACGAGCGCGACGGTCGCTGGGCCGGCCAGGCCAAGACCGAGTGCGGGATCCACCGCCTCTGACGCCCCGCATCGGAGCCTCGCCATGCCCCTCCGCTTCGTCCACTGCTCCGACATCCACCTGCTCGACCTCGCCGGCAACAGCCCCGCCCGCTTTTTTAATAAGCGCCTGACCGGCGGCGTGAACCTCCTGCTCGCCCGCGGCCGCAAGCACCACCACGGCATGTTCGACGCCATCGTCGAGCACGCCCGCGAGTACCGGGCGGAGCGCCTGGTCGTCACCGGCGACCTCACCAACCTCGCGCTCGAGTCGGAGTTCGCGCTCGTGCACCGCAAGCTCGCCGCCGCCGGCCTGCCGGTCACCGTCGTGCCCGGCAACCACGACGCCTACACCCGCGGCTCGCACCGCGCCCGCCGCTTCGAGCAGTCCATGGCCGACTTCATGGTCGGCGAGCGCCGCGGCGGCGACTACCCGTTCGTCCAGCGCTTCGGCGACGTCGCGCTCGTCGGCTGCTCGACCGCCCACCCCTCGCTCCCGCTGCACGCCGTCGGCACCGTCGGCGACGAGCAGCTGGCCCGCCTCGCCGGCATGCTCGCCGACCTCGGGCGCGAGGGCCTCACGCGCGTCGTGCTCATCCACCACCCGGTCATGCCCGGGGTGGCCAGGCCCCGCCACAGCCTGCTCGACCGCGAGGCCTTCGCCCGCGTGATCGCCGAGCACGGCGCCGAGCTCATCCTCCACGGCCACGAGCACAAGCGCATCGACGGCTCGATCCCCGGCCCGCGCGGCCCGGTCACCGTGCACGGCATCGGCTCCGGCACCTACCTGTCCCAAAAGCCAGGCAAGCACGGCGCCTTCTCGCTCTACGACGTCACTCCAGCCGGCATCACCCGCGTCTACCACGCGTGGGACGGCAACCGTTTCGTGGCCGAGGCCGCCGCGCCGATCCGCGTCGCCAGCTGATACCTGACGTCGCGTCTGCGCGCCCGGGCGCGAACGACGACCTTGCGACTTTCTCGCAGCTCCGCTCGAATGGACGGCGTTCGGGAGGTGGGCGGCATGCAGGCAGGATCAATCGACCGGCAACGACGGGGCCGGTGGCCCGTGACGACGTCCCGCGTCGGCCTGCTGCTCGCGCTCGCTGGCGGCGCCGCCGCCTTCACCGCCGCGCGCACCGCCGACGCCCTCGTCCCGCCGACGATCACCCACCAGGGCCGCCTGTTCGACGGCGGCGGCGCCCCGATCACCGCCAGCGTCACCATCGAGTTCGCGATCTACGCCACCGCCGCGGCCAAGGACCCGCTGTGGATCGAGACCCACCAGCTCGACATCGACGAGGGCTTCTTCTCGGTCGCGCTCGGCGAACAGACCCCGTTCGGCCCCGACCTGTTCGACGGCTCGATCCGCTGGCTCGGCGTCAAGGTCGACGACGACGCGGAGATGACCCCGCGCGCGCCGACCCTCTCGGTGCCCTACGCGCTGGTCGCCGGCAACGCGATCGGCGACATCACCCCGCTGTCGATCACCATCCCGGGCTTCGGCCCCGTGATCGACGCGCAGGGCCAGTGGGTCGGCGATCCCACCAACCTCGTCGGCCCCGCCGGACCCGCCGGCGCGCCCGGCGTCGCGGGCCCCGCCGGTCCCGCGGGCCCCGCCGGCCCCCCCGGCGCGGACGGTGCGGCGGGCCCCGCCGGTCCCGAGGGCCCCGCCGGACCCGTCGGCCCCGCCGGCCCGCAAGGCCCCGCCGGACCCGCCGGCGCCAACGGCCAGGCGGGCCCCGCCGGCCCCGCCGGCCCCGCCGGCCCCGCCGGCGTCTACCAGCCGCCGGTCGTCACCAAGGCCCAGTTCGGCCCCGACCTCGCGATCACGCACCACACCGGCAACGGCTGGATCCTCGAGGCGACCAACGCCGCCACCCTGCAGCTGCGCACCACCGCCGGCGCCGCCTTCTACAACTACTCGTTCATCCACCCGTCCAGCTGCGTCGGCAACACCGGCGCCATGTCGACGACCTTCCGCAGCTCGTTCGCCGTCGGCGACACCCTGCAGGCCCCGCTGTGCAACGACGGCAGCGTCACCATCGTCACGGTGCAGCGCTTCAACGAGAACAACGCCACGATCTTCCACTGCTACCGCGTGACCAACAACCAGAACAACTGCCAGCGGCTGTACTGACCATGCCCACGCCCGGCGCCGCGGTCGTCCGCCTGCTCGTCGCCACCACCGCGCTCTCGCTCGCGGCCCTCGGCGTCGCCGTGTACGCCGCCCTGCGCCCGCCGCCCGCCGCCGCCGCGTCCGCCCCCGACGAGCTCGCCGCCATCCGCCGCGAGCTCGCCGCCGTGCGCCACGGCCTCGACCTCACGCGCAGCCAGCAGAGCGCCCCCGGCCCCGCCGCCGAGCTCACCGACATCGGGCGCCGCCTCGCCCGCCTCGAGGCGAACACCGCCCGCCCGGCCGCGCCGACCCCCGCGTCGACGAGCCCACGAGCCACCGACGACCCCGCCGTCATGGCCGACGGCACCCCGCGCTTCACCGCGATCGAGGCCCCGTCGCGCGCGATCGAGGTGCGCCAGTCCCCCGGCGGCTCGCTGACCGTCGAGAACCACGACCCCGCGCTCACCGGCCAGCTCATGATCGTCAAGGGCCGCACCGCCGACGGCCGCGTCGAGGACGTCGCCGTGACCATCCCGCCGCCGAGTTGACCTGCCCCGAAGGACAGGCTCCGCGTCACCCGCCGCGCCCGACCTTCAGCCCGATCAGCGCCGTCTGCACCCGCTCGAGCGCCGCGCCGGCCGCCTCGACCAGCAGCCCCGCGATCGTCAGCGTGCCCGCCCGCGCCGCGTCCTCGACCCGCCCGACCACCTCGGCCAGCCCGCGCGCCCCCACGGTCGCGCTGGTCGAGCGCAGGTCGTGGGCCGTGCGCGCCATCGTCGGGGCGTCGCCGGCCGCGTGGGCCGCCCGGAGGTCCGCCAGCATGCGCGGCGCGTCCCGCAGGTACTGCGACACGACCTCGCCGAGCGCCGCCTCGCCGACCTGCGCGCGCATGCCCCACAGCGCCGCCGCGTCGAGGGCCGGCGGCAGCGGTCCGCCGCGCGGCACCTGCTTGGTCGGCTCGACCAGCACCGCGTGGTCGCGCTGCAGCCGGGCCACCCGCGCGATCGCCTCGCGCACGAACGCGTCGCCGTCCAGCCCCGCGAGCTCGCCGAAGCGCGCCGTGAAGCCCTCCATGCGGTGCTCCGCGCAGATGCCCGCGAGCTCGCGGGCCAGCGCCACCCCGCCGCCCCAGTCCGAGGTGTCGGCCGCCCGCCGCAGCCGCCGCAGCGCCAGCGCCGAGGCGTCGCGGAACGCCGCCAGGTCGGCCAGCGACCGCGTGCTCCGCTCGGGCCCGACGCTCGCCGGCGTCGCCAGCGCGACCGCCTCGCCGGTCACCGGGGCGCACGCCGCCAGCGCGCGCGCCAGGTCCTCGGTGCGGATCGGCTTGGCCACGTAGTCGTCCATGCCCGCCTCCATGCACGCCTGACGCAGCCGCGGCATCGCGTGGGCCGTCATCGCCACGATCCGCGGCCGCGACCCGCCCGCGCGCCGCAGCAGGATCTCCCGCGTCGCCGCCAGCCCGTCCATCACCGGCATCTGCACGTCCATGAACACCACGTCGTAGGCCTGGCGCAGCGTGGCGTCGACCGCCTCCACCCCGTTGGCCGCGAAGTCCGCCGAGTAGCCGAGCTGCTGCAGCAGCGACGCCGCCACCTTCTGGTTGACCGAGTTGTCCTCGGCCACCAGGATGCGCAGCGGGTGGCGCTCGCCGAGCCCGTGGTCGAACGCGTGCGCCCGCGCCGGCTCCGGCTCCGCGGTCGCCACCCCGAACAGCCGCGCCAGCACCTCGTACAGCGCCGCCGGCTTGATCGGCTTCAGCACCGCCGCGTCGACGTGCGCGGCCACGTCGCGGGTCGTGCCCACCGACGTCAGCATCACCGTGCGGATGTTCGGCCCGCCCGGCAGCTCGCGGATGGCCCGCGCCAGGGCCACGCCGTCCATCTCCGGCATCAGGTAGTCGAGCAGCGCCAGCTCGAAGCGCCGGCCCTCGCGCAGCAGCGCCAGCGCCTCCGGCCCCGACGCCGCCGCCGTCGGGTGCATGCCCCACAGCTGGGCGTACAGCCCGAGGATCCGCCGGTTGGTCGCGTGGTCGTCGACGATCAGCACCCGCATGCCGCGCAGCTCGGGCGCGTACTCGCGGGGCAGGCTCGGCGCCGGCTCGTCGCTCGGCGGCGCCGTGAACGTGAAGTGGAAGGTCGAGCCCTGGCCCGGCGCGCTCTCGACCCACGCCCGGCCGTTCATCAGCTCGGCCAGCGAGCGCGTGATCGCCAGCCCGAGCCCGGTCCCGCCGTACATCCGCGTGGTCGACACGTCGACCTGCACGAACGCGCGGAACAGCCGCTCGACCCGGTCCGCCGGGATGCCGATGCCGGTGTCGCGGACCGCCACGTGGAACACGAACGCCCCGCTGTCGGCCGGCGTCGCGCTGGCCGCCACGAACACCTCGCCGCGCTCGGTGAACTTCACCGCGTTGCTGAGCAGGTTGAGCAGCACCTGGCGCACCCGCGCGACGTCGCCGAGCGCCGCCGCCGGCGTGCCCTCGGCGATCTCGTAGGCCAGCTCGATGCCCTTCTGGGCCGCGCGCACCGCCACCAGGTCGAGCGCCTCCTCGATGCACCCGCGCAGGCTAAACGGCGCCACCTCGAGCTCGAAGCTGCCGGCCTCGATCTTCGAGAAGTCGAGGATGTCGTTGATCAGCGTCAGCAGGTGGTCCCCGCTCGACCGGATGGTCTGCGCGTACTCGCGTTGCAGCGGGTCGAGCGGCGTCTCGACCAGCAGGCTCGTCATGCCGATCACCGCGTTCATCGGCGTGCGGATCTCGTGGCTCATGTTGGCCAGGAACTCCGCCTTGGCCCGCGTCGCCGCCTCCGCCTCCTCCTTGGCCCGCCGCAGCGCCTCGTTGGTGGCGTCGAGCGCGTGGGCCTGGCGCAGCAGCTGCTCGTTGAGCAGGCGCTGGTCGATCTGATAGTCGTGCTGGCGCCGCAGCTCGCCGTCGACGTGGGCCAGCAGCTCGCCCTGCAGCCGCTCCGCCGCGGCCACCACCTCGCGCGCCCGCCCCGGCGCGCCCGCCAGCGCCTCGACCAGCGCCGCGTGGTGCAGCGCGATCAGGTCGGCCACCGGCTCGCCCGCCGCGAACAGCCGCTTGCCCAGGTCGTAGGCCTGCACGAGCGCCGCCTCGTCGCGCGACGCCACGAAGCTGGCCAGCGCGGCCCCGTAGACCGCCAGACGGTCGTCGCTCGTCACCGGTGCATGGCCTCAGGCGTCCGCCCCGAGAAATTCGCGATCGCGGTGGCGGTTGACCGCGATCGTCACCAGGTGGCTGGTGAAGTCGATGAGCTTGCGGTCCGCCAGCGTCGGCAGCTTGGGGACCCGGTAGTACATGGCGAAGGTCGCGACCACCCGCCCGTCGTAGGCCCGGATCGGCGTCGACCACAGCCCGCGCAGCCCGCAGCGCACGGACGCCACCTCGCGGAAGGCCACGCAGTTCGGGTGCGTGGCCATATCCTCGATGACGCACGGCTCCCCGGTGTAGGCCGCCGCCCCGCAGGCCCCGACGTTCGGCCCGATGCTGATGCGGTCGATCGCCTCGATGTACTCGGCCGGCAGGTTGGGCGCCGCGCCGTGCATGAGGTGGGTGCCCTCCTCGTCGAGCAGCAGGATCGACGCCAGCATGCCCTCGACCTGGCCCTCGATCATCAGGCAGATCTGCGTCAGCGTCTCCGCCAGCGGTCGGTCCTCGTGGATGAGCCGCAGGATGCGGTGCTGCCCGTCGAGCAGCGCCTTCATGCGCGCCCGCTCGCTCGTCGCTCCGGCCGACGTCGCCGGCTGCTCCATCGCCATCGCGTCCTCCGTCTCCACCGATATCACGATCCCCGCACGCCATGCACCTCGACCTCGCCGTCACCTGCACGAGGCGAGCGGACGGCGTACGAACGTCGGTCACCCGCGCGCGAGCGGGTCGCTGAGACGGCGGACGTCGCCAGCCTCCCCGAGCAGGCGCCCCCGCAGCAGACCGACGAGGTGATGCGAGCCACAGACCACCAGCTCGTTGTCCCCCGCCAGCCACGCCGCCATCGCCGCCGCCAGCTCGGGCGCCTCGGCGGCCGCGAACGTCCGCGCCGCGAGCCCCTCCGCCGCCGCCTCCAGCGACCCGCCGCCCGCCAGCGGCGCCAGCCACAGCGGGCAGCCGAGCGTCGCCAGCCGCTGCAACATACCTCGTGCGTCCTTGTCGGCCAGGCACCCGAACACCACCACCCGCCGCGCCGGCGCCTCGCGCAGCGCCTCGACGAGCGCCGCGATCCCGTGCGGGTTGTGGGCCACGTCGAACACCGCCGCCCCGCCGCCGACCCGCACCCGCTCGAGCCGCCCCGGCCACACCACCCCGTCGAGCTCCTCGGCCGTCGCCCCCGCCACCAGCCGCCGCGCCCCCGCCAGCGCCAGCGCCCCGTTGACCCGCTGGTGCTCGCCCGCGAGCCCGCGCGGCGCGCGAGCGAGCGGCGCCACGAACTCGAGGGCCACCCCGCAGCGCGCCGCCGTCGCCCGCAGCACCGCCTCGGCCTCCGCGGTCTGCGGCGCGCTCACGGCCGGCGCCCCGTCCTCCATCACCGCCGCCTTCTCGCCGGCGATCGCCGCGATCGTCGGCCCGAGGTACTGCATGTGGTCGAGCGCGATCGGCGTGAACAGCGAGGCCGTGTAGCGCAGCACCCGCGTGGCGTCGAGCCGACCGCCGAGCCCCGCCTCGATCACCAGCGCGTCGACCGAGCGCCCGGCGAAGTGCAGCAGCGCAGCCAGCGTCAGCACCTCGAAGAACGTCAGCGGCCGCGGCCCCGCGCGCTCCGCCGCCAGCACCCGGTCGCACAGCGCCTGCACCTCGTCGTCGCTCGCGGCCGCGCCGTCGACCCGCAGCCGCTCGCCCACGCGGTGCAGGTGCGGGCTGGTGTACAGCCCGACCCGCAGCCCGCGCCCCCGCAGCACGTGGGCGACCATCGCCGCCGTCGAGCCCTTGCCGTTGGTCCCGAGCACGTGCACCGCGCGGACGCCCGCGCCCGGCGCTCCGAGGGCCGCGTGCACCGCCCGCACCGCCGCGAGGTCCAGCTTCACTCCGAGGTTGCGCCGCTCGAACAGCGCCTGCTGCCAGCGCGGGACCTCGGGCCCGCTCACGCCGGACGCGCCTCGGCGGCGCCGGTGCGCGCGCCCAGCAGCCGCAGCATCGTCCCCAGCTCCGCGCGCATCTCGAGCCGGCTGACGATGCGATCCACCATCCCGTGCTCGAGCAGGAACTCCGCCCGCTGGAAGCCCGGCGGCAGCTCCTGGCCGATCGTCTGCTGGACCACCCGCGGCCCCGCGAACCCGACCAGCGCCTTGGGCTCGGCCAGGTTGATGTCGCCCTGCATGGCGAAGCTCGCCGCGACCCCGCCGGTGGTCGGGTGCAGGCACACCGAGATGTACGGCAGCCCCGCGTCGCGCAGGCGCCCGCGCGCCGCCGACGTCTTGGCCAGCTGCATCAGCGAGAGGATGCCCTCCTGCATGCGCGCCCCGCCCGACGCCGAGAACACGATCGCCGGCCGCCGCAGCTCGAGCGCCCGCTCGAACACCCGCGTCACTTTCTCGCCGACCACCGAGCCCATCGACCCGCCCATGAACTCGAACACGAAGAACCCGGCGCTGACCGGCACGCCGTCGATGCTGCCGAGGCCCGAGGTGAACGCGTCCTCGATCCCGCTGGTCGCCTCGGCCTTCTTGATGCGGTGGCTGTACGGCGCCTGATCGTGGAAGCGCAGCGGATCTCCCGAGCGCAGCTCGAGGTCCATCGGCTGCCAGGTGTCGGCGTCGATGATCGCCGCCACCCGCTCGCGCGTCGGCAGCACGTGGTGGTGCCCGCAGCCCGGACACACGCGGAGGTTCTGCACGAACTCCGAGGTGAAGGTGATCTCACCGCACGCGTCGCACTTGGTCCACAGCCCCTTCGGGACCGACACCTTGCCGTCGCTGGGAGCCGCCAGCGGCTGTTTCTTGCGTCGCCACCACGCCATCTCGGGGCACCTCCGGGGCGCGCATCATCGCCGCCGACCCCCCCCTTGGCAAGCCCAGTTGCCGCCGCGCCCGCGCCCTGGTACGCGTCTGTCCCGTGTCCGCGTCCACCGATGACAAGGCCGCCACCGGCGGTGCACACCCCGCGCCCGCCGCTGCACGTCCCCCCGCGAGCGAGCCGCCGCCGAACGCCGCGCCCGCGCCCGACCCCGAGCCGCTCCCGCAGGGCGACGCCTCGGCCCCGCACCCGGCCGGCCCCGGCGCCTCCGCGCACGCGCCCGCGCTCACCTACGCGGCCGCCGGCGTCGACATCGCCGCCGGCAACGAGGCCGTGCGCCGCATCAAGGCCATGGTCGCCGGCACCCGCCGCCCCGAGCAGATCGGCGACATCGGCGGCTTCGCCGGCCTCATCGGCCTGCCGTCCGGCGTGCCCGAGCCCGTGCTCGTCGCCTGCACCGACGGCGTCGGCACCAAGCTGCTGGTCGCGATCGCCATGGACCGCCACGACACCGTCGGCATCGACCTCGTGGCCATGAACGTCAACGACCTGCTGGTCGCCGGCGCTCAGCCGCTGTTCCTCCTCGACTACATCGCCACCGGCCGCCTCGCCCCCGACCACGTCGAGGCCATCATCCGCGGCATCGTCGAGGGCTGCCGCCAGTCCGGCTGCTCCCTGCTCGGCGGCGAGACCGCGGAGCTGCCCGGCCTCTACGGCGACGGCCACTACGACCTCGCCGCCTTCGCCGTCGGCGTCGTCTCGCGCGACCGCGTGCTCGGCCCCGGCCGCGTGCGCGCCGGAGACCTCGCGCTCGGCCTGCGCTCCACCGGCCTGCACAGCAACGGCTACAGCCTGGCGCGCAAGGCCCTGCTCGACCCGGCCCACGCCGGCCTCGACCTGCGCGACGCCCTGCCCGGCGATCCGGCCGGCCAGAGCGTCGGCGAGATCCTGCTCACCCCCACGCGCATCTACGAGTACGCGTTCGCCCCGCTGCGCCGCCTCGCCGAGGCCCCGCTCCACGGCGCCGCCCACATCACCGGCGGCGGCCTGATCGACAACCCCCAGCGCGCCCTCGGCGAGGCCCTCGCGGTCGAGCTCGACCTGTCTCAAGTGCCATGTCCTCCGGTGCTCGCCGCGATCGCCGCCCAGCGCGTGCCCCCGCGCGAGCTGCTCCGCACCTTCAACTGCGGCGTCGGCATGATCCTCTACGTCGACCCCGACCACGCCGCCCTCGTGCAGTCGACCCTGCGCCGCGTCGGCGAGGAGCCGATCCCGCTCGGCCGCGTCGTCCCCCGCGAGTCCGGCGCCCCGCAGGTCCGGGTCCGCGGCGGCGCCTGGCTCGCCCACACCGTCGCCACCAGCGACTGACCCCCGAGCCCCTCGGGCCTCGCTCGCCGCCCCGTCATCGTCGCCGCACCACGCAGCGGACCGGCTCGCCGTGGGCCTGTGGCCGCCTGTCACACCGGCCCGGGCCGACTCGTCAACCCTCCCGTACGCCCGCCAACCGCCCCGAAACGCCGTCCTGACCCCTCTTCGGAGATAGCGCACCTCGCGCGCCGAGCCGCCGCGTCCTGTGGTATGCCCGCAGGGTCCGGAGTTCGCGGAGCCCGTCATGCTCAAACAGATCGCCTTCCTCGTCGTCCTCGCGTTCTCCCTCGGCCTCTTCACCTACAGCTTCATGCACCTGGTGAAGATCGCCGCGCTCGGCCGCCCGGCGAACCTGAAGGAGACGTGGGCCCAGCGCATCGCCAGCCTCATGGCGTTCTTCTTCGGCCAAGGGAAGGTCTTCGAGGAGAAGCGCAGCTGGCACCACCTCCCCATCTACTGGGGCTTTTTGATCCTCTCGATCGCGACCGTCGACATCGGCCTCCAGGGCGTGCTCGGCAGCTGGTTCAACCTCGGCGTGATCGTCGGCCCCACCGCCTACGGCTGGCTCAACGCGGTGATCGACGTCGCCAACCTGATCGTGCTGGCCGCCCTCGTCTACGCGATGGTGCGCCGCTTCATCCGCCCGGCGTTCATCCCCCTGAGCCTCGACGCCATGCTGATCCTGTCCGCGATCAGCCTGCTCGTGCTCAGCCACTTCGGCCTGCACGCCTCGCACCTCGCGACCGGCACCGCGCTGCAGCCCGGCTTCCCCATCTCGGGCCCGATCGGCCAGCTGCTCGGCCTCTACACCATCCTCCCCGGCGGCGCCCTGCAGCCCCACGTCGACCCGCACAACGCCCACATCGCCAGCGAGATCTTCTGGTGGGTCCACATCGGCATCGTGCTCGGCTTCCTCAACTACCTCCCGTTCTCCAAGCACATCCATGTGCTCGGCTCGGCGCCCAACATCCTGCTGCGCAACCAGGGCCCCAAGAACGCCATGCCGAAGGCCGCCCTGTTCGACAAGGACGACCCCACCGACCCGAGCGCCGAGCCGCTGTTCGAGAACTGGGGCGTCGCCCGCATCGAGGACTTCACCTGGAAGTCCCTGATCGACAACTACGCCTGCACCGAGTGCGCCCGCTGCACCAACTACTGCCCGGCGTTCGCCACCGACAAGCCGCTCTCGCCGATGCACCTCATCCACGACCTGAAGGACGAGATGAAGGCCCGCGGCTCGCTCCTGGTGAAGCTGAAGAAGGCCGGCGGCTCGACCAAGGACGACGTCGAGCCCCCCGCCGGCGCGAACAAGGACCTGATCGCGAAGATCAAAGCCGACCTCGCCGCCCTGCCCCCGCTCGTCGGCGGCCGCGTGAAGGACGAGACCCTGTGGGCCTGCACCACCTGCGGCGCCTGCCAGGAGGTCTGCCCGGTGTTCATCGACCACCCCCTGAAGATCCTGCAGATGCGCCAGCACATCGTCCTCAACGACGAGTCCGGCCGCACCCCCGGCGAGGTCACCCGCTTCCTCGGCAACATCAGCAACGCCGGCAACCCGTGGTCCCTCAACCAGGACGACCGCATGAAGTGGGCCGAGGGCCTCGACGTGAAGACCGTCGAGGAGGCCCCCGACGCCGAGTACCTGCTGTTCGTCGGCTGCGCCGGCGCCTACGACGACAACGCCAAGAAGACCACCCGCGCGCTCGTCAAGGTCCTGCACGCCGCCAACGTCAAGTTCGCCGTGCTCGGCAAGCAGGAGAAGTGCAGCGGCGAGTCGGTGCGCCGCCTCGGCGCCGAGATGGACTACCAGAACATGGCCCGCGAGCAGGTCCAGGTCATGAACGAGGCCAGGGTCACCAAGGTCATCGCCTCCTGCCCCCACTGCTTCCACACCATCAAGAACGAGTACCCGCAGTTCGGCGGCAACTACGAGGTCCTCCACCACAGCCAGCTCATCGCCCACCTGCTCGGCGCCGGCAAGCTCAACGTCGGCCAGGCCAGCGACAAGAAGTTCACGTACCACGACAGCTGCTACATCGGCCGCTGGAACGGCGTGTACGACGCCCCCCGCGAGATCCTCGAGAAGGCCACCGGCAACCGCGGCCACGTCCAGGAGCTCCACCGCAACAAGGAGCACGGCTTCTGCTGCGGCGCCGGCGGCGGCCGCATGTGGATGGAGGAGGAGAAGAGCAAGCGCGTCAACCTCAACCGCGCCAAGGAGGTCGTCGAGTCCGGCGCCAACGCGGTCGGCGTGGCCTGCCCGTTCTGCCACACCATGCTGAGCGACGGCCTCAAACACTTCGGCAAGGACGAGGAGATCGCGGTCGTCGACATCGCCGTGGCCATCGCCGCGACCCTGCCCGACCCGCCCGCCCGGTCCGCGGAGCAGGCCTCGTGATCGTCGAGCAGCGGATCCACGACAAGCTCGTGACCGCGTTCGCGCCGGTCGCCCTGATCGTCGAGAACCAGAGCGACCGCCACAGCGGCCCTCCCGGCCGCGAGAGCCACTTCAAGGTGGTGGTCGTCAGCCCCGCCTTCGCCGGCCAGTCGCTCGTCGCCCGCCACCGCGCCGTCAACACGACCCTCGCCGACGAGCTCCGCGGCGGCGTGCACGCCCTCGCCATCGAGGCCCTGACCCCCGAACAGTGGACCGAACGCGGCGGCGCCGTCGCCCCCACGCCCCCCTGCCTCGGCGGCTCCAAGCGCTGACCCCGTTTCACGGGGGCGAGAGAGATCGTCAGCGGACGACGGGCCGGCCCCTGGGCAGGAGGCTCTCAGCAGTGAAGGTCTCGAAGTGAACCGTAGCGGCGAGCACGTGGCATGGGGTACCGGCGTTGCGGGGTCCCCAAGTTCGTCGGCCCCGCCCGTCGTCCGCCGACGATCTTTCTCGCCCCGCGCTCTCCCTTCGCGCCCGAATGCCCTGTCGCTCTCCGAGTCCGTCGGAGCGCCTCGTTGTCCGCCGACCCCGCCGCCCCCATAACCCCATCGAAGCGACCCGACGTCGCAGCGCTCGCCGGGACACCGCGACCTCGCCTACACTCGCGCCCATGACCTCGCCGCTGCGCGTCAGTGCCGTTTCCTTTTTAAACGCCTGGCCCCTCGTCTGCCCGCTCACCGGCCAGCACCTCCCGGGTGCCAAACCCCCGCGAGCCGCCGACGGCGCCCCGCTGTTCGACGTCACCACCGCCCTGCCCAGCGAGTGCGCCCGCCAGCTCGAGCAGGGCCTCGTCGACGTGGCCCTGGTGCCGGTCGCCGCCTACGCCGCCCACCCCGAGTGGGAGGTGGTGCCCGAGGTCGGCATCGGCTGCCGCGGCGCGGTCGAGACGGTGGTGCTCGTCAGCGAGTGCCCGCTCGACCAGATCGCCCGCGTCCACCTCGACGCCGCCTCACGCACCAGCGTGGTGCTCGTCCAGCTGCTGCTCGCCGCCCGCGGCCTGCGGCCCGAGTTCGTCCCCTGCCCCCACCGCGAGGGCCGCAGCCGCGCGCGCGGCCGCGACGCCGCCCTCATCATCGGCGACGCCGCCTTCGGCCTGCGCGGCCAGCTCCACCGCCCCGCCGGCCCGCCCCTGCAGGTCCACGACCTCGGCACGCTGTGGCAGGCCCTCACCGGCCTCCCGTTCGTGTTCGCCTTCTGGGCCGCCCGCCCCGGCGCGCTCACCCCCGAGCACGTCACCGCCCTCCAGACCGCCCGCGCCTACGGCCTGAAGCACGCCGAGGACCTCGCCCGCGCCTACCGAGAGGCCCGCCTCGCCGACGGCAGCGAGCCCGTGCTGTCCGACAACGCCTACGCCAACTACCTCCGCCGCGCGATCCGCTACAGCCTCAGCACCAAGGAGCGCGAGGGCCTGGTCGAATTCCTCACCCGCGCCCGCGAGTCCGGCCTCGTGCAGATCCCCGGCCTCGCCGAGGCCGACACGATCCACGTGCGCTTCGCCGGCTCGGCCGTGCCCGAGGCGCTGGCCGGCGCCCGCTTGCCGCGCCCGGCCATGCACGCCGACACCCTGCTCGCCCGCGCCGCGAACGGCGGCCGCCTCGACCTCGCGGAGGGCATCTTCCTCTACGAGAACGCCGACCTCATGGCCCTCGGCGCCGCCGCCGACGCCCGCCGCAAGACGCTCCACCCCGACGCCACCGTCACCTACATCGTCGACCGCAACGTCAACTACACCAATGTATGTGTAACTCGTTGCAAATTCTGCAATTTCTACACCCCGCCCGGAGCCGCCGGAGGCTACGTCCTGAGCCGCGAAGAACTGACCAAAAAGTTCCGCGAGACCGAGGACCTCGGCGGCGTGCAGATCCTCCTGCAAGGCGGCCTCAACCCCGCCCTGAACCTGGCCTTTTACGAGGACCTGTTCCGCTGGACCAAGCAGAACTTCAAGCTCGCCCTCCACGCCCTCTCGCCGACCGAGATCATCCACATCGCCGAGCTCGAGGACATGCCGATCCGCGAGGTGCTCCTGCGCCTGCGCGCCGCCGGCATGGACAGCCTGCCCGGCGGCGGCGCCGAGATCCTCGACGACGAGGTCCGCACCCGCATCTCCCCGTTCAAGAACACCGCCGACGAGTGGCTCGCCGTCATGCGCGAGGCCCACGCGCTCGGCATGAAGACCACGGCCACCATGGTGTTCGGCTTCCAGGAGACCGCCGAGCAGATCCTCCTCCACCTCGACCGCGTCCGCAGCCTGCAAGACGAGACCGGCGGCTTCACCGCGTTCATCACCTGGCCGTTCCAGGCCGACGGCACCCGGCTCAAGCTCCGCGACGACACCAGCCCCCTGCGTTACCTGCGTATTCAAGCACTTGCGCGCCTCTACCTCGACAACATCCCGAACCTTCAGGTGTCCTGGCCGACGCTCGGCCCCGAGATCGGCGAGGTGGCCCTCCGCTTCGGCGCCAACGACTTCGGCTCGATCATGATCGAGGAGAACGTGGTCTCGACCGCCGGCGCCCACTTCATGATGACCGCCGCGCAGATCGAGTCGCACATCCGCCTCGCCGGCTTCTCGCCGTCGCGCCGCAACATGCGATACGAACGACTGTCCGCCTGACCCCCGCAGGCCGTGCACGGCCTCGGCCGTGCACGCGCATCCGTGACGACCCGCACGTATGGATGCGCGCCCAGGGGCTCCGAAAATTTCAGAGAACATAGTATTTGCACGCCTCGAAGCGGGGTACTGGCTCGTGAAACGAATGCCGGGTCGCCTCGCTGCATCACGGAGGACACCCGTCTCCATGGCAGCACACCGCATCACCAAGGGGCTCGACCTGCCGATCACCGGCGAACCCCAGCAGGCCATCTCGCCCGGCAAAGCCGTCACGCGCGTGGCCCTCCTCGGCGCCGACTACATCGGCATGAAGCCCCGCATGGAGGCCAAAGTCGGCGACGTCGTCAAGCGCGGCCAGCTCCTGTTCGAGGACCGCAAGGCCCCCGGCGTCCGCTTCACCGCCCCCGGCGCCGGCACCGTCGTCGCCGTGCACCGCGGCGAGAAGCGGGCGTTCGTCTCGCTGGTCATCGACCTCGCCGCCAGCGACGAGCAGGTCGAGTTCGCCAGCTTCGCCGCCGTCCAGGGCAAGTCCCCGGCCGCGCTCGGCGTCGACGAGGTCAAGGCCCTGCTGCTCGAGTCGGGGCTGTGGACGGCGATCCGCGTGCGCCCGTTCTCCCGGGTCCCCGCGCCCGACGGCAGCCCGCGCGCCGTCTTCATCACCGCGGTCGACACCAACCCCCACGCCCCCGACGTCGGCGTGGTCCTGAAGGGGCGCGAGGCGGACTTCGCCCGCGGCCTCCAGGTCGTCGCCAAGCTGGCGCCGAAGGCCTACCTCTGCAAGTCGAGCAAGCTGCAGGTCGACGTCGGCCAGGTCCCCAACCTGAAGGTCGAGGACTTCGACGGCGTGCACCCGGCGGGCAACGTCGGCACCCACATCCACAAGCTCGAGCCCGTCAACCGCGAGCGCGTGGTCTGGCACCTCGGCTACCAGGACGTGATCGCGATCGGCGTGCTGTTCGCCACCGGCCAGCTCGACCCGGTCCGCCACGTCACCATCGCCGGCCCGGTCGTCAAGTCGCCGCGCATCGTCGCCACGCGACTGGGCGCCAGCCTCGACGAGCTGACCGCCGGCGAGCTCCAGCCCGGCGAGAACCGCGTCATCAGCGGCTCGGTGCTCGGCGGCCGCAAGGCCATGGGCGAGCAGTCCGGCTTCCTCGGCCGCCACCACGTCCAGATCGCCGCCCTCGAGGAGGGCCGGAGGCGCGAGCTGCTCGGCTGGCTCGCCCCCGGCGCCGGCAAGTACTCGACGATCCCGGTCTACCTCGGCTTCCTCGGGCGGCTGTTCGGCAAGCGCTTCAACTTCACCACCACGACCAACGGCTCACCGCGGGCCATGGTCCCGATCGGCATGTACGAGCGCGTGATGCCGCTCGACATCATGCCGACCTTCCTCCTGCGCTCGCTGCTCGTCGGCGACACCGACCGCGCCGTCGCGCTCGGCGCCCTCGAGCTCGACGAGGAGGACCTCGCGCTCTGCACCTTCGTCGATCCCGGCAAGACCGACTTCGGCGTCATCCTCCGCAAGAACCTCTCCGAGATCGAGAAAGAGGGCTGACACTCCCATGCTGAGAAGCTTCCTCGACAAACTCGAGCACAAGTTCCACAAGGGCGGCAAGCTCGAGAAGCTCTACCCGCTCTACGAGGCGACGGACACCTTCCTCTACACGCCGCCGGACGTCACCAAGGCCGGCGCGCACGTCCGCGACGCCATCGACCTGAAGCGCATGATGATGACGGTGGTCATCGCGCTGATCCCGTGCGTGCTGTTCGCCATGTACAACGCCGGGTACCAGGCCAACCTCGCCATCTCGCGGGGCTTCGCGCCGCTCGACCAGTGGCAGACGGCCCTCTACCAGCTGCTCGGCTTCGGCTTCGACCCGACCAACATCCTCGCCTGCCTCGTCTACGGCGCCATCTGGTTCCTCCCCGTCTACGCCGTGACGATGCTCGTCGGCGGCCACATCGAGGTCCTGTTCGCCATCGTCCGCAAGCACGAGGTCAACGAGGGCTTCCTCGTCACCGGCCTGCTGTTCCCGCTGACGCTCCCGCCGACCATCCCGCTGTGGCAGGTCGCCCTCGGCATCGCCTTCGGCGTGATCCTCGGCAAGGAGGTGTTCGGCGGCACCGGCATGAACGTGCTCAACCCCGCGCTGGTGTCGCGCGCGTTCCTGTTCTTCGCCTACCCGGCCCAGATCTCGGGCGACCAGGTCTGGATCGCCGCCGACATGTCGACCAAGCTCGCCGGCTACTCCGGCGCCACCGCGCTCGGGCAGGCCGCCGGCAACGCCACCAAGATGATGAGCGAGTGGAGCTGGACCGAGGCCTTCATCGGCCGCATCCCCGGCTCGTTCGGCGAGACCTCGACGCTGTGCTGCCTCATCGGCGCCGCCATCCTCATCCTCACCCGCGTGGGCTCCTGGCGGACCATGCTCGGCGTCGTGCTCGGCACGCTGGCGATGGCCAAGCTGCTCAACGCGGTCGGCTCGCAGACCAACCTGCTGTTCACCCTCCCGTTCGAGTGGCACATCGTGCTCGGCGGCTGGGCCTTCGGCATGGTCTTCATGGCGACCGACCCGGTCTCGTCCGCCTTCACCGACTGGGGCAAGCTCTGGTACGGCTTCGGCATCGGCGTGATGGTCGTGCTGGTCCGCGTCATCAACCCCGCCTACCCCGAAGGCATGATGCTGGCGATCCTGTTCATGAACATGTTCGCCCCGCTCATCGACCACTTCATCGTCCAGGCCAACATCAAGAGGAGGACCGCGCATTATGGCGTCCAATAGCACCGGCTACACGATCGGCTTCGCCACGGCCGTCTGCGTGCTCTGCGGCATCGGCGTCGCCTCGTCGAACGTCGCCCTGAAGGAGCGCCAGGACGACAACAAGCGCCTCGACCAGCAGAAGCAGGTGCTCCTGGTCGCCGGCCTGCTCCAGCCCGGCCAGGAGGCCTCCTCCGCCGCGATCAGCGACCTGTTCGAGAAGAACATCCGCCCCGAGGTCATCGACCTGAAGACCGGTCAGACCGCCAAAGGCGTGAGCCCGGCCGGCTTCGACATGCTGCGGGCCCAAAAGGACCCCGCGACCTCGCAAGTGGCCCCGCCGAACGCCGCCAAGGTCCTGCGCCTGCCGAACAACGCGCTCGTCTACCACGTGGTCAAGGACGGCAAGACCGAGACGCTCATCCTGCCGATCCAGGGCTACGGCCTGTGGTCGATGCTCTACGGCTACCTCGCCGTCGCCAACGACGCCAACACCGTCAAGGGCATCACCTACTACCAGCACGCCGAGACCCCCGGCCTCGGCGGCGAGGTCGACAACCCCAAGTGGAAGGCCCTGTGGCCCGGCCGCAAGCTCTACGACGAGCAGGGCAAAGAGGCGCTGCGGATCATCAAGGGCCGCGCCGGCGACCCCAAGACCGACCCGTACCAGATCGACGGCCTGTCCGGCGCCACCATCACCAGCAACGGCGTGTCGAACACCCTGCAGTTCTGGTTCGGACCCGATGGCTTCACGCCGTTCCTGAAGCGGTTCAAGGCCTCGCCCACGCCGCCCGCGGGAGGGGGGAAGTAAACCATGGACAAGAAGACCAAGGGTCTCCTCATCGACCCGCTGTTCAACAACAACCCGATCGCCCTGCAGGTCCTCGGCATCTGCTCCGCGCTGGCCGTCACGACCAAGCTGGAGACCGCGCTGATCATGTCGATCAGCCTGACCGTGGTGACCGCCTTCTCCAACCTGGCGATCTCCCTGATCCGCAACTACATCCCCAACAGCATCCGCATCATCGTCCAGCTGACGGTGATCGCCTCGCTGGTCATCATCACCGACCAGATCCTGAAGGCCTTCGTCTTCGACGTCAGCAAGCAGCTGTCCGTGTTCGTCGGCCTCATCATCACCAACTGCATTGTCATGGGCCGCGCCGAGGCCTACGCGATGGCCAACCCGCCGCTCCCGAGCTTCCTCGACGGCATCGGCAACGGCCTCGGCTACAGCATGGTGCTGCTGTCGATCGGCTTTATCCGCGAGCTGTTCGGCTCCGGCAAGCTGTTCGGCGTCGAGATCCTGAAGACCATCAACGACGGCGGCTGGTACACCACCAACGGCCTGATGCTGATGCCGCCGTCCGCGTTCTTCCTCATCGGCTGCCTCATCTGGATCATCCGGGTCCGCAAGCCCGAGCAGCAGGAGAAGGAGTAGCCGCTATGTTCGAGCACTACCTGAACCTGGCCGTGAAGGCCATCTTCATCGAGAACATGGCCCTGGCGTTCTTCCTGGGCATGTGCAGCTTCCTGGCCGTCTCCAAGAAGGTGGAGACCGCGATCGGCCTCGGCGCCGCCGTCATCTTCGTGCTGGCGATCTGCGTCCCGCTCAATCAGCTGATCATCTCCTCGCTGCTGAAGGAGGGGGCGCTGTCGTGGATCAGCCCCGAGTTCGCCAGCGTCGACCTCACCTTCCTGTCGTTCCTGGTCCAGATCGGCACCATCGCCGCCGTCGTCCAGGTCGTCGAGATGGCCGTCGACCGCTACGCCCCGAAGCTGTACTCCGCGCTCGGCGTGTTCCTCCCGCTGATCGCCGTCAACTGCGCCATCCTCGGCGCCTCGCTGTTCATGGAGCAGCGCGAGTACTCGTTCGGCGAGGCCGCCGTGTACGGCCTCGGCTCCGGCATCGGCTGGGCCCTGGCCATCATCGCCTTCGCCGCCCTGCGCGAGAAGATGCGCTACAGCAACGTCCCCGAGGGCCTGCGCGGCCTCGGCATCGCCTTCATCCTCGCCGGCCTCATGGCCATCGGCTTCCTGGCGTTCTCGGGCATCCAGCTCTGAGCACGCGAACCCTCCAGAGGTCACCCACCCATGACGACCATCATCATCCTAAGCGTGGCGATGTTCACCTTCGTGATCCTCGCCCTGGTGTTCGTGCTGCTCGGCGCGAAGGCCAAGCTGGTGTCTTCCGCCGCGGTCACCATCGGGATCAACCATGATCCCGCCCACTCGCTGCGCGTGCCCGCCGGCAACACGCTGCTCAACACGCTCGCCAACAACAAGATCTTCATCCCCTCGGCCTGCGGCGGCAAGGGCTCGTGCGGCGTCTGCAAGGTCATCGTCAAGTCCGGCGGCGGCGACATCCTGCCGACCGAGATGGGTCACATCTCCAAGGGCGAGGCCCGCGAGGGCTGCCGCCTGTCGTGTCAGGTCAAGGTCAAGTCCGACATGGAGATCGAGGTCCACGCCGAGGTCTTCTCGATCCGCAAGTGGACCTGCAAGGTCAAGTCGAACAAGGGCGTCGCCACCTTCATCAAGGAGTTCCTGCTCGAGCTCCCCGAGGGCGAGGTCGTCCCGTTCCGCGCCGGCGGCTACATCCAGATCGAGTGCCCGCCCCACGTCGCCAACTACAAGGACATGGACATCGAGCCCATGTACCGCGACGAGTGGGACAAGTACAACCTCTGGCGCTACGTCTCCAACTGCACCGAAGAGGTCGTGCGCGCCTACTCGATGGCCAACTACCCCGAGGAGTACGGCGTCATCATGCTCAACGTGCGCATCGCGACGCCGCCGCCGAAGCAGCCCGACGCGCCTCCCGGCCTGATGTCCTCGTACATCTTCAGCCGCAAGCCCGGCGACCCCGTGGTCATCTCCGGCCCGTTCGGCGAGTTCTTCGCCAAGGACACCAAGAACGAGATGGTGTTCATCGGCGGCGGCGCCGGCATGGCGCCGATGCGCTCGCACATCTTCGACCTCTTCAAGCGCATCCACACCGACCGCAAGGTCTCGTTCTGGTACGGCGCCCGCTCGATGCGCGAGGCCTTCTACGTCGAGGACTTCGACGGCATCCAGCGCGACAACGAGAACTTCAAGTGGCACCTCGCCCTCAGCGAGCCCAAGCCCGAGGACAACTGGACCGGCTACAAGGGGTTCATCCACCAGGTGCTCTACGACAACTACCTGAAGCAGCACCAGGCGCCCGAGGACATCGAGTACTACATCTGCGGGCCGCCGATGATGAACGCCGCCGTCATCAAGATGCTGACGGACCTGGGCGTCGAGCCCGAGAACATCCTGTTCGACGACTTCGGTGGTTAGTCCGCTGACAATGAAATACGGGAGCAGGGTCAAGATCCTGCTCCCGTTGATGTTGGTTTCGTTCGTGGCCCTCAGCGCCTGGCGCCTGTGGCCGCGCGCGCCGGAGCTGACGACCGCCGAGCCCGAGGTCGCGCCGACCATCGAGCTCAGCGGCCCGACCATGGGCACGACCTGGAAGGTCACCGTGGTCGGTCGCCTCTCCGCGGCCGACCAGGACGCCGTCGCCGAGACCATCACCCGTGAGCTCGACGTCGTCGACGCGCAGATGTCGACCTGGCGCGACGACTCGGACATCTCGCGCTTCAACGCCGACGTGTCCACGGCCGTGATCCCCGCGCCGCCCGAGCTGCTCGCGGTCGTGCGCATGGCGAACGACATCAGCGCCGCCAGCGACGGCGCCTTCGACGTCACCCTCGCTCCCCTGCTCGACGCCTGGGGCTTCGGCCCCGGCGGCCGCAAGGACGCGGCGCCGACGCCCGAGCAGCTCGACGCCCTGCGCGCCCGCACCGGCTGGCACAAGCTCCACGCCGGGGCCGACGGCCTGCGCAAGGACGACCCCGCGCTGCGCATCGAGCTGTCCGCGATCGCCCCCGGCTACGCCGCCGACCGCATCGTCGCCGCCCTCGTCGCCGGCGGCTGGACCCGCCACATGGTCGACGTCGGCGGCGAGATACGCGTGACCGGCGAGTCGCCCCGCGGCGGCAAGTGGCGGCTCGGCATCGAGCGCCCCGACACCACCGGCGGCACGATCCAGGAGGTCGTCGAGCTCGCCGACCAGGCCCTCGCGACCTCGGGCGACTACCGCAACTACTACGAGCGAGACGGCGTCCGCGTCTCGCACACCCTCGACCCGCGCAGCGGCCGACCGATCGCCCACAAGCTCGCCTCGGTGTCCGTGATCCTGCCCAGCGCCGCCCTCGCCGACGGCTGGGCCACCGCGCTCAACGTGCTCGGGCCCGACGCCGGCCACGCCCTCGCCGAGGCCCGCAGCATCCCCGCCCTCTTCCTCGTGCGCGGCCCGGACGGCGGGTTTGACGAGCGCACCACCACCCCGTTCGCGGCCTTGCGTCCCGCCACGGCCCGGGCCACCCTGGAGGCGCCATGACGATCCTGCTCACCATCGGCGTCCTCGGTGCGGTCATGCTCGGCATGGCGGTCGGCGCCATCTTCGCCGGCAAGACCCTGCGCGGCTCCTGCGGCGGCGCCACCAACAGCTGCGACTGCTCGGCGGCCAAGCGCGCCGAATGTGCCAGCGGCGCATCGCGCCCCTCCGGCCCGGCGTGAGCGCGACGAGCGGGCCCGGGCCGACCCCACGCGCCGCCCGGGTCCGGAGCGACCGGCTCACGGCGCGACGAGCACGCGGGCCGAGCGCGCCGGCACGCTCAGCGCCCCGCCGTCGACCATCTCGCCGCTCAGCTCGTCGAGGTACTGCCCCGCCGGCACGCCGCTCACGTCGGCCGCCGCGTCGCCGCGGTTGAGCGCCACGTACACCGTCTCGTTGGCGTCCTTCATCTCGTACGCCATGGTGTGCGTGCCGCTGGCGAGCGTCTTGCGGGCGCCCCGGCGCAGCGCCGTGTGGGCCGCGCGCACCGCCCCGAGGTCCTTCATGTGCTGCAGCAGCCACGACTGCCCCGCCGAGTAGCCGTCCCACTGCATGAAGCGGCGGTTGTCGGGGTCGCCCGCCCCCGGCAGGCCGATCTCGTCGCCGTAGTAGACCAGCGGCGCCCCGCGGGTGGTGAACAGCAGCGTGAACGCCAGCCCCAGGCGTTCGAACGGCGCCATGCCCTGCGGCAGCCCCGGCTTGTTCATCCACGCCTTGTCCTTGCCGTCGGTCCACTGGTCGTCCCACAGCGGCACGTCCTCCGCGAGGTGGATCGCCCGCGGGATGTCGTGGTTGCCGATGAACGTGCTCATCACCCCGTTGCCGTAGTAGCCGTCGTTGGCGTCGAGGAAGCCGGCCAGGTCGCTCATCGAGCCCTTGCGGATCAGCAGCGTCGCCGCCATCTGCATGCGCAGCGGGAAGTCGAACTGCCCGTCGAGCATGTCCGGCCGCACGTAGTACTTGATGGTCGCCTTGTCGCCGGTGAACGTCTCGCCGACCATGTAGAAGTGCTCGAGCGTCACCGGCTCGATCTCGCTCTGGACCCGCGCCCGCATGTCGAACAGCCAGTCGTCGGCGATGTGCTTGACCGCGTCGAGGCGGAACCCGTCGATGCCGGTGTCCTTGATCCACGTGATCGCGTTGTCGACCGAGTACTGGCGCGCCGCCGCGTTGGTGAAGTTGAAG
This sequence comes from Myxococcales bacterium, assembly GCA_016793465.1. Next base: position 51,127 of record JAEUJW010000030.1, read on the forward strand.
TCGGGCAGGTAGTCGGTGAACCAGCACCTCTTGTTGGCCACCGGGTCGTCCCAGCTGCAGCCCATGCCGCACACGCAGTTGCCGCCCTGGCCGTTGTCGTTGGGCCAGAACCAGTCCGGGTGGTCGGTGTACACCGGCGCGCTGCTGTGCACGTGGTTCATCGCGTAGTCGAGGATCACCTTCAGGTCCTGGGCGTGCGCCGCCGCCACCAGATCCTTTAATTCTTGCAGCGTGCCGAAGTGCTCCTCGGTCGCGCCGAGGTCGGTCGGCCAGTAGCCGTGGTACGCGCTGTGGTAGTGCCCGTCGGTGCCGATGCCCTTGTCGCTGGTGTTGTCCATCGGCACCGTCAGCCACAGCGTGTTGACCCCGAGCTCGTTGAAGTACCCGGCCTCGACCTTGGCCTTCACGCCGGCCCAGTCGCCGCCCTGCCAGTCGGTCTCGACCTCGACCCCGCTCGACGCGTCGTTGCCCGGGTCGCCGTTGTTGAAGCGGTCGACGAACACGAAGTAGATCACCGAGTCCTGCCAGTTGAAGGTGCCGGTGACCCCCGGGTCGCACGAGAACTCCTCGCAGGTGGTCGGCTCGACCACCGAGTTGGTGCCGCCGAACCCGTCGTCCTCGCCCTGCGGGTTGTTGGGGTCGGGGATCCAGTCGGCCCCGTTGACGCGGAATTTGTAGAGCACCTTGGTGTCCCACGGGATCGGCACGACCGCCGTCCAGCTGGCGCCGTCGCTCGTCATCGGCACGCCCGTCGTCCACCCGTCGGCCGCGAAGCTGCCCATCACGTCGACCGACTGCTCGCCCGCGTCCGGCAGGCTGAACACGTGGTCGCAGCGCTTCAACGCGTCGTCGCACATCGGCGGCGGCGGCTCGCCGGTGGTCGCGTCGGTGTCGCTCGACGGGTCCGTCGACGTCGGCGTGCTGTCCGAGTCGGGCCCGCCCGTCGCGTAGGCCGTGCCGCCGCTGCCGCCCTGCGACGGGTCGTAGGGCATGGTCTCCGGCGGCTCGCTGTTCGACTGGGACTCCGACTGCAGCGGCGGGTCCCCGCAGGCGACGAGGCACACGAACACGGACGCGATCGGACGGAGGCGGAGCATCATCGACACGCGTATCAGGCCACCCGCCGACCCGTCAATCGCCGCCGCGCCCGCTCCCCATCCGCGAACCGGCGTTCGTCAGCCCCGCGTCCGCCCACGACCCGCGAGCGCGCCCCCGGCGCCCGCACCCCTTCACCGCGCGCAAGGGTCGTCCCCGGCGACCAGCACCCGCGGTACCCGTGCCGACAACCCCACCTCGAGGCCGGCCTGCACATCCGAATCAGAAGCAGAATTATTAAAAACTTCGCCGCTCAGCACATCGACGTACCCGGCCGCGTTCACGAACGTCTGCGGGACTGTCACCGTCGTGTCGACCCGCGAGAGCATCACCAGCACCGTGCCCTGCGCGCCCTCCCGGGCGAACACGTAGACATCGTCCTCGGCCACGATCGCCGTGCGCGCCCCCGTGCGCAGCGCGGGCGAGCAGCGCCGCAGCGTGCCGAGCCGCCGCGCCAGCGCCAGCGTGGTCGACTGCTCGGCCGACAGCGCGTCCCACCCCGGCAGCACACGACGATTGTCCGGATCGTTCGCCCCGGCCAGCCCGACCTCGTCGCCGTAATAGATCACCGGCAGCCCGGGCAGCGTCAGCAGCAGCGTCAGGGCCACGCGCACGCGCGCGAACGCCGTCGGGTCGTCGGCCTGGGCGGCCGGCGCGGCCCAGGGGTCGCCGCCGGCGTCGCCGTGGGCCTCGGAGAACAGCCGCGTGGTGTCATGGTTGCCGATGATCTGCCCGAGCACCGCGCCCGATCCCGCGGTCGCGCGCTCGACCTCGCCGAGCATCGCCTCGATCTCGCCGAGCCCCGCCGACTCGTGGGCCACCGCGTCGCGGATCACCCACATCAGCGGGAAGTCGAACACGCTGTCGAGCCCGTCGGGCCCCAGGTAGTAGCGAATGACGTCGATGCCCCACGAGCCCGCGCCCGTGTACACCTCGCCGATCAAGAACTGGCTGCGCCCGGGCGTCACGCTCGCGCGCAGCTCGTGGGCCATCCGCCGGGTCGCCGCCCGCGGCATCATCGGCACCGCGTCGACGCGCACGCCGTCGGCGTCGAAGCGCTCCGCCCACCAGGTCAGGTCCTCGTAGGCCGTGCGCAGCGCCGCCGGCTGCTCGAGCCGCACGTCCGGCAGATAGTCGGTGAACCAGCACGTGCCGATGTACGTGCCCCAGTCGCAGTCGCCGAGCCCGCACACGCACGGCGGCTCGCGCCAGTGGAAGCCGTCGTCGTCGGTGCGCTCGGCGAAGCGGGGGTTACGCTCGTACACGTGGTTCGGCACCACGTCGAGCAGCAGCTTCATGCCGCGCGCGTGCGCCGCGTCGATCAGCCGGTCGAGCGCCGCCTCGCCGCCGATCCGCGGGTCCACGCCGCGCGAGTCGAGCGGCCAGTAGCCGTGGTAGCCCGTGTACAGGCGCCCGTCGCCGCGGCCCTCGCGGGCCTCCACGGGGTTGACGTAGACCGGCGAGATCCACAGCGCCGTCGCCCCCAGCCGTTCGAACGTGCCCGCCTCGAGCTCCGCCGTGATCCCGTCGAGCGTGCCGCCCGCGCGCGAGCCCGGCGTGTCCGGCTCAGCCAGCGCCGCCCCGCCGTCGCCGCGGAACCGGTCCGTCACCACCTGATACAGCAGCTCGTCGGCCCACGACTGCGCCAGCGGCTGCACGAAGCCCGAGGCCCGCGCCGTCGCCGTGCGCCCGGCCGCGTCCTCGGCCGTGATCGTCAGCGTGTGCTTGCCGCGGGCCAGCCCCGCGCGCGTGGCCGTCAGCGTCCCGCGCTCCGCGTCGATCGTGAGCGGCACCTCCTCGCCCGCGCGCGTGCGGGCCGACGCCCTCGCCAGCCGCGCTCCGTCGTCGGCGCCGGCGAAGCTCGCCTCGACCGTCATCGTGCCCGCGGCGTCGACGCTCACGCGCTCCACCGTCAGCGCCGGCGCGCCGCAGTCCGGCATCACCAGCAGCGAGACCTCGAGGTCGTCCTGCTCGCTCCAGAACGTCGACAGCGGGTTGTGCTCGTCGCGGCGATGCGCGCCGTCCTCGAGCAGCAGGTACCCGTATTCACCCGGCGGCACCTCGCCCGCCGCGAGCGTCACCGAGTGCCACGGAGGTTCGTCCGACGGCGCCAGCGGGATCCCCGGCACGTACCAGTCGTTCCAGCTCCCGATCACCGCCAGCGTCGCGCCCGGACGCGAGGGTCGCGCCCAGATCGTCGCCTCGCACGTGCGGGCCGGCGGCGACGCGTTGCACGCCGCGAGCCCCACCACGCCGCAGCACAAAAGCCCCGCGATGGCGACGGACCGGCGCATACGGCCAGCTGTAGCGAGAAAGATCCGTATCGACAAGCGCGCGCATTTCGAGCATGTTGCCGCTACAACTGCTCGAAGGCTTGACCCCACGTGCCACGCATCGGCCCACCTGCTCGTCCCCTCGGCCCTCGGCGCCTGCTCGCGCCGCTCGCCGCGGCCCTCGTGACCGCCGCCCTGGCCCGCCCCGCGGCCGCCCAGACCCCGCCGCCCGCGTCCGAGCCCCCGCCCGCGTTCACGCCGTCGAGCTCGCAGCCGACCGCCTCGCAGCCGCCGGTCACCCCGGAGTCGACGCCCATGGCCGACCCCGCCGACACCCAACCATCGGTGGAGGCCTCCACACCGCCCCCCACACCGCCCCCCACACCGGCCGCTGCGCCGACCGCCGCCAGGCCCGCGGCCGACCCCGCGAGCTCGACGGCCGACGCCGAGGTCAAGAACCCCGCCGACAAGCCGAGGCACGCCGGCCCCAACGACCCCAACCAGCCGCCCGACTACGCCGACGGCTTCCACTTCGGATCCTACGGCCGCGTGATCGCCGGCGGTGACGCGGCCGGCCGCGCCGGGCGCAACGCCGACATCGTGGCCCGCGGCTCGCGCCTCGACGAGTCGAACTACGCCGAGCTCGAGCTGCGCCGCGAGGACTACTGGAAGAAGACCGGCGCCTACACCCGCATCGTCGCGACCACCGCCTTCGCCAACCCCGTCTTTCACTACAACGGCCAGTTCGCCGCCACCATCGCCGTCCGCAACCTCTACATCGAGGAGACCGGCCTCGGCGCCAAGGGCCTGTCGATCTGGGCCGGCTCGCGCATGTACCGCGGCGACGACATCTACCTGCTCGACTTCTGGCCGCTCGACAACCTCAACACCATCGGCGGCGGCGCCGGCTACGCCTTCGGCGCGTCGCGCCGCACCACCCTGAAGTTCCACGCCGGCCTCAACCAGCCGACCGACCCGTACTACCGCCAGACCGTCCTGCGCGCCCCGACCTACAACCAGTTCGGCGACGTCGAGGTCGCCGTGCTCGACCGCCAGAAGCTCGTCAGCAGCATGAAGCTGAGCCACACCTGGCCGCTCGGCGAGTCGGGCGGCGTCAAGGGCGTGCTCTACGGCGAGCTGCACTACGTCGCCGCGGGCCAGCGCGAGGTCGAGAGCAAGGTCTACGAGGCCGTGCCGAAGGACTACGGGTTCGTCGCTGGCGGCCAGGTCACCGCCTTCACCGGCAAGCGCAGCACCTACCTGACCGTGACCGGCCGCTTCGCCCACGGCATCGCCGCCTACGGCGAGCTGAACGCCCCCCGCCAGCTCCGCCCCGATCGCAAGGCCGCCGGCGCCTACGAGTTCCTGCTGACCCTCAGCGGCAACTGGGAGCGGGGCCCGGTCGGCATCATGTTCGGCTCGTATTACCGGCAGTTCCGCAACGCCAGCAAGCAGCTCGACTTCGACGACCTCAACGAGGGCATCGCCATCGTCCGCCCGACCTTCTGGTTCGGCGAGCTCGCCGGCGTCTCGCTCGAGGGCAGCTTCCAGGCCCAGCAGCGCGGCGTGCTCGAGGAGGCCTCGCCGGGGCTGTTCAAGCCGGTGATCGCCACCCTCGGCCGCGTCGGCCTGGTCCCCTTCATCACCCCCGGCGGCCGCGGCGGCTTCCAGCGCCCGCACATCCGCATGATCTACCTGCTCACGGTCCGCGACGACGGCGCCCGCTCGCTCTACGCGGCGGACGACGTGTTCGCCCGCCGCAAGGTCGACCACTTCATCGGCGTCGGCGCCGAGTGGTGGTTCGGGTCCACCAGCTACTTCCGCGACTGACCGAGGCTCCCCATGCACAAGCACCTCACGACCCTCGCCGCCGTGCTGGCCCTGACCCCGGCGTGCATGCACTTCGACACCCTCGACGACGCCCCGCTCGCCCTCGCCACCCACCCCGGCGACTGGCGCGACCAGGTCATCTACCAGGTGCTGGTCGACCGCTTCCACGACGGCAACGACGGCAACAACTACCTGATCGACCGCGAGAACATGGCCCGCTACCACGGCGGCGACTGGACCGGCCTCGAGCAGAAGCTCGACTACCTGGACGAGCTCGGCGTCACCACCCTGTGGATCTCGCCCGTCATCAAAAACATCGAGACCGACGCCAACGTCGACGGCTACCACGGCTACTGGGCCGTCGACCTGACCCAGCCGAACCCCCACTTCGGCAACCTCGACGACCTGCGCTCGCTCGTCGCCGCCGCCCACGACCGCGACATGCTGGTGGTGATCGACATCGTCACCAACCACATGGGCCAGCTGTTCTTCTACGACATGAACCTGAACGGGGTGCCCGACATCCTGCTGCAGGGCACCGGGGCGCGCCCGCAGGGCAGCCCGGTGCCGCCGGACTTCGACCAGTCCGGCTTCACCCACGTCACCGAGTACGACCCCGACTTCAACCCCGGCGGCGTGCAGGCCTTCACCTCGCTCGGCCCCGCCGGCCTCGCGCCGATCATCTTCCCCTACAACGCGAAGACCGGCCACATCACCCCCGCCCCGGAGATCTTCGCCCGCGCCGAGACCTACAACCGCAAGGGCCGCACCTTCAATTACGACGACCCGCAGCAGCTGCTGACCGGCGACTTCCCCGGCGGCCTGAAGGACGTCGACACCACGCGCTGCGACGTCAAGGAGGCGATGGTCGACTCGTACGCCCGCTGGATCGAGCTGACCGACGCCGACGGCTTCCGCATCGACACCGTCAAGCACGTCGAGCGCGAGTTCTGGCGCTACTTCACCCAGCGCGTGCGCCAGCGCCTGGCCGACAAGGGCAAGCAGAAGTTCTTCATGTTCGGCGAGGCGTTCGACGGCAACGACGCGCTCGTCGGCCAGTTCACCAAGAACGACCTGCCCGCCGACCCCGACCAGATCGCCCGCGAGAACTCGTGCGACGACGGCCCGACCCTCACCGGCGACCAGCTCGACTCGGCGTTCTACTTCCCGCAGCACTACCAGGTGTTCCGCGACGTGTTTCTCGACGCCCAGTCGACCGACCGCATCGCCACCCTGTGGGCGGCCAAGACCACCAACTACGGCACCACCGCGCCCGCGCTGTCGGCCGGCCTCCCGCCGCACAAGGTGCTCGTCAACTTCATCGACAACCACGACGTGGCCCGCTTCCTCTACTGGGCCGCCCGCAACGCCACCGACGACTCACCGCAGCGCCAGCGTGCCCTGCTGCACAACGCGCTGCTGCTGCTGTTCACCGCCGAGGGCCTGCCGTGCATGTACTATGGCACCGAGCAGGAGTTCCGCGGCGGCAACGACCCGTCGAACCGCGAGGACATGTGGAAGCCCCTGCCCTACCTCGGCGAGTCGGCCGCCCCGCCCGCGTTCGACACCCAGGGCCCGACCTTCAAGTACGTGCAGACGCTGATCGCCCTGCGCAAGAAGCACACCGCGCTGACCCGCGGCGACACCAAGGTCGTGTGGTCCACCGCGCACACCGGCGACGAGCCCGACGCCGGGTTCTTCGCGTTCGAGCGCACCGGCGGCGACGCCAAGGGCAACTACGCGCTGGTGGTGTTCAACACCAACCAGAAGCACGACAGCACCGGCGCGTTCGAGGACGCCAAGATGACGCTGTCCGCCCCCAAGGGCGCCGTGCTCGTCGACGTGCTGTCGGCCAAGAAGACGGCGTACACGGTGGCCGGCGACGGCAGCCTCGACATCACCCTCCCGCCCGCGGGCCACGCGCTGCTGGTGCCCAAGCAGGACGTCTGATGGTCGCGGTCCAGGCCCGTGCGGTCGTCAAGAGCTTCGCCGGCACGCAGGTGCTCCGCGGCGTCGACGTGCACGTGCCCGACGGCGAGTTCGCGGTGCTCGTCGGGCCCAGCGGCTGCGGCAAGTCGACGCTGCTGCGCCTGCTCGCCGGCCTCGAGGAGGTGACGAGCGGCGAGATCCGCTTCGGCGAGCGCGACGTCACCCGCCTCGAGCCGCGCGACCGCGACGTCGCCATGGTGTTCCAGTCGTACGCGCTGTACCCCCACCTGACCGTGCGCGAGAACCTCGCGTTCGGCCTGCGGCTGCGCAAGACCGACCCGGCGATCATCGACCGGCGGGTCGACGAGGTCGCCGCCATGCTCGGGCTCGGCGAGCTGCTGGGTCGCCTGCCGAAGGCGCTGTCGGGCGGGCAGCGCCAGCGCGTCGCCATGGGCCGGGCCATCGTCCGTCGGCCGCAGCTGTTCCTGTTCGACGAGCCGCTGTCCAACCTCGACGCCGCCCTGCGCGCCCAGGTCCGCGTCGACATCCGCAAGCAGCACGAGCAGCTCGGCGCGACCAGCATCTACGTGACGCACGACCAGGTCGAGGCCATGACCCTGGCCGACCGCATCTTCCTGCTCAGCAAGGGCCGGGTCGAGCAGACCGGCACCCCGCGCGACCTCTACGACCGCCCGGCCACGCGCTTCGCCGCCGGCTTCCTCGGCAGCCCGGCCATGAATTTTTTACAGGCGACCACCGGACGCCACGACGGTCGCCCCGTGGCGCTGCTCGCCGACGGCACGCGCGTGCCCGTCGACCCCGTCCGCTTCCCGAACCTCGCCGACGGCGTGCAGGTGACGCTCGGCGTGCGCCCGCACGACCTCGCGCTGCGCCTCGGCGACGACCCCTCGGACCTCGAGATCCGCGCCGGCCTCGTCGAGCTGCTCGGCCCCGAGCTGCAGGTCCACAGCGAGCTCGCCGGCACGCCGATCACGCTGTGCCTCGAGACCTCGACCGGCGTGAAGAAGGGCGACCCCCTGCGCCTCGGCGTCCGCGCGCTCCACCTGTTCGACGCGGCCACCGGCGCCTCGCTGCGCGGCTGAATCGGGGGCACCAAGCCCCGGCCGTCTCGCCGCCCGCCGGGCGCTTCGAGCACGGCCGCCACGGCGGCCACGGGGACAGCTCCGGCGGCCGCGGGCGGGGCGCGCACGCGGGGCTGTGAAGCCCGGGCGATGCGTGCGATGGTCGGTCCCATGCGCCGATCGATCGCAGCGGGTGCGCCCCCCGCGGCCCCCTACTCGCCGGCGATCGTCGCCGGCGGGCCCATGGTGTTCGTCTCGGGCCAGCTCCCGCTCGACCCCGCCACCGGCAGACCCGGCGGCGGCAGCTTCCGCGAGCAGGCCGAGCGGGTGTTCGAGCAGCTCACGGCCCTGCTGACCGCCGCCGGCAGCGACTGGGCCCACGCGGTCAAGCTGACCGTGTTCCTCGCCGACCTGGGCGACTACGCCGAGTTCAACGCCGTCGCGCGCCGCTGGCTGGTCGAGCCGTTCCCCGCGCGGACGACCGCGCAGTCGGCCCTGCCCGCGGGCGTCGCCCTCGAGGTCGACTGCATCGCCGTGGTCCCGCCATGAGGGTGTTCACCGCCTGCCTCGCCACCGAGACCAACTCGTTCTCGCCGATCCCGACCGCCCTGCGCAGCTTCGCCGAGTGCCACCTGGTCCGCGGCGGCGTGCCCGACGACGCCCAGCTGTTCGCCGCCCCGCTGGTGGTGTTCCGCCGCCTGGCCCGCGAGCGCGGCGACGTCGTGATCGAGGGCCTCTCGGCGTTCGCCGAGCCGGCCGGGCCGACCACCCGCGCGACCTACGAGGCCCTGCGCGACGAGCTGCTGGCCGACCTGCGCGCCGCCCTGCCGGTCGACATGGTCCTGCTCAGCCTGCACGGAGCCATGCTCGCCGACGGCTACGACGACTGCGAGGGCGACCTCCTGACCCGCGTGCGCGCCGTCGTCGGCCCCGCGGCGGCGATCGGCGCCGAGCTCGACCCGCACTGCCACCTCAGCGACGCCATGGTCGAGCACGCCACCGCGCTGATCTGCTTCAAGCACTACCCCCACACCGACTTCGCCGAGCGCGCCGCCGAGCTCTACGCGCTCGTCGCCGACGCGGCCGCCGGCGTGACCCGCCCGTGCATGGCCGTGTACGACTGCCGCATGATCGGCGGCTACCACACCTCGTTCGACCCGATGCGCGCGTACGTCGAGCGCCTCTACGCCCGCGAGCGCGAGCCCGGCGTGCTCTCGCTGTCGGTCGCGCACTCGTTCCCGTGGGGCGACGTGCCCGACGCCGGCACCAAGATCCTCGCCGTCACCGACGCCGACCCCGAGCTCGCCCGCGGCCTCGCCGAGGCCCTCGGCCGCGAGCTGTGGCAGCTGCGCGGCCGGACCTTCCACGCCCCGCTCGGCCTGCGCGAGGGCCTCGACCGCGCCCTCGCCTGTCCCGAAGGACCGGTCGTGATCGGCGACGTGTCCGACAACACCGGCGGCGGCGCGCCCGGCGACGCCACCTTCATCCTCGCCGAGCTGCTGCGCCGCGGGGTCGCCGGCGCCGCCCTCGCCTGCATCTACGACCCCGGCGCGGTCGCCCTGGCGAGCGCCGCCGGCGTCGGCGCCAGCCTCGACCTGCGCGTCGGCGGCAAGCTCGGGCCGAGCTCCGGCGACCCGGTCGACCTGCGCGCCACGGTCGTCGCCGTCGCCCTCGGGCTCACCCAGCGCGTACGCAGCTCGCACAACCCGCTCGGCGACGTCGTGCGCATCAGCGCCGCCGGCCTCGACATCCTCGTCAACGATCGCCGCACCCAGGTGTTCACGCCCGAGGTCTTCACCGCGCTCGGCATCCGGCCCGAGCAGCGCCGCCTGCTGGTCGTCAAGTCGAGCCAGCACTACCGCGCCTTCTTCACGCCGATCGCCGCCGAGGTGCTCGACGTGGCCGCGCCGGGGGCCATCCGCCCCGACTTCGCCGCCCTGCCGCTGCGCCGCATCCGGCGGCCCAAGTGGCCGTTCGACCCCGACCCGTTCGCCTGACGCGGCCCCGCGGAGGCCCCGACCGGCCTACAGGAACACGCCCCGCGTCGAGCGCCGCGTCAGCGTCACGCCGCACGGGTGCTCGACCCGGCCAACACCTCGACTCGCCGAGGCTGGCCGCGCGGCCCTCCGAGCCGCCCGCCCGCGCCCGCCCGCGCCCGCCCGCGCTCACCCGCTGTCGTGCGAGTACGGGGCGCGGCGCGGTCTCGCGGCTGGCATCGCCCTTGCTATGACCTCGGACGGACGGACCAGGAGAGTGCACCATGTCGAGACCTTCGCGCTTCGCGGCGACGACCCCACGCGCCACCCACGACGCCCCGTCCGGGGGCGCATGAGCGTCGGCATGGACGACCCGATGAGCTGCGTTCGTGTCGATCTCGCTGCGGACGCGGCGGACCGCCATGCCGCCCACGAGCTCATCGCGGCGTACTTCGGCCAGCGCGGTCAGCTCGAGGATCGAGAGGTGCTGCGCCGGCTGGCGCGGTCGCCGTGGCGGCTCGCGGGGGTCGAATGCTGCTACCGGGCCCTGCTCGCGCGCGACGGCGACGGCGGGCGGCTCGGGGCCGTGGACGCGTTCGTCGCCGTCTGCCGCGCGCGCCGGCTGGCCGTGTGTGTGGGGTCGAACATGCATGTCCTGCCCGCGGCGCGCGGACGCGGGGTCGGCGCGCGCATCGACGAAGCGCTGGACGAGCTGCTGGTCGCCGCGGCCGCCGCGGCCGGACTGGGGCCGGCGCCGCGGCTCTTCGTCGTCGGCGACGTGCAGCCGATCGACATCGACGACGCTGACACCTGGCGACGACAGCTGTTGTGGAGCCGACGCGGATATCGGGTGATCCCGTACGCCGCGTTCCCGCTGACACACGTAGGCCTGGTCGAACAGGGCGGCGGGGAGGCCGTCCCGCTGCCCGCGGTCGTGGTGATGCGAGGTGTCGGGTCAGCGCGTCGCGTCGCGCACGTCCGCCGCGACGACCTCATGGCCCTGGCGGACGTGATGGCGGCGATCGCGTCGGCGCTGGTCGACGGCGAGCACGGGCGAGATCACGTCGAACACGTGCGACGAGCGATCGCCGCCTATCCGCACGATCCGATCGCGCTGCGTCCGCTACCGGGTGAGCTGCACACGGGGCAGACCTTGACGCGGATGATCGGCGACGCCGCGTTCGCGGCGGACGGAGGTGCGCCGCTGTCGGCGCGCGAGCGGGCATGGGTCGACGCCTGGATAGCGAGAGGAGGACCGCCGTGAACACCTCGGGGAATCATCTACTCGCGGAGTACTGGGAGTGCGGGGCCGTGCTCGATGACGTCGAGTACATCGAGGTCGTGCTGCGCCGCGCGGCGGCCGTGGCCGGCGCGCGGGTGCTGCGGGCGTGGTTCCACCGCTTCAGCCCCCAGGGGGTGTCGGGCGTGCTGGTCATCCAGGAGTCCCACCTGTCGATCCACACCTGGCCCGAGCGGAGCTACGCGGCGGTCGACCTCTATACATGCGGAGACGCCGACGTGCGCGCGGCGCAGAGGTACCTCGCAGAGGCGCTGGGCTCGACGCGCAGCCCGTTCGTGGTCCTGGCGCGGGGCGAGGGCGGGCCGCCGCACGCGCGCGGCGGGGCGGTCGAACCGAAGGAGCAGTCATGAGCGAGATGGGGTTGTGGACCGAGCATACGGCGGAAGGGGAGCGGCGCCTCCATGTCACGCGCCTGGTGGCGCGCGCGACGACGGCGTACTCGCAGGTCGAGATCATCGACACGCCGGCGTACGGCCGGCTGCTCGCGCTCGACGGCCACGTACAATCCGCCGCGTCGGACGAGGCGGTCTATCACGAGGCGCTGGTGGCCCCGGCGTTCGTGCTGGCCGCCCGCTCGCCGCGCCAGGTGGCCATCCTCGGCGGGGGGGAGGGTGCCACGCTGCGGGAGGTGCTGGGGTTCGTTTCGGTCGAGCGCTGCGTGATGATCGACATCGACGCGGCGCTGGTCGAGTTGTGCCGCGAGCACATGCCGGGTTGGTCGATGGGGGCGTTCGAGGACCCCCGGACGGAGCTGCGCGTGGGGGACGCTCGCGCGTGGCTCGAGGGCGCCGGCGCCGAGCGCTTCGACCTCATCATCGGCGATCTGCCGGACCCCGAGGCCGGTTGCCCGCTGCAGGAGCTGTACTCGCGGCAGTGCTTCACGCGGGTCCGGGAGCGGCTCGCACCCGGAGGCCTGTTCGTGACCCAGGCGGGGGGTATGCTCGCCACGGCCCCCGACGGGTTGGCCGCGTCGCAGGTGGTGGCGACGGCGCGCGCGGTGTTCGGGGAGCACGTCGACATCTACGCCCGGCATGTGCCGAGCTTCCGCGATCTCTCGTACAGCGTGATCGCGGGCCTGGAGCCCCTGCCGGCGCTGTCCGCGGCGGACATCGACGCCCGTCTCAAGGCCCGTCGCGAACCGCGCCGACCGACCCGGAGCTACGACGGTGAGACCCATCGCCACATGTTCGCGGCGCCGGCCGAGCTGCGGGCGGCGCTGGCCCGAGACGCGCGGGTGATCTCCGACCGTGAGGCCGATCGATGACGGCCCGGGACACGTTCTCGCCGGTCGAGCTCGTCGATCCGCGGGCGCGGGCGGCCGCCGAGCGGGTGACCCTCGAGCGCGTCGGCGACCAGGGGTTCGACGCGGCGTACGACCTGCTGGAGGGCTACTTCGGGCCGCGCAACGAGCTCGAGGCCCGGGGGCCGCTGCGTTCGGCGCTGGCGGCCCCGTGGCGGCATCGGTCTATCGTGTGTCGGTATCACGTCGTCGTCGCGCGTGACCGTCGCGGCGAGGTCCTCGGGGTCGGGGACATGTTCTGCTCCGTCGACCACGAGCGGCGCCTCGGCGTGCTCCGCTACTCGAACTTCCTGGTGCTGCCGGCGGCCCGTGGCAGCGGGGTCGCGTCGCTGCTCGACGAGGGCAGCGAGGCGCTGCTGCGGGCCTCGCTGCTGAGCGAGGGTCTCGCGCCGGAGACGCCGTCGCTGGTGACCAGCGACATCGAGCCGATCGACCCGACGGACCTCGAGACCTGGCACCGGCTGCGCCTGTGGAGCCGGCGCGGCTATCGGGCGGTGCCGTACACGGCTTATCCGCTGCGCTTCCTCGGTCCGGCGGATCCACGCGACCCGACGCGCCAGACCACGCTGGCGACGACCTTCGCGGTGGTGCGGGCGCCGGCGTGGCGGCCGCAGATGCGCGTCATCCGGCGCGCCGAGCTGCTGGCGCTGGTCGACGCCGACGAGGCGTCCGACCTGGCTCTGTTCGCCGCGGATGAGGTGTACGCCTCCGCGGCGCGCACGCGCGCGGCGATCGTCGCGGCGGCGGACCCTGTCGAGCTGCTGCCGCTGCCGGGGGAGGCACGCACCTTGAGCGCGCTCGTGCCGTTGCTGAGCCGCCAGGCGTCAGGCGGCGGTGCGGGCGACTCGGCGAGCGAGCTCGCGGCGCTGCTCGCCCGTCACGGGTGGGGCTGATGTCGCGACGATCGGCGTCCAGGCGACGGTCTGGTCGATCCGGTCGTCTCTGTCCGTGGATGCATCGGCCAGGTCGTGGCACGCCCGGGCGACGTACCTCGACGACCGCGTCAGTCGATGTGGTGCTTCTTCAGCAGGCGCTTCAGCTGGTCGCGGTTGCGCAGGTTGAGCTCGCGCCAGGCCCGGTCGCGTACGCCGCCGCAGCGGGCCAGCGTCGCCGCGATGTGCTCGCGCGACAGGTCCTTCGGGTCCACCAGGCCCGGGGCCGGGGCGGCCGGCGTGATCAGCTCGGCAGGCGCGTCGATCACGGCCCCGGGGCTCGCCCCGATGGCGCGCCACAGCAGCTCGCCCAGCTCGCGGGTCTGGGTCTTGTAGGCTCGCCGGGTCAGGGCGTAGATCAGCCGGGCGCTGACGCGGGGCTCGCCGTGCTCGACGAACCGCTCGACCCGCTCGGGGCTGCTCGCCGCGAACCCGCGGACCAGGTGACGCACGAGCAGCGCGACGTCCTCGGGGCGCCGCTCGAGGCCGGGGACCCGCAGGCGGTGCGGGAAGCGGGCGAGGAGGTCGTGCTTCAGCTCGTCGGGGTCGCGGTTGGTCGCGGCCAGCACGCGGACCTGCGTCATGCGGGTCCGCGCCTCGCCGAGGCGCTGGTACTCGCCGCTGTCCATCACGCGCAGCAGCCGGGCCTGCAAGGCGTGCGAGAGCTCGCCGATCTCGTCGAGGAACAGCGACGACCCGTCGGCCTCGCCGAGCAGCCCGGGCCGGTCGGGCGTGCCGGGGTTGGGGTAGTTCTTCAGGTTGCCGAACAGCTCGGCGTCGATCAGGCCCTCGGGGATCGTCGCGGCGTTGCGGGCGATCATCGGGCGCGCGGCTCGCTCCGAGCACGCGTGGATCGCCCGCACGGCGAGCTCCTTGCCGGCCCCGCTCGGACCCTCGACGAGGACGTGCCCGGCGACGGTGCCGAGGAACACGAGCTTGTGCCGCAGGTCCCACGCCGCCGGCGACTCGCCGACGACGCCGAACGGGTCCGCGGCGGCGTACGCGAACGGGTGGGCCCACGGCTCGCCGCGGGGCCATGTCATCGGGCGCTCGCTCACGAGGAGGAGGAACCGGTCGACGACCTCGATCAGATCGCCCGGGCGGACGCTCGCGCCGCCGACCGAGCGACCGTTGACCCGCAGCTCGCCGCGGCCGATCGCCTCGACCTCGAGCTCGTCCGCCGCCGCGGTCCGCAGCCGCAGCTGCCAGCGCGACACGCGGCCGGCCTCGAACGCTCCGCGCTCCTCCGCGCCGAACGGACGCAGCCGCTGCAGCGTCAGCGGCAGCGCGCCGTCCGTCCCCGGCTCGGTCGCCCGCCCGAGCGTGAAGCAGGACCCGCGGCGCGCGGGCGGCACGACGATGACCTCGCCGACCCGCTCGGGCTCGTCCGCCGACCACACCAGCGCGAGCGCGAGCGCGGACGGAGCGGGAGCGTCGCTCGGACCGTCGTGGCGCTCCCTCGTGCCGTCGAGGGTCGACTCATGAGGTTTGCGCCGCCCGTGGTGCATCGTGCGGCGAGGGTATTTCAGGTCGCCAGAGTTCCGCCAGTGCGGCCGCGTACGCGCCTGCGACCGCCCAGGGACACACGGTCATCACCGCCAGCGACGAGCCGGGCGCGCGACGACCGCCGGGCCGCTTCCACGGGTTCAACGACCGCTCGCGGGGCCGCCCGGTGCGCTGTCGCCGTCCGGGCCGGACAGGGCGGAGAGCCGCGGGTCGCGGCGCAGCTGGTCGTGGATGACCTCTGGCGCGGGTGCACTGGCGAGGGCGGCGTCGACGTGCGCGCGCGCGCGGCCCGGGTCCGCCTCGGCGAGCAACCGGGCCAGCGCGAGGTGCACGCGGGTGCGCAGGTCGTCGGCGCCAGCGAGCTCCGTGAGGGCGGCCTCCAGGTCTCGTCGGGCTGACAGCGGCTCGTCGAGCTCGACGAGCAGCATGCCCCGCGCGTGCCGCAGCTCGCCGAGGGCCGCCCGCTCGGCCGGCGTGGCGGGCGAGAGCGCCGCGATCCCGGCCAGCTGGCGGAGCAGGGGCAGGTGGACCGAAGGGTCGTCGGCGTGGTGACGCGCGAGCGTCGTCCAGGCGCGCGCGAGCAGCGGGAGGAACCGGTCGCCGAGGGCCGCCTGCGCGCCCCACAGGAGGCCCGGGCGGACGCGCAGGAGGTGGAGGAGGTCGTCGTCGGGCAAGGCGGCCAGGACCTCTTCGCCGGCCGTCGGTTCGCGGAGGTCGTCTCGGGCGAGCAGATCGATGAGGGCGCCGCGGAGCGACGACGCTTCGGCGCGGGCGAGCGCGGCCTTCGCCGCCAGCGGCTCGCCGTCGACGAGCGCGAGGGCCGCGAGGTCCTCGGCGGTCGTGGCGGGGCGAGGGTCGAGGCGGGCGCCGCGGAGCGAGATCCGGCGCAGGTCGGCGGCGACCAGGTGCGGCGAGCCGTCGGGGTGGACGAAGCTGCCGATGGCCAGGTCGAGCGGGCCCGGGGCCGGGCGGGCGCCGACGGCGAATTCGTGGCGCCCGCGGAGCTCCTCGTTCTCGGCCGTGCACTCGACCACGCCGCGGTCCGGGAAGTAGGTGAGGCGCAGCACGGCGCGGCTCGCGACGTCCGCGGTGTCGACCGACCGCGCGGTGATGCTCCGCTCGTGACGATGGCCGATCGGGGTGCACGAGAACTTGTGGTGCCGCTGCGCGCGCGTGCGGTGCCCGCCCCCGCCGACGCTGACCCCGAGCAGCAGCGCGCCGTCGGCGTCGAACAGCCCGACGCCGAGGCTGGTGTCGTACTCGATGTGCCGCGCGTCGAGCTCGACCTCGAGGTGCAGGGGCCCGCCGTCCCAGACGACCGGCAGCGACGCCAGGCGTCGCAGCGCCCCGGTCGACTCGACCCGCAGCGCGTCGCCCCCGGGCAGGCGCCGCAGCGCCGCCGGCCGCTCGATCCGCCAGACAGGCGCCAGCGGGCCGTCGAAGCCCAGGGTGACCGTCAGCGCGGGGTCGAGCAGCGGCCCGAGCCGGGCCAGCGCGTCCTCGCCGAGCCGGGCCTCCGGGCCGCCGACCTCGACCAGCGCCCGCGCCGCGTCGGCGGCCTCGGCGTGGCGGCCGAGCGCGCTGAGGGTCGTCACCCGACGAGCGAACGCCCCCGCGGCCAGCTCGGGCGCCGTCAGCCCCGCGACGCTCAGCGCGAGCGCGGCGGGCAGGTCGCCGGCCGCCGCGAACAGGGCGGACGCGTGGTCACGCAGGCGCCGCTGGGCGTCGGGGTCATCGACGAACTCGGCGGCGTCGCGCAGGAGCGCGGCGCCAGCCCCGGGCACGCCGATCGCCGCGAGCTCGTCGGCCCGGGACCAGCGCGCGCGCAGGACCTCGTCGCCCAGCGGCGGCGGCGGGGTCGGCGTGGACGTCGGCTCCGCCAGCACGGGGCTCGGCGCGTCGCCCACGCCGAGCGCGATGACCTGGAGCGTCTCGCTGTCGGCGACGAGCAGCTCGCGCGAGGGGTCGTCGTCGAGTTGCCCCGCGTCGAGCACGAGCGTGTCGCCGAGGACCAGCGCAGACAGCGACCCGTCGGGGGCCTGCCGCGCGACGAGGGTGTGGATCGTGGTGCCGCCGACGAACGGCAGGGTCAGCTCGTCGCGTCCGTCGCCGTCGAGGTCCGCCGCCGCGAGGGTGTAGCCGTACCCGCCGACGCGGCGGTCGGGATGCGGCATGAAGGCCCGCTCGACCAGCGCGTCGCCGGTCCACCCGAACAGGTACACGCCGGGCGGCGCGCCGAGGTGGGGGGGCTCGGGGAACACGTCCAAGTTCGGGCCGGTGCCGTCCTTGGCCGCGGCGACCACCAGCTCGCCGTCCGGGCGGCGGATGAGCGCCAGCGCCGCGAAGCGGCCGAGCGGGTGCCGCGCGACCAGGGTCAGTCGACCCTCCTCGTCGGCCCTGAAGACCCGCAGGTCGTAGGCGCGGTGCGGGCCGAAGGCCGCGACCACCTCCTGCGCGCCGTCGCCGTCGAGGTCCGCGGCGACGACGCTCTCGAGGTCAGACCCGGCGCGCTCGCTGGCGGGGTGAGCGACGCGGATCGAGCCGTCGGCGAGGTCGAGGACGCGGAAGCCCCGCTCCGGGAGCGCGAAGCGGAACACCAGCTCGTCCTGGCCGTCGCCGTCGAGGTCGAGCGCCCGGCGGGCCTGGGCGTCGTGCTGCGCGTGGAAGCCGAGGAGCGGGTGCTCCGGGGCGCGCAGGTCATGGACCGAGACGACCTCGCCGCGGCGCGCCATCACCCAGGGCGCGCCCGGCGTCATGAAGAGCGCGGCGTCGGGCCGCCAGTGTCGCAGCGGGCGCAAGGCGGCGTCGAGCAGCGTGACCTCGCGGTGCCCCGCCGTGAACACCGCGACCGCCGCATCGCCGCCCGGGGGAAGGATCACCGCCTCGTCGCCGACCGCCGGGAGCGCTCGACCTCGGGACAGTGCGGCCAGCACCGGTGTGAACTCGCCGAGCGCGGGCGGCGCTTGTGCGTCCGAGATCAGGCGCAGCGCGCCGGCGAGGTCGCGGCGGCGCAGCGCCGCCGTCACCAGGAAGGCCCGCAGGTCGGCGTCGTCCGCCGGGTCGCCGAGCGCCCGCGCAGCCCGGCCGAGCGCCCGGGTGTTCCAGCTCTCGAGGTGCACGCCGGCGATCCCGCGCAGCGCCGCGCGGGCGTCCTCGGGCTCGCGCGCCTCGGCGTAGGCGTGGCCGTAGGCCGCGAGCGCGCCCGCGTCGTCGCGCGCGGCGCTCCGACGGTCGCCGCGGTCGTGCCAGGCCCGAACAAGCGCGCGCGTCCCGTGATGCGCGCGGTCGGTGACGAACGCCGTGAACGCCGCCTCCGCCTCCTCCGGGGGGCGCGCCAGCACGCCCGCGAGGTGCTCCGCGGCCAGCGCCTCGGTCTGCGCCGCGGCCTGCGAGCGCTGCGCGCCGAGGACCGCGAGCGTCGCCAAGATCGCCAGCGCGACCAGCAGCAGCCCGAGCGCGGCCCCTCGCAGCCGCCGCCGGCGCGCCGCCAGCGGATCGGCGGCGAGCGCCGCAAGCAGGTCGTCCATCGTCTGCCACCGCGCCGCCGGGTCGAACTCCAGCCCGCGCTGCACGACGGCCCGCAGCCACGCCGGCACGTGCGAGCCTGCCGGGGCCCGCATGTCGCCGTGCAGCGCCGCGGCGCGCAGCGCCGTGTACGTCGCGCCGGCGAACGGCGGGGCCCCGTGCAGCCCCTCGTACAGCGTCGCGCAGAAGCCGAACACATCGCTGCGCGGGTCGGCGAGCTCGCCGCGGTGCTGCTCCGGCGCCATGTAGGCCGGCGTGCCGAGCACCGCTCCGACCCGGGTCAGCTCGGGCGCGAGCGCCGGACCCGGCGCGTCGAGGCCGACTCCCTCGGGCCCGGCGGCGACGCGGACCAGCCCGAAGTCCATCACGCGGACGCGGCCGTCGTCGCCGACCATCACGTTGTCGGGCTTGATGTCGCGGTGGACCAGCCCCGCGCGGTGGACCGCCGCGAGCCCGCGACCGGCCTGCAGCATCCAGTCGAGGACGGCGGCCTGGCGGTCGCGGGGCGGCAGCCCGGCGAAGCCCTCGCGCAGCGTTCGCCCGCGGACGAACTCCATCGTCAGGAACACCCGCCCCTCCGACGCCCCGACCTCGTGGATGGCCACCACGTTGGGGTGAGCCAGCTGGGCGAGCGCCTGCGCCTCGCGGATGAAGCGGCCCACGAACTCGGCGCCGTGCCGGGCGCCGTGCAGCAGCTTGAGCGCGACGACGCGGTCGAGCTGGCCGTCGTAGGCCGCGTGGACGACGCCCATGCCGCCCTCGCCGACGCGACGCAGCACGCGGAAGCGGCCGACCTGCGCCGGCACGCCCGCCTCCTCGGCCGCCGGCCCCGGGCCCTCGCCCGTATCCACGAGGTCCTGCCGGGCGGGCGTCCCCGTGGACTCCGCGGTCGACGGATCGAAGGTGCTGGCGAGCGCGCCGGGCCGCATCCTCGGCCGAGTATGCCGCACAACCTCGACAAAGGAGCCGCTCGCCGCGTCACGCCGCCGCACGCCCCTGGCTCACGCCCTCGGGGAGGCCTCTCGACCCCGCAACCCCGGGCGAGCGGGGTTGCTGGGCGCCAGATCGCCTGGCGGCCACGTCACGGCGAGCGCACCCCCGAGGTGCAGCAGGGGTTCGGCGTGCTGCTCCCGCTGCTGCTCTTCAGGAAGCAGCGCCCCTTCGGGCCGAGCACGCCCGGCGCGGCGAAGGTGAAGGCGGCGCACTGGCTGTCCATCTGACAGGCGACGGCGCACTGGGCGGGCGCGTTCTCGGCGATGTCGAAGGTCTTGTAGTCGGAGCCGGCGCGGTCGGTGTTCGGCTCGAGCTTGACCGGGGAGCGCAGCCCGGACGTGCAGCCCGGATTGGCCACCGCCGCGGCCGCGCTGCTCTTCAAGAAGCAGCGCGCGGAGGGCCCCGCGAGGCCGGGGTTGGCGTAGGTGAAGGCGGCGCACTTGGCGTCCGCGAGGCACGCCGCGGCGCACAGCTCGGGGCGAGCCTCGGCGAGGTCGAGCGCGTAGAGGTCGGCCCCGGGGCGGTCCACGCCCGACTCGAGCACCGGGGGCGCGGCCGACGGCTTGCGCTTCCATGTGGTCCCGTTACTCCACTGGATCGTGTGATCGTCGCCGGACGGGAGGCTGCCGGTGCAGCAGTCGCTGGCGAACTTCACCCAGAACCGACGCCCGGAGTACAGCATGCCGGGATAGGGGAACGCGCTGTCGTTGACGTATCCGGTGACGCTGGCGCCCGCGACGTTCGTGGTCTGGGCGATCTTCCCCTTGTTGTCGTTGGGCGCGAGCCACTCGCCGGCGAGCGAGGGGCCGGTCCACGGCGTGCCCCAGGCGCACTCGGACTTGTTAAACTCCGGAGTGTAGGTGTACTTCGTCCCGCCGTTCTGAAGGCACTGCCGGCATCCGTCCGCCATCGCCCCGCAGTTTCCGGCGCTCGTGATCACCTTGACGGTCCAGTCGACACATTCGCTGCTGCCGTCGCGCAGGATGTAGACGTATCCGGGGTTGGCGACGCAGCTCTTGCAACTGTTGATGATGGTGGTCTTGAACGTGTCCTTCGACGAGACCTCCCCGGGGAAGATCTGGGCGCACTGCGTCGATGTCTTCTGGACGAGGTCCGCGGCGGCTGCGTCGGCGGCGAGGAGGGTGATCACGGCGATGAGCGAGAGTCTCTGCATGGGGCTCCGGTGGTGGATGCGACCCATTAGCAAGGGGGATGCCAGCGGCGAGGGCAGGCCCCGCGCCTACCCCCGCGCGGCCCCGGGCGGGCGCGGGCGGGCGCGGGCGGGCGGGCGCTCCGCGGGCGAGCCAGCGGCCCTGCCGCGACGACCGACCACGCTGCCGACGCGTCGAGGTCGACGACCTGCGCCGGGCGGCTCGTCCGCCGCGCGCCGTTCATGGCCACGCTGCTGCCGCGCGGGTGGTACGGATCGCGATGGAGGAGCGACGCGCCAGGCCGCGTGCCCGCGCCGCAGCAGCGGCCTCACTGCGCCGGCTTGGTCGCCAGGGCGCTCGGCCGCGCCAGCATCTTGCCGATCCAGCGGTCGACCCGCGGCGGGGCGGTGACGCCGGCCTGGGCCAGGAACTCGACGATCGGCGCGTAGCACACCTCGACCAGCGTGTAGCGGTCCGCGACCATGTACTCGCGCTCGCCGAGCTGCTCCTCGACGATCTCGAGGTGCCGCTGGATCCGCGAGCGCGCCGCGTCCATCGCCGCCTCGTCCCAGCGCTCGCGCGGCAGGAAGCGCGTGGGGAAGATCAGCGGGCCCGTCTCGATCCCGAGGTGGAGGTCGCACAGCTTCATGTGCATCGCGCACAGCGCCCGCCCCCGCGGGTCCTCCGGCAGCAGCGGCATGGCCGGGTGCCGGGCCTCGATGTACTCGAGGATCGCCGTCGACTCGGCCAGCACGAAGTCGTCCTCCTCGAGCAGCGGCACCCGGCCGTAGGGGTTCCTGGCCCGGAACTCGGGCGACTTGTGGCCCTTCGCCTTCATGTCCACCTCGACCAGCTCGACCGGCACGTTCTTCTCGATCAGGGCGATGCGCACGCGGCGCGAGAATATGGACAGCGGGTGGTGGTGCAGGCGGAGCATTGGTAGATCCTACCCTTCCTCTTGACTGGCCGGAGGAAGGGCAGGACCCCCGTTCAAACCGTGCATGCGGATTTCCCGCACACGGCTTACCGATGGTCTCTCGCGCCGCTGCATCACGCAGCCTCCGGGTATTTGA
>JAEUJW010000060.1 GCA_016793465.1 Myxococcales bacterium
CAGCTCGACGGGCTCGCAGCGCTCGCCGTCGACCTCCTTGAACACCACGCGCGGCTTGCCCACGGCCAGCTCGAAGCCTTCGCGGCGCATGTTCTCGAGCAGGATGGTCAGGTGCAGCTCGCCGCGGCCCGAGACCTCGAAGATGCCGTCCTCGTCGGTGTCGCGCACCTTCAAGGCGACGTTGCTCTGCAGCTCGCGCTCCAGCCGGTCGCGGATCTGGCGGCTGGTGACGTACTTGCCCTCGCGCCCGGCCAGGGGCGAGGTGTTGACGCAGAAGTTCATGGTCAGCGTCGGCTCGTCGACAAGCAGCATGGGCAGCGGCACCGGCTCTTCCAGGCTGGTCAGCGTGACGCCGATGGCGATGCCCTCGATGCCGTTGACGAGCACGATGTCGCCCGGGCCGGCGCTCTCGGCCTGGCGCCGCTCCAGGCCCTCGAAGGTCAGCACCTGGTTGACGCGCGCGCGCACCGGGGCAGAGTCCGGCCCGCTGTACATCGCCACGTCCTGCATCGGCTTCAAGGTGCCCTGGTTGATGCGGCCGATGCCGATGCGGCCGACATAGGTCGAGTAGTCGAGCGAGCAGATCTGCAGCTGCAGCGGCGCTTCCGGGCTGCCCTCGTGCGCCGGCACCTGCTCGAGGATGGCGTCGAACAGCGGCTCCATGTCGCTGCCGACCTCGCCCGGCTTCAGGCTCGCCCAGCCGTTCAGCCCGGAGGCGAAGACCACCGGAAAGTCGAGCTGGTCCTCGCTCGCGCCGAGCTTGTCGAAGAGGTCGAAGGTGGCATTGATCACGTAGTCCGGCCGTGCGCCGGGGCGGTCGACCTTGTTGACGACGACGATGGGCTTCAGGCCGAGGGCCAGCGCCTTGCGCGTGACGAAGCGCGTCTGCGGCATCGGGCCCTCGACAGCGTCGACGAGCAGCAGCACGCCGTCGACCATCGACAGCACGCGCTCGACCTCGCCGCCGAAGTCGGCGTGCCCGGGCGTGTCGACGAGGTTGATGCGGATGCCCTTGTGGTTGAGGCTGGTGGGCTTGCTGGTGATGGTGATCCCGCGCTCGCGCTCGAGGTCCATGCTGTCCATGGCCCGCTCGACGCCTTCTCCGCGGTCGAGGGCCCCGGCTGCCGTGAGGAGCGCGTCGACGAGGGTGGTCTTGCCGTGGTCGACGTGGGCGATGATCGCGAGGTTGCGGATGTCGGATTGCGTGGCCATTAAATGCCGTTCCTGAGCGGCTGCGCCGAATAGCCCGGGGCCGACCGGGTTGCAAGCCCGCGATGCTGGAGAGGGGGCCGGCGAGGGCACGGGGCGGGGTCCGTCGCGGGTGACCGAGCTCATGCGCGGCCGTGCCGGCGGCCGCGGGCGGGGGAGATCGGCCGGGGATGGGCGGGCACGGCGGACGCACCCGGCCCGCGGGCTGCGGGCCCTGCGGCGCCTGGCGGGGCTGGACGGCTGGCCGGCGCCGCGGCGGCGCGAACGCCCGGGTTCCGGGGTCGGGCGGGATCCCGGACGATCGGGCGATGACTACGTATCGCTGGGTTTGTGGGGTGGTGCTGGCCCTGGGCGTGCAGGCGTGCGGTGACGACGCCGCCGAGACGGGGATCGACGGGACGACGACGATGGGGCCGACGGCGCCGACGTTGACGATGATGACATCGTCGACCGAGCCGCCGACGACGGGGCCGACCGAGGGGACGGAGACGGGGACCGACCCGTCGGGCACAATCACCGACTCGGAGAGCAACTCCGAGGTGACGCTGACGACGACGACGCTGCCTCAGACCGCCTCGGAGTCGGACTCCATGCCGACGACCTCGACGGACCCGACGGCGACCGACGGCACGTCGTCGACCGGGCCGGGCCCGAGCTGCGGCGACGGGGCGGTCGACGACGGCGAGCAGTGCGACGACGGCAACGCGGACAACACCGACGCGTGCCTCGACACCTGCGTGAGCGCGAGCTGCGGCGACGGGTTCGTCGGCCCGGGCGAGGCCTGCGACGACGGCAACACGGTCGACGACGACGAGTGCACCAACGCCTGCGCGCCGGCCTCGTGCGGCGACGGGGCGGTGCAGGCCGGCGAGCAGTGCGACGACGGCAACGCCGACAACACCGACACGTGCCTCGACACCTGCGTGAGCGCGAGCTGCGGCGACGGGTTCGTCGGCCCCGGCGAGGCCTGCGACGACGGCAACGCGGTCGACGACGACGCCTGCTCGAACGCCTGCGCGGCGGCCTCGTGCGGCGACGGGGCGGTGCAGATGGGCGAGGCGTGCGACGACGGCAACGCCGACAACAGCGACATGTGCCTCGACACCTGCGTGGCGGCCTCGTGCGGCGACGGCTTCGAGCAGGCCGGGGTCGAGCAGTGCGACGACGGCAACGCGGTCGACACCGACGCGTGCGTGGGCATGTGCGAGGACGCGGCCTGCGGCGACGGCCTGGTCCAGGCCGGGGTCGAGGAGTGCGACGACGGCAACAACACCAACACCGACGCGTGCGTGGCCATGTGCAAGGCGGCCAAGTGCGGGGACGGCTTCGTGCAGGCGGGCAGCGAGGCGTGCGACGACGGCAACCAGCAGAACGGCGACGGCTGCGACATGAACTGCATGCCGTCCGGCGGGGCCAAGCAGGTCGACGCCGGCTGGTACCACACGTGCGCGCTGACCTACTCCGGCAAGGTCCACTGCTGGGGCCTCAACACCTACGGCGAGCTCGGCCAGGGCAACACCATCACGATCGGCGACACCGAGCTGCCGAACACCGTCCCGGCGGTCGACCTCGGCGGCACGGCGGTGGCGCTGTCGCTCGGCGAGTACCACTCGTGCGCGCTGCTCGACGACGGCCAGGTGCGCTGCTGGGGCCGCAGCAACGTCGGCCAGCTCGGGCTCGGCTCGACGACCAGCCTCGGCGACAACGAGAAGCCGTCGCTGGCCCAGCCGGTCAACGTCGGCGGCAAGGTCACGCAGATCGCCGCCGGCCGCAACCACACCTGCGCGCTGCTCGACACCGGCAAGGTGCGCTGCTGGGGCGCCGGCGCCTCGGGCGCGCTCGGCTACAACAACGTCAACAACATCGGCGACGGCGAGCTGCCGTTCTCGGCCGGCGACGTGACGGTCGGCGCCGACGTGCTGCAGGTGACGGCGGGCGACACGTTCACGTGCGTGCGCACGGCCGCCGACAACGTGCGCTGCTGGGGCCTGGCGACCGGCGGGCGGCTCGGCTACGCCAACGCCAACGTGATCGGCGACAACGAGTTCCCGTCGGTCGCCGGCGACGTGAACTTCGGCGCGAAGTGCAAGGCGATCGCGGCCGGCGCGACCCACGTGTGCGTGATCACCGACAGCGACAACGTGCGCTGCTGGGGCACCAACGGCAACGGCCAGCTCGGCTACGGCCACGTCAACAACATCGGCGACAACGAGATGCCGAACGCGGCCGGCAACGTCAGCATCGGCGACCCGATCGTCGAGATCACGGCGGGCCTGGCCCACACCTGCGCGCGCACGCCGACCGGGTCGGTGCGCTGCTGGGGGAACTCGACCTACGGCCAGCTCGGCCAGGGCAACGTGCTGCAGATCGGCGACAACGAGGTGCCCAGCGTGATCGGTCCGGTCGACCTGGGGGTGCAGGCGACCCAGATCAGCTCCGAGTGGTACCAGTCGTGCGCGCGGCTCACGTCGGGCGGGCTGCGCTGCTGGGGCCGCAGCAACAGCGGGCAGCTCGGCTACGGCAACCTCAACAGCGTCGGCGACAACGAGATCCCGGCGAGCGTGATGGAGGTGCCGTTCATGTAGCGGCGCGCGCCGCGACCGTTGCCCCCGGCGCAACGATGCGTTGCGCCCCGGGGGGCTCCCGGGCGGCCGTTTCGGGCACACTGTGGGGCGATGCGGACGACGGACGACGGGATGACACGACGCGCGCTGCTCGCCGGGATCGCCGGCGCGGCGGCGGGGCTGCCGGGGTGCGTCGTCGCCGCGCCCGCGGAGAACGATATGCGAGACGCCCGTCAACCAGATGTCGAAGTGGATGTGGTGACCTCGGTGCAGCCGCTCGGCGCGCCGCCGTGGGACACGCTCGACCCGTTCCTGTTCTGCGTGCACCACGACGACGCGTACCCGGCCGGCGACGAGCGCATGGGCCCGCGCGCGTCGCTGGCGGGCCGCCGCATCGGCAGCGACTTCGCCGGCAAGGACGGCTGGCGCATGTACCACGGGGACGTGATCCCGGGCTTCCCCCAGCACCCGCACCGCGGGTTCGAGACGGTGACGGTGACCCGCCGCGGGTTCATCGACCACTCCGACTCGCTCGGCGCGACGGCCCGCTACGGCGCGGGCGACGTGCAGTGGCTGACCGCCGGCGCGGGCATCCAGCACGCGGAGATGTTCCCGCTGATCGAGCGCGAGCGAGACAACCCGCTCGAGCTGTTCCAGATCTGGCTCAACCTGCCGCGGGCCGACAAGATGGCCGAGCCGCGCTTCGCCATGCTGTGGCGCGAGACCATCCCGACGGTGGCCCACACCGACGCGGCCGGGCGCGCGACCCAGATCACGGTGATCGCGGGGCAGCTCGGCGAGGCGCGCCCGCCGGCGCCTCCGCCGAGCTCGTGGGCGGCCCGCGCCGCGGCGGACCTGGCGATCTGGTCGATCGTGATGGCGCCCGGGGCCGAGTGGACGCTGCCGGCCGCGCAGGCCGGGACGGACCGCATGCTGTACGCGTTCCGCGGCGACGGGCTCGCGCTCGGGCCGCGGGCGCTGCCGGGCGGGTCGTCGGCGCGGCTGCGCGGCGCGGCGACGACGCTGCGCAACGGGCCGACGACGAGCGAGCTGCTGCTGCTGCAGGGGCGGCCGATCGGCGAGCCGGTGGCGGCGCACGGGCCGTTCGTGATGAACACGCGGGCGGAGATCGTGCAGGCGTTCGACGACTACCAGCGCACGCAGTTCGGCGGCTGGCCGTGGAGCAGCCGCGGGCCGGCGCACCCGCGGGAGGCGGGGCGCTTCGCGGTGCACGCGGACGGGCGGACCGAGCGCGTCGGGTGACACGGTCGGGGGTACGCTCGTCGCTCGTCGACCGAGGGCCGCGTCGTCGGTGCCTCGCTCGTCGACGCAAGGGCGTCGCGTGAGCGGGAGGGTCGGCGCCGCCCGGGCGGAGTTGGCCGATCGGACAGGTCGCGGAGGCTGGCCGAACGGTCAGGTGAAGAGGATGACCAGCACCGGGAACAGCAGCACGAGCGCGATGAGGATCGCGGCCCACCTCGGGATGGCGGGCTTGGCCGCCGGGGGCGCGGGCGGGGCGTAGGCGGCCTGTTCGGGCTCGGGGGCGCGCGGGGCGGCGGCCGGGGTGGGTTCGGCGGCCGGGGGGTCGACCGAGACCTTGACGAGCCAGCGGTGGTGCTCGCGGCCGGGGTGGGTGTCGGTGCGGTGGAGGGCGCCGGTGCTCAGGTTGAGCTTGTTGCCGTCGCCCTGGTCCATGCCGACGGCGAGCCAGGGGGCTGGCCCGAAGGCCAGGCCGGTGATCTTGCGGTCGACGTAGCGCAGCTGGCCGACGCTGTCGCGGCTCGGCCAGGCGAGCACGATCATGAGGTCGTCGCCGAGGCCGAGGGCGATGCGATCGCCGGCCTGCGAGGCGGCGACGCCGGTGACGGGCATGCCGTCGGGCGCGTTGGTGAGGTGGTGCAGCGCGCCGTCGACCAGGCGCACCAGCTTCTTGGCGGTGGCGAGGATCCAGAAGCCCTGGCTGTTCCACGCGGCGGCGACGGCGGGGCCCTCGAGGCGGATGGTGCGGAGGAGGCGGCCCTGGCTGTCGAACTCGCCGGCCTGGCCGTCGGCGGCGGCGACCAGCATGCGGCCGTCGCCGGCGAAGGCGACGGCGCGGGCGTGCGGCAGGGCCAGCTTGACGCCCGGGCCGCTGCGCGTCAGCACCAGGCCGCCGTCGTCGGTGGCGAGCAGGAGGTCGCCCTTGCTCGAGACGGCGACGGCGTGGACCTGGGCGCCGGCGTCGGCGCGGGCGAGCTCGCGGTCGCTCCTGGGGTCGTTCCACGTCGCTCTGCCGCCGCGGTCGACGACGATCACGGCGCCGGCGGCCGCGCCGACGCCGGCGATCGGGGCGTCGAGCGTGCGCCGCCACAGCGGGCCCTCGGACGGGCCGTCGTGGACGAGCAGCTCGGCGCCGTCGGTCAGGACGATGGTGGAGCCGGCGGTGTCGTAGGCGATCATGGCGCGCCGATAACACGGTCGCGCGGAGCTGCCAAGGGCATCCGCGCGGGGCGCCCGGAACGGCGATCCGCGCGGCGGCGGGTCAGTTCGAGAGCGTCGGGATGCGCAGGGCCGGGCCGAGCGAGAGCTCGAGGCGGCCGAGGCCGAAGAACTGCTCGCCGTCGATCACGGGGCCGAGCGGCTCGCCGGAGTCGGCGACGATCGAGACCTTGCGGGCCCGGTCGTCGAACACCTGCTTGCCGAGGATCGGGGTGCCGAGGAAGATGTTGGGCACGTTGCAGACCACGCCGATGGGGGACATCGACATGGCCTGGAAGTGCAGCACGCCGCCCTCGCGCGCGTGGCGGAAGCAGCGGACGACGCCGGCGAGGTTGATGTCGATGGCGCCGACCTGCATCGAGGCGAAGGCGGTGAACGGCAGGCGCTGGCCGTCGACCTCGACGTGGGCGCGGGTCGGGCGGAAGAAGTCGGTGGCGAGGTCCTCGGGCAGGAAGCGGCGCAGCGGCGGGGCGTAGCGGTGCAGCAGGGCGCTGCCGGCCGCGCCGCCGATCACGCCGGCGATGGCGAGGGCGCCGCGCTCCTTCGGGAGGGCGTAGAAGCGGTCGAAGAACGCCCGCGCGACCCCGCCGAGGGCCATGGCCAGGCCGATGCGGTCGAACTGCGGGGCGCCGCCGCCGTCCGCGGTCGGCGCGCCGGTGGCCCGGCAGGTGTCGATGGTGATGGTGTTGATCGGGGTGTCGTGCTCGAGGCGACCGACGAGGCGGCGCACGATCGAGTCGGCGTCGCCCCGCAGGCCGGCCTTGCGGGCCACGAAGTCGACGGTGCCGCCGTTGGTCGGCACGACGATCGGCAGGTCGACCGGCTGACCCGCGGGCGTGCGCTGCTTGACGACCGCGTAGAGGCTGTTGAGCACCCAGTGCAGGGTGCCGTCGCCGCCGTCGCAGACCCAGTACTTGCAGCCCTCGTCGAGCAGCTCGCCGACGACGCGCGGGAGGTCGTCGATCGACTCGGTCTCACAGACGACGCCGTGGTGGCCGACGGCCTGCTCGAGGCTGCGACGACGGCCGGGGCGGCGGTAGTTCTTCTTCGAGTTCGGGTTGGTGATCACGCCGACTTGCATCGCGACGCTCCGGCGGCCTGTAGGTGACCGCGACGTGAACATACGTCGCGGGTGGCAGTCTCCGCAAAGAAAAGCTGCGGCGCTGTTTTGTGCCTGAGCGCCGCGATTCGCGGGTGTGCAGGTGTTTGCGCGGCGCATGTGCCAGCGGCGAACGAACCGCGGGCGCGGCGTGCAGGCGACGACGCGGCGCGGCCGGATCGGAGCGCGCCGCGTGAGGGATGTCTGCGCCGCGGCGAACGACGTTCGTCGGCGAGTGCCCCGAGCGCGCGCGCAGGCGGAGCGCGCCGCGTCGCCAACATGGCGCCGCTGACGAGGCGTCACGGGCGGGCGGCGACCGCGGCGGCGAGCAGCGCGGCGATCTCGTTCTGCGCCTGCTTGACGCCCGCGGCCTTCCAGCGGTCGAGCCCGCCGACGAGGATGGCGAACACCACCGGGGTCTTGCCGACGGCGCCGGCGTAACCGGCGAGCGCCGAGACCTCGTCGAGCGTGCCGGTCTTGGCGCGCACGAACCGCTGGGCGGGGCTGTCCTGCAGGCGGCTGCGCATGGTCCCGTCGGCGCCGGCGATCGCCAGCGAGGCGAGGAAGTCGCCGGCGATGCGAAAGTCGCGGTGCACGCGGACGAGCAGCCCGGCGAGCTGCGCCGCGGTGACGCGGTTGGTGTCGTAGAGGCCGCTGCCGTTGGTCATCGAGAAGCCGGCGGTGGCGAGGCCCTGCTCGGCGAGCCAGGCGTGCACGCGCTGCAGGCCGCCGGCGTAGGTCTGCGGGGTGGCGGGGTCGAGCGTCTTCAGGATGTGCTCGGCCATGTAGTTGTTCGACAGCTTGTTGACGCTGCGCACGAGCACGCTCAGCGGCTGCGAGCGGACGATGGCCAGGCGGGTGGCGTCGCCCGGCACGGCGGCGAGCTTGATCGTCGGCTTGCCGAGCTTGATCCCGCGGTGCTGGAGGACGAGCTTGAAGACTTCGGCGGTGTACTCGGCGGGGTGGGTGACGGGGTAGCGGTACTCGGCGGGCTCGGCGTCGAGGCCGATCGTGCCGCTGAGCTTCAGGGTCAGCTCGTGGCCCTTGTCGGCCGGCACCAGCGAGACGCCGAGCCTGGCGCGCGCGCCCTCGGCGGTGGTCGCGGTGGTCTCGAGCTTGATCGAGGGGACCGGCGGATCGATGGCGGCGAGCGCGGGCTCGCCGCTGGCCTTGCCGGCCCGCACGAGCACCACGAACGTGCCGAAGTTGACCGAGAGGGCGCCGCCGGGGCTGCGGTAGGCGACGAGCTCCTCCTTCTGTTCGAACCCGGGGGGCAGCTGGTCGCGGTCGAACAGGGTGGTGTCGAGCACGAGGCCGCCGGTGACCCGCGTGATGCCGAGGGCCCGCAGGTCGCTGGCGAGCTGGTAGAGGTCGGCGGTGACGAGGGCCGGGTCGCCGCCGCCGCGCAGGTAGAGGTCGCCGTCGACGGTGTTGCCCTTCAGCGTCTTCTTGGCGACGTAGACGCGGGTGACGTAGCGGTGCTCCGGGCCGAGCAGGGCCAGGGCCGCGGCGGTGGTCACGAGCTTGATGTTGCTGGCGGGGTTGAGGGCGACGTCGGGGTTGCGGCTGTAGAGGACGGCGCCGGTCGCGAGGTCGACGGCCTGCACGCCGATGGTCGCGCCGGTCAGGGCCTTGGCGGCGAGGATCGCGTCGATGCGGGGCTTCAGGTCGGCCGGGTCGAGGGAGGGCGGGGCGACGGCGGCGGGGGCCGCGGCGGGGGCGGCGAGCGCGACGTCGGTGGCCGGTGCGGCCAGCGCGGACGGGGCGAGCAAGACGGACGCGAGGAGGGCCAGGCCCTGGCGGACCCGGGGTCCGTGAAGCCGACGGTGCACCCTCCATCCCTACCCGGGCGGCGGCCCGCCGCCAATTTTTAGTGGGTTTGCGATATGCTGGCGGGGTGACGCGCGGACGCGGGACATGGCTCGGAGCGGCCCTGGTCGGTTGCCTGGCGCTGCCGGGGCCGGCGCGCGCGGGCGAGGACGTGCGGGCGCTGCTCCGCGTGGCCTCGGAGCGGGTGGTGCCGCTCAGCGCGCGCTCGGGGGCCGAGGGGCGGGGGTTCGCCAAGGAGGTCCGCCATCGCGGGTTCTCGCTGCACGGGCTGCCGGTGCGCGGGGCCTACGCGACGGTGCTGGACGGCGAGGTCGTCTCGGAGTCGCTGCCGCGCGAGCCGCCCGAGCTGCTGCCGGCGCAGGCGGCGGTCACGGCGAGCGAGGCGCGGCTGCTCGCGCACGCGCACGCGAACATGGTCGCGGGCGTGCCGGTGCCGGCGGCCGAGCAGGACGGCGAGCTGGTCTACCTGACGATCCTGGGGGTGCCGGTGCTGGCCTACCAGGTCGAGATGCCGCTGACGCTGGCCGGCGAGGAGCCGAGCCGCAAGACCGTCTGGGTCTCGGCGAACAGCGGGATCGTGCTCGACGAGTGGGAGCACGTGCGCTCGTCGAAGGCGCGGGTGTTCCTCAACAACCCGGCGGTCACGCCGGACCCGGTCGAGGTCACGTTCTCGGGCCTCCACGCCGAGGGGCCCGGGGTGCCGATGAACGGCGACCGCGTGCTGTCGTTCGGCTGCGCGCTCGAGGACCCGGGGGGCGAGCCGGTGCCGTGGTACGAGGAGGGCAAGTGCTGGCCGGTGCAGACGGCGCTCAGCGACGAGAACGGCGACTACTTCGTGCCGCTGCCGAACATCCTCCACCCGGACGACAACCGCGACGGCGACGACGCGTACGCCGAGGTCTCGATGTACTGGCACGCCGAGCGGTTCGTCGACCAGATGAAGAAGGAGGGCGTCGACGAGTTCAAGTGCGACGTGTCGACGATGTGGGCCAACTACCGCACGCCGAAGCTGTCGCCGTCGTACCCCGACCTGCCGTACACGCCGCTCAACAACGCCTACTGGACCAACACCTGCGACCCCGAGGACGGGGCGACGATGATCTTCGGCCAGGGCAGCGACGTCGACTTCGGCTACGACGGCGAGGTCGTGTACCACGAGCTCGGCCACGGCATGGTCTCGCTGCTGACGCCGGAGGGGCTCGGGCGCCGGCGCGAGCGCCCGGACGGGCTGGTCGCCGACGCCGGCGGGATCAACGAGGCGGTCGCCGACTACTTCTCGGTCATGGTGGCCAACGACCCGGAGCTCGGCGACTACGTGGCCCGCTTCTGGCCGGGCTACGGCTCGTCGATCCGCTCGGCGGAGAACAAGAAGTCGTGCCCCGACGACCTCGTCGGGCAGGTCCACAACGACGGCGAGCCGCTGATGGCGGCGCTGTGGGCCGCGCGCAAGCGGGTCGGCCAGGACAAGCTCGACCCGCTGGTCATCGAGATGCTGACGCGCCTGCCGGCCGACGCGGACCTCGAGACCGCGGCGTGGACGCTCTACGACCTGGCCAACGAGGAGTTCGGCGCGGGTCGCTGGACCGAGACCGACCTCGAGTTCCTGGTGCGGGCGTTCGACGAGCGCGGGCTCTACGAGTGCGAGCGGGTGATCGAGGAGCCGTCGGCGGTGGCCGCGGGGCGCAGCATGTACCTGCGGCAGAAGGGCACGGCGGTCACGCCGTTCTACCCGGGGCCGATGCAGATGCGCGCGGTGGTGCCGGACGGCAGCGACAACCTCATCGTGCAGTTTCGCCTGTCGCGCAACGAGGCGGCGCCGCCGGACAACCCGACCGGCGTGGTCGTGCTGCTGAAGCGGGCGGACGCGCCGATCGAGTTCAAGTACTCGCTGACGGCGGTCGACAAGGCCAACGGCGGCGCGGGCAAGCCGTCGGTGCGCGAGGTCGTGGCGGTCGAGGGCGACTGGGACCTCATGCGCGAGGCGAGCCTGCTGGGCTCGACCGACAACCAGCTGGTGATCCGCGGGTTTCGCCCCGGCGAGGTCGTGTACGTGACGATGGCGACGCTGCTGAGCGGCGAGACGGTGCCGGGCTCGCTGCGCATCGTCAGCGTGCCGCCGGAGTTCCTCGACGACGGCACGGTCCACGTCGACGTCGACCTCGGCGAGGAGGGCGAGACGGACACCGACACGGACGGCGGCTCGAGCGGCGACTGGACCGACCCGGAGGTCGACGAGGAGCAGGCGTCGGCGAGCTGCGCGTGCGACGGAGCGGGGGGGATCGGAGGTACGGCGCTGCTGCTGCCGCTGCTGGCGCTGCGCCGGAGGCGTCGGTGAGGCCGGGGCTGCGGCGGGCGATCCACACGCTGGTGCCGCTGGCGTTGACGGTGATGATCGTGGCGCCGGTGCTGCCGGCCCCGGCGGACCGGCTCGGCGCGGCGATCGCGGGCAAGACGCGGGTGATCAGCGTGCTGCAGACGTGGAACATGTACGCGCCCGATCCGCAGCGCTCGCACACCTACTTCTCGGTCAAGGCGATGCTGGCCGACGGCACCACGGTGGCGCTCGACGAGGCCGAGCAGGCCGAGCGCGGGTGGGGCCACATCTGGGAGTGGCAGAAGCGCCGCACCGATATCTGGCGGTTTTACGCCGGGATGAAGCCGGAGGAGCAGAACGTCAACCGCACGTGGTACCTCCGCGGGCTGTGCGTGCGCGAGGAGCGGGCCCGCGGCGTCGCGCCGGTGCGGCTGGTCTCGGAGCGCGTGCGTCGCCGCTTCACGCCGCCGGACGAGGTGGCCGCGGGGGCGCCGGGGCTCGGCGAGCCGTCGCGCGCGCACGTGCAGTCGATCAACTGCGCGGACTGGCCGGAGCGGGCGATGATCGCCAACGACCGCATCCGCCGCGGGCTCGAGGCGGCCGACCCGCGGCCGAAGCTGGGCCCGCGTCCGCCACGAACCCCGCGGGCGCGGCCCGACGCGGCCGGGTGAGGCATGACGACCGGGGCGGTGCAGGAGCCGACGAGCGCGCCGCGACCGGGCCGGTTCGCGCGCCTGCTCGACGCGCTGTGGGCCGGCGAGGAGGACGCGACGGCGCTCGGGCTGTGCCGGGTGGCGCTCGTCACGGTGTTCACGCTGAGCCTCTTGACCCACCTCGGCGCGGTCGGCGAGTACTTCTCCGACGAGTCGATGGTGGCCGGCGAGCACGCGCGGCAGGCGTTCAAGTCGCGCTGGTCGCTGTTCTTCTGGCTGCCCGATCCGACGTGGGTGCGCGCGCTGTTCGGGGTCGGGGTGGTGGCCCACCTGATGTGGCTGGTCGGGCTGTACACGCGGGTCGCGGCGCTGGTGGCGGCGGCGATCTGGATCAGCATGGTCGGTCGCAACCCGCTGCTGTACTCGATGCCGGACCAGCTGCACACGTGCCTGCTGTTCCTGCTGGCGCTGATGCCGGCGGGCCGCGGGGTGAGCCTCGACGCGCGGTGGCGCGGCAAGGGCGGGGCGGTGCCGATCTGGTGCCGCCGCGTCCTGCAGCTGCAGATGGCGGTGGTCTACACGACGACGGGGCTGCTGAAGTCGGGCGTGACCTGGCAGCGCGAGGGCACGGCGATCTACTACGCGCTGGCGAACCCGTACAACCGCCACTTCGAGGCGCCGCAGATCATGGCGGCGCTGCAGCCCTACGTGCTGCGGCCGATGACGTGGGCGGTGCTGATCTGGGAGGTCGCGTTCGGCGGGTTCGTGCTGGTGCTGTGGCTGCGCGAAATGACGGGGCGGCGCATGTTCCCGGACCTGCGCCGGTGGTTCCTCGGCTTCGGCGTGCTGATGCACCTCGGGATCCAGGCGATGCTGTACGTGGCGTGGTTCACACCGCTCGCGCTGGCGTCGTACGCGGCCTTCCTGCGGCCGGCCGAGGCCCGGCGCCTGATTGACCGCCTGCGGCGGCCCGGGCACCCTGCGGGTGGAGGGTCCCGATGATCACGCTGCGCCCCGCCCAGGACCGCGGACACGCCGACCACGGCTGGCTCGAGAGCTACCATACGTTTTCGTTCGCCGACTATCGGGACCCGCGCTACATGGGCTTTCGCGGGCTGCGGGTGATTAACGAGGACCGCGTGAAGCCGGGCCGCGGGTTCGGGACCCACCCCCACGCCGACATGGAGATCCTGTCGTACGTGCTCGCCGGGGGGCTCGAGCACCGGGACTCGCTGGGCAACGGGTCGGTGATCTGGCCCGGCGACGTGCAGCGCATGTCGGCGGGGACCGGGGTGACGCACTCCGAGTTCAACCACTCGAAGACGGACCCGGTGCACTTCCTGCAGATCTGGCTGATCCCGGGGCGGAGGGGCGTCGAGCCGGGGTACGAGCAGAAGACGTTCGCGCCGGACGAGCGGCGCGGCAAGCTGCGCCTGGTCGCCTCGCCCGACGGCGCCGCGGGCAGCGTGACGATCCACGCCGACGCCCGCGTGTACGCGGGGCTGTTCGAACACGGCGAGGACGCGACGGTGCGGATCGCGGCCGGGCGCTACGCGTGGGTGCAGGTGGCGCGCGGGCGCGTGATCGTCAACGGGCAGCAGCTCGCGGCGGGCGACGGGGCGGGCATCGTCGACGAGCAGACGATCCGCGTCGAGGGGGTCGCCGGCGCCGAGCTGCTGGTGTTCGACCTGGCGTGATCCGACTGTCCTCGGGGACAGGTCGTGGACCGACGCGCGACGCGGGCCGCGCTGTCAGGTGGGCGACCTCCCGGGGTAGATGAGGGGCATGCGCAGGATCTCGATCCTCGTCGTGCTCGCCGTCCTGGTGGTCGTGGGGGTCTGCCTGCTGCCGGGATGGGGCGGGCCCGGCGGCGTCGTGGTCGTGGAGCGGGGTGGTGCGGAGGCGGGGCGGGTCGAGGTCGCTAGAGCGGCGGGGCGGGGTGAGGCCGCGAGAGCGGCGGAGGAGCGGCGGGAGGCGCGGGCGCGGAGGATCCGTGAGGGGGCCGGGGAGCGGGCGGTGTTGCGCGAGCGGATCGCGGAGGCCGTGGCGGCGCGGGAGCGGGGGCCGCGGCGAGGTGGCGGAGCGGAGCGCGGGCAGGAGGAGGCGACGAGCGCGAAGAAGGTGAAGGCGACCGGGGAGGAGACAGACGGCGACGAGGGGGCGGGGACGCGGCCGGCGATGGTCGATCGCAGCGGGAACCGCGGCTACCTGACGCAGGTGATGAGCCGCGAGCTGCTGCCGCTGGCCGACGAGTGCTTCGAGCTGGCGAGGGGGCGCGACCCGGAGCTGGCGGGCATGCTGGTGATCGATGTCGAGCTGCTCGGGGACGAGGAGCTCGGCGGGGTCGTCGAGGCGGCGGAGCCGGGGGAGGGCAACGAGATCAGGGACCGCGAGGTGATCGAGTGCGTGCGCGAGTCGCTGCTGGCGACGACGCTGCCGCCGCCGCCGCAGGGCGGACGTGACGCGTTCTCGCTGTCGCTGCGGCTCGAGGACGAAGGCTGAGCCCGGAGGTCCGGAACATCTGTCGTCGGTCGGTCGGGTCGTCGGAGGTGGGGCGGAGCTCGTCACGGCATGAGCGCGGAGCGCCGCGCGGCTCACTTATCGAAGTCGGCGGAGCAGGCGGTGCAGCAGGGTGAGGGTGGCTTCGGGGATCGCAGGGAGGTCGCGGCGCCGCTCGAGCTGATCGGCGCGGAGCCGGCGGACGATCATGCGGGCGGCGGTCGGGTCGAGGCCGCCGGCGACGGCGGCGGCCTCGAGGCGGTCGAACACCGTCGGGTCGTCGGCGAGGCGGGCCCGCAGGTCGCGCGCGAGGCGGCGCAGGCGGCGGTGCTGGAGGAGGACGCCGAGGGGGGTGTCGGGATGTTTACGCCACTGGCCGCGCGGGGCAGGGACCGGGAGGCCGGCGTCCTCGGCGTCGTCCTGGCCCGACTCGAGGGCGCGGCGCAGGGCCTGACGCGCGAGCCGGCTGCGCCAGCGCTTGCGCAGACGGATGGCCCGGCGCGAGCTCTTGTCGTTCTCGCCGTAGGTGTTGCGACGGTCGCGGGCGAGGCTCGCGGCCTTCTTGTCCTGGGGGGTCCGCACGCGGCGCATGACGACCCGGCAGTGTATCCGCTTTTAAAGCGTGAGCGCCGCCCCGACTCGCGGGGCGGCGCGCGGTCACGCGAGCGCGCTCAGGTCACTGTGGGTCGATGCCGCACGACATGACCTCGTTGGGGACGCAGCCCTCGCAGTCCCACTGGAAGTTGTCGATGATGGCGGTGGTGTCGAAGCTCGAGTCGCCCATGTCGAAGATGCCGAACGACAGCAGGAAGGTCTCGCCGGGCTTGATGCCGCCGGTGGCCTTGTACCAGCTGGTCGCGCCGCCGTCGTCGATGTAGCCGGTGCCCTGGAGGTGGGGGTCGGCGCCGTTGCACTGCGGGTCGAAGAAGTCGCACTCGCCCTGGAAGTCGATGGGCCACAGGGCGGTGACCGTCAGCGGCTGGCCGTTGATGAATGTGACGTTGCCGGTGTAGTCGTCGGAGACCTGCCAGACCACGAAGATGTCGTTGAACTGGGAGTCGACGTACTCGGGGAACTCGGCCG
This sequence comes from Myxococcales bacterium, assembly GCA_016793465.1. Next base: position 15,730 of record JAEUJW010000060.1, read on the forward strand.
AGAAGTAGGCGAAGTCGAAGGTGTAGCCGTTGGCGTCGACCATGTCGCCGTTGGCCAGGGCCGGGGCGGTGAGCTCGAAGTGGAACCACATCTTGTCCTCGGCGTCGCCGAAGCCGAGGTCCCACTGGTCGAGGATGGTGTTCGAGCAGTCCTTGACGCCGTCGCAGTTGGTGTAGCCCATGGGGTCGGGGCTGCCGTGCTCGGGGCTCATGGGCGGGGGCATGTCGTCGTCGTCCCACGGGGAGCCGAAGCCGCTGTCGTTGTACACGTCGCTGTCGGCGATGGTGATGTTGCCGTCGCCGTCGGCCGGGTCGAGGGTGCCGGAGCTGATGAGCAGGAACTTGCCGCCCTCGCGCGGGCTCCAGAACGGCTTTTGCGTCTGCGGGTCGATGTAGCTGCCGTACGAGGTGGCGACGGCCCAGGCGAACTCGCCATCGACCGGCGGGGGGGCCTGGAAGTCGAGGTTGGCGACCGAGATCGCGTTGACGTTGTTCTGCCAGTTGCCGCCGAGCGAGGTGCAGTTGAGGCCCATGGCGTGGAGGGCGTCGTCGCTGTCCTCGTCGCAGGGGACGTGCTGGGCGATCAGCGGGCAGTCGGCCGGGTCGCTGGTGGTGGTGTCGGTGGTCTCGCCGGTGTCGCCGGTGCTGGTGTCGCCGGTGTCGCCGGTGCTGGTGTCGCCGGTGTCGCCGGTCGACGAGGTGCCCGAGGGGTCGGTCGAGGAGCTGGTGCTCGGGTCGGTGCTCGGGCCGGTGGTGCTCGAGGTGCTGACGTCGGTGGTCAGGACCTCGCCGGTGGTCGTGCTGGTGGCGGCCTCGGTCATCGAGCCGCCGATGCCGGTGGTGTCGTCGGGGCCGCTGGTCGGGTTGGCGCCGTTGCCGGACGACTCGGCCGACTCGCCGGTGGTGAAGCCGTTGCTCTCGCTGGCGGTCACGCCGTCGGTGAGGTTGGCGTCGTCGCCGCAGGCGATGAGGAGGTGCGCGCCCAGGCCGGCGCCGATCCAACAGAGAAGGTTACGCTGCATCGTCAAGGTCTCCCGTCGAAGATGAAAGGTGAGGGAACCACGCGATACCAGAAAGCCGGGGCGGCTGGCCACGGTCGACATCGCGCGGCGAGCTGTCCGATCGGCCAGGTCAGCCGTCGACGCCGGCGAGACCGGCGACCATGACGGCGTGCAGCCGCGGCTCGCCGAGGCGCGCTGCGATGGCGTCGGCGGCGTGGTCACGCAGGCGGACGATGTCCGCGAGTGCGGCGCCGTCGGGGCGGAGCGGGCGCAGGACCTCGATCTCGACGGCGGCGTGGCGGGGCAGCACGGTGCCGTCCCGCAGGGCCGCGCGCGTGCCGCGGAGCACGACCGGGACCACGGGCACGGCGCACTCGGCGGCCAGGCGGAAGGCCCCGAGCTTGAACGGGCGCAGGCCGGCCTCGTGGGTGAACGTGCCCTCGGGGAACAGCACCAGCGGCTGGCCGTCGCGCAGGCGGGCCGCGAGGTCGCCGAGGCCGGCGAGCGAGCGCTCGGCCGACCGGCGGTCGATGAGCACGTGGTCGCAGCGACGCATGAGCCGGCCGAGCACGGGCACGCGCTCCATCTCCCCCTTGATGACGAAGCGGGCCTCGGACGGCAGGGCGGTCAGCAGGGCGACGGCGTCGAGGTAGCTGGCGTGGTTGGCGACGATCACACATGGCCCTTCGGGCAGGTGCTCGCGGCCCACGACGGTCGGGGCGAGGCCGGCGGCGCGCAGGCCCGCGCGGGCGATGCGGACGCTGGTGCGGCGCAGCGGGGCGCCGTCGGCGATCAGCGGCGAGGCCGCGATCGCGGCGCCGACGATCGACGCGAACACGCCGGCGGCCCAGGTGCCGTAGGCGACCTCGCCGGCGCGGCGGGCCGCGTCGGCGGCGCGGCGCGGCAGGCCGCGGACGATCAGGCCGGCGGCCTGGCGGTAGACCGAGCCGTGCGACTTGCCGAGCGCGTCGTGGAGGTAGAGCTCGCGCGTCTCGCTGCGGCGGATCTTGCCGCTCGAGGTCTTGGGCACCGCGCCGGGGCGGGTCAGCACCACGCGGTCGGGCGGGACGCCGACGGCGGCGGCGATGGCCTCGCCGATCGCGCGGGTCAGCTGCTCGCGCAGCTCGGGGCGCTGCTCCTTGGTCTCGGCGACGACGACGATGCTCTCGGTGCCGGCGTGCTCGTCGCGCAGGGCGAAGGCGGCGACGCAGCCCTGGCGCACGCCGGCGACGGCGCCGGCGGCGGCCTCGATCTCGTGGGGGTAGTAGTTGCGGCCGCCTTTGATTATTAAATCTTTGACGCGGCCGGTGATGAACACCTCGCCGTCGACGAGGTACGCGAGGTCGCCGGTGTCGTTCCAGCCGTCGGCCTGCTTGACGCGGGCGGTGGCCTCGGGGTTGCGGTAGTAGCCCTTGAAGGCGGACGGCCCGCGGAACTGCAGCGAGCCCTGGCGGCGGTCGGGCAGCGGGCGGCCGTCCTTGTCGACCACGCGGATCTCGTGCAGCGGGACGGCGGAGCCGCAGCCGACGAACGCGAGGCAGTCGGAGCTGTCCGAGGGGACAGGTTCAGCGCGGCCCGAGCGTTCGAACGTCTTGCGGTCGATGCGGTCGACGCGGGGGCGGCGCAGCACCGGCGGGAAGGTCACGGCGACCATGTTCTCGGCCAGGCCGTAGGCGCAGAACAGGGCCTCGGGGCGCAGGCCGGCGGGCGCGAGGTGGGCGGCGAAGCGGTCGAGCGTGTGCGGGAGGATCGGCTCGCTGCCGTTGAGCAGGGCGCGCGCGCACGAGAGGTCGAGGCCGGCGACCTGCTCGGGGGTGATGCGGCGGACGCACAGGTCGAAGGCGAAGTTCGGCGAGACCGAGATGGTGCCGCGGTAGCGCGACAGGGCCTCGAGCCAGCGCTCGGGCCGCGACAGGAAGGTGACCGGCGACATCAGCACGGTCGGGTTGCCGAAGTAGAAGCTCATGAGCCAGCCGCCGATGAGGCCCATGTCGTGGTAGAGCGGGAGCCAGCTGACCATGACGTCGTCGCCGGTCAGCTGGCAGGCGGCCGCGGCGGCTCGGATGTTGGCGAGCACGTTGGCCTGGGTGAGCTCGACGCCCTTGGGGTCGCCGGTGCTGCCGCTGGTGTACTGCAGGAGGGCGGTGTCGTCGCGCGTGACCTCGGCGGAGATCCACGAGGGCGGGGCCTCGCCGGCGAGGATGGCGTCGACCGAGGCGACGTGGCGCAGCACGGCGACCTGGTCGCGGATCATGTCGGCGACGCGGGCGGCGCGGTCGAAGGTCAGCAGCACCTCGGTGCCGGCGTTGTCCAAGATCTTGGCCTCGCGGGCGATGTACTCGGCGATGCGATCGAGGCGGAACGGCGGGTAGAGCGGCACGGGCACGCCGCCGGCGAGCATGGCCCCGAGGAAGCTGGCGAAGTAGCCGCGGCCGGTCGGCAGCATGATGGCGACGGTGCCGCCGGGCTTCAGGCCCATGCCGCGCAGGGCGGCGGCCACGGCCCCGGCCTCGCGGCGCAGCTCGCCGTAGGTGATCGGGTCCTCGCGGCCGTCCTCGCGCAGCAGGAGGATGTGCGTGCGGTCGGGCTGCTCCTGCGCGTGGTACTCGAGCACCTCGACGAGCGTCGCGGCGCGCGCCGGCGGCGGGGCGGGCGGGGACTGCGGGAGGGTGGCGGGGCCGCGCGGGGCCGACTCGGCGGGGCTGTCCGAAGCGGCGGGTGTGCCGAGGGCGGCCTCGACCAACTTCAATAATTGGCGCGGGGTCTCGACGACGCTGATCGCCTCTTCGGGGAGCTTGAGGTTGAAGCGGGCCTCGACGCGGCCGAGCAGCTCGACCCGCTCGAGGCTGCCGAGGCCGAGCTCGCGCTCGAGGTTGGCGTCGAGGCCGAGGTTGCCGAGGCCGCGGCCGTCGCCGACGGTGGCGATGAGGTCGCGGAGGATCTCGAGCAGGGTCGCGGCGACGTCGGGGGTCGACATGGGCGCGAGGGTACGGCGCGCGCGCCAGCGTGGCCACACGCGGGGGGCCGCGACGAACGCCCCACGCGGGCGGCGGCGTGTGAGGCTGCTATCGCCGGGCGCGGCGGGCGGGCGAGCGGGGCGCGGCGCGTGCCGGTCTTGCGGGGGCGGACGGCGGCGGCGGTGCGGGCGGTGTGGCGGGCGCGGCGGGGTCGGGGGCGACGAACATGTGGTGGAGCACGAGGCGGCCGGCGGGGGGCTGGCGGCGGTGATGCGTCTCGCGCACGCGGCGATCGTCGGGGCGGTGGGCGGAGCTGCGGAAGTCGGGCGGGCCGGACATGCCGAGGCGCTCGCGCAGGCGGGCGATGTTGCGTTCGACGCCGGAGATCGCCGCGTCGAGCGAGCCGTCGAGCACGTAGCCCAGCATGCCGCCGTGCTCGACCTCGCCGGCGTACTGGCCGTCGACGAACCGCTGCATGCCGCGCGACACGTACTCGGCGTGGTAGGGGCGGGTCTCGCCGGCGTGGCCGGGGTTGAGGCGCTTGCACTCGAGGCAGAAGTAGACCTCGTCGGAGGGGACCCACGGCATGAACAGGATGTCGGTGCGGCCGCACTCGGAGCCGGACGCGGGGTCGAGCAGCACGACCTGCGAGCGGATGTGGAACGGGTAGCGCTCGCGGTCGGGGCTGCGCTGGAGGGCGGCGCACAGGCGGCCGGTGATGGTGTCCTCCCACTCGTCGCAGGCGGGGCGCGGCAGGCGGGCCCAGGTGGTGAGCACGAGCTCGAGGATGACGGGGACCTGGGCGGCGAGCAGGTCGTTCCAGGCGTCGGTGGCGCCGTGGAGCTCGGTCACGCGGGGCCCTGTTTGAGCAGGATGGCGGCGATCTGGTCGGCGTCGTTGAGGGCGGCGGTGCGGGTCCAGAACCGGCGCGCCAGCGGCTTGCCGATGTAGAGCGTGGGGCCGTCGAACACGATGGTGCCGCGCACGAGCTCGACGGCGCCGACGTCGGCGGCGCCGCTGCGGCGCAGGCGGTGCAGCAGGGCGGGCAGGTTCGGCGGCACGGCGAGGGGCGGGCGCGCGGGCTCGCCGGCGCGGGACTTCTCGAGCGCGACGACGGCGACGCCGGCCTTGCTGTCGACGATCGAGTCGCCGCGCAGCTGGACGTCGGGGTTGGACCAGCGGTGCAGGGTGGAGCACAGGGCGCCGACGTACTGCGCGCGCTGGGCGTCGGTGGCGGGCTCGATGGTTTTAATTTGCTGCGAGCGGCGGGTCGGGCGGGCGCTGGGGATCACGACGTCGCTGGTGTCGGCGATGAGGGCCTGCTCGGACGGGTTGACGTCGAAGTAGGCGTGCACGAGCTCGCGGGCGCGCAGCTCGGCGGACTCGACGATGCCGGGGCGGCCGAGCACGGCGGTGGCGGCCCGCTTCATGGCGTCACGCAGGATCGCGTGGACCTCGGCGACGATCTCGGCGGCGCGCGCGGGGTCGTGGGTGTGCTCGGGGAAGGGGAACGGCAGGCGGAACAGGTCGTCGATGTCGACGCGCGTGCGGCTGACGCCCCAGCTGGCGGAGGTGTGGAACAGGAAGTAGCGCGCGAGGTCGGAGCGCAGGTAGACGGTGAGGAAGGCCAGCAGGGCGGCGTCGTCCTCGGGGCCGTGGATGCCGCGGATGCCGTGGCGGTAGGCCACGTCGATGTCGGTGAAGGCGACCTTGTTGAAGCCTTCGGTGACGAGCACGAGCGGGCGCTGGAAGATCGCGACGTCGCTGATGCTGCGGCGCAGATCGAGCTGGAGGCTCGCGTGCACGTCGACGTCGCCGCGCAGGAGGAACAGGTCGAGGTCGTGGGTGGCCTCGATGCAGGCGGTGTGCGGCAGGCGGAGCACGCGCTTGTCGGCGCCGGCCTCGGCGTCCTGCTTGCCGTAGGGCTCGTAGCCCTCGGCGACGATCCAGCGCTTCTTGCTGCGGTCGCCGCGGCGGCCGAGGATGTCGCGCAGGCGGGGGTAGAGCAGCAGGCGGTCGAGCAGGCGGACGTCGCGGGGGGTGGTCCAGTAGTGGGCCTTCCACACCAGCGGGGCGTCGGCGCCGGCGAGGTCGCGCACGACGTCGCCCTGCGGCAGGCGCACGCGGTCGGCGGGGAGGATCGAGAGGATCTCGGCCTGGGTGACCGCCCAGTCGGCCTTGGGGGTCCAGTAGTGCACGCGGTGGCGCGGGCCTGGGGCGGCGTCGCGGTAGCGGGTGACGACCGCGGGGGCCTCGGCGTCGTCGAACAGGAAGCGCTGGTAGTCGCACAGGTTGAGCACGAGCTCGACCGCGTGGCTGGTGAACAGGCGCCGCTGGAACTCGATCGCGGGCGGGGTGTGGTTGAACAGCAGGCTGTGCGGGAGGATGAAGGTGATCTTGCCGCCGGGCGCGAGGAACTCGGGGGCGCGCCACACGAAGGCGGCGGCCATCTGCTTGCTCGGGCACGGCAGGCCGCGGGCGCGGCACCACTGGAAGGCGGCCTCGTTGTCGCCGCGGGCCTGGGCCCACGGGGGGTTGCCGATGATGAAGTCGGCGCCGCCGTGGCGCGCGGGGTCGACGGCGTAGAGGTCGGCGCAGCGGATGGTCGCGTCCTCGTCGCCCTCGGCGACCAGCCGCGGGAGCACGCGCACGCGCTTCAGCACGCGGCGGATGTCGGGCGGGGCCAGCTGGTCGAGGAAGGCGAGGTAGAGGCTGAAGGCGGCGATCAGGCAGGCGCTGCGGTTGCGATCGACGCCGCGGAGGTTGTCCCGCAGGATGGCGGTGAGGCCGGCGAGGCGGCGGTCGTAGCTCTCGCCGGGGTGGCTGCGCGCGCGCTCCTCGGCGAGGCGGTTGAACAGGCCGACGAGGAAGATGCCGCTGCCGCACGACGGGTCGAGGAAGCGCTTGCCGAGCAGGCTCGGGGCGTCGGCGAGGGCGAGGTCGAGGACCGCCTCGGCGAGGAAGCGCGGGGTGTAGAAGGCGCCCGACTCGCGCTTCTCTCGCTCGCCGGCGGCCTTCAAGAAGTGCTCGTAGATCGCGCTGATGGTCTCGATGGGGATGATGCCGAACTCGTAGGGCCAGAACGCCTGCTGGCCGGAGTCGGGGTCGATGCCGTGGAAGAAGTCGCGGACGATGTCGATGTGCTCGGCCCTGATCTGGCGGGCCTCGGCCTCGAGGTCGGCGCTGAACAGGTCGCCGTTGAAGTCCTGGCCGAGCTGGGCGAACAGGGCGTAGAGGTCGGACTTGGCGGCGGTGCGGCGGCGGCGGCCGAGGATGTCGCGCAGGTGGGCGGCGCCCTCGATGCCGGCGTCGGCGAGGTAGCCGGCGTCGATGACCTTGCGGTCGAACAGGTAGGAGGTGAAGACGAGGCGGCACAGCAGCGCGTCGAGGGTGTGCGGCTGGACCTTGGCGGCGGCGACGGCGGCCAGGCGGTCGCGGGCGGCCTCGATGTGGCGCAGCAGCGTGCGGTCGACGCGGTGGTGGGGGTCGAAGGCGGGGCGGTGGCGGCGGAAGTAGTCGCCGGACAGGGCGGCGGACAAGAAGGCCCGCAGCTGCTCGGGCACGCGGGCCATGCGCTCGACGAACCCGGACGGCGCGTCGGCGGTGGCGCCGGGGCGCGCGAGGCCGGAGTAGACGTGGACCTGCTCGGGGTCGATGAGCACGAGGATCGGCGCGACGCCCTGGTTCCAGAACAGGCGGTGGATCGCGGCGGCCTCGCCCGGGGTGATGCGCTCGACCTCGCGGAAGTAGATCAGCGGGGCGCTGTCGCGGCACAGCACGCCGTCGAGCGCGAGCTCGTCGAAGGCCCGGCGCACCACGTGGGCCTGCGCGGGCAGGACGGCCGGGGCGTGGAGCTCGAGCGGGTCGGCGAAGAACTGCGGCGGTCGGGTGGCGTCGAGTCCGAACTCGTGACGCCATGCGTGGGGCTCGTGCACCGCGGCGGACTGTAGCCGAAAACGAACGCGCGTGGGCAGGTTCGCGCCGGCCGCGATCGGCGGGCGCGGGGGCCGGCGGGGCCCGCGTCAGGGGCGACGGCGGCGGCGCAGCGCCAGGAGCACGAGCAGGCCGAGCGGCGCCGCGGCGGCGTCGGAGCGGCAGGCGCAGCCGGGCCGATCGGCGAAGCTGTCCTGGCCCGGATCGGTGTCGCCGGACGAGCCGGAGCCGTCGGTCTCGCTGGCCCCGGACTCGCCGTCGTCGAAGCCGCCGGTCGGCGTGTCGCCGGTGGTGGCGGTCGTCGTGCCGGGCGCGACCTCGGGCGTGCACAGGTTGCTGCAGCCGTCGCCGGAGAAGGCGTTGCCGTCGTCGCAGCCCTCGGCCGAGTCGAGCACCGCGTCGCCGCAGCGGGCCGGCTGACAGTCGGTGCGGCAGGCGTCGGCGACGGTGTCGCTGTTCTCGCCGCCGGCGTCGCAGCCCTCGCCGGCCTCGAGCACGCCGTTGCCGCACGACGGGCCCATGGCGGCGTCGGTGCCGACGAGGCACAGCTGGTCGATGTTCCAGCCGCCCATCTCGAGCCCGCCGTCGGACTGCAGCGAGAACTCGAGCTGGACGGCGCCGTTGTCGACGAACGAGGTCACGTCGACGTCGTGGAAGCGCCACTCCTCGTCGCGGGTGTGGGTCGAGCCGATGCCGGCGGTGTTGGTCCACGCCGACGAGCCGTTGGCGCGGATGAACGCCTGGTCGAACACGCCGTCCTCGACGTTGAGCCAGCGGCGGTACTGCAGGCGCACGGTCGGGAAGCCCGTGGTGTCGACCACCGGGCTCTGCAGGCTGCTCGAGCTCGACGCGCCGTAGAGGCCGGCGAGGTTGACCCCGGCCACGCTGCCGCCGAGGAACGCGGCGGCCGGGTCGCCCGACTGGCCCTGCGGGGGGCCGAACTCGAACTGGCCGGAGGGCGTCCAGCCGGCCAGCTCGGGCGGGTTCTCGAAGCTCGTGCAGTAGAGCGGGGTGACCGGGCCGAAGTACAGCTGGTACCAGGGGTCGCCGGGGTTCTGCGGGAGGTCGAACTTGGAGCCGTCGCTGAGGTCGACGGAGACCTGGTACTCGAGCAGCGTGCCGTCGGCCTGGCTCGGCAGCAGGCCGAGGAAGCCGTCGCCGGCCGGGCCCATGAACGCCTCGGTCTCGTCGGCGCTGCCGGCGACGCGGAAGCGGAGGGTCGCGCCGGTCGGCTCGAGGTCGACGCAGGCGCTGGTGCCCTGCTCGATCGTCACGGTCACGGGGAAGCCGTCGGGGGTCTGGGCGCCGAGCAGCACCGCGCCGTCGATGGCGCCGGCGCCGAGCAGGCCGTGGGCGTTGAACGCGAGGTTGATCTCGCACTCGTTGGGCGTGCCGTTGGCGAGGTCGCCGTCGTCGTCGTCGGCGAGCAGGGCCTCGGGGTACATGCTGGGGATGTCGACGGCGCGGCGGATCGACTCGAACCAGATGAGGTCGGCGCGGGCGATGCCGGGGTCGGCGCCGAGCTTCTGCTTCAGCAGGTCGCGCAGGTCCCACAGCGTGCCGGCGATGATGCGGCCGTCGTCGTGGACCTCGCCGGTGAGGTCTTCGGGCCAGTGCCACTCGTCGCCCGGGGGGTTGGCCTCGCGCAGCGGCTCGTTCGGGGCGTCGAGGAAGAACCCGCGGGCGAGGCCGGAGTCGTCGGTGATGGTGCTCGAGAGGTAGTCCGAGATGCCCTCGCTGAGGGCGCCCTCGAACAGGCCGACGCCGGGGATGATGCCCTGCGTGTGCACCGAGTGGCCCCACTCGTGGTAGACGACATCCGAGATGCGGCCGGTGTTCTCGCAGCCGCCGCCCGAGAGGAAGAAGTTGATCTGGTCGCCGTCGCTGAAGGCGTTGCAGATGTCGGCGATGTTGACGACCGCGGTGAGCTGCTGCTCGGTGTACGCGAACCCGGGGGCGATCGAGCGCAGGCGGTTCTTGACGAGGTTGGCGTGGATGTACGTGGCGATCTGGGCCTCGACGGTCTCGTCGGCGGCGTCGGCCCACACGGCCACGCCGCCGGGCGCGAGCGACAGCTCCTTCAGCGCCGATGGGCCGGAGTCGTTGGTCACGCGCACGAACGTGCCGACCGCGGTGGCGTTGACGGTCGAGGGCGGGCCGTCGGGGATGGTGACGACGCCGGCGGCGTCGCTGCTGGCGGGCGCGCCGTTGACGTTGAGGGCCACGAACGGGGCCGGGAAGTCGGGGCGAAAGCCGGACGGGCCGCGCTGGGGGATCTGGTAGGCGACGGTGCCGCTGGCGAAGCGCAGCAGCTGCTCGCGGGCGACCGGCTCGCCGCTGGCGGCGTCGACGTACACGGCGAAGCGGCCGCGCGGGGCGTCGGCGGCGACGTCGACGCGGAGCACCTCGCGGTACTCGCGGACGCGGCCCGCCTCGACGAGCGGGAGGATGAACGGGCCGGTCACCGCGCCGGCGCTGGCGCTCGCGGACTCGCCGAGGATCCACTGCGTCGCCTGCTCGCGGGCGACGTCGGCGGCGACGGGGACCTCGGCGAGGCGGGCCGACACGCGCGGCAGGGCCTCGCTGCCGACCATCACCAGGCGGTCGGCCTTGTAGCGCACGCTGACCTGGCCGCCGATCACTGGGCGACCCCGGTAGTGCTGGGCGAAGCCGACGCTGCGCACGCCGCCGCTGACGACGTTGCCGACCTGCACGAAGTCGGCCGGGCTGCTGCCGGGGGCGAGGGCGGCGAGGTGGCGGTCGACGAGGTCACGCGCGCCGCGGGCCGCGAGCGCGGGCGAGGCGACGGCGCCGGGGTGCGGCGCGCCGGCACCCCACGCGCGCAGGAGGACGCCGGTGTCGGCGTCCCACAGCTGCTTGTCGGCGTGCAGCTCGCTGAAGAGGGCGCGGTGGGCCCGGGTCGTCGGGCGCGAGGCGACGACGTCGCGGTGGACCCGCACGGGCGCGCTGCCGCGGGCGACCAGGCCGGAGGGTGACGAGCCGCGCGGCGCGACGAGGGCCGAGCCCTCGGCGCTCGCGCCGACGACGAGGAGGCCGATCGCGAGGGCCAGCGGACGACCCGAACCCATCCCGAATATAAAACTCACATTGCTGACATACGCCCGTGGCATGGCGTCGTCAAGCGTCCGGGGGCGCGTGGGCGGCTTGCTCCGGGTCCGGCGGGCGCACGGCGTTCTCCCCCGCGGCGGACCGTCGGCCGGGGCGGGGGCGGCCGCGGGCACCTGTCCCGGGGGTCAGGTGCGCGGACTCGGCGGGGTCCGGGCCGCGGGGGGCGGCGAGACCTGTCCGAAGGGACAGGTCCGGGGTGGTCCGGCGATCACAGCAGCCAGACCACGACGGCGCCGGCGGCGAAGGCGACCGCGACCCACACGACGAGCGCGCGCGGGGTCTCGGGGCGCAGGGCGGCGGCGGCGGCGGCGGCGTTGGCGAGCACCTGTCCCGCGGGCCAGGTCATGGGCAGGCGCAGCTCGGGCGGCAGCTCGCTCTGGCTGGGGTCGAGGCGGACGACCAGCAGCAGGTCGCCGGGGCTGCCGCCCTCGCACGGCTCGCCGTGGCCGCGCAGGCGCAGGGCGCCGCCGGAGGGGAAGCCGGCGGGGAGGTGGATGTGGATGGCGGCGTCGGGGTCGAGGGGGGAGACGGTGCGGGCCACGTAGCCGCCGGCGGCCGCGAGCTCGCGCGGCACGGGCACGTCGACGCCGGGCTCGTAGCCGGCGGCCCAGGCGGGCACGGTGACCTCGTGCTTGAGGTCGCGGCCGCGGGCGCCCTCGGGGGTGGGCTCGAAGATGCTGCCGAGCTGGGTCACGCCGGGCGAGTGTACAACGGAGTCACCAGCGCAGGGCGTGGGCCGCCCAGGTGAATCCGGTGCCGAAGGCGGTCATGACGAGGATGTCGCCGTCGTGCACGCGGCCCTGCTCGCGGGCCTCGTCGAGGGCGACCGGGATGGTGGCCGCGGACATGTTGCCGTAGCGGTCGACGATCGAGACCATGCGCTCGACCGGGATGCCGGTGCGCGCGCGGGTCGCCTCCATGATGCGCGTGTTGGCCTGGTGGGGGATCAGCAGGGTCACGTCGTCCGGGCCGATGCCGGCGCGCGTCATGGCCTGGAGGGCCGCCTCGCTCATGGCGGTGACCGCGTGCTTGAACACGAGGTTGCCCTCCATGTGCACGGTGTGGGCCACGGCGTCGACGGTGGCGTGGCTCGCGGGCATGCGCGAGCCGCCGGCGGGCTGGTAGAGCACGCGGGCGAGGGTGCCGTCGGCGCCCCAGGCCGAGCCGAGCACGCCAGTGGTGCCGTCGCCGGGGCCGAGGATGGCCGCGCCGGCGCCGTCGCCGAACAGCACGCAGGTGCTGCGGTCGTTCCAGTCGACGACCTTGCTCATGGCCTCGGCGCCGACCACGGCGATGCGGGCGTCGGGGCCGCGGCCCTGCAGCAGCGAGGCGGCGACCTCGAGGCCGTAGAGGAAGCCGGAGCAGCCGGCGCTGACGTCGAAGGCGGCGGGGCCGCGCACGCCGAGCTTGTGCTGCAGCCAGCAGGCGGTCGAGGGGAACAGGGTGTCGGCGGTCGAGGTCGCGACGATGATGCCGTCGAGGCGCTCGGGGGCGAGGCCGGCGGCGGCGCAGGCCTTGACCAGGGCCTCGGCGGCGAGGTCGCTGGTCGCGACCTCGGGGGCGGCGATGCGGCGCTCGCGGATGCCGGTGCGCTCGACGATCCAGGTGTCGGACGTCTCGACCATCGTCTCGATCTCGGCGTTGGTGAGCACTCGAGGCGGGACGGCGCGGGCCGTGGCGAGGATCTTGAGCGGCCGGTGCATCGCGGGGACCGACGCTACGTAGCGCCATGGGAGCGCGCAGCACAAGCGAGGCGGCGAAGAATCGTCGGCCGCGGCGGGCCGGCCGTGTGAGGTCGCGCCGGCCGCCGGCTGCGGCGACGATCCGCGGGCGGCGTCACCGGCGGCCGGGCTTGATGCGGCGAGCCGTCGACCGTGTTCGCGCGACGAACGCGACGGCGGCCCGGCTGCGCTCGCGCCGGCGCGTCGGCGGGGCTGGCGCGTCACGGCGGCCGACGTCGGCGGTCGAGCGCGGCGGCCGGGGCCGGCCGGCGTGAGCGCCGGGGCCGCGGGCGGCGGTGTCAGCGGGTCGCCAGGTCGAGGCCGGCGCAGGCGAGGTAGGCCAGGCTGACGTAGCCGTTGAGGTCGAAGAACGCGCGGTCGAGCTTGCTGAGGTCGCCGGGCCGCACGAGGGCGTGCTCGTAGGCGAGGAGCGCGGCGATGAGGCCGACGCCGAGGGCGTGCCAGGGTCCGCAGCCGGCGGCGAGGTGGACGGCGACGAGCGCGGCGACGGTGCCGACGTGGAGGAGGGCGCTGAGGATCAGCGAGCCGCGCACGCCGAAGCGCACGGGGATCGAGTGCAGGCCGCGGTCGCGGTCGAAGGCGGCGTCCTGCAGGCTGTAGAGGATGTCGAAGCCGGCGACCCAGCAGGCCACGCCGAGCATCAGCCACAGCGGGACGGTGAGGTCGTCGAGGCTGCCGGTGACGGCGACCCAGGCCCCGCCGGGGGCGAGCGCGAGGCCGACGCCGAGCACGAGGTGGGCCGACCAGCTGAAGCGCTTGAAGGCGCTGTAGCCGAGGATGACGACGAGGCACAGCGGCGCGAGCAGCAGCGGCAGCGGGCCGAGGGCCCAGGCGGCGGCGAGGAACACGGCGACGGAGGCGAGGGTGAAGATCCAGGCTGTCCGCAAGGACAGCAGGCCGGCGGGCAGCTCGCGGGCGGCGGTGCGCGGGTTGTCGGCGTCGATGTCGCGATCGAGGATGCGGTTGAAGGCCATGGCGGCCGTGCGCGCGCCGGTGAAGGCCAGGAGGATCCACAGCAGGCGCGTCCAGGTCAGGCCGGGCTGGCCGTGGGCGGCGGCGCTGCGATCGGCGAGGCCGGCGGCGGCCAGCGCGAACGGCAGGCCGAAGATCGTGTGGCTGAGGCGCACGAGGCTGGCGAGGCGGGCGAGGGTGGTGCGCAGCGTGGACACGGCGGCGCAGTGTACCAGGGTCGCCGCGGGCGGACCGCGCGGCGCGACCGGCGGTCGCGGGAGCTCGCGCGCGTCGGTGAGGCGCGCGGTCAGTCGCCGCCGACGCCGAGGCCGACGCTGCCGCTGACCCTGGTGCTCGCCTGGATCGAGGAGGTGACGCCGAGGCCGACGGTGGCGAGGGCGACGCCCGAGGCGCTGATGCAGGCGGCGCCGTGGCGCTCGGCGTCGTCGAGCCGGCCCTTCAGGTCGGCGCCGATCTCGGCGAGCGCGCCGACCGACGCGGCGGCGCGGGTGAGCAGGCGGACCTGGGCGACGATCAGCGCGGGCAGGTGCTTCTCGAGGCTGGCGACGAGCCGCGCCACCTCCGCGGCCTCGCTGCTGGCGCGCAGGCGCAGCTTCGGCTTGCTGCAGCGGGCGGCCAGGCTGGCGCTCTGCTCGCAGCTGGCGCGGCAGTCGGCGTCGACGCCGGCGTCGCTGCGGCCGCGGACCTTGCAGCGGGCGTCGCACTTGGCGTCGGCGCCGGCGTCGAGCTCGCAGGTCGGGGCCTCGAGCTCGGCGGTGAAGCGGAGGTCGGCGGTGGCCTGCACGATCGCGTCGATGCGCGCGCGCGTGGCCTCGCACGCGGCCCGGGTCGGGCCGAGCCCGTCGTGCGGCTGCATGGCCTCGTCGTCGACGCCGAGGTCGCGGCCGATCGCGGCGCAGGCGCGACGGATGTTGAGGTCGAGCCGGGCCGCGACGTCGGACAGGTCGCGGGTCGCCTGCACGTAGCCGGCGATCTTGACGTTGAGCTCGGGCCGCTCGGAGAACTTGCCGCGGAGCGCCGACTCGCGGCCGGTCAGCTCGGGGCAGGCGACCGCGCCGGCGAGGTTGGCGAGGTCGAAGAACACCGAGCCCCAGGGGTCGCAGGTGCACAGGCCGAGGGCGAGGAGCGGAGCTACGCCGCGGAGGCGCATCGGGACATCATCGACGAGCCGGCGCGCCGCGGCAACGCACGGGTTCGCGCCGACTTCACCTCAGGGGCGCGGGCGCTCACCGTCCGACCGCTGTAGCGATCGTCGGCACCGTGGCGTCGCCCGGGTCACGGTCGCGAGCGTTCGCCGCGCGGCGGGGCGCCGACGTCGGGCATCTGCTGGGCGCAGCGGGTGATGGCCTCGCGCAGGAACACGGCGGCGCGGGTCTTCGGCGCGTCGCCGCGGTAGATGAGGACGATGTCGTCGGGGATGGCCGGCAGCTCGGCGTGGAGCCGGCGCAGGCGGCCCTCGGCGTTGTAGGCGGCGATGCGGCGCGGGAGGATGGCGACGCCGACGCCGGCGAGCGCGAGGCTCTTGACCAGCTCGAAGTCGCCGCACGACAACAGCCGCTGCGGCACGGCGCCGAGCTCGGCGAGCATGTTGAGCAGCTCGCCGCACTGCTGCACGCGGCCGGCGAAGATCAGCGGGCCGGCGCGCAGGCGGGCCAGCGCGGACTCCTTGTCGTCGAGCGGCGCGTCGGGGTCGGCGCGCACGAACAGGTCGACGGCGTCGCGGAACAGGCGCACGAGCACGAGGTCGGGGTGGGGCACCGGGTTGACGACGATGCCGAGGTGGACCTCGCGCTCGACCACCGCCGACAGCACGTCGGCGCTGCTGGCGTTGTGCAGGCTGAGCGCGATCTTCGGGGCGTCCTTGATCAGGCCGGGCAGGAGGCGCGGGAGGAAGTAGGCGCCGAGCGACTCGTGGCAGCCGAGCACGAACTGACCGACGAGCTCGCGCTCGAGGCCGGCGATCGCGGCGGTGGCCCGGTCGAGCAGGGCGAACACCTCCTCGGTGTGGCGCAGCAGCTCGGCGCCGGCGGCGGTGAGCGTGACGCCGCCGCGGTGGCGCTGCAGCAGGGTGGCGCTGAGCTCGGTCTCGAGCTGGCGCACGGCGACCGAGAGGGTCGGCTGGCTGAGCCCGAGCGAGCGGGCGGCGGCGGTCATGCTGCCGAGGCGGGCGACCTCGCGGAAGTAGCGGAGGTGGGCGAAGTCCACGCGGCTCCCTGCCCTCAGCTCTCCTCGACGATGCGGAGGCGCGGGCGGCGGTCCTGCATGATCTCGCAGAAGCGGCGCACGGCGCCCTGGAGGGCGCGCAGGGCCCGATCGAACACCGGGCGGATGTCGCCGGCGCTGGCGAGGAACATCTCGGCGGCGGCCTGGGTGTCGTCGCCGAGGATGTAGACCTTGGCGACTTTAATTTCGGCGGTGACCTCGGCGGCGGCGAGCATGCCGCGGTGGTGCTCGGCGGCGCTGTCGATCGACCAGAAGTTGGGGAACAGCAGGCGGAAGTACGACGGATCGTCGTCGTCGACCATGAGGTAGTAGGGGCGCCCGTCGATGTGGAAGCAGACGTCGCCGGCCTCGTCGAGCTCGGCGGCGAAGCCCTCGCCCTCGAGGAATTCGCGGTACGTGTCGGCCAGCCCCGTCACGAGGCGAGGATAACAGAAGTCAACGCGGGGGCGGCCGGGGTCCGATGTAGCGCTCGGGCGCGTGAACGTCCGTCGACTCCGGAAGCAGGGTGCGGATGTGGCGGTCGACGCCGAGTTCCTGACGCCAGTGGCGCGGGTAGCCGAGCGAGACCTCCTCGAAGCGCACGCCGTCGATCCAGTCGGTGCGGCGGGTGTGCAGGTGTCCGGTGACGACGAGCGCGGCGCGGTAACGCCGGTGCCAGTCGCGGGTGATCCGCGTGCCGCACCACGGGGTGTAGCGCGGGATCCGCGGCAGGTGGATGAGGTCCTCGCGCAGCGGCCAGTGGTTGATCAAGATCGTCGGCAGATCGTCGGCGGCCATGGCGGCGTCGAGGCGCGCGGCGGTCCGACGCACGCGCGCGGCGCACCACGCCGGGGTGCTCGCGTGGGGCGCGGGCTCGAGGCGAAACTCGTCGGCCGAGACCACGCCGGCGTCGGCGGCCCAGGCGAGCACGTCGGCCTCGGCGACGTCGTCGGGGCGCATGCTGCGGTCCCACAGCAGGAACATCGGCACGAGGCGGTGCGGGCCGCCCTCGCCGGTCCACAGCGGGTAGGGGTCCTCGGGGGTGAGCACGCCGTGGGCGCGGCACAGCGCGACGAGGTGGTCGTACTTGGCCTCGCCGCCGAGCAGCTCGCCGTCCTCGCGGGTGGTCCACAGCTCGTGGTTGCCGGGCACCCACACGAGCTGGCGGAACCTGGGCGCGAGGGTGGTGAACACGAACCGCAGGTGCTCGCAGGTCTCGCCGAGGTCGCCGCCGAGGATCAGCCAGTCGTCCGGGCGCGGCTGGATCTCGGCGATCGCGGCGCGGTTGGCGGCGAAGCCGACGTGGAGGTCGCTGAGGGCGTGGAGCCGCATGAGGGCCGTGGAGCGGAGCAGGCCCGGAGGGCCGTGGAGCGAGCAGGCCCGGAGGGCCGTGGAGCGAGCAGGCCCGGAGGGCCGTGGAGTCATATGGACTGGATGACGAGGTTGTCGAACTGCACGCGCGCCTCCCACCCGCCGAACGCGAAGTGCTGCTGGCCGGGGCCGACCAGCGGGTCGGGGTCGTCGTAGGTCAGGAGCTCCTCGCCGTCGAGCTCCCAGTGCACGCTGCCGTCGCGGCGGGTGATGACGAAGTGGTAGCGGCGGTCGGGCTCGACCTTGGGGCGCGCGACGGTGCGGCGATCGCCGCCGTGCTCGTCGCGGCGGACCACCGCGTTGGTGCTGTTGTTCCAGCCGCCGAAGATCACGACGTAGCCGCTGGCCTTGTAGCTGGCGGCGCGGGCGTACGACTTGCCGTCGCCGGCGAACTCGACCTTGATGTCGCCCTCGTCGCTGAAGGCGCGGGCGTCGAACTCGATGCGCAGGTCGTCGGGCAGGGGGATGTCGAGCCAGAGCGGGTGGTTGTGCAGGTTCTCGACCTCGAGCGCGCCGTCGACGAGCCTGGCGCCGGGTCCGGTGGGCCGCCAGTGCTCGCCGAGCTGCGCGCCGGAGAAGTCGTCGCTGTAGAGCACGGCCGCGTTGCCGGCGCTGCTGTAGGTGCGCGGGACCTCGGTGAAGGCGCCGCAGGCGGCGAGCAGCAGCGGGGCGAGGCGGCGCATCAGGCGGGGCGCGAGGCGAGCTGGCGCGGGTCGGTGAGCTTGCCGGTCACGGCCGAGGCGGCGGCGACGGCCGGCGAGACCAGGTAGACCGGGCCGGGCGCGCCCATGCGGCGGTCGAAGTTGCGGTTGGTGGTGCTGGCCGTGGTCTCGCCGTCCTGGGGGATGCCGGGGCCGTTGCCGATGCACGAGCCGCAGCCGGGCGGGGTGACGACGGCGCCGAGGTCGCGGAACAGGTCGAGCAGGCCCTCGCGCTCGGCGTCGGCGGTGACCTCGGCGCTCGACGGGGTGACGGTGACGCGCACGCCGCCGGCGATCGCGCGGCCGCGCAGCACGTCGGCGGCGGCGCGCAGGTCGGCGAGCGAGCCGCCGGTGCACGAGGCGATGACGACGTTGTGGATCGGCACGCCCTCGGTGGCGGCCAGCGGCTGGCGGTTGCGCGAGTCGCCGGGGGTCGCGACGGTGAGCGGCACGTCGGCGAGGTCGATCGTGATCGTGCGGACGTACTCGGCGCCCTCGTCGGGCGCGACGAGCATGGCGTCGACCGCGGCGTCGTCGAGCCCGCGGCGCTGTTTAATAAACTCACGCACGGGGCGGCAGGGCTCGACCACGCCGGTCATGAGGCCGCCCTCGACGGTCATGTTGGTGAGCACGCTGAGCTCGTCGACGCTCCACTGGTCGAGGCCGCCGCCGCCGATCTGGATCACGCAGGTGTCGGTCGGGCTCTCGCGCCACTGCTCCTCGCGGAAGTAGGGGTCGCCGATGATGTGGAGGATGAGGTCCTTCGGCGAGACGATGCCGCGGGCGTCGCCCTCGACCAGGATCCGCACGGTCTTCGGCACGGTCACCGGGATGAGGCCGGTGCGCAGCGCGAAGGTCATGGCGGTCGAGCCGACGCCGAAGGCGAAGGCGTTGAGCACGCCGGCGGTCGGGGTGTGCGAGTCGGTCAGGGCGATGATGGTGCCCGGCAGCGCGTAGTCCTCGACGACGATGCGGTGGCACACGCCGGCCTGGTGGGCCTGGCCGGGGCCGTGCACGCGGATGTGGTGCTTCGTGCAGGCGGCGAGCATCTCGTCGCGCAGCTGCTGGGCCGAGCCGAGGCGCTGCTTTTTAATTTTCAGGGGGACGGTGGCGTGGTCGAGCAGGACGAAGTGGTCCTCGAAGGCGGCGGCGAGCTCGGGGTTCTTGACCGGGGTGCCGCCCCACTCCTGCTCGTAGAGGGCCATGACCATGCCGCCGGTGTACTCGTGGAAGCCGCGGAAGCCCGCCTCGCACAGCACCTGGTCGCCGGGGCGCACCGCGGCGATGCCGAACGGCTTGTTCGGGCCGAGCCAGGTGCGGGCGGCGACGATCTTCTCGGTGACGTTGAGCGGGCGCGCGGGCGGGTCGGTGCGGTAGCTGGGGTGGAGCTCGCCGGCCAGCAGCTTGCTGCCGTAGCGCAGCAGGCCGCCGGCGGCCACGACCTCGCGGAAGAAGATCGGCAGGTCGGCGGCGATCTTGCCGAGGTCGATGTCCTCGCCGCGCTGCAGGCGGTCGACGTAGGAGAGGTCGGTCGTGAACGGCAAGCCGCTGTAGACCATGTTCTCCTGGAAGATGCGCTGGAAGCTGCGGGCGATCACCAGCTCGATGCCGGCGCCCTGGTGGGCGACCACCGCGACCTCGCGGCTCGAGCCCGAGCCGTAGGCGTCGCCGCCGACGACGACCTGGAAGCCGCCGTCCTTGACGTTGTCTTTGATGATCGTGTCCTTGAAGTTCTCGAGGAAGTACGGGCCGAGGATGTCGCCGGTGTAGCCGAGCGTGCAGGCGGCGCCGTTGATCATGGCGTCGGTGTTGACCGCGAAGTGCAGCGGCGGGACGTCGCGCGAGGTGCACGCGAGGTCCTGACCGTCGAGCTGCTTGCGCAGCAGCGAGGGGTCTTCGGTCAGCCACAGGATCCGTCCGCGGAGCTTCATCGAGAGCCGGGCTTAGCACCCGCGCGGCGCGCCGTACAAGGCGCCCGGGGCCCCGGATCGGCGGGGGCCGGGGGACGTAGGTCACCCCGTGCCATCTCCGCGCGCGTTTGCTATGGTCCGCCGCGCATGACGACCCGCGCCCTCCTCGCCCTGTCCACCGTCGCCGTCCTCGCCTGCGCCAAGCCGGACTCCACGCCGCCCGACGCCCCCGGCAAGGACCCGGGCCCGGCGGCCGCGCAAACCGATGCGCTCCCCGAGTCGGACCCGGCGGCGATCGCGGTCAAGTCGGCCGACCCCGCGACGGTCGACGCCCTGAAGACGACGCTGGCCGGATCGCACCGCTCGGCCGACAACTCGGCCCGCGACAGGTACCGCCACCCGCTCGAGACGCTGCTGTTCTTCGGCCTGCGCCAGGACATGACGGTGGTCGAGCTGTGGCCCGGCGGCGGCGGGTGGTTCACCGAGGTGCTGGCCCCGGTGCTGCGCGAGAAGGGCAAGCTGATCGCCACCAACTTCGACACCTCGGGCCCGCCGGACGCGTACCAGTCGCGCAGCGGCAAGAAGTTCCTCGACAAGATCGCCGGCAACCCGCAGCTGTACGACAAGATCGAGGTGGTGACGGTGAAGGACCCGGCCGCTCTGGTGCTGGCGCCCGAGGGCACGGTCGACATGGTCGTCACGTTCCGCAACACCCACGGGTGGGTCGAGGACGGCATCGACGACAAGATCTACACCGCGGCGTTCAAGGCCCTGAAGTCGGGCGGGGTACTGGGGGTCGAGCAGCACCGGGCCAAGGCCGACGCGACCGGCGAGCCCAAGGAGATCGCCAAGACCGGCTACCTGCCGGAGGCCTGGGTGATCTCGCGGGTCGAGTCGTTCGGGTTCAAGCTGGCGGCCAAGAGCGAGGTCAACGCCAACCCGCGCGACACCAAGGACTACGAGAAGGGCGTGTGGACGCTGCCGCCGTCGTACGACCTCGGCGACAAGGACAGGGCCAAGTACCAGGCGATCGGCGAGAGCGATCGCATGACCCTGAAGTTCGTCAAGCCGTGAGCGGCGCCTCGCGGGCGCCGTCAACGAGCTCGGCGGCGTCCGGTCAGGCGGAGGGCGCGAGGCGGGCGATCAGGTCGGGCGGGGCGGCGAACTCCGCGAGCACGCTGCGGGTGTGGGCGCCGAGCGGCGGGGCCGGGGATGTCGGCGTGGCGCCGATCGACGGCAGGCTCGGGCCCGGCAGCGAGAGCGTGGCGCCGCCGGGCATCGGCGTGGCCTCGAGCAGCGGGGCGAGGGCGGGCTCGGCGGCGGCGCCGCCGACGTCGTGGACCGGCCAGACCGGGAGGGCCTTGTCGGCGATCGCGGCCAGCCACTCGTGACGATCGCGGGTCGCCAGGTGCGCCTGCATCGAGGCGATCGCGGCGTCGCCGACGGGGCCGGTCTCGAGGCCGACGCCGGCGAGGTCGTCGCGGCCGACCGCGGCGGCGAAGGCGAACCAGAACTTGGGCTCGAGGCAGCCGACCGACAGCTCGAGGCCGTCGGCGCAGCGGTAGGTGCGGTAGGCGGCCGCGGCCCCGCCGAGCATGGCCGAGGACATGCCGCCGCCGCCCGCGGCCTGCTCGGCGAGGGCCCAGGTGACGAACGGGAGCGGGCCGGCGAGCAGCGGCTGCTCGATGCGGCAGCCCTCGCCGGTGCTGGCGCGGCGCAGCAGGGCGGCGACGATGGCGGTGCAGGCGAGCAGGCCGCTGGTCACGTCGGCGATCTGCAGCGAGGGGACGCCGACGTCGGTGACCTTGCGCAGGAGGCCGGTCATCGCCGTGAAGTTGAGGTCGTGGCCGACGCTCTCGCCGGCCGCGAAGCCGGGCAGGGAGCACACGACGAGGCGCGGGTGATCGGCGCGCATCGCCTCGGGATCGAGGCCCCAGCGCGCCATGGTGCCGGGGCGGAAGCTCTCGATCAGCACGTCGGCGCGGGCGACGAGGTGGCGCAGGGCGGCGGCGCCGTCGGGCTCGCGGAGGTCGAGGCCGACCGACTCGGCGCCGCGGTAGTAGATGCAGTAGCCGACGCCGACGCCGCCGACGAGCGGGGGGGCGAGGCGCAGCAGGTCGCCGCTGCGGGGGTCCTCGACTTTAATTACGCGGGCGCCGAGGTCGAGCAGGGAGCGGGCGAGCACCGCGCCCGGGAGCATGCGCGAGACGTCGACGACGGTGACGCCGGCGAGGGGGAGGGCGGTCATCGTGACACTTTCGGCGGGGGCGGGAGCTTCGGCGGCGGGGGCGGCGGGGGCTTGCCGAGCGGGCGGGTCAGCTTCGGCAGCAGGGCCTCGACCTGGCGCTTCAGGTGCTCGAGGTCGCCGTCGTTCTCGAGCACGTACTGGGCGCGGGCGCGGCGGCTGGCGTCGTCCATCTGCGCGGCCATGCGGGCCTTGACGTCCTCGAGGGCGAGCTTGTCGCGCTCCATCACCCGGGCGATGCGGACCTGCTCGGGGGCGCTGACGAGGATGACGCCCTTCATGGTCTTCTCGAGGTTGTTCTCGAACAGCAGAGGGACCTCGTAGATGACCATGTGCTGGCCGGTCGCCTCGAGGGTGGTGAGCACGTCCTGGAAGCGGTCGCGGATGCGCGGGTGGAGGATGCCCTCGAGGCGGGCGCGCTGGGCCGGGTCGCGGAACACCAGCTTGCCGAGCTTGCGGCGGTCGAGCTCGCCGTCGGCGCCGAGCACGCCGGGGCCGAAGGCGTCGACCACGGCGGTGAGGCCCTCGCTGCCGGGGGTGACGATGACCCGCGAGAGCTCGTCGGCCGAGACCACCGGGAAGCCGAGATCCTCGAAGATCGTGGCGGCCGCGGACTTGCCGCTGCCGATCCCGCCGGTCAGGCCGTAGACGTCCATGCCCGCGTCAGCCTAGAGATCTTGGGCAGTCCTGTACAGGCCCGCGGCGGACTCGTGTATAAGGCCGCCCGTGGCCGCCCCAGCAGCACAGAAGCCGGCAGCAGCGAAGAAGGGCCCCGCCGACGGCTGGCGGGTCGTGCAGGCGGCGTTCGAAAAGAGCGCGGCGGCCCTGCGCCAGTCCCCGCCGGGCGACATGCCCGAGATCGCGGTGACCGGGCGATCCAACGTCGGCAAGTCGTCGCTGCTCAACGCGTTCGCCGGGCAGCGCGGGCTGGCCCGGGTCAGCCGCACGCCGGGCCGCACGCAGCTGCTGAACTTCTTCACGATGACGCTGCGCAAGGCCGGGCGCGACGACATGAAGTTCCGCTGGGTCGACCTGCCGGGCTACGGCTACGCCGCGGCGCCGCAGTCGGTGCGTGAGGCGTTCGGTCCGATGATCGAGGGCTACCTGCGCGGGCGTCAGGCGCTCGCGGGGCTGGTGCTGCTGCTCGACTGCCGGCGCGAGGTCGGCGACCTCGACCGCGCGCTGCTCGAGTTCGTGGCCAGCCGCGGGCTGCCGGTGCTGCTGTGCGCGACCAAGGCCGACAAGCTCGGCAAGGCGGAGCGCGGCACGGTCACGCGGAGCATGGCCCGGGCGCTCGAGATCTCGGAGCGGCAGGTGCTGCTGACGAGCGCGGAGGCGGGGCTCGGGCTCGGCGACGACGGCCGCGACGGCGGGCTGGCGCGCGAGCTGGCGGCCCTGATGCTGCGCACGGTGCCGCCGTTCGAGCCGCCGCCGGCGAAGTAGCGGCGCGGCAGATCCCGGGGGCGCAAGACCGCGCCGCGCCAGGTCACGCGCGGGGGGCGTGTTTTGGCTTGTCCGTCCGCGCGCGCCGGACTATTCGTTCGCGCGCCATGAGCCCGAGCCAGTTCGTCGCGAAGGTGGTCGCCAACACGCGGCTCGGCGGCGGCTACTTCGTGCTCGAGCTCGAGGCCGACGCGCCGACGCCGGTCGCCGCCGCGAAGCCGGGCCAGTTCGTGATGCTGCGCGGCGAGTGGGGGCGCGAGCTGCTCAACCCGCGGGCGTTCTCGGTGATGCACGCGAGCGAGCGCGGGCTGACGATCCTCGCCAAGCCGTACGGGCGCGGGACCCGGCGGATGTCCGCGCTGCGGCCGGGCGAGGCGATGACGGTGACCGGGCCGCTCGGCGCCGGGTTCCCCGCGCCGGACCCGGCGGTCCAGGACCTGCTGGTGGCCGGCGGCGTGGGCCTGCCGCCGCTGCACCTGCAGGCCCGCGTGGCCGCTGCGGCCGGTCTGGCGGGCAAGGCGGAGCTGTTCTACGGCGGGCGCGACGCCGAGGACCTGGTGCTGCTCGACGACTTCGCGGCGTTCGGGGTGGTCACGCGGCTGGCGACCGAGGACGGCTCGCGCGGCGCGCGTGGCTACGTGACGACCGCGCTGGCGCCCCGCCTGCAGGCCGCGAAGGCCAGCGGGGAGCGCGTGCGCGTGCTGTCGTGCGGGCCCACGCCGATGCTGCGGGCGGTCCGCTCGCTGTGCCTCGAGCACGACATCGAGGCGTTCCTGTGCCTCGAGGAGAACATGGCCTGCGGGTTCGGGGTGTGCCTCGGCTGCGCGGTGCCGGTGCACGGGCCAAAGCCCTACCGCTACTGCTGCACGGACGGCCCGGTGTTCGCGGCGACGGAGATCCGCTGGCCATGACCGCCCCGGCGCTGACCTGCGAGTTCGGGCCGCTGCGCCTGAAGAGCCCGATCCTCGCGGCCTCGGGCTGCTTCGCCTACGGCCAGCAGTTCGCGGCGTTCACCGACCTGCGGGCGCTCGGCGGGCTGTCGACCAAGGGCATCTCGCCGCTGCCGCGCATGGGCAACCCGCTGCCGCGCATCTGCGAGACGGCGGCCGGCATGCTCAACTCGATCGGCCTCGAGAACGTCGGCGTCGAGGCGTTCCTCCGCGAGAAGCTGCCGTTCCTGCGCGACCTCGGGGTGTCGGTGTGGGTCAACTTCTTCGGCACCGACTTCGCGACCTACGTCGAGTGCGCGCGCGAGCTGTCGACGGGGCAGGGCGTCGACGTGCTCGAGATGAACATCTCGTGCCCGAACATCAAGCACGGGGGCATCGAGTTCGGCACCGTGCCCGAGGTGGCCCACCGCCTCACGCGCGCGTGCGTCGAGGTCAGCCGCGTGCCGATCGTCGTCAAGCTGACGCCCAACGTGGCCGACATCGTCGCCATGGCCGACGCGGTGCGGCAGGCCGGCGCGGCGGGCGTGTCGCTGATCAACACGATCACCGGCATGGCGATCGACGTGCGCACCCGCCGGCCGCGCATCGCCACGACGTACGGCGGACTGTCGGGCCCGGCGATCAAGCCGATCGCGCTGCGCATGGTCCACCAGGTGTCGACGGCGCTGCCGGACCTGCCGATCTGCGGGATGGGCGGGATCCTCAGCGGCGAGGACGCGCTCGAGTTCCTGATGGCGGGCGCCGGCTGCGTGCAGGTCGGCACCGCCAACTTCGCCGAGCCCGGCGCGTGCGCGCGGATCACCGGCGAGCTGCAGGCGCTGCTCGGCGAGCTCGGGTTCGCGTCGGTGCGCGAGGCCGTCGGCTGCCTCCGACCCTGGCCGCCCGAGGTCCCACACCGCCCCACGTGACGTGATCGCGGACGGCCGCGCGCGGTTTCAGGGCGGGCCTGGGCGCGCGGCTGCGCTCGCGGGTCCGACGGCGGCCCCTCGCGGCCGCCTCGCCCCGAATTGCCCCGTCCCGGACGCGCTTGCGGGCCGCTGGCGGCCTGGATACGCTGCTCTGCGCTGATGCCAGATCGCGCAATTCCCTGGCGGGCACGCCTCGCGGCCGCTGTCCTCGACCTCTCGCCCGACTGGGGAGCGAGCGCCGCCAGCAAGGCGCTGGGGGCCGCCGCGCGCGTCCGTCTGCCGCGCCGCCTGAGTCAAGCCGTGGTGTCCGCCTACGTCCGCTACTTCGACGTCGACCTCGACGACGTGGACCCGCCGTCACCCGGCTACGCGAGCTTCAACCAGTTCTTCACGCGCCCGCTCCGGCCGGGGGCCCGGCCGATCGACGGCGACGAGACGTCGATCGCGGCCCCGAGCGACGGCCTGCTCCGCAGCATCGACCCGATCGAACGCGACACGACCATCACCGCCAAGGGCCACGCGTACACCGTCGGCGAGCTGCTGGCCGACGAGGACGCGGCCGAGGCGTTCGTCGGCGGCCACGCGACGACCATCTACCTCCACCCGCGCGACTACCACCGCGTGCACACGCCGTGCGACGCCCGCGTGCGCGGCGTGACCCTGGTGCCCGGACGCCTGCTGCCGGTCACCGCGGCCTCGCTCGAGCGCGTGCCCCGGCTGTTCGCCGTCAACGAGCGGCTCATCCACCTGCTCGACACCGACTTCGGACCGATGGCGGTGGTGATGATCGCGGCGTTCGGCGTCGGCCACATGAGCTGCGCCTACCACCCGGTCGAAGCCCACCCGCGGGCCGTCCAGCACATCGCCCTCGATCCGCCCGCCGAGCTGCGCAAGGGCGACGAGCTCGGCACCTTCCACCTCGGCAGCACGGTCGTGCTGCTCACCCGTCGCGGCGCCTTGCCGGCCGTCCCCGCCGCGGCCGCGAGCGTGCGCATGGGACAGGCTCTTCTCAGGGGCAATCGCACATGACCTGGCAGGTATCGCCCGAGGAGTGGCTGCTGGACTTCACCGCGTTGCCGCGCGGCCGCGTGCGCGCCGGCGAGGGGCTCGACGCGATCGACGATCGCCTGCGCAGCATGCTGACGATGCCGCCGCCCGCGGCGCTGATCATGCCGGTGATCGCGGCCCGAACCCCGCCGAAGCCGCCGCCGGTGCCGGCGAGCAAGCCCGAGGGCGAGGCGGCGATACCCGCGCTCGAGACCAGGTCCGAGCCGCGCGCGCCGTCGCAGCCGCTCCGCGGCAGCGAGCCGCAGCGGCCGATCTCGGGCGAGATCGGCGGCGCTCCGGCGACCCCGCCGGCGCCGCGCGCGGCCGAGCCGTCGCGCTCGATCTCCGGCGAGCTCGGCGCGTCGAAGCCAGCCGAGGCGCAGAAGGCCGTGTCCGGCGAGATCGGTCTG
This sequence comes from Myxococcales bacterium, assembly GCA_016793465.1. Next base: position 42,650 of record JAEUJW010000060.1, read on the forward strand.
GTGATGCCGCCGCTGGCCTCGCGCTCCCACGCCGAGCCGCCCGCGCGTCCGGCCGATCCGTCGCCGAGCCGGACGATCGAGCCGCAGCCGTCGGTGGTCGTGCGCTCGCCCGAACCGTCCGCGCCCGCCGCCGCCGCGACGCCGGCCCCGTCGGCGCCAGCCGAGGCCCCGCGCTCCGAGCTCGACGTGCAGCTCGTGACCACGCCGTCGGCGACGCCGGGTGACGCGATGGTGATCCCGACGCTCACCCGCGGGAACTTCCACCTCGACGTCGACGCCGACGAGGCCTCGGCGCTCGATCGCCTGTCGCCGGTCGACAAGGAGATCGGGATCCCCAGCGACGACGACGGTGGCGAGGACTTCATGTCCAACATGGCCGCGGCGGCGCCGCTGGTGGCGACGCCGAAGAGCGCCGACTCGGACGTCCACCACGAGGTCCACCTCGACGACGTGATCGAGGACGTCGAGCCCGAGACGATCGACACCGAGCCCGAGCCGGTCGCGCGCAAGCCGTCGGGGCCGCTCACCTCGGCCGCCGTGCCGCGTCCGCCGCCGGTCGACAAGACGCCGCTGCCCGAGAAGCCGCCGTCGGTCGTCGAGAAGCCACCGCCCGAGAAGGCCCCGGAGCGCCCGCCGGCCGTCGCCGCCGAGCCCGCCAAGAGCCCGCCGAAGCCGCCGGAGAAGGCCGCCGACAAGCCCGCGGACAAGGCACCGCCGCCGCCGCCGGCCGAGAAGTCCGCCGACAAGCCGAGCGAGAAGTCCGCCGACAAGCCGCCGCCGGCACCGCCGCCGCGTCCGCCGGCCGCCCCGCCGGCCCCGACCAAGCAGCCGCCGGCACCGGCGGCTGCGCCTCCGGTCGCGCCTGCCGCCCAGGCCGGTCGCAAGCGCGGCTGGTACGACGAGGCCTTCGCCGAGCACTTCGCCAACATCACGCCGATCGACGCCGACGGCAGCGCGGAGCTCGACGCCGCCTTCATCAAGAAGACGGCCGAGCTCGGCGCCGGTCAGACCCTGCTCGACGTCGGCTGCGGCGACGGCCGTCACTGCTTCGCGCTGGCCAACCTCGGGCTCATGGTCACCGGCCTCGAGTGCTCGCTGCCGCAGCTGGTGCGCGCCGCTCAGCGCAACGAGTCGACCGAGGCCGGCGTCACCCTTCTGCAGGGCGACATGCGCAGCCTCCCGCGCGACCGCACCTACGACGTGGTCACCTGCCTCGGCACGACGCTCGGCTACTTCGAGAGCGAGGAGCAGAACCGGCAGTGCCTGCAGGAGATGGTCGAGGTCCTGCGACCCGGCGGCAAGCTGGTGCTGCACATGGTCAACCGCGACTACCTGGTCGCCGTGCTGCCGTGCCGCTCGTGGTGGCAAGGCCGCGGCTGCCTGGTCCTCGATGTCGCCGACATGAACTACTTCACCAACCGCATGCGCGTGCATCGGACGGTGGTGTTCGAGGACGGGCGGCAGTTCGAACACCACATGTACATCCGCACCTACTCGCTGCACGACCTCGGACGCATGCTCGCCGGCATGGGCATGCGCGTGCTCGAGGTGTCGGGAAGCCGCGACACCCGCGGGCGCTTCTACGGCGCGACGTCGGCGGAGATCTGGCTGATCGCGCAGCGTCGCGACGACGTGTAGCCGTCACGCGACCGCGCTCGTGTTGCCTCGGCGCGCCGAGGCGATCCGTAAATGCCGTGTAAAGCGGGACGGACGTGCCGAGCATGCGCGGCGGTCGATCGTCCGCCATCCACGTGCCACGACATCCACGCCCGGGTGGCGCTGTCACAGCGGCGATCGCCGACCGCAGCCGCGTAGGCGGGTGCATGGAGATTAGTCACGGCAGCCAGGACGAGCGGCAAGCCAAAACGTTGGCATCAAGCGTACCCCTCACGGGTCCTATCGCTTGAACGTAACCAACGTGCCTCGTCAAGTCGTTTCTGCAGTGATTGCACGGTTGGCCCGCCCCATGCTGGGGAGTATCCCTCGGAATCGGACCGCGCACAGTGCGCGGCTCACCCGAAACCTTCCGCGACTCGCCACGTTTAGCGCTTGCACCACCGTGAACGCCATTTCCCCCGCGCTGTGACGGGAGCCCCGCCCGCCGTGATCCCCCGGCCGACCTGGAACCACTACCGTCTCGGACCTCCGACCGACCCCCCATCGACAGTTCGTCAGCCGGTCTTAGCTTGAGAGTCTTCGGCGAAATCGCCCCAAAACTAACTTTCCTTAACCACCTTAACCAGTTGTCCCGAGGCATCCGCCTCCAAACCCCGAGGTCATCATGGCACGCCGTAAAGTAACCCGTGGATCTCCCCCCAGGCTCGCCCGCTCCCGTCCGCGGGTGTGGCCCAACAATGCCACCGCCGCTGCCGCTGCGCCCGCGGCGAAGACCACGGCCGTTCGTCCCGCCAAGGACGAGGACGACGACGACAAGGCCCGCGCCACCGACGAGGCCCCGAACTTCCTCGGCGTGTATTTCCGCGAGATGGCCGGCCTCGGCGTGATGAGCCCCGAGGAGGAGCTCTCGATCGCGACCCGCATCGCTCGCCTCCGTCGCGAGTACTGGACGGCGCTGCTGTCGTACCCGCCGTTCGTCGAGTCGATCGCCGATCTGATCGAGAAGAAGCTCGAGGCCGACGACGTGCCGCGCCCCGAGGTCGAGGCGATGCGCACCGCCTCGCGCAACCTGCGTGACCGCGAGACCCGCGTGAACCGCCAGGAGTACGACGTCGTGTCTGCGGCGCTGGTCGAGCGCATGGCCGAGGCCGACGTCGACGGCATCGTCGCCGAGGTCGTGAGCGTCGATCTCGACGCGCTCGAGGCCGGCAAGCGCGAGGGCGTGCACCTCGCGGTCAACGTGCCGCGCCAGGGCAGCAAACCGTTCGAGACCTACGTCCAGCGCGTGCGCTCCGCCGGTGCGGCGCTCCGCGAGGCGAAGAACGTGTTCGTCAAGGCCAACCTCCGGCTGGTCGTGTCGATCGCCCGGCGCTTCAACCACGGCCGCATGCCGCTGCAGGACCTGATCCAGGAGGGCAACATCGGCCTGATGAAGGCGGTGGACCGCTTCGACTACCGCAAGGGCTTCCGCTTCTCGACCTACGGGAGCTGGTGGATCCGTCACGCGATCAGCCGCGCCATCGCCGACAAGGGCCGCGCGGTCCGTCTGCCGGTCCACATGATCGACGCGTACCACAAGCTCTCGAAGGCCAAGCGCGAGCTGGAGATGCTCCACGGCCGCGAGCCCAACACCGACGAACTGGCCAAGCACACCGGCCTCGCGGAGGCGAAGATCGAGCGCATGGGCGGGCTCCTGCTCGACCAGGCGATCAGCCTCGACCGTCCGATCGGCGACGACGACGGCCGTCGCGTCGTCGACTTCCTCGAGGACGCCGACTCCGAGGCCGCGAGCGAGACGCTCGAGGCCGAGGCGATCAGCGAGCAGGTCCGTCAGGTGATCATGCTGCTGCGTCCGATCGAGGCCGACATCCTGCGCAAGCGCTTCGGCCTCGACGACGACAGCGAGCTGACCCTGAAGGAGATCGGGGAGCAGTACTCGCTGTCCCGCGAGCGCATCCGGCAGCTGCAGGAGCAGGCCCTCGGCAAGATCCGCCGCGAGCTGAAGCGCCGCGAGGTCGTGTGATCGCCGCTTGAACGAGGCGCCCTGCTCCGGCAGGGCGCTTTTTTATTGGTTACACTCGCGGCCGTGCGTCGCCTGCTCGCGCTGTCCGTGCTCCTCGCCTGTTCGCCCGCCGCGCCGCGGCTCGACGGCGTCGCCCCGCTCGCTGGCGACGCCGACGGCGGCACGGCGGTGATCTTGCGCGGGGCCGGGTTCCTCGAGCGCGGCCCGCTCGTGGTCTACTTCGGCATGCGCTCGGCGCGGGCGGTGGTCGTCGAGAGCGACCGACGGATCTCGGTGATCACGCCCGAGGCCGAGGCGGTCGGTCCCACCGACCTGCGCGTGGAGTTCGCCGACGGCACGGTGTTCGACCTGCCGCAGGCGTTCGAGTACACGTCGGCGGACGGGATCTTGCAACCGATCCCGTTCGTGCCGGGGCGTACGCCGGTCCCGACCGCGGAGTGACGCTCACTGCGGCGGCATGAAGCCGTCGCAGGTCGAGTCGATGAGGTCGACCGCCTGCGTGAAGAACTCCTTGTACGAGTCGGCGCACACGCTGCCGGCGATGCCGTGGTCGCCGAAGCTCTCGACGAACTGGCGCAGGCGCGGGCTCGGCTCGGCGCCGGTGGCCGCGTCGGGGTTGAACGGCGGGCAGATCGCGCCGGGCTTGTCCTGGTCGCCGAACAGGCCGAGGACCACCAGCGCCGACTCGTCGCCCTTCTTGGCGGCGACCAGGGAGGCGTGCCAGCCGTCGACCGTGCCGGCCGATCCGTCACCCGCGTTGTCGTCCTCGTCGGTGATGAAGGTGACGACCAGGATCGCGTCGTCGCGCAGGAAGCCGGCGTTGCAGTCGTGGGCCGGGCCGGCCGGGGCGATCGCCGAGACCATCGCCTGCATGGGCTTCTCGGGGTCGTCGGTCGAGCCGGTGCCGACCTTGGCGGCGCACGCGAAGGTCGCCGACAGGTCCGGCTCGCTCACGTCCATGTAGCGCAGCGTGCTGGTGAAGTCGCAGTTCTGGCCGCTCGCGCCCTGGCCCTTGGGGTGGATGACGCCGGCGCCGAGCACGTCCTCGCACATCTCCGGCTGGGTCACGCCGCACTCGTAGTCGCCGAGGGCCATCGGGCACATGTTGAAGAACGCCGGACAGATGAGCTCGCAGCCGGCGAACACATAGGCGTCGGTGTCGATCACCATGATGTGGTAGTCGCTGGCCAGCTCGAGCTTGTCCTGGATCGTCTCGATGAAGCCCGGGAAGTTGTTGACGAGGTTCTGCTGCTCGTCGCCCATCGAGCCCGAGTTGTCGACGATGAACAGGAAGTCGACCTTCTTGCAGCCCACCTCGGCCTCGCCGGTGGTGCCGCCGGTGCCGGCGCCGACGTCGAGCTTCAGGCCGTCGCCGGTGCTGCCGCCGCTGGTGCCGACGACGCCGGTCTCGCCGCTGCTGTCGCCGGTCTGACCCTCGGTCCCGCCGGTCTCGGGGGCGCCGCTCTCGGTCGCACCGCCGGTCGCCGACGAGGTCGGGTTGGGGTCACTCGTCGGCGATCCGGTGGGGCCGCTCGCGCCGGTGATGTTCGTCGAAGTGCCGGTCGCGGAGCTGTCTCCGCTGTCGCCGCAGCCGGCGAGGACACCCATCAGAGCGACGAGCAGTATGGTGTTCGAGGAGCGGGGTGCTGACGGTCCCATCATGACGCGGACCGTATCACCGCGTGGACAGGCGGCGTCACGACGGAACCGGTGGGGACGCGTGGGGTGGCGCACGGACGCACGTCCGCGTGGGCGTGGGGGCAGGGGGCCACGCCGCGGGCGCTGCAGCGTCGCGATGGTATGGTGCGCCCCGCGTGCTGCACTTCGCCGTCACGATCTTCCTCAGTGCCTTCCTGCTGTTTCAGGTCCAGCCGCTCATCGGCAAGATCATCCTCCCGTGGTTCGGCGGAACCCCTGCGGTGTGGACCACGTGCATGCTGTTCTTTCAAGTGCTGCTGCTCGGCGGCTACGCCTACGCCCACTACAGCACGCAGCGGCTGAGCCCGCGGCGCCAGGGCATCGTGCACGCGGCGCTCCTCGGACTCGCGCTGGCGGTGACGGCCCCGACGATCCTGCCCGGCGACGGCTGGAAGCCGGCTGGCGACGACTCGCCGCTCGTGGCCATCCTCGCCATGCTCACGGTGTGCGTGGGGCTGCCGTACTTCACGCTCTCGGCCACCGGCTCGCTCGTGCAGGCGTGGTTCGCCCGCAGTTATCCGGGGCGCTCGCCGTACGCGCTGTACGCCCTGTCGAACATCGGCTCGCTGCTCGGGCTGCTGACCTTCCCGTTCCTCGTCGAGCCGAACATCGGCTCGCGCGATCAGGCCAGCGCGTGGTTCTGGGGCTACGCGGCGTTCGCGGGGCTGTGCGCCGGGCTGGCGCTGCGGGTGATGCGGTTCGCCGAGGCCAGGCGCGAGCAGCCCGTCGCCGAGGACAAGGTCCCGCCGCCCACGCTCGGCATGCGCGCGGTGTGGACGGGCCTCGGCGCGTGCGCGTCGACCATGCTGCTGGCGATCACCAACCAGATGGCGATCGACGTGGCGTCGGTGCCGTTCCTGTGGGTCATCCCGCTGTCGCTGTACCTGCTGTCGTTCATCCTCTGCTTCGGCGGCGAGCGCTGGTACCCGCGGGTGCTGTTCTATCCGCTGCTGCTGGCCTCGTACGTCGGCGTGATCGGGCTGATGCTGGCGGCCGCCGGGGCCGCGCTCGAGGTCCAGGTCGGGGTCTACTCGGGCAGCCTGTTCGTGTTCTGCATGGTCTGCCACGGCGAGCTCTACCGCCTGCGGCCGCACCCGCAGCACCTGACGTCGTTCTATCTGGCGCTCTCGCTCGGCGGGGCGCTCGGCGGCGTCCTGGTCGGCCTGGTCGCGCCGACCGTGTTCCCCATGTACTACGAGCTCCACCTGTGCCTGCTGGCGACCGCCGCGCTGGTGTTCTACGCGTTCTACCGCGACCCGCGGCTCGAGATCGGCGGGCCGCTGCTGCGCGTCGGCATCGCCGTGATCTTCGGGGTCGTAGCCGCCGGCGCGGTCTACACCGCGCAGGTCGACTGGTACGCCTTCACCAACACGGCGCCGCTGATCGCGGCCGTGCTGCTGGCGCTGATGTTCGGCGGGCTGTGGGCGGCCGGGGTCACGCAGCGGCCGCGCGGGCGCGTCGCCTGGTTGATCCCGCCGATCGCGATCGCCCTGATCGGGGTCAACCTCGCGGTCGAGGCTCTGCGCCGCGCGTCCGACGCTGTCGCCATCTCGCGCGGGTTCTTCGGCATGCTGCGGGTCGTCGATCGCGACACCGACGATCCCGAGCAGGCCCGCCGCGTGCTCTACCACGGGGCCATCAACCACGGCTTCCAGTTCCTCGCGACCGACAAGCAGATGTGGCACAACTCGTACTTCGCGGAGGACAGCGGCATCGGCGTGGCGCTGACCCGCCACCCCAACCGCAGCGATCACAAGCCGCTGCGCATCGGCCTGCTGGGCCTCGGCGGCGGCACGCTGCTGACCTACGGCGAGCTCGGCGATCACATCCGCATCTACGAGATCGACCCCGACGTCGAGCCGCTGTCGCGCGAGTACTTCACCTACTTCCAGCGCACGCGGGCGACCACCGAGGTCGTGCTCGGCGACGGCCGGCTGTCGCTCGAGCGCGAGCCCGATCAGCGCTACGACGTGCTCATCCTCGACGCGTTCAGCAGCGACGCCATCCCCATGCACCTGCTGACCGAGGAGGCGTTCGACACCTACCTGCGGCACCTCGCGCCGGACGGCATCCTCGCGGCCAACATGAGCAACCGGCACGTCGACATCAAGCCGGTGCTGAAGCAGTTCGCCGGGCACTTCGGGCTGACGTTCGTGTGGGTCGAGAACTGGGACGACGACACCCGCGGCGTCTACGGCGCGGACTGGGGCCTACTGACCCGCAACGAGCGGTTCCTCCGCGATCCGGTGGTGCTGTCGGAGATGACCGACGCCTCCGGCGTGTCCACCGACCTCCGCATGTGGACCGACGACTACACCAACCTGTTCGCGGTCCTGAAGTGGTGGAACCGCCGCTGACGCGGCGGACGCTCAGCGCACGAAGATGAGGCCGGGGTTGCCGTTGAGGTTGCCCCCGGAGCAGTCGTTGTAGCAGCTGCGCCAGCCCGAGAGGAACAGGCCGAAGTCGTTGCCGTCGACGTCGCGGAAGTGGAAGCTGTTGGTGTTGCCGGTGTAGCCGATCCAGTTGAACATCGAGGTGCCGCCGCAGCCGGCGATCGTGGTCGGTGGGCCGATGAAGTAGTGCGTGTTGACGTAGGTGTCGATGAAGCCGGCGGCCACGCTGTGGCGGTAGATGTTGCCGTTGAAGGCCTTGCTGCCGGCGTGGTTGCCGAACAGCACCTGGTCGAAGGCGAGGCCCTTGCCGGCGACGTCGAGCGAGTAGGCGGCGCCGTCGTTGCCGACGCTGCCGGTCGCGGTCCGCCAGCCGAAGCCGTTGTTGCCGTCGAAGCCCTCGCAGCCGGCCGCGACCGGGGTGTTGGTCGAGCGGCCGACGAGCGTCCAGCCGCCGCCGTCGACGAGCATCTCGCAGTACACGTCGAACGGCTGGCGCGGGCCGTCGCCGTCGGTGTCGACGCTGTAGATGCCGTTCGGGGTGTTCGGCAGGCCGTTCTTCAGCTGCTTGCAGGCGACCGGGAGGTTGCAGGCCCCGTTGACGCAGGCCCCGGTCACGCAGTCGGTGTCGGCCTTGCAGCCGCCGCCCTTGTTGCAGTCGTTGCAGGTGCCGCCGCCGCAGTCGACGTCGGACTCGTTGCCGCTCTCGAGGCCGTCGCTGCAGGTCGGGAGCTCGCACGCGACCGTGCAGGTGTCGGCGTTGCTCTGATTGGCGTCGTCGCACTCCTCGACGCCGGTCTGGGTGAAGCCGTCGCCGCACGAGGCGGCCAGGCAGGTGCTGAGGCACGCGTCGGTGTCGACGGCGTTGCCGTCGTCGCAGGCCTCGCCCATCTGCACGCTGCCGTCGCCGCAGGTGGCGAGCGCGCAGGCGTTGGTGCAGTCGTCGCCGTCGACGGTGTTGCCGTCGTCGCAGGCCTCGCCGGGCTGGACGAACCCGTCGCCGCAGGCGGCGTCCTCGCAGGTGCCGGTGCAGGTGTCCTCGTCGACGGCGTTGCCGTCGTCGCAGGACTCGCCCATCTGCACCACGCCGTCGCCGCAGGCCCCGGCCGCGCACATCGACGAGCACGCGTCGGTGTCGTCGTCGTTGCCGTCGTCGCAGGCCTCGCCGGCCTGGACGACGCCGTCGCCGCAGCGCGCCGCCTCGCACGCGCTGGTGCACTCGTCGCTGTCGTCGGCGTTGCCGTCGTCGCACTGCTCGCTGCCCTCGACCACGCCGTTGCCGCACTCGGGGTCGGGGTTGGTGGTGGCCACGCCCATGTCGGGGCTGCCCGACGTCGGCGCGGGATCCGAGTCCGTGCCGGTGTCGCCGCCCTCGGTCGGCGTCGTCGCCATTGTCATCGGCGTCGTCGCCGACATGCTGGCCGACATCGGGTTGGTGAAGCCGCCGCCCGAGTCGTCGTCACCGCCGGCGCAGCCGACGAGAAAGACAGTGAGGAGCCGCCCGACGCCGACGTTGTTGCATTGAAGGAATTGAACCTTCATGTCTTCGATCCGCAATCGAATGCCCTACCAGTTAGGCGAAATGTGTAGCCAGCGCCCACGTGGCAGCCCCTCGCCGCCAAAATACAGGACACGCGTCGGGCGGCGCAAGCGTCCGACGCGTCAATGGTCGTCGGGTTCGAAGCGCGCGTCGAGGTCGCACCAGATGCGGTCGTCGTGGCGGTTCGGGTAGTGGCTGCGCGACGAGCCCTCGATGCGGTGGACCAGGCAGCTCGCGAGCTGGAGGTCGCCGGGGTTGCGGCCGGTCGCCTGAGCGACCACGAACGCGGCGACGGGCCCTGTGTAGCCGGCTTCACGCAGGGCCAGGGCGCAGGCGAAGACCTCGGTGCCGCGGGTGATGAGGTCGTGGATGAGTACCACGCGGTCGACCAGCGGGACCTCGGTGCCGGTCGGCTGCAGGCTGGCGAGGTGATCGGCGAGCGAGGGCGGCGCCTGGTCCTCGGCCCAGCCGACCGAGGCGGTGCGCTCCCACATTCGGCTGGCGCGGGCGCCCGGGATGCGCCGGGCGAGGGCCTGCGCGAGCTCCCAGTTGGGCTCGAGCTTGGCGGCGCCGCGGCGAGCGCCGCCGCGGGGCAGGTCGACCGGCGGCACCGGAACGATCTGCACGACCCCGTCGAACGCAGGGCAGGCCCAGCCCTGACGCGCGAGGTCCTCGACGATCGCCGCGAAGTCGCGGCCGGTGCCGTCGTCGCCGCGGCCGTACTTGAAGGCGAGCACGTAGCGTCGCATGCGCTCGAGCAGGTGGCGCGCGTCGTCCTTGTGCTGGCTCGAGTAGGGGAACAGGCTGTACGTCTCGAGTGAGAGCTCGGGAGCGGATCGGGAGGATGCTGCTGCCCTCGTCGCCATGCTGTCCACGTGACTCTGTTTGATGTGCTTGCTCGCGGGCGGATCAAGGAGACAGGGAGGGGCGCCCGACGGGTGCCAGGTTTACTGTGCCGGGATCGAACCGGCACTCCTCGGATTGAGAGTCCAATGCGTTTTCCAGTTACGCCAACAGTGTAGGCATCCGCCCACGTGGCGCCCCTCGGCCGCAGGATAACCGCGGCGAGGGGCGTTCGGCAATCGCCGCTACTTGCCGTCCTTGCCGCCGCTGCGCTCGCGCATGCCGTCGGTCGTGCGCGCCAGCGGCGTACCCTTGACGATGTTGCCGAGCAGCTCGGACGGGCTCTTGCCGCCGAGCAGGGCGACCAGGTTCATGTTGTTGGCGGCGGCCTTCATGACCTCGCTGTCGGCGGCCGAGTGCAGCGCGCCGACCAGCTCGCGCTGGATGGCCTGCAGCCGCACCGCGTCGGCGCTGGCGAAGGCCGCGGCGGTCTGCTGCTCGATCTCGGCCAGCGCGCGCGCGTGGGATTGCGCGGCGGTGTTGGTCAGCTCGGCGGCGCGGGCCTCGGCCTGGGCCGACTGCACGCGCAGGGACGCGGCCGAGTCGGAGCGGGCGGCCTGGGCCGCGAGGGCGAAGTCGGCGGCGACCTTGTCGAGCGCCTGCTTGCGCGACAGCTTGGCGTCCTCGCGGTCGGCGAGGAGGTTCTGCTTGGCGAGCTCGACGTTGTGCTGATCGAAGGCCTCGAGCCGCGAGGTCTCGGCCATACGCTGCGAGGCCGAGCGCTGCAGCGTGTGCTCCTCGGAGTCGATGGCGTCGCGGTGGCGGGTCGACTCGACGCGGCGGCGCGACTGGGCGTCCTGCAGCTGCAGCGAGACCGCCTCGCGCTGGACGTTGCCGAACAGCTCGGCGAGCGCGGGGTCGGCGACGGCGACCGCGAGCACGTCGACCGCGGTCAGGACCATGCCGTTCTCGGCGAAGCGCAGCAGCGCGTCGCCGTCGCCGAACAGGGCGCTGCGGACCAACGCGGGCAGGTCCTTCAGGATCTCGGTGGCGGTGCGCACGCGGGCGGCCTCGCGGACGCGCGCGCGCACGGTGTCGGCGAGCAGCTTGACCGGGTCCTCGACGTTGAACCACGTCTCGGGCGCCCCCTCGAAGTTGCCGGCGAGCGCGAGCTTGACGCGGAAGCGCACGAAGTCGGCCGACTCGACCTCGAAGTTGTCGGCGATGCGCCCGCCCTGCACGCGCAGGAAGCAGGTCGTGACCGTGTTGTGGCCGTCCTTGCTCTTGCCCTTGCTGAGCTTCAGCGCGGTCAGCTGCTCCTCGAAGTTGAGCAGCTCGGTGCACGGACCGGTGACGACGCGGCGGCCGTGGCGCGAGGTGATGAGGATGGCCTCGTTGTTGGGGATGATCACCGACATCGCCCACGGCGTGGTGACGGCGCCGGTCGTGACCTTCTGCGGCTCGGCGTGGCCGATCCACAGGTTCCAGCGGTCGTGCGGGACCTGGCGGTGCACGTGCTCCTCGCAGCGCGGGTCGACGAGGTACGAGGTCTCGCCGCGGACCATCTTGACCATGCCGGTGCGCAGGTCGCGGACGTAGATGCCCGACTTCTGGTCGATGCCGATGGCGGTGAGCACCACGTTCTCGTGGTCGTTGCCGACGTGGGGCTCGCGGGTCAGCGGGTTGATGACCTCGGCCTCGATGAACGGGAAGAACACGCTCGGCAGGCCGCGGACCAGGAACTCGTAGCCGGCCTCGAAGTGCTCGCGGTCCTCGAGCGCGGTGCCGTGGGGCAGGCGGGCGAGCAGCTGCTCGCGCGACAGCGGCGAGATGATGCGGAGGTACAGCGCCTGGTGCTCGCCGAGCTCGTAGGCGTCGTAGACCCGGCGGCGCGAGCCGCGGTGCATGAAGGTGTCGTGCGGGCCGGGGAACACGCGCGCGGGCCCGCGGACGATGCGGGGGTTGCCGTCGGCGTCGAACAGGAAGCAGAAGTTCTTGGGCCCGAGGATGACCGCGCGGCGGGCGTACGGGTCGGCGGCGACCTGGTGGCGCGAGCCGTCGCTGCCGCGCCCGCCCTTCTTCTGCGTGCGGTCGTTCCAGCCCTCGTCGAGCGCGGTCAGCATGACGGCGCGCTCGCCGGTCGACAGGTCCTGGCGGTGGCGCAGCTCGTTCTTCAGCACGCTAAACTGCTTGATCGTCATGCCGTCGGCGACCTGCGCGAGCAGCTTGGCCAGCTCCTCGGCGGCGGCGGCCGGGAGGTTGGCGACGCCGTCCTCCTCCTTGCCGCGGCCGTCGTCGTCGAGCGCCGGCACGACCTCGATGCCCGACGGCGGGATGAAGATCTGGGTGTGTCGGCCCTGGATGACGATGCGCTGGCCGACCCGTAGCGGCCCGACCTTGCCGCCGCCGACCTCGGGCTTCTTCTCGCCGCCCTCGCTGCCGCCCTCGCCGGCGTCGATGACGACGCTGCTCATCTTGGCCGAGTCGATGACGAGCTTGTAGTAGGGCGCGGTCTCGTCGATGGTGCCGACGACCTCGATCAGCAGGTACTGGTTGGCGCCGAGCTTGTGCGCCGGGCGGACCTCGGACGACTGCCCGGGCCACAGCGGGAAGGCGCACGGGCCCGGGATGATCTTCTTGGTCCCGAGCTTCAGCTCCTTCTCCTTGTTGCCGCCGGGCACGAAGGCGCCGTTCGACCCGCCGTCGATCGGCTCGACCATCACCGGGTTCTCGAGCAGCACGTACTCGCCGTCGCGGGCGATGACGAAGGGCCGGGCCTCCATCGGCGCCGGCTCGTAGCCGCCGCGGCCGTTCGAGCGGACGATGCGGTCGTTGGCGCTGGGCGTGAACTCGGTGGGCCCGATGTGGGTGAGGATCTCGCCGGAGGTCTCGTTGAGCGACCACAGGAAGGAACGGCGCGGGACTGGGATCTTCTGGCGGTTTTCCATGGTAGGCGGCATGCGGGGGCCGCAGCATGGCAAAACCCGGGGACGCTGACCAGCCGGCCGTCAAGCGAGCAAATTTCGCTCGGCCGGCCCGTCGTTCGCCGTCGGGACGCTGTTATCCGGGGAGGGCAGGGCGGGGCGCGCGGACGACCTGGCCTTCAGGGCAGGCGCGTCGCCGCTCGGGAGGGCGGGACGCGCGGCGCGGATCAACCGAGCTCGCGGTGGAACGCCTCGAGCGCCTTGGGCCCGAGCCGCGCGGCGATCGCCTCGATCTGGGCCCGCTCCTCCGAGGACACGTTGCCGACGTTCATGAAGCCGCCGCTGGCGCTCGCGACCTTGACGCACAGCTCGACCACGCTCTCGGCCCGCGCGTCGCCGGCGACGAGCTTCAGCAGGCTCAGGCTCTCGTCGAGGAAGGCCTGCGGCGGGCGCTCCTCGAGCAGCGACTCCATCAGCGCGAAGGCGACGCTCGAGCGCTCGACGCGGGTCAACGCGACCTCGAGGATCGCCTCGCGCTCCTGCCGCGAGACCGAGCCGTCGGCCCAGGCGACGTGCACGAGCGGCATGAGGTCGAACACCCGCAGCTTCTCGCCGACGAACCCGAGGCGCTGGATCCGACCGGGCAGCGAGAGGTCGCGCGGGGCCTGCTTGAGATCCGCGGCGCCCTGGCTGAGCTCCTCGCGCAGCTTCTGGCGCAGCTCCTGGTCCTGCTTGCGGAAGTAGGCGTCTTCTTGATCGGTCGGCGACTGCATGGCGGCGCACGCTACCAGGCGCGCGGGGCTTGTCAATCGGGGGGCCGCGGCGCCGGCGCGGCCCAGGCGCGGGCGGGCTTCGGCGGCGGGGCGTCGGCCCGCCGGGACGCCTGACGGGGTATGCTCGGGCGGTGGCGGAGCCGCCGTTCACGGTCGTGGCGACCCTCGGGACCGTCGAGGAGGCCGAGATGGCCGGCGCCCAGCTGCGCGAGGCCGGCATCACGGCCCGCCTCGACAACGCGCAGACGATCAGCGTGATGCCGATGTACAGCGGGGCGATCGGCGGGGTCCGCATCGCCGTCGCTACCAGGGACGCGGCCCGGGCCCGCGAGATCCTCGGCGTGATGCAGGACCTCGTCGAGCACGACAGCCCGAGCGAGGAGACCGAGCCCGGATCGGCGCTGGCGCTGCGCGAGGGCGACGCGTGGATGCGCCGCGCGGCGGTCGCGGGCGGCCTGCAGTTCATCCTCCCGGTGGTGATGACGCTGTACTCGATCGGGCTCTTGCTGCTCCACGCGGGCAAGCCGATGAGCGCGCGGGGCCGCCGGCTGCGCGGGCTGGCGATCCTGTTCGACGGGATCGGCGTGGTCCTGCTGGTGCTGCTGCGCGTCACCTGCGGCTAGACGCGGGCCCGGCGGTGGACCAGCAGGCCGGCGACCGCCGCGAGCGCGAGCAGCATAAGCGCGGCGCCGAGGTGGCTGTGCAGGTTGTGCCGCAGGTCGGTGCTCGGGCAGTGCCACACGATCGCGTCGAGGGCCACCAGCGCGATCCCGCCGGACAGCCACAGCGCGCCGCCGCGGCCGCGTCGCTGGATGAACGCGCCGCTCAGCACGGCGACGACGAACAGCACGAAGCCGCTGCCGAGCGTGGCCCGCATGCACACGTCGACGCGCGCGGGCAGCAGCGCCTGGCCTTCGGGACCGGTCCCGGAGAACATGTCGAGGAGGCCAGGTCCGAGCGCGGCCCCGACGGCGGCGAGCGACGCGGCGAGCGCGAGGGCCACGCGCAGGCCGCGGGCGGGGAACCACAGCCCGAGGCCGACGGCCGGCAGCGCGACCAGGCAGAGCAGCCAGACCGCGAGCTGGAGCCCGAGCTGCCAAACGGGCTGGGCCCACAGGTCGGGGCGCACGCCGGTCAGCACGAGGAACCCGCCGATCAGCAGCAGCACCAGCACCAGCGCCGGGCCGAAGTGGCGCCGGCGCTCGCGGCGGAGCGCGGCGAGGTCGCCGGCGATCAGCGCGTGGGCGTCGTGGCTCACGGGCGACCTCCGCGCAGCAGCACGAGCAGGATCACGGCGGCGCCGGCTCCGAGGGCCCGCGCGAGCGCCTTGTAGGCGCGGTGGGCCCGCACGCGCACGGCGCCCTCGCGGATCTGCAGGCGGCAGGCGATCTCGGCCATGCTGAGCCCGGCGAGCTTGTGCAGCTCGACGATCTCCCGCTGGGACGCGGGCAGGCGCTCGAGGGCGGCGCGCACGCGGCCGGCGATCTCCTCGGCGGTGTCGCGGTCGACCTGCCACTCCTCGAGCGAGGGCAGGTCGGTCGGCAGCTCGGCGATCGGGTCGCTGCCCTCGGATCCGTCGTCGCGGCGGCGGCGCTCGCGGGTCTGGCCGCGCAGGTGGTCGAGCGCGAGGTTGCGGGCGATCGTCGCGTACCAGGCCTGGACCGCGGCGTCGGGGTCGGCGCCGCGGATCACGAAGCCCTCGCGCGCGAGGTGGGCCTTCAGCAGGGTCGCCTGCAGCAGGTCGTCGGCGGTCGCGGCGTCACGCACGAGCTTCAGCAACAGACCTTTGATGCGCGGGGTGAGGAGGGCGTGGAGCTGCCCGAAGGCCCGCCCGTCGCCGTCGAGGTAGCGGTCCATCAGGGCCGCCAGGCCGCGGATCGCGGTCACGCCGCGGGCTCCGGGGCCAACGTCAGCCGTCGCACCGATGTTTCACCGGTCAGGCGGCGATGCGCGTGGGTCGGCAGGTCGGCGCGCACGCGGGCGAGCAGATCGGCGCGCAGGACCGCGGTCGCGACCCCGTCGCCGCGCGAGGCCTCGGCGATCACGCAGCCCCACGGGTCGACGATCACGCTGTGGCCGTAGCTGTGGCGCCCGTGGCCGTGCGCGCCGTGCTGCGCGGGGGCCAGCACGAAGCACTGGTTCTCGATGGCGCGCGCGCGGAGCAGGGGGATCCAGTGGTCCATCCCGGTCAGCAGCGTGAACGCCGAGGGCACCAGCAGCGCCTCGGCGCCGGCGGCCGCGAGCGCGCGATAGAGCTCGGGGAAGCGCAGGTCGTAACAGATGCTGAGGCCGAGGTGGACCCGCGGGGTGGCGAGCACGGTGGGGTGCTCGCCGGCCGCGACGGTGGTCGACTCGGCGAGGCGGGCGCCGTCGGGGAGGGTCGCGTCGAAGCGGTGGATCTTGCGGTAGGTCGCGGCGACCCGGCCGCGGTGCAGCACGACCAGGGTGTTGAAGAGGGTCCCGGGCGCCGCGCCGACGGCGGGATCGGGCCGCTCGGGCAGGCCGCCGAGCACGATCAGGGCGTCGCTGGCGGCCGAGAGCTCGCGCTGGGCGGCCAGGACCGGCGGATCGGACGCGCCGAGGTCGAGGGCCCAGGGGCTGCGGTCGAACCCCGGCGGGACCACGCCCCAGAAGTTCTCCGGCAGGACCACGAGATCGGCGCCGCGGGCCAGGGCCTCGCCCGTGAGTTCGGCCGCCCGCGCCAGGCTGGCCGCGGGATCGGGCCCGGCGCACATCTGGACGACCGCCGCGAGCAGGTCCCGCATCGGCGCCGAGGATAGCGGCAATCGGGTGGCGAGAGGGCTGTGATGTGCACCCGGCCGCCGATCGTCGCGGGCTGGTCGACGCGACGGGCCGGCGATCCCAGGCAGCTCCGCGCCGCCGGGTCGCCGGTCTGGTGAGTCAGCCCTCGCCGGTCGTCGCCCGCGAGGGCCCCGTCCCGTCGTAAAGGATGGCCCTCGCCCCGGGGCCTCGCGTCGGATCGCCGGTCGGCGGGCGTCGGGGGTCGGGGAGGTGCCGGGGGAGGCCGGGGAGGGGGGGTTGCTCGGCTTTGGGCGCTGTGCTACCAAGCGCCTGCATTTTGCCCGTCCCGAGCGAGCAGGCTGCGGCCCGGCTCGCTTTTTTGTTCTCACCACTCGCCTCACGCATGGTCTCCCGACCCTCTCCCGCCCACGCCAAGCGCCCGACCCACGAGGACTCCGTCCCCGCTGGCGGTGACGTCGACGGCCACGAAGCGGCCGCCAAGCTGCTCGAGGACGCCGTCGAGCCGGTCGCGCGGGCCATGGGCTACGAGGTGGTGCTGATCGAGTGGGCGGGCGGGCGCGGCGGACGGATCGTGCGCGTCTACCTCGATCACCCGAGCGGCGTCAGCCTCGACGACTGCACGCGCATGAGCCGGATCTTCAGCAACGCCCTCGACGCCGCCGAGGCCGACCCGCAGACCCCGGCCCTGGCCGCGCTGCTTGCCCAGCCGTACACGCTCGAGGTCTCGAGCCCCGGGCTCGACCGCCCGCTGGTCAAGCTCAGCCACTTCGCCCGCTGCGTCGGCGGCCGGGCGGTGATCAAGACCCGCCACGCGATCCGCGGCGGCGACCCCGACCAGCGCACCTTCCACGGCCGCATCGTCGGCACCGCGGTCGACCCCGGCCACGCCGATGACGATCGCCGCGGCATCGTCAACCTGAAGGCGCTCGACGGTGATAATCTCTACGACATCGCGCTCGCCGACATCCGGCGCGCCCACCTGGTGTACGAGCCCAGCAACCCGGTCGGCCACAAGCCCGTCGGGACCGCCGCGGACACCGGGACCTCGGACCTCGAGCTCGAGGCCGACGAGGACGGCGGCTACGCGGACGACAGCGACGACGCAGACGAAGAAGATGTAAACGAAGCAGTCGAGGACACGGCGGACGACGACGACCTCGACGACGATTCAACGGGCCCGAGGGGCTAGACGCGGCGCAACACGGCAGAGGTCACGATCCCATGGAAGAAGCAGTCAACCTCAATACTGTGCTCGAGCAGGTCTGCGCGGAGAAGAACATCTCGCGCGAGGTCCTGATCGAGACTGTAGAACAGGCTGTGGCGACCGCGGCCAAGAAGGTGTTCGAGGACCGGGAGATCGAGGCCAGCTTCGACACCGAGACCGGCAACGTGAACCTCTTCCAGGTCCTCTACGTGGTCGACCTGGTCCAGTCGAAGCACCGCGAGATCAGCCTCGAGCAGGCCCACCGCGCCGGTCTCGAGGCCGAGGTCGGCGACGAGCTCCTGTTCCAGATCTTCTACCTCGACGCCGACAAGAAGCGGGCGGAGCAGCAGGCCAAGGACTACGCCGAGATCGACGCCCTGCAGTTCGGCCAGCACGGGTTCGGCCGCATCGCCGCGCAGACCGCCAAGCAGGTGATCATCCAGCGCGTCCGCGAGGCCGAGCGCGAGAACATGTTCGACGCGTACAAGGACAAGAAGGGCGAGCTCATGACGGGCATCGTCCGACGGTTCGAGCGCGGCAGCATCGTCGTCGAGGTGGACAGCGGCAAGGCCGAGGCGATCCTCCCGGCGCGCGAGCAGGTCCCGCGCGAGAGCCTGCGCCCCGGCGATCGCATCGTCGCGTACGTCAAGGACGTCGACAAGAGCGCCCGCGGCCCGCAGATCATCCTCTCGCGGACCCACCGCGGCCTCGTCGAGAAGCTGTTCGAGCACGAGGTCCCCGAGATCTTCGAGGGCATCGTGCGCATCGAGGCCTGCGCCCGCGAGCCCGGGGCCCGCAGCAAGATCGCGGTGTCGTCGCGCGACCGCGACGTCGACCCGGTCGGCGCGTGCGTCGGCATCCGCGGCAGTCGCGTGCAGGCGGTCGTCCAGGAGCTGCGCGGCGAGAAGATCGACATCGTCCCCTACAACGACGATCCGGCCCGCTTCGTGTGCAACGCCATCCAGCCGGCCACCGTCTCGCGCGTGCTCATCGACGCCGAGCGACACACGATGGAGCTCGTGGTCCCGGACGACAAGCTGAGCCTCGCCATCGGCAAGAAGGGCCAGAACGTGCGCCTGGCCTCGCGCTTGACCGGCTGGCGCATCGACATCTACAGCGAGAGCAAGCTGCGTCAGATGGAGCGGCGCTCGCTGGCCGAGATGGCGGCGATCCCCGGGGTTGGCGACCAGGTCGCCAGCAGCCTGTTCCAGATGGGCTGGCGCAACCTCCGTGATCTCGCCATCGCCGACGCCGACGAGCTGGCCCAGGTCCCGGGCATCGGCTCGACCGACCGCGCCGAGGCGATCATCGAGGTCGCCAACGACGCCGCCTCCGGCAAGCTGCAGCTGACCGTCAAGTACCCCGAGAACGCCGCCGATGAGCCCCGCCTCGCTGGTTCCAGCGAGGACGAGGACTACGCCGGAGGGGAAGCCTAGGACCCACGGGCCCCGGGCCGCGTTCATCCCGACGAGAACCGAACCACGTGCATCCACACCAACCTGCCCATATCCCGATGCGAACCTGCGTCGGTTGCCGCACAGTAAAGCCTCAGGCCGAGCTGCTGCGCACGCGCTGCCCCGGTGGACGGGTCACGCCCGCCGGCAAGACGCCGGCCGGGCGCAGCGCTTACGTCTGTCCGTTGCGCGCCTGCATCGAGCTGGCCGTGCGCAAGGGCGGGTTCCGGCGGTCGTTCCGCAACAACGCGATCGCCGACACCGATGGTCTGTGGGCGGCGCTCGCGGACTCTCGTTCACACAAGCTTCATCACGGCCCGCAGGGTGACGACCCCAAGGCCACGAGTACGCATCCCTCGGGGAGGAATGCCTGAGTTATGGCGAAGATCCGCGTCTATGAGCTTGCCAAAGAGCTGGGCAAGGACAATAAGGAGATGGAAAATCTCATCCGCGGTCTCGGCGTCGAGATCAAGGGGGTGATGAGCACCCTCGACGACGACCAGGCCCAGGCGGTCCGCCGCCACCTGTCGGGGGGACGTCGCGAGCCCGAGCGCCGCGGTCCGGGTCCCGCTCCGTCTGCAGGTCAGGCGGCAGCAGCCGCCCAACCGACGGGCCCCGCCGTGATCCGCCGTCGTGGCCTCGGCCCCCGTCCGACCGACGAGGAAGAGACCACGCCGCCGCCGCAGCGCCCGAGCTACTCGAGCTCCGAGCGCCCCGGCTACGGCTCGCCCGACCGCAGCCACGCGCCGTCGTACCCCGGTTCGGAGCGCTCGTACCACGGTCCGAGCCAGCCCGAGCGCAGCCACGCCGCGCACTCGGCCCCGGAGCGGTCCAGCGCCGGTCCGGCGCCCGCGCCCGTGGTTCGTCGCCCGGTCGCCCCGACGCCTCAGGTCGCCAGCCAACCTGTCCCTCCGGCCAGCCCGGTCGTCCAGGCCGCGCCGCGCCCCGAGCCGATCCCGACTGAAGTCGCACCGTCCGCGGCCTCGCCCGCGCCGGAGCCCCCGGTCGTGCAGGAGCCGTCGCGCGTCGAGCCTCAGCCCGAGGTCCGCGCCGCCGAGCCGGCTCCCGCTCCCGCACAACCGTCGTCGCCTGCGCCGGCGCAGCCGGCTCCGCCGCGGCCTGCTCCGCCGCGTCCTGCGAACCCGCCGGTCTCCGCGAGCACGCCGCCCACGCATCGTCCCGCGAACCCGCCGCCCGGACAGCGCCCCGCGAACCCGCCAATGACCCGTCCGGCCGCGCCCATGGCCCGCCCTGTCACGCCCGAAGCGACGCCCGAGGCCAAGCCCGCGGTCGGTTCGCGCATCCAGCTGCCGGCCAACACGCGCCGGCTGCCCGGCGGCATCGCCTCGCGCATGGACGAACCCTCCGGTCGCGACGCGGACCCCCGCGATCGTCACGACCACCCGCGTTCGTCGGATCGCGATCAACGCCCCGGCGGTGATCGCTACCCCCGCGGCGAGGCCGTGTCGTCCTCGCCGAGCCCCGTCGGCCAGCCGCTGCGCCCCGGCGTGCAGACCCGTCCGGGCCCCGGCCGCCCCGGCGCGACCGGCATCACCGGCACGCGCCCGCTGCAGACCACCGGCACCAAGCCGCTGACCGACCGGCCAGGCCCGTCGCAGCCGCCCGCCCGCGCCCCCGAGGCAGCGCGTCCCGGCGCGCCGGTCCAGGCCCGCGGTCAGGTCCCGGCCGCCCCGGCGGCCCCCGTGACCCGTCCGGCCGCGCCGCAGCCCACCATCGAGACCGACGCCGAGACCGGCCGTCGCGTCGTCCGCAACGAGTCCGGC
The DNA here is from genome assembly GCA_016793465.1 of Myxococcales bacterium. The sequence goes on from JAEUJW010000060.1 coordinate 63,663, forward strand.
GTGATCGTCGGCGCTGCCTCGCAGCGCGCCGAGCCGAAGATCGTCGGCTTCATCCCGCTGGCCAACCGCGCCCGCCCGCAGCAGGTGATCATCACCGACGCGAGCGAGGAGCAGCAGCGCGGCCGCGCGACCGTCCGCAAGCAGCGCGAGGAGCGGGCCCAGGCCCAGGGCCGGCGCCGCAAGATGACCGTGCGCAACATGGGCCGCGGCCGCGCGGGCCCCATGTCCCCGCGGGTGACCACCCAGGAGATGAGCGACGCGAAGAAGCGCATCCGCGTCGACGAGGTCATCCAGATCGCCGAGATGGCCCACCAGATGGGCAAGAAGGCGACCGCCGTGCTCCGCGTGCTGTGGGGCATGGGCATGCGCGGCCTGACCCTCAACAACGTGATCGACGCCGACACCGCCGAGCTGGTCGCCAGCGAGTTCGGCTACACGATCGACAACGTCGCCTTCCAGGAGGACCAGTTCCTCGACGAGCAGGAGGAGGGCGAGGGCGAGGCCCGCGCGCCGGTCGTGACGATCATGGGTCACGTCGACCACGGCAAGACGTCGCTACTCGACAAGATCCGCAAGGCCGCGGTCGCCGAGGGCGAGGCCGGCGGCATCACCCAGCACATCGGCGCCTACAAAGTGGGGACGGCCAAGGGTGACGTGGTGTTCCTCGACACGCCCGGCCACGAGGCGTTCTCGGCGATGCGTACGCGCGGCGCTCAGGTCACCGACGTGGTCGTGCTGGTGGTCGCCGCCGACGACGGCATCATGCCGACCACGGTCGAGGCCATCAAGCAGGCGCGCGACGCCAACGTCCCGATCGTCGTGGCCCTCAACAAGATCGACAAGCCCGAGGCCAACCCCGGGCGCGTCAAGCAGATGTTGATGGAGCACCACCTCGTCGGCGAGGAGTTCGGCGGCGAGACGATCATCTGCGAGGTGTCCGCCAAGACCGGCAAGGGCATCGACCAGCTGCTCGAGATGCTCGCGCTCCAGACCGAGATCCTCGACCTGCGCGCGACCAGCGAGGGCAGGGCCCAGGGCGTCGTGCTCGAGGCTCGCGTCGACAAGGGCCGCGGCCCCATCGCCACCGTGCTGGTCGAGGCCGGCACCCTTAACAAGGGCGACATCGTCGTCGCCAACGAGTTCAGCGGCAAGGTCCGCGGCATCCTCGACGACAAGGGCAAGGCCCTCGAGGCCGTCGGCCCGTCGACCCCGGTCGAGGTCCTGGGCCTCGACGGCGTGCCCTCGGCCGGCGACCGCTTCAACGTGGTGGAGAACGAGAAGGCCGCCCGCCAGCTCATCACCCACCGCCGCGAGACCCGCCGCCGCAAGGAGTCGGTGCGCACCGGACCGTCCATCCAGGACTTCATCCAGCGCAAGAAGACCCCGACCCTCAAGATCGTCATGCGCGCCGACGTGCAAGGCTCGGCCGAGGCCCTGAAGCAGGCCCTGCTCGAGCTGTCGACCGAGAAGGTCAAGGTCGAGGTCATCTTCGCCGGCGTCGGCGCGATCACCCAGACCGACGTCAAGACCGCGTCCGCGGGCGAGGCCGTGATCATCGGCTTCAACACCAAGCCGGTCGGTCGCGCGGCGCCCACCGCAGAGTCGGAGAAGGTGCCCATCTACACCTTCAACGTCATCTACGACGCGCTCGACAAGACCCGCGAGCTCATGCTCGGCCTGCTCGAGCCCGAGTACCGCGAGCGCGATCAGGGTGAGGCCGAGGTCCGCGCGCTGTTCCCGATCCCCCGCGTCGGCGTGGTCGCCGGCTGCCGCGTGACCCGCGGCATCGTCCAGCGCGTCAGCCACGTCCGCGTGGTCCGCGGCGGCACCGTGATCCACAAGGGCAAGATCTCGAGCCTGCGTGTGATCAAGGAGGACGTGAAGGAGGTCCGCGAGGGCTTCGAGTGCGGCATCGTGGTCGACAACTTCCCGGAGATCGAGCCGGGGGACGTCATCCAGGCCTTCGAGATGGAGACCATCGCTCCCACGCTCTGACCTCGCGGCCCGCGGGCCCTGAGACGCACCGATGCCGAGAAACTCGAACAAAGGCCCGGGTCGCCGCGAGGCGCCCGGGCCGGCGTCCGCCGCCAGGCCGCCCTCGAACCGCATGGAGCGCGTCGAGGCGACCCTGCGCCGCGGCGTCGCCGACGTCCTGCTCGTGGGCGGCCTGCGCGACCCCAGGCTGCAGGGCGTGACGTTCAGCGTCACCGGCGTGAAGGTCGACGCCGACCTCACGCTCGCCCGCGTGTTCGTCGACATCCTGCTGCCGACGGCCGCCGCCCCCGTCGACGAGCAGGCCGTGCTCGCCGGTCTGCGCGCCGCGGCCCCGGCCGTGCGCCACGAGCTGCGCAACAAGGTGGACCTGCGCAAGCTGCCCGAGCTGCGGTTCGAACGCGACGAGGGCATCCAGCGCGGCCTGAAGATCGAGCAGATCCTCGCCGAGATCCGCGAGCAGCCCGCGAAGACCGAGCAGGACGAGCCGTGACCCGCGGCGCCGTCAACCGCCGCGGCGGCCCCCTGGAGCCGTACGGCCTCCTGCTCGTCGACAAGCCCGAGGGTCCGACCTCGCACGACGTCGTCGGCTGGATCCGCTGGGGCCTCGACGTGAGCAGCGTCGGCCACTGCGGCACCCTCGATCCCGCCGCCTCGGGCCTGCTCGTCGTCTGCGTCGGCGCCGCCACGCGGCTCGTCCCGTACCTCACCGACGACCGCAAGACCTACCGCGCCCGCTTCGCCCTCGGCCGCAGCACCACCACCGACGATCGCGAGGGCGACACGCTGGCCACCGCCGCCGTCACACCCGAGCTCCACGCCGCCGCCCTCGCGGCGCTGCCCGGCCTCGTCGGCGATCACAGCCTCCCGCCGCCCGCCTTCTCCGCCGTGAAGATCGACGGCCAGCGCGCCCACGAGGCCGCCCGCCGCGGCCAGCCGCTCGACCTCCCGGCGCGGCCCATGACCGTGCACGCGGTCAGCGAGCCCGGGGCAGGGCAGGGCGCCGAGCCGTGGGTGGAGGCCACGATCGAGGTGAGCAAGGGCACGTACATCCGCTCCCTCGCCGTCCTGCTCGGCCAGCGCGTCGGCGTGCCGGTCCACCTCGCGGCCCTCCGGCGCACCGCCTGCGGCCGGGCTGCGCTCGCCGACCCCCGCGCCGTGACCGGGATCCACGCCGATCGCGAGCCCCCCGGCAGACCCGGCGCCCCGCCTCGCACCCGCCTCACGCTGCCCGAGGCCCCGTCGCGCGCCGATCTACGGACCCGCCTGGCCGCCGCGCTCCTGGAACCGACCGAGCGCCTCTCGCTGCCGCTGGCCGCCGTCACCGCCGACGATCCCCGGCTCGCCCGCCTCGCGCAGGGCCAACCGGTGGCCGACGCGGGCTGGCCTGCGGGCGAGCGCATCGTCCTGCGGGCCCCGGGACGCCTCGTGGTCGCCGCCCGCGCCGACGGCCGGCTGCACCCGGAACGTGTGCTGGCCACGCCAAACGAAGCTTGACAACGGCTCCCCGCCCCCCGATTCTCCCGTTCGCAAACAAGCCAAGCAAAGTAACCCACGGAGGCACGGGCCTCCCACCGCACGAGTCCACATGTCCCTTTCTGTCGATCGCAAGGCTGAGATTGTCAGCAAGTTCCAGTCGCAACCCGGAGACACCGGGTCGCCCGAGGTCCAGGTCGCGCTGCTCACCGCCCGGATCAACTACCTCACCGAGCACTTCCGGACGCACGCGAAGGACTTCCACTCGCGTCGCGGCCTGCTGAAGCTGGTCGGCCAGCGGCGCCGCCTGCTGGACTACCTCCGCGCCAACAGCATCGACCGCTACCGCACCCTGATCGGCTCGCTCAACATCCGCAAGTAACCCCGGGGCGCCGCAAGGCGCCCTTTGCTTTGCGGCCCGCGAACGGCCCGCAAACGCGTCCGCCCGACCGGCGGACGCTCGCGGATCGCAGCGACCCGACCGTGATTCTCGCCCCCGCGCAGGAGAGGCCCCGGCTCATCGCCGTGGGATCGCCGGCCTCGCGCGCGGGTGGCCGTACCTTCCTCAGACCCCGAGCCCACGGCGGAGAAATCCCGTATGAACATCGTTACTGAACGCTGCAGGATCGGCGAGGTCGAGATCGTCTTCGAGACCGGCAAGCTGGCCAAGCAGGCGAACTCCATCGTCGTCTCCTGCGGCGACACCGTCGTGCTCGTCACCGCCGTCTCGAGCAGGGACCCCAAGGACCTCCCGTTCTTGCCGCTGACCGTCGAGTACCGCGAGTACAACGCCGCGGCCGGTAAGATCCCCGGCGGCTACTTCAAGCGCGAGGGCCGTCCGACCGACCAGGAGACGCTGACCTGCCGGTTCATCGACCGCCCGATCCGCCCGCTGTTCCCCAAGAGCTACCGCTGCGACACGCAGGTCATCGGCACCGTGCTCTCGCACGACAAGGTGCACGAGCCCGACGTGCTCGCCATCACCGGCGCGTCCGCGGCCCTCACGATCAGCGACGCCCCATGGGAGGGCCCGATCGCCGGCGTCCGCGTGGCCCGCGTGCAGGGCAAGTTCGTCGCCTTCCCCTCGTGGGACCAGATGAAGGTCGCCGACCTGCTGCTGGTCGTCGCCGTCTCGCGCGACGCCATCGTCATGGTCGAGGGCGGCGCCGAGCAGGCCAGCGAGGCCGACATGATCGACGCCCTGATGTTCGCCAAGGAGGCCGCCCAGCCGCTCATCGAGCTGCAGGACCGCCTGCGCGCCGCCGCCGGCAAGACCAAGCGCGCGTGGGTCGAGCCGACCGTCGACCAGGAGTTCCGCGGCGCCGTCATGGCCGCCGCCGAGGCCGACCTGAAGGCCGCCTTCGCCATCTCCGGCAAGCACGAGCGCCGCGACGCCATCGCCGCGGTCGTCAAGCGCGTGACCGAGAAGTTCCTCGCCGAGCACCCGACCCGCGGCGCCGAGATCTCGTCGGCGATCGGCAAGCTCGAGAAGAAGATCGTGCGCAGCAACGTGCTGCGCGAGGGCCGGCGCATCGACGGCCGCGGCACCCGCGACATCCGCCCGATCTACATCGAGGCCCACCCGCTGGCCCGCCCGCACGGCAGCGCCCTGTTCCAGCGCGGCGAGACCCAGGCCGTGGTGACCACCACCCTCGGCACCGAGATCGACGCCCAGCGCCTCGACACCATCCGCGGCGACGTGCACCGCAACTTCATGCTGCACTACAACTTCCCGCCGTTCTGCACCGGCGAGGCCAAGCCGATCCGCGGCCAGTCGCGCCGCGAGGTCGGCCACGGCGCGCTGGCCGAGCGGGCGCTGCGCTACATCATGCCGCAGCACGAGAAGTTCCCGTACACCGTGCGCATCGTCAGCGAGACCCTCGAGTCGAACGGCTCGTCGTCGATGGCCGCGGTCTGCGGCGGCTGCCTCTCGCTGATGGACGCCGGCGTGCCGATCAAGGCGCCGGTCGCCGGCATCGCCATGGGCCTCATGCAGGAGGGCCAGGAGATCGCCATCCTGAGCGACATCCTCGGCGACGAGGACCACCTCGGCGACATGGACTTCAAGGTGACCGGCACCAGGGCCGGCATCACCGCCCTGCAGATGGACATCAAGGTCGAGGGCCTGACCCGCGAGATCCTCGAGCAGGCGCTGTCGCAGGCGCGCGAGGGTCGCCTGCACATCCTCGACAAGATGCTCGAGGTCCTGCCCGAGCCGCGCAGCGACATCAGCCGCTACGCCCCGCGCATCGTCACCATGCAGATCAAGGTCGACAAGATCCGCGACATCATCGGCCCCGGCGGCAAGACGATCCGCGCGATCATCGAGCAGACCGGCTGCACGATCAACGTCGAGGACTCCGGCCGCGTCGCCATCGCCTCCGACGACCCCGCCCGCATCGCCAAGGCCCGCGCCATGATCGAGGGCCTCACCGCCGAGGCCGAGGTCGGCGCCCACTACCACGGCGTCGTCAAGCGGATCGTCGACTTCGGCGCGTTCGTGGAGATCCTCCCCGGCACCGACGGCCTCATCCACATCTCCGAGCTCGAGGACAAGCGCGTCGAGCGGGTCTCCGATGTGGTCCAGGAGGGTGACGAGGTGGTTGTAAAGGTCATCAACGTCGACCAGACCGGCAAGATCCGGCTGAGCCGGCGCGCGGCCTTCGGCGTCGACCCCTCCGAGGTCATGAACCTCCGCGGATGAGCCCGTCGCCCCCGCCAGACGCCAGGCTCGAGGGCGACGCCGCGTCGCCCCCGATGCTGTTTCAGCGCCTCCACGCCGACGCGACCGTCCCGCGGCGCATGAGCGAGGGGGCCGCCGGACTCGACCTGGCCGCCTGTCTACCCGCCGGTTCCGTGCGGATCGCCCCTGGTGAACGACGTTTAGTGGCGACCGGACTGGCCCTCGCAATCCCCCCGGGGTACGAGGGCCAGGTGCGACCTCGCTCCGGTCTCGCACTCCGCCACGGCATATCCATCGTCAACGCACCAGGTACAATCGACGCCGACTACCGTGGTGAGCTCCAGGTCATCCTCATCAACCTCGGCGACGCGCCGTTCGAGATCCACCACGGCGACCGCATCGCCCAGCTGGTGGTGGCGCCGGTCGCGTACCTGCCCACCTGCGTGGTCGACAGCCTGCCGCCCGCAGCCCGCGGAGCCGGCGGCTTCGGCAGCACCGGACGCTGACATGCGCACCCACTGCACCGACCTCCCGGCCAGCTCGTACGCAAGGAGGATGCGTGGAGCGTAGCGCCGGCGCGACCGTCTGCGACCGCCTCGAGCTGCTGCGCGAGGAGCCGTCGTCGGTCGGTGTCCAGGTGTTCGGCCCGACCTGGGTCGTGCTCGACAGCACCTCCGGCGAGCTCGCCCGAGCCTGCCTCCTCGACGACGAACTCCTGCCGACGCAGGCGCTCCGCGACGCGTTCGTCGCCGCCGCCGCCGACCTCGCCGGTGTGCGCGACGCCGCCCTGGTCCCCCAGCTGTTCGCCGGCGCCGACGGCGACGGCGGCGCCGTGCTCTACGAGCCCGTGTCCGGCGGCGTGGCCTTCGGCGAGCTGTACGACGGGACAGGTTCGTACGACCTCGCCACCGAGGTCGGCCGCCTGGCCCGCCAGCTCGCGCGTGCCCTCGCCGCCCTCCACCAGCGCGGCCTCGTCCACGGCATGCTGACGACCGCCAGCGTGTTCGTCGGCCCGCGCGGCCCCGCAGTCTATCAGTACGGCCTCGCCCCTCTGTGCGACCGCGCCGTGCTCATGCGCCGCGCGCGAGCCTTCGACCTCGCCGGTGTCGCCCCCGAGATCCACGCCGGCGGCCCGTTCACGCCGGCGGCCGACCTCTACGCCTGGGCCGTCGCCGTCGCCCAGTTCGCCTCCGGCGCCCGCGGCGCCGCCGCGGTGTCCGCCGCGCAGAGCAGCCAGGACCTCCCCGGCGTGTCTCCGGGCCTGCGCCTCGCGCTCATCGCCTGCCTGTCCGAAGAGCCAGGTGCACGCCCGCTCGACGCCGCCGATCTGCTGCGCCGCCTCGACTCGAGCGGCCTCGGCGACGCCTCCGGCCTGCTGCCGATGCCCCCGGTCGAGCCGGTCGAGCCGGCCCCCGCCGCGCGCCCCGAGCCGATCGTCGAGTTCGAGCCGATCGTCGCCCCGGTCAGCGTCCCGCCGCGCCCGCCGACGATCCCGCCGCCGCGTACACCTGTCTCGAAGGACAGGCCGCCGACCATCCCGCCGACCGCGGGCATGACGCTGCCGGTCACCAGCTTCGAGGAGATGCTGCTGACCGGCGATCGCCAGCGCCGTCCGCCGCCGCCGCCGAGCGCCACGCCGGCCGCGCCGCCTCCGAGGACCGAGCTCGGCCCCGAGGACCTGCTGCACGAGTCCGGCGCGTGGACCAAGAGCGGTCAGCCCACCGGCAAGTCCGCGAGCAACCTGCGCCGCGTCCACCTCCTCACCGACCCGGTGCGCCGCGACAGCACCGGCCCCGAGGGCCTCGCCCCGCTCGGCGAGGGCGACGGCAAGTCGGCGACCCCGGCGGAGCCGCCGAGCTCCGAGGTGATCATCGGCGGCACCCGCGAGGAACTCGAGGCCGCCAGCCGCGCGACCACCGTCAAGCTCGACCCTGCCACCGCCGCGGCCGCCATCAAGGCCGCCGAGCAGGCCCACGCCGACGCCGAGCCGCCCGTCGCCGCGGCCGTCACCTCCGTCGGCGAGGCCGAGGAGCCGGGGCGGATCACGGTGCCCGACGTCCCCACCAACACCGGCCCCGGCGAGAGCACCCGCCGGCGCACCGCGGCCGCCGCCGACAGACGCACCGAGCCCCAGGATTGGGGCAAGATCCCGACCATGAAGCACTCGGCCGTCCCGGCCGCGCCGGACGCCTCCCCGGTGCCGATGCCGACGGCCGCGCTGGCCGACCGCAGGCCCCCGCTGCCGCTGATCTTCGCGGCGGCGGGCCTCATCCTGCTCATCATCCTCATCTTCAGCTTCTGAAGCGACGGCCCGCGCGGATCGGCTACCCTCCGCCGCGCCATGCCCGTGACCGACGACTCGCTCCGCCGCGCCCTCGCGCCGGGCGGCACGCTCGCCGCGCTGCCTGCCGACTTCACCGCCCTCGGCCGCCACTACAGCGGCAAGGTTCGCGACAACTTCACCCGCGGCGACGAGCGCCTCATCGTCGTCAGCGACCGCGTCAGCGCCTTCGACGTCGTGCTCGGCACCATCCCCTTCAAGGGCCAGGTGCTCAACGGCCTCGCGCGCCACTGGTTCGACGCCACCCGCGACGTGTTCGCCAACCACGTGATCGACGTGCCCGATCCCCAGGCCATGCGCGGCGCCGAGTGCCGCCCGATCCCCGTCGAGTTCGTGGTCCGCGGCTACCTCACCGGCGTCAGCGACACCAGCATCGGCCGCGCCTACGAGCGCGGCGAGCGGGAGTTCTGCGGCCACGCCTTGCCCGACGGCATGCGCCGCCACCAGGCCCTCCCGCAGCCGCTGCTCACCCCGACCACCAAGGCCCCCAAGGGCGAGCACGACGTCGGCGTCAGCCGGGCCTGGCTGCTCGCGCACGACCGCATCACCGCCGAGCGCTTCGACGCCCTCGAGCGCGCCGCCCTCGCCCTGTTCGCCGCCGGGCAGCGGCTGGCCCGCGAGCGCGGCCTCATCCTCGTCGACACCAAGTACGAGTTCGGCGAGCGCCCTGACGGCCGCCTCGTCCTCATCGACGAGATCCACACCCCCGACAGCTCGCGCTACTGGTACGCCGACTCCTACGCCGACGCCATGGCCCGCGGCGCCGACCCGCACAGCCTCGACAAGGAGTTCCTGCGCCGCTGGCTGGTCGAGCAGGGCTTCCGCGGCGAGGGCGCTCCGCCGGCCCTGCCCGACGAGCTGCGCGCCGAGGCCGCCCGCCGCTACATCGAGGTCTACGAGCTGATCACCGGCCGCGCCTTCGAGCCCGACGTGGAGCCCCCGCTCCCGCGCCTGCGTCGCAACCTCGGCCTCCCGCCCGCCTGAAGGCCCGCCGTCGACGGGCGTGCGGACGCGCGCGCGGCCCCGCTTGAAAACTCTCGCCGCGCGCGTCACGCTGCCGGCGATGCACGCGATGATCGCCTCCTGCCTGGCCTTCACCTTCGGCCTCATGTTCATGTCGGCGCTGCTGCCCGGCATGGTCGTGCGCGACCTGTGGAGCGCCTTCAAGGCCGCCGTCGTCTGCGGGATCCTCAGCGTCGTGCTCGGCAAGCTGCTGTTCGCCCTGCTGAGCGTCATCCTGTTCTTCCCGATCCTCATCTCCGGCCCGATCGGCGTGTTCCTCGTGCAGGCCTTCGTCAACGCCGTGCTGCTCAGCCTCACCGAGAACATCGTCGACGGCGTCCGCTTCCAGCGCTGGCGCACCGCGCTGTGGGCCGCCGTCGGCCTGACCCTGCTGCAGATGGCCGTGGCCCGCAGCGTCGGCGCGGGGTAGAGCAGGGCAAGTGTCCGCCGCGCGGTGGGCCGTGAAGGGCTCGTTCGTGTGAGGCGAGCACCACGCCCGCGTCGCCCGCGGGTTGACTCACGGCTCCGCGGCCCATGCCCCGCCGGTCGCCCACCCGCGTGCTGCTAGGCTCCGCCCCGCATGTGCGGCGTATTCGGCATCTTCAACCACTCCGAGGCCGCGAACCTCACCTACCTCGGCCTGCACGCGCTGCAGCACCGCGGCCAGGAGTCGGCCGGCATCGTCACCAGCATCGAGGGCACCCTCCACGCCGTGCGCAAGATGGGCCTCGTCGCCGACATCTTCTCCAACGACACGCTCGCGCAGCTGCCCGGCACCATCGCCGTCGGTCACGTCCGCTACACCACCGCCGGCGGCTCGCTGCCGAAGAACATCCAGCCGCTGACCGCCGAGTACCGCCAGAACTCGATCGCCCTGGCCCACAACGGCAACCTCGTCAACGCCGAGCAGCTGCGCGAGGAGCTCGAGGAGGACGGCGCCATCTTCGCCTCGCAGAGCGACACCGAGGTCATCCTCCAGCTGCTCGCGCGCAGCCGGGCCAGCGGCTTCACCGAGCGCCTGATCGACGCCCTCGGCAAGGTCCGCGGCGCCTACAGCCTGGTGCTCACCACCGCCGACAAGCTGATCGCCGTGCGCGACCCTCACGGCTTTCGCCCGCTCGTGCTCGGCCGCCTGCGCACCCAGCCCGGCACCTACGTGGTCGCCTCCGAGACCTGCGCCTTCGACCTCATCGAGGCCGAGAAGATCCGCGACATCGGCCCCGGCGAGATCCTCATCATCGACAAGGACGGCCTGCAGAGCGTGCAGATGCGCCGCGAGGGCCGCCGCCTCTGCGTGTTCGAGCACGTCTACTTCGCCCGCCCCGACAGCGTGCTCGACGACCTCTCGGTCTACGACGCCCGCATCGCCATGGGCGAGCAGCTCGCCCGCGAGACCGGCGTGCCCGCCGACGTCGTCGTGCCCGTGCCCGACAGCGGCGTCGTCTCGGCGCTCGGCTACGCCAAGGCCAGCGGCCTCCCGTTCGAGATGGGGCTCATCCGCAACCACTACGTCGGCCGCACCTTCATCGAGCCCAAGGACTCGATCCGCCACTTCGGCGTCAAGCTGAAGCTCAACCCCGTCCCGCAAGTACTAAAGGGCCGCCGCGTGGTCGTCATCGACGACTCGCTGGTCCGCGGCACCACCTCCCGCAAGATCGTCAAGATGATCCGCGCCGCAGGCGCCGCCGAGGTCCACCTCCGGATCGCCTCTCCGCCGGTCATCAGCCCCTGCTACTACGGCATCGACACCCCGACGCGGGCCGAGCTCCTGGCCTCCACGCACACCCCCGACGAGGTCGCGCGCTACGTCACGGCCGACACGCTGGCCCACCTCTCGCTGGGGGGCCTCATGCAGGCCGTGCGCGGCGATTCTGGTGTAGCCTACTGCACCTCCTGCTTCACCGGCGACTACCCGATCCGCTTCACCCCGCCGCAGGGCCGCCGGCAGCTCCGCCTCATCGAAGTCTGATCCCATGATCGACACCATCCCGGAACACAACAAAGTCACCGAGCAGCTCGCTCGTCTCGCGGCCCGATTGGCCGAGTTACGGCGGCATCTTTGACTACGAAGGCAAAGTAGAGCGACTCGAAGAACTCGACGCCCAGACCGCGGACCCCGCCTTCTGGGGCGACAACGATCGCGCCCAGGAGGTCCTGCGCGAGCAGTCGACCCTGAAGAAGCTGCTCGACGACCTGCGCGACGCCCAGAAGCGCCTCGACGACGCCCAGACCCTCTACGACCTCGGGCGCGAGGCCGAGGACGAGGCCAGCATCGTCGAGGCCGCCGCGGCCCTCGGCGACATCGAGCCGCGCATCGGCAAGATGGAGTTTCGCCGCATGCTGTCCGGCAAGTACGACGCCCACAGCGCGCTCGTCTCGATCAACGCCGGCGCCGGCGGCGTCGACAGCCAGGACTGGGCCCAGATGCTGCTGCGCATGTACCAGCGCTGGGGCGAGCGCCACGGCTTCAAGGTCGAGATCCTCGACTACCAGGAGGCCGAGCAGGCGGGCATCCGCAGCGCCGAGCTCGCGATCGAGGGCGAGTACGCCTACGGCTACCTGCGCTCGGAGATCGGCGTGCACCGCCTCGTCCGCATCAGCCCGTTCGACGCCAACGCCCGCCGCCAGACCAGCTTCTCGAGCGTCATGGTCCTCCCGGACGTCGGCGACGAGGACGACTTCGACATCGAGGTGCCCGAGGCCGACCTCCGCGTCGACACCTACCGCTCGTCCGGCGCCGGCGGCCAGCACGTCAACAAGACCGACTCCGCCGTCCGCCTGACCCACATCCCCACCGGCATCGCCGTCGCCTGCCAGCAGGAGCGCTCGCAGCACAAGAACTACGCGACCGCCATGCGCCTGCTGAAGGCCCGCCTGTGGGACCTCGAGAAGCAGAAGCGCGACGCGGAGCGCGAGCGCCTCGCCGGCGAGAAGAAAAAGAACGAGTGGGGCAGCCAGATCCGCAGCTACGTGCTGCAGCCCTACCAGCAGGTCAACGACCACCGCACCGAGAAGAAGAGCTCCGCCGTGCTCGCCGTGCTCGACGGCGACCTCGACGAGTTCATCGAGTCCTTCCTCCTCCAGCAGTCGCAACCGGACGCCGGCAGCAACTGACCGAGGCCACGCGTGACCCCGTCGCCGACAAGACTGCACTGGCACATCGCCTGGCGTCACCTGCGGGTCGGCGACCGCCCGCCGCCGTGGGTCCGCACGGTCTTCCTCACCGGCGTCTACCTCCTCGTGGTCGGCCTCGGCTTCACCGCCTGGGCCACCTGGGGCCTCGCGCCCGAGCTCTCGCCGGACATCGGCGACCTCGTGCTCCCCGACGGCCTCGGCCCCATCGACCTGATCCCGACGCCGCGCCAGACCTACTTCGGCGTGTTCGGCGGCTTCACCCTGATCGTCGGCGCGTGGCTGCTGCTCGGCTCGATCCTCTCGCGCATCTTCACCCTGCTCGCGACCGTCATCACCATCTCGGTCATGCTCGGCTGCATGGCCCTCGTCGTCGTGCTCTCGCTGATGACCGGCCTCGAGCACGACCTCCGCGACAAGATCCTCGGCCAGCGCGCCCACATCCGCATCGGCCGCGAGGACACCCGCCCGTTCGCCGACTACGACGGCCTCGCCCGCACGCTCAGCGACCTCCCGGGCGTGCTCGGCGCGAGCCCCTACCTGCAGGGCGAGGTCATGGTCCGCAGCGGCTTCCAGCGCCAGGGCGGCATCCTCCTCGGCATCGTCCCCGACCTCCACGCCCGCGCCTCCAACCTCCCGACGATCCTCAAGGAAGGCGAGTACAGCTTCCTGTCGGACCCCTCCGCGGTCCCCGACAGCCAGCTCAACTTCGAGATGCTCCCGCCCGTGCGCGAGCCCGAGGGCCCCGAAGAACCCGACGAGCTGCCCGCCAAGGCCGGCGCGGTCGACCTGTCCCCGGGGACAGGAAAGCCTGCGGGCGCCCGGCCCACGCTGCCCGCGACCGCGCTGCCGCCGTTCCCGATCGCCGCCGACGACGACGACGGCTGGGAGGACCCCGAGCAGGAGATCCCGAAGCTCCGCGAGTCGGGCAAGCTCCCGCCCGCCCGCGACGCCGCCGAGCCCGGCATCGTCGTCAAGACCCCCGCGGCCGCGATCCCGCAGATCCCCCGCGGCGCCGCGATCGTCGCCGACGACGACGACGAGGGCTGGGAGGACCCCGAGGCGGAGATCGCCCGCCTGCGCAAGGAAGGCAAGCTCGCCCCCGCCGTCACCCCGCCGCCCGACGCCGAGCCCGAGCCCGAGCCCGAACCCGACGAGCTCGAGGTCCCCGCGTCCGACCAGGTGCTCGACGGCATCTTCATCGGCAGCGAGAAGTCGAAGGAGCTCGCCGCCCACCTCGGCGACCCGGTCCAGCTGATCACTCCGATCGGCCGCCTGACCCCCGCCGGCCGCATCCCCGGCGTCATGAAGGTCAAGGTCGCCGGCGTGTTCGACGCCCACCACTACGAGTACGACCGCTGGCTCGTCTACACCGCGCTGCCGATCGCCCAGGCCTTCCTCCGCGCCGGCGACCGCGTGTCCGGCATCGAGCTCCGCATCGACGACGTCGAGCAGCTCAGCGAGCGCCGCGCCGCCGTCGAGGCCGCCGTCGCCGCCGCCGGCCGCACCGACCTCGTGGTCCAGGACTGGCGAGAGCTCAACCGCAGCCTGTTCTCGGCCATGGCCCTCGAGAAGATCGCCGTCTTCATCGCCCTCCTCTGCGTCATCCTCGTCGCCTCGCTCGGCATCGTCGGCTCCAACCTCATGAGCGTGCTCGAGAAGGCCCGCGAGATCGCGATCCTGAAGACGATCGGCTGCACCGACCGCACGATCCAGCGCGTGTTCATGACCGAGGGCCTGCTGCTCGGCATCCTCGGCGGCATCCTCGGCATCCTCGCCGGCATCGCCCTGTGCCTCGTGCTCGACCGCTACGGCCTCCCGCTCGGCGGCAGCCTGCAGGGCTTCGAGGAGCTGCCCGTCTCGATCGACCCGCTCGAGATCCTGCTCGTCGGTCTGTCCTCGCTCGTCATCGTCTGGCTCTCGAGCCTCTACCCGGCGTGGATCGCCTCGCGCATGCGCCCGGTCGACGCCCTGCGGCAGGCCGAGCGATGAACCGACGGGGCAGGCCGCACGGCACCTCGCGCCTGGCCCTGTCGATCGCCTGGCACCACCTCCGCGTCGCGCAGGTACCCGGATGGCTGCCCGGCCTGGCCCTGCGCGCCGCCTGGCTCGTGCTCGTCGGCGTCGGCTTCCTGCTCGTGCCCGGCCCGCCCGCGGTCCCGCCCGACGAGCTGCTGTTCACCCCTCCGGCCACCGACTACGCCTACCTCGTCGGCCTCCCGACCGTCGTGCTCGGCGCGCTGCTGCTGCTGCTCTGCGGCCTCGCCCGCCTGTTCAACCTGCTCGCCACCATCATCGTCTTCTCGGTCGCGCAGGGCACCATGGCCCTCGTCGTAGTGCTCGGCCTCATGAGCGGCCTCGAGGACGACCTGCGCCACCGCCTCGTCGATCACCGCGCCCACATCCGCATCGCCCGCGCCGACGGCGGCGGCTTCCCGGTGCCCGACGGCCTGCTCGACCGCCTCACCGCCGACCCCGAGATCGCCGGCGCCAGCCCGATCCTCGAGGGCGAGGTGCTCGTGCGCACCGCCTTCGGACGTCAGGGCGCCAGCCTCCTCGGCATCGACCCCGATCACCACGCCACCGTCACCGCCTTGCCCCGCGAGCTCGAGCAGGGCCTCTACGAATTCATGAGCGACCCCGCGGCCGTCCCGCGCACGCGCCCGCTGCCGCCGTTCACCGCCCCGCCCGAGCCCCCGGAGGTGCCCATCCCGCCCCCCGCGGCCCCGCAGGCGCCCGCGAGCGACGACCCGCCCGCGCCGCCGCCCGACCTCCCGCCGCCACCGCCGCTCGACGACGAGGACGGCGGCGGGTGGGAGGACCCCGAGGTCGAGATCCCGCGCCTGCGCTCATTGGGCGACCTCCCGCCGGCCAAACCCGCGGCTGTCCCCGAGGACCTGTCCCCCGGGCCAGCCGACGACGACGCCGACGACGCCGACGACGCCGGGTGGGAGGACCCCGAGGTCGAGATCCCGCGCCTGCGCGCCGCCGGTCACATCCCGCCGCCCGTGCTCGCCGCGCTCCCCGAAGACGTCCCGCCCGACACCCCGGTCGCCCCCGACGTCCCCGACCTCTCGAACCCCGAGCCCGACCCGACCGCCGACGCCGTCCTGCCGCCCGTGCTCCTCGGCCGCGAGCTCGCCGCCGATCTCGGCGTCAGCGTCGGCGACCCGCTCCAGCTCATCACGCCGGTCGGCCGCATCACCCCGCAGGGCATGGTCCCCGGCCTGCTGATCGTCCGCGTCGCCGGCGTGTTCTTCACCGGCATCTTCGAATACGACCGCAAGCACCTCTACCTCCCGCTGGCGGCCGCCCAGGCCTTCCAGCGCTCGGGCGATCACGTCAGCGCCATCGAGGTCCGCCTGCGCGACCTCGCCGCCGTCGACGCCGGCAAGGCCGCCGTGCTCGCCGCCGTCGCCGGCAGCGAGCTCGAGGTGTTCGACTGGCGCGACCTCAACCGCGATCTGTTCGCCGCGATGTTCCTCGAGAAGGTCGCGATGTTCATCGCCCTCGTCTTCGTGATCCTCGTCGCCGCCTTCGGCATCCTCGCCACAAACCTCATGGGGGTGCTCGAGCGGGCCCCCGAGATCGCCATAATTAAAGCCATGGGCGGCCAGGATCGGCTGATCGCCCGGGTCTTCGCGCTCGAGGGTTTAATTATCGGCCTGCTCGGCGCCTTCGGAGGGATCGGCGCCGGCGTGGGTCTTGGCCTCGCTTTCAGCACCGGCGGGATCCCGCTGAGCAGCGGCGCCTTCTACCTCGAACACCTCCCGATCCGCATCGACCCCCTCGAGGTCGCCATCGTCGCCGTCCTCGGCCTCCTCCTCGTCGCTATCTCCAGCGTGTGGCCGGCACGCGCTGCGGCCCGCCTGCGCCCGGTCGACGGCCTCCGCCTGCGGGACGAGTGACCGCGGCCGCGGGCGAGGCACCGCCAACCACCACCCGGAGCCCCGTATTCCCCGCGTTTCGACGCGCGCACGGCGTTGACAGGGGGGGGGGCCCCGTCTAGGGTTGCGCCACCTTGACCACCGATCCGGCGTCACGGACCAAAGGGTCCGATCCGCAGCCCCTCGTGCGTGTCGCCGGGATGTACAAGGAATTCACGCACGGCGCCCGCGTCCTCCAGGTCCTGCGCGACGTCACCCTCACGCTGATGTCCGGCGAGATGGTGACCATCATCGGCGCCTCCGGTGCCGGCAAGTCGACGCTGCTGCACTGCCTCGGCACGCTCGACCTGCCGACGCGCGGCCAGATCCTGTTCGGCGACGTCGACATCACCCGCCTCTCGCCGCCCGAGCTGTCGAGCTTCCGCAACCAGACGATCGGCTTCGTGTTCCAGTTCCACCACCTCCTCGGCGAGTTCACCGCCCTCGAGAACGCCATGATGCCGGCGCTGATCGGCCGCATCTCGCAGAAAGAGGCGCGCGAGCGGGCAGGGGACATGCTCGCCGCCGTCGGCCTGTCGCACCGCCTGCACCACCGCCCGGGCGAGCTGTCCGGCGGCGAGCAGCAGCGCGTGGCGATCGCCCGCGCCCTCGTCATGCGCCCCCGCCTCCTCCTCGCCGACGAACCGACCGGCAACCTCGACATGCGGACCTCCGACGAGGTCCACGACCTCCTGTTCCGGCTCAACGAGGAGCACAAGATGACCCTCCTCGTCGTCACCCACAACATGGACCTGGCGCGCAAGGTGCCGCGCCGGATCCGCATGGAGGACGGCCGCCTCGTCGACGACGTTCGTCTCGATCTCGGCCAACCAGCGCCACCGCAGCAGGCCCGGTAGACCCTCGTGCGCCGCGCCCTCGCCCTCCTCGCCGCCTGTCTGCTGGTGCTGCTGCCCCGGCTCGCGTCCGCCTGGACACCGCTCCCCGGCGTCATCGGCGACGACTTCCTGGTCACCCGCTCGCTCGAAGAGGTCCCCGAGCAGCTCGAGCGCGAGAACATCGCCGAGGTCCGCATCGAGGGCAATCGCCGCGTCGAGACCGAGGCCATGCTGCTCGAGCTGGAGAGCGCCCCCGGCGAGATGCTCTCGCGCCGCAACCTCGCCCAGGACATCCGCCGCCTGTGGGCGATGGGCAAGTTCGAGGACATCCGCGTCGAGGTCGAGCGCGTCTCGACCGGCCTCGTGCTCGTCTACATCGTCAAGGAGCGCCCCACGGTCCGCAAGATCATCGTCGAGGGCAACTCCAAAATTAAGCTCGACGACATCAACGAGGTCCTCGACCTGAAGCTCAACAGCATCCTCGACCTCGGCGCCGTCAAGGCCAACGTCGAGAAGGTCAAGACCGCCTACGTCGAGAAGGGCTTCTTCCTCGCCGAGGTCACCTACGGCCTCAAACCCGTCGAGGACGAGGCCGGCAAGGTCGACATCGTCATCGTCATCAGCGAGGCCTCCGAGACGATCGTCCGCAAGATCACGTTCATTGGCAACCAGGCCTTCTCCGACGACGAGCTGCGCAAGCACATGCTCACGCGCGTCGGCGGCTACATCAGCGTCATCACCAAGAAGGCCGGCGGCGTCTTCAACAAGGAGGCGTTCGCCGGCGACTTCCAGATGCTGAAGTCGTACTACAGCGACCAGGGCTACCTCGACGCCAACGTCAAGGACCCCGAGCTCTCGCTCAGCGCCGACCGCCGGTTCGTCTACGTCACCATCCCCGTCGACGAGGGCCCGCAGTACAAGATCGGCCGCATCCGCGCCAAGGAGACCCTGGCCCGCGGCGAGAAGCCGCTCTACGACGAGCGCACCCTCGCCGAGTCGATCGAGCCCGTCCTGAAGGAGGGCGACGTCGCCTCGATGGGCAAGGTCCAGACCATCATCCAGGACATCGAGCGCCGCTACAAAGACGCCGGCCACGCCTACGTCAACGTCATCCCCGACGCCCGCCAGGACAAGGAGAACCTGAAGCTCTACATGACCCTCGAGGTCGGCAAGGGCCCCCTCGTCTACGTCGAGCGCATCAACATCAGCGGCAACGACAAGACCGCCGACAAGGTCATCCGCCGCGAGATGATGCTGCGCGAGGGCGACCTCTACTCGGAGACCGGCAAGGAGGTGTCCGAGTTCAACGTCATGCGCCTCGGCTACTTCAACGACGCCACGGTGTCGACCTCGAAGGGCAGCGCCGACGACCGCATCGTGCTCAACGTCGAGGTCACCGAGCGCCTGACCGGCACCTTCCAGGTCGGCGCCGGCTTCAGCACCATCGAGAACTTCGTCCTCCAGGCCCAGATCCAGTACGACAACTTCCTCGGCCGCGGCACCACGGTCACCCTGATCGCCCAGGTCTCGAGCCTGCGCCGGCTCTTCAACCTGGCGTACCAGACCCGCTACTTCCTCGACTCGCGCTGGAACTTCTCGTTCAACATCTTCAACTCGCGCAACGTGTTCCCCTCGTTCACGCGCGACAGCACCGGCGTGCGCGTCAGCTGGGGCTACCCGATCCCCCGCGTCCCCAACCTCATCCTGTTCGCCGGCTACAACTTCGAGTACGTCAAGGTCGGCTTCGGCTCGTTCGGCTACGGCTACGGCGGCGGTCTCTACGGCGCCGGCGCGTTCGCCACCCAGTACAGCTCGTCGGCGCTGATCACCAACCTGTTCAACAACGGCATCACCTCGTCGATCACCACGCGCCTGCGCTACGACACGACCGACAACTTCCTGTTCCCGACCCGCGGCATGCGCCACGAGATCGGCGCCGAGTTCGCCAGCAAGTACCTCGGCTCGCAGAACCGCTTCAACCGCTACGACGCCAACTTCCGCTTCTACTTCCCGATCATCCCGAGCAAGCAGAGCTTCCGCGCCTGGCTGGTGTTCAAGACCCGCCTCATGCTCGGCTTCATCCACAGCCCGCAGGACAAGGGCGTGCCGATCTTCGAGCGCTACTTCCCCGGCGGCATCTACGGCGACGGCGGCATCCGCGGCTACCGCCTGCGCAGCCTCGGCCCGATGATGAAGGTCCAGAGCTCCTCGGACCCGACCGCCTCGCTCGTGCCCTACGGCATCGGCGGCAACGTGCTCGCCGCCCTGAACATCGAGCTCGAGTTCATGATCGTCCCGCCCGCCAACATCAAGGGCGTGCTCTTCATGGACTTCGGCAACGCCTTCAACACCGAGCCGCTGTACTGCGTCCAGCCCAACCCGACCGAGCTCCCGAAGGCCGATCCCTGCGTCGGCGTGTCCAACAGCGGCGCCCCGTTCCGCCTGAAGTACCTCCGCCGCTCGCTCGGCTTCGGCTTCCGCTGGCAGTCGCCGATCGGCCCCCTGCGCTTCGAGTGGGGCTTCCCCCTCGACCGCCAGCAGCGCACCGAATTCCTCTACGGCGACGACCCCGTGGTCTTCGAATTCAACGTCGGCAACTCGTTCTGAGCCCCGCCGGCGTGAGGTGAGCTTGGCCACGGCCTGGAGGCATTTCTCCGCGGTTCTCCAGCGGGACCGGCCCAGGTCCGACGGCGGAGGGGTCGAGGCGTCCTCCCTGCGCGTCGGTTTGCGGAGCCCAGGGCAGGGCAGGGCACCCGCGGACCGCCGTGGGCATCGCCTCGGCCGGTGAATGGCCCCCCGGGGTCCCCCGTCTGAGGCCCCATTGCCGCCCAGAGCCGCGGCAGCTAAGGTCACGCCCCGTGAAGCACCAACCCCACGCTTCCCCATTCGCCCGCCTCCGGCGCACCGCGCTCGCCGCGTTGATGTTCGGCAGCGTCGTCCTCGCCCCCGCGGTCCCTGTCGCCGCCGCTCCGGCCAAGCCGCTCGAGCGTGTCGCCCTCGTCGACCTGCAGCGCTGCATCCTCGAGACAGCCCAGGGCACCAAGGCCAAGAAGGACCTCGAGGCCGCCTTCACCAAGGGCAACGCCCAGATCGAGAAGAAGGCCAAGGACCTGCAGAAGAAGGTCGACGACCTGCGGGCCAAGGCCGCGATGTTGTCCAAGGACGAACTCGGCAAGCGTCAGCAGGAGCTCATGCGCAGCGACGCCGAACTGCAGCAGCTCGCCTCCGACTTGCAGGAGGACATCTCGACCAAAGAGGCCCAGCTGACCGAGAAGATCTACAAGAACGTCGCCGCGATCGTGAAGGACATCGCCGCCGAGGAGCAGCTCCAGCTCGTCCTCGTCCGCTCGCAGGCCACCGTGTTGTTCGCCAACCCCAAGCTCGACCTGACCAACCGCGTCATCGTCGCCTACGACAAGAAGCACCCGTGACCACCATGCGCACCGTCCTCCGTCGTCTGTTCCCCGCCGCTGCCCTCGCCCTCGGTGTCGCCGGCGCCAGCCTCACTCCCGCCCTCTCCACGCCGGTCCAGGCCGCCGTGCCCAAGGTCCGCGGCGTCGCCGTGGTCGACATGCAGAAGGTCCTGACCGACACCAAGCAGGGCCAGGCCGCCCGCAAGAAGCTCGAGGAGAGCTCCAAGGCCAAGCAGGACAAGCTCGACGCCAAGCGCAAGAAGCTCGAGGCGGACCAGGCCAAGCTGAAAAATCTGTCCCCCGACAAGCTCGCCGCCGCCGAGGAGTCGCTGCAGAAGGACTACATGGAGATGCAGCAGATCTACATGACTATGCAGCAGGAGCTCGCCCAGCAAGAGGGCCGCGTGCTCGAGGACATCTACAAGAACTGCCAGACGATCATCGACAAGATCGCGGCGGAGATGGAGCTCGACCTCGTGCTCCTGCGCGACGAGTCGACCGTGCTGTTCGCCCAGCCCGGCCTCGACATCACCGCCGAGCTGGTCAAGCGCTACAACGCCAAGTACCCCAGCTAAAGCCGGACAGGCGTCACCCGGAGAGATCCCGCGGCCCGCTAGGCGGACCGCGGGATTCCGCGTATCATGGCGCCGCGGTCATGCTGCTCGACGCTGTCCAGATCCAGAAGATCCTCCCGCATCGTTTTCCCTTCCTGTTCCTCGACCGCGTGCTGTCGGCGACCCCAAACGAGTCGCTGATCGCTCAGAAGCTGGTCTCGATCGCCGATCCGATCCTGCAGGGTCACTTCCCGGGCAACCCGATCCTCCCCGGCGTCGTCCAGGTCGAGGCCATGGCCCAGGCCGCGGTCGTGCTCGCCCACCTCTCGGGTAAGTTCGACCTCGAGGAGCACCACTGCTACTTCGTCGGCATCCAGGAAGCCAAGTTCCGCGCGCCCGTGGTCCCGGGCGAGGTCCTGACCATCGAGGTCAAGGCCCAGCGGCTCGGCCGTCTGGCCAAGTTCTCCGGCGAGATCCGCGTCGGCGATCAGGTCAAGAGCTCCGGCACCTTCACCGCGATCCTCGAGCCGAAGAACAAGCCCGCTCCGGCCGCGACCCCATGAGCCGTCGCTGCATCGCCCTCGTGATCGTCCTGCAGATCGCAGCCTGCGGTCGTCGCGATTCGCGCGAGCTGGCGCGCGCGGGCGACGACACCGCCAGGGCCATACGTCGCGGCGACGCCCGCGCAGTCAGCGAGCGCGTCGTCGTCGGCGCCCGCAATCTTGTCGATTATCAGGCGATCCTCCGCGACAAGGCGACCCGCAGCGCCTGGTCGCGTCACCTCGCCAAGCCGAGCGCCGTCCGTCCGACCGCCACCGTTTTCGTGGCCGCGGATCAGCCCGCCGAAGTGGTCTGGACCGGCCAGGCGTGGGCCTTCGCCGAGGATCCGACCCTCGTCTACGACCAGTCGAATCCCCGCGCCGCGCTCCGCAGCCTCGTCCGCGCCAGCCGTCTGCAGCGCTGGGACGTGCTCCTCGGGCTCGCGCCCGAGCGCTATCGCCTCGGGCTCGCCGAGGACGACCTCCGCAGGGCCTGGACCGAGGGCGAGTACGCCGCCGCGCTAAAGGCCTCGCGCGACCGCCTCGCCGAGCACCTCGGCGACCCGATCGTGGCCGACGCTCACGAAGCCGTGCTCGAGCTGGGCGACGGAGAGGCCGCCCACCTCGAACGCGAGGGCACCCGCTGGGTCGTCGTCGACTTCTGACCAGCGTCCGTAACCCCGCGACGTGTGGGCACATGGCCCACTGCGACCGGCGCGAAGACAGTTCTTGCCATCTCTAACCACGGCGTTAGTCTCTTCCGTAAGGTGGCAAACCAAAATTTCACTGCCTGTCCCCGCATGACCGTCGTGTCAGGGGTTCAGGCGACCGGGGGATCGGCGGGAGGAGTGGTACCCGCATCGAACCGCCGGGACAACCTCGGGCAGCGTGAGATTTACGACCACCCGCTTGACTTGGAGCAACCATTTGCGCCCGGCGTGGCAGAAGCGGCAGGCGACCCGATGAGACCGGCCATTTTGGAGAAACGCAAGCGTGTCAACGATTCACGGCCGGTGGTGCCACTTCAGGTCGAGCTGGAGCTGCCGCTGGTCGCTCCGGACGATCGCGACAGCCGCGCACCGGTGGCCCGTCCGGACACGCCTGACGATCGCGGCGTCGCAGTCATCGACTTCTACATCTGAACCACGTCCCGAACCGGGTTTGGAATGGGGGGCACCTTCCAGGGTGGCCTCCCGTTTTATTTGAGCACATGCGCTCGCCGTGGCCAATTTGTGTGCTTCACCCCACGCCTCGGCTCCTGTAGCTTGGTTCCATGGCACACGAGATCGAACTGACGGTGGATTCGACGGTGGTGCAGGACGACGGCGAGGACATGCGCCACTCCGGCTATCGCCTGGTCGTCCTGAGCGGCGAGCTGCGTGGCCGGGAGATCGATGTGACCCAGGATGTGGTCCATCTGGGCAAGTCTCGCCAGTGTGACATCGTTTTGCCCGATGAGTCCGTGTCGCGTGTCCACGCCGAGATCCGGCGCCAGGAGGACAGCTACCGCGTCCTCGACCAGCAGTCGACCAACGGCATGTTCATCGGCGGGGTCCGGGTCACCGACGGCTTCCTGAAGCCCGGCGACGTGCTGGCGCTGGGTAAGGTCCAGATCCGGTTCATGCCGCGGGACGCCCGCGTCGAGCTGCTCCCGAGCACCGCCGAGAGCTTCGGGCCGGTCCGCGGGCGCAGTCTGGCGATGCGCAAGATCTTTGGTGTGCTCGAGCGGGTCGCCGGTGCCGACGCCACCATCCTCCTGGAAGGCGAGACCGGCACCGGCAAGGACCTCCTGGCCCGGGCCATCCACGACGCCTCGCCGCGCCGCGAGGGCCCGTTCGTGGTCGTCGACTGCGGCGGGACGGCCGCCGCGCAACTCGAGGTCGAGCTGTTCGGCTCGGAGGGCGGCGGGGACGCCTCCCGCGAGCGTAAAGGCGCGTTCGAGCTGGCCCACGGCGGCACCCTCCTGCTGGACGACATCGGCGAGCTGCCCCTCGATCTACAGCCCCGCCTGACCCGCGCCCTCGAGAACCGCAAGTTCCGGCGGGGTGGCGGCGGGGACGAGGTCGAGGTCGACGTCCGCGTGCTGGCGACCGCCGGACGCGGGCTTCAGCAGCAGGTCGCCGCTGGCGAGTTCCGCGAGGACCTGTATTTCCTCATCGCCGTGGTCTCGATCCAACTGCCGTCGCTCCGCGATCGCCGCGACGACATTCCGATGCTCATCGAGCTGTTCTCGCGGCGGCTCCCGCCCGGCATGTGGCGCGCCCCCGGGCCCGAGGCGATGGCTCGCCTCGTCGCCTACGACTGGCCCGGCAACGTCCGCGAGCTCCGCAACGTGGTCGAGCGCAGCGCCTACCTCTCGCCCGACGGGGTCATCGACCTCATCACAGCCGGCAGCCTCCCGCGCGCCGGCCGCGACCAGCCGGTGGTGTTCGACCCGACCCTGACCTTCCGCGAGCAGAAGGAGCGGGCGGTCGAGCTGTTCGAGGAGACCTACCTCAACTGGCTGCTGCAGCGGTCCGAGGGCAACATCTCGCGCGCTGCCCGCGAGGCCGACATGGACCGCAAATACCTGCACAAACTGCTGCGCCGCTATGGCATCGACGCCAAGCAGTTCACGGCCGCGGCCATGGGCAACCGCGCGAGCGCGGCCGCTGATCCCGGCGCTTCCGAGCCGTCCGGGAACTGATCCGGCCGGTTCCCCGCACCTCCCTCGCGCGCTACCATCCCGGCGATGTCGGCGGAGCCGTCTCCCGGGTTCGAGGCCGCGTGGGTCCACGCGCGCGGTGTCGTCCGCCTCGATGTGCCGCGCGTGATGGCGGTCGTCAACCTCACGCCCGACAGCTTCTTCGACGGCGGCAACCTGCTCCCACCGGGCAGCGACGACCCGAACGCCGCGATGGCCGTGCGGCGTTGCCTCGGCCTCGTGCAGGAGGGCGCGGACATCCTCGACCTCGGCGGTGAGTCGACCCGCCCCGGCTCCGCGCCGGTGCCCGTCGACATCGAGCTGCGGCGCGTTCTTCCGGTCCTGCGCCGCCTCCTCGACGAGCCGACCCTCGCCCGCGTCCCGCTCAGCATCGACACCCGCCACGCCGCGGTCGCTCGCGCGGCCATGGAGGCCGGAGCTGCCATCATCAACGACGTCAGCGGCCTCGCCGACCCCGCGATGGCGGCCGTCGCCGCCGAGACCGGCGCCGGCCTCGTGATCGGTCACCTGCGCGGCGAGCCGGCCAGCATGCAGCAGGGCATCGCCTTCACCGACCTGCTCGCCGACGTCGCCGCCGAGCTGTCCGCCGCCGTCGAGCGCGCCCTGCGGGCCGGCGTCGCCGGCGACCGCATCGTCGTCGACCCGGGCGTCGGCTTCGGCAAGACCGCCGAGCAGAGCGCCGCCCTCGTCGGCGCCTCGCGTGACCTGGCCCATGCGACAGGTTGTCCCGTGCTCGTCGGCGCCAGCCGCAAGGCGTTCCTCGGCGCGATCACCGGGCGCGCCGTCGGCGAGCGCATGATCGCCAGCGTGGCCGCCGCGGTCGTCGCCGTCGAGCGCGGCGCCAGCATTGTTCGCGTGCACGACGTCGGCCCGACCGCCGAGGCCCTGCGCGTGGCCGCCGCGGTGCGCCGCCACCACGCCGCCGCCAGCGCGCGCTGCGAGGGGATCGCGTGACGCCCCACGAGTTCATCGCCGCGTTGAGCTGGCGGGACGCCCTCGACTTCGGGCTGCTCCTAATCATCGTCTACGCCGCCCTGCGGCTGGTCCAGGGCACGCGGGCCATGCCGGTGCTCCTCGCCGTCGCCCTCGTCTCGGGCCTCGCCGCGGTCGCCCGTGCCCTCGACCTCGTCGCCGTCGCCGCCCTGCTGAAGTACTTCCTCGAGTACATCATCATCATCTTGATCGTCGTGTTCCATCAGGAGCTGCGCCGCATCTTCCTCCGCGTGGGTCAGCGCCTGCTGCCGCACGGCCGCCGCGAGGCCGCCCGCAGCGCCGTCGGCGAGCTCGTGCTCGCGGTCGAGCGCCTGCGTCGCGCCCGCTTCGGCGCTATCGTCGTGCTGCAAGGCGAGATCGACGTGCTCGACGTGGTCAGCGACCGCGGCCGCGAGATCAACGCCGCCCTGCAGGCCGACACCCTGGTCGCCCTGTTGGTGCCGCACCCCATCAACCTCGCCCACGACGGCGCCGTGCTGATCCAGAACTTTCGCATCGCCCGCGCCGGCGTCATCTGTCCGCTGACCCAGCGCGACCGCCTCGAGCCCAGCTTCGGCACCCGCCACCGCGGCGCCCTCGGCGTCAGCGAGGAGACCGACGCGTTCGTGGTGGTCGTCAGCGAGGAGCGCGGCGAGATCCGCGTGATCCAGCGCGGCGACTACAGCGAGTCGCTGTCGGCGGCCGAGCTCGAGGCGCGCATCGCCGTCTGGCTCGACCAGCCGCGCGCCGAGGCCAGCGTCGCCGCCTCCCCGCGGGCGACCAGCCCCGGTGAGAGCATCATGGGCAAGAGCGTCGTGCGTACGCGCGTCGACCTGCGGCGCGAGTCGCTGCGCGCGCAGGAGGGCCTCACCGACGCCGGCGCTCGCCCGGCCGCCGAGTCGTCGGCCAGTATGCCGAGTCCCGTGGTCGAGCGCCCCGGAGAGCCGCTGGAGGCCGAGCGATGAGACGCGCCCTCCGCTGGCTCGGCCGCGCCATCATCAACCATGGCGGCACCAAGTTCACCGCCCTCGTGCTCGCGCTGGTGTTCTTCATCGTCACCCGCGACGACATCACGCGCACGTTCACGATCCCCCTGCACATCGTCAACGACCCCAACCGCGTGCTCCTGACCAAGCTGCCCGACACCGTCTCGGTCGAGCTCCACGGCTCGTGGGCCCGCATGAGCCGCCTGCACGCCCAGGAGCTCGGGATGGCCGAGCTCAACCTCGCGGACGCCCGGCCCGGCCCGCTCGCCGTCGATCCCGCGACCATCGTCATGCCCGAGGGCGTCATCTTCCGCGCGATCCACTACGAGAAGGTCGACCTGCGCTTCGACCGCGTGATCGAGCGTGCCGTCCCGATCTCGGCCGAGGTCAGCGGCGTCGTCGATCCCGACTTCGAGCACACCGGCACCGTCGTCGATCCGCCGCGCTGGCGCATGCGCGGCGGCAGCGGCGTCGTCGCCGAGGTCGCCAACCTCGTCACCGATCCGATCGACCTCGACGGCCTCACCGCCGATCGCACGATCGTCGCGGCCCTGCAGCGCCCGCGCCAGGCGGTCGAGTTCACCGCCGTGGCCGCCGGCGAGGTCCCCCAGGTCAAGGTCACCGTCACCGTGCGGCCGAAGATCGACGAGCGCCGCCTGACCGCCGCCGTGATAGCCCCCGACGGCGAGACGCTGCCGCCCGAGGTGCCGACCGAGATCTCGGTCGTCGTGCGTGGCAACCTCCCCGACCTCCGCGTCCTCGATCGTGCCACCTCACCGCCGCTGGTAGCGATCGCCAGGCGCGAGAAGCCGACGCCGACCAACCTCGGCGGCTCCGTCGCGTTCACCGTGCGCTTCACCGATGCGGTGCCGATGTCGGTGCAGGGGCACCTCGCGCTCGAGGCGGCGATCGACCGCGTGGCCTTGCCCGAGCCCCCACCGACGCCCGGCCCGCGAGACGGTCGGTGAGGGGCGGATCCCTGGCCGCCTCCGCGCTGGCATTCTCAAACGCCCCCCACGGCGATTTTCAGAGGTTTGAGAAAACCTCACGGATCTCGACCATCTAAGCCGCAATCGCGAGAATCGCTGCGAAGTTGAACGCCGCATGGGAGACCGACATGTGCCGGGGATCTCACACCTCAAGTCGGCCCAGAGCTATGCAGTGAGTTGGCTCCCGTGCCATGCTGACCGCGGTGACTCCCCCCCCTGCCACCGGCCGACTGCTCGTCGGGTCGCTGTGTCTCTGCGCGTGCAGTGTGCCGGTGTTCGTCTTCGAGACGGGGTCGACGAGCGACAGCGAGTCTTCGGAGTCCACCGCCGTGCTCGTGACCACCGGTGACGACACGACCGGCGGGAGCACGACCGTCGCCGCGCCGAACGAGGGCAGCGAGGTCAGCAGCGACGTGACGAGCCTCGGCGACGACCTGCCCGAGGACGTCGAACCTCCGCCGCAGTGTCAGCTGCCCGGCAACGCCTGCGACGCCGAGGGCGACGACCTCGGCCGCGCGCTCGGCCTCGGCTGCGGCACGTTCGTCCCCACCGCCCCGCTGGCCGTTTCCGGGGCCGAGGCGTCGGTCGCCCTCACCACCGGCCTCGGCGGCCCGTTCGCCCCGCGGCTGGGCAGCCATGCCGTCATCCTCTCTACCGGCGTGGCCGCCGAGGTGGCGATGACCGTGAGCGAGCTGGCCGTCGAGAGCGAGTGCGCGATCGTCGGTCTCCCGTGCCCCTCCACCGACTTCCCCTCGGAGTTCGACCTCGGCGAGCTCCCGCTGCCGCTCGACCCCGAGCCCGCCGTCTGTCCCGAAGGCCAGCCGGCGCCGGACGCGGGGGACTGCTCCAACACCGTCGCGGCCCAGTGGGCGAGCGACCCGCAGATCGCCCACGACTACACCGAGCTGCGCTTCTCCGCCGAGGTCCCCGAGAACACCATCGCGCTCTCGCTCTCGCTGGCCTTCTTGACCGCCGAGCGCCCGGCGCGCTGGCCCACCGGTTACAACGACTTCCTGATCGTCTGGCTTGATTCCGAGCAGTGGAGCGGCAACATCGCCATCCACCCGACCCACGGCGTGCCGATCGCGGCCGACGTGCTGTCCTACGACTACACCGGCGCCGATCCCGAGATCGCCGGCTTCGCCTTCGCCGAGCACGCCGCGACCGACTGGTTCACCATCGAGGCCCCGGTCGTGCCGGGCGAGACGATCACCATGGTCATCGCCCTGTTCGACGAGGTCGACGGCATCGCCGACAGCGCGGTGCTGCTCGACGACCTGCGCTGGACCTGCAACCCGGTCAACCTCGGCGGCGAGCACCCGTGAAGGCGCGAAAAAAAATTTCGAAACACCCGCCTGAAGGGTGAAGGAAGCCACCAGGGGGGGACATACACCCCACGTGAGCAGCCCACGACGCGAGCGCCCCGGGAGCAGCTCCGGCATCCGCCGGAGAGACGGCTCGCCCGCTCTCGGAGCTTCGCAACGGTTCGTCGCGCCTGACGGCGGGCGGCCGGCGTCGGTTGTTCATCAGTCCGGGCTCGGCGACGGTAGCGCGTCGTGCTCTCGGTTCCCGCGGTCGTTGTATGGGGGGTCTGAACGCCGTGGGATCCGTCCAGGGTGTGGTCCGTCGTCGTCGTGCTCCGGAGCACGCGCGGGCCGCGTCGAGCCTCGGACATACTCGCGTGTTGGAGAGTGTGGAATGTTTTGAAGCACGGGGGGTGCTTCACGGCGTGCGGCGCAGGACCCTTAGACCTGCGCCTCACGCCGGCTTTTTGTGGGCGGACGGGGAGTGTGAAGAGTGACGCGGAGCGGGCGCGATGACCCGCCTTGGGGATAGGGGAGCGTGAGCGGCCAGGGTGGCACAGTGGCGCGCGGACCATCGGGACGCGCGCCGCTTTCATTTCGAACGCGCGCGGCTCACAGCGGGCCGAGCGACTGGTACTGCGTCGGCGTCATGCCCATGTGCCGGGCGAACGCCCGCGAGAAGCTCGGGTGATCGGCGAAGCCGACCCGCAGGGCTATCTCGAGGATCGAGGCCTGACTCTGGCGGAGCAGGCGCGCCGCGTGACACAGCCGCAGCGTGCGGAGGTACGCGCCGGGCGTCATCCCGACCACCTGGGCGAACTGCCGCAGGAAGTGGAACTTCGACAGGTCGGCGACGGCGGCGAGATCGTCGAGCGTCAGCGTGGTCGGGTTGACCGCGGGATCGAGCGAGCGGATGTACTCGAGCACGCGGGCGATCTTCCGGTGGCTCACGCGGTTCGTCGAGCGCAGCAGCGGCTCGCGCAGGTTGGAGAACTCGCCGAACACCCGCGTCAACACCCGCGCCAGGGCCGCCTCGACGTCGACGTCCTGCACATGCACCGCGGCGCGCACGATCGCCTCGGGGTCGTCGACGGGCACGGTGTCCGCGGGCGCCTGTCCGCGGACGCGACGCACGCTCTCGAGCAGCACCCGCATGGACTCGGCCACGTCGACGCGGCCCGCCGCGCGCACCAGCGTGAACTCCGGCGTACGCTGCGGCGCCGCCAGCGACTCGGCCAGCTCGCTGATCACCGGGCGATCGACGTACACCGAGATGTACGCCAGCCCGTCGCTGCCGCGGGCGTTGCCGGTGTGCACCTGCTGCGGGTTGATCAGCACCGCGTCGCCGGTCGAGAACGTGTGCAGCTTGCCGGCGACGTGGCACTCCTCGTGACCCGCGAGCTGCGTGCAGATCAGATACTCGTCGTGGAAGTGCGGCGTCAGCGGGCGCGCCCCGTGCGAGCCCCAGGCGTGATACAGCGTGAAGCCGCGTCCGCCGTGATAGGCGCCCTGGAGGTCCACGCGCGACATCCTGGGCAGGATAACGCGCACCGGCGCGACGGTCCACCGGGTCCGCGGCCCTCGGCGTGAGGCATGCCCCGGTGGCCACCGCAGTGCCGGCACAGCGTCGCCGCGGCCGCCTTGGTACTCTCGCGGACCCCTGCGGAGTGCCTTCCGGGGATCGCCGAGGAGCTCGCCGTGAGAGTCACCAGACCCGAGGACATGAAGTTCACCTATACGTCGGTCAACGCGGACATGGACGCGTTCCACCGCCACTTCGACGACGCCCTCGCCGCCGTGCGCGCCGCGGCCGGGCGGACCTGGCCGCTGTATATCGACGGGGCCGAGGTGCTGTCCGACGCGCCGCTGCTCGACGACCTCTCGCCGATCGACACCTCCGTGGTCCTCGGCCGCTTTCAGGCCGCGACCCCGACTCAGGTGGACCTCGCGGTGCGGGCCGCCCGCAAGGCCGCCAGGTCCTGGGCCCGCACCCCGTGGCAGGAGCGCGTGCGCCTGCTCCGCGCGGCCGCCCAGCTGATCCGCCGTCGCAAGTTCGAGCTCTCGGCGATCATGAGCCTCGAGGTCGGCAAGAGCCGCATGGAGGCGATCGGCGACGCCGAGGAGTCCGCCGATCTGATCGACTACTACTGCCAGCAGATGGCCGACGCCGACGGCTTCGTGCGCGAGATGAACCGCATCACCCCGCAGGAGACCAACACCGACGTCCTGCGGCCCTACGGCGTGTTCGCCTGCGTGGCCCCGTTCAACTTCCCGCTCGCGCTCTCGGCCGGCATGTCCGCCGGGGCCCTGGTCGCCGGCAATACGGTGGTCTACAAGCCGGCCAAGGACACCCCGTGGACCGGCTTGAAGCTCTACGAGGCGCTGCGCGACGCCGGCCTGCCGCCGGGCGTGTTCAACTACCTCACCGGTCGCGGCGCCGACGTCGGTGACAACCTCGTGCTCCACTCCGAGGTCGACGGAGTGGTGTTCACCGGCTCGCGCGACGTCGGCATGCGCATCTTCCACGCGCTCAGCACCCGGTGGGTCAAGCCGTGCCTGATGGAGCTCGGCGGCAAGAACCCGACCATCGTGATGCCGAGCGCCGACCTCGACGCCGCGGCCAACGGCGTGGCCCGCTCGGCCTTCGGCCTGCAGAACCAGAAGTGCAGCGCCTGCTCGCGCGTGTACGTGCACCGCGACGTCGCCGAGGCCTTCACCGCCAAGCTGCTCGAGAAGACCCGCGCCCTGGTGATCGGCGACCCCAGCGAGCGCGACGTGTTCTTCGGCCCGGTCATCAACGAGTCGGCGATCCGCACCTGGCAGCGGGCCGTCGACCAGGCCCGCGGCGAGGGCGAGATCCTGCTCGGCGGCGAACGCCTGACCGACGGCGCGCTGGCCCGCGGCCACTACGTCGCGCCGACGATCGCCCGCCTGCCGCTCGCCAGCAGCCTGTTCATGGACGAGCTGTTCTCGCCGTTCCTCGCCGTCGGCGTCGTCGACGGCCTCGAGCAGGCGCTGGCCGAGAGCAACCGCGCCGACTACGGCCTCACCGCCGGCATCTTCAGCCACGACGAGGCCGAGGTGGGTCAGTTCCTCGACGAGATCGAGGCCGGCGTCACCTACGTCAACAAGCGCTCGGGCGCGACCACCGGCGCCTGGCCGGGGGCCCAGTCGTTCTGCGGCTGGAAGGCCTCCGGCGGGTCCGGCAAGGGCGGCTGCGGCCCCTACTACGTGGCCCAGTTCATGCGCGAGCAGAGCCGCACCGTGATTCGGGAGTGAGAACTGAAATGGAAACCCGCGACTATCCACGCATCGTCACGCCGCCGCCCGGTCCGAAGGCCCGCCCGATCATCGACCGCGACGCCGCGTACTCGTCGACCTCGTACATCAAGGAGTACCCGCTCGCCATCTCGCACGGCCGCGGGGCCATGGTCGAGGACGTCGACGGCAACCGCTACCTCGACTACATGGCCGGCATCGCCGTGGCCTCGACCGGCTACAGCCACCCCAAGGTGGTCGCCGCGATCCAGGAGGCGGCCGGCAAGTTCCTCCACATCTGCGCGACCGACTTCTACTACAGCGGCATGTCCGACCTGGTCGAGCGGCTGGCGAAGATCGCCCCGGGCCCCTCGAAGAAGCGCGTGTTCCTCAGCAACTCGGGCACCGAGGCGATCGAGGGCGCGATCAAGCTGGTCCGCAACTCGACGCGCCGCGCCGGGCTCATCGCCTTCCACGGCGCGTTCCACGGCCGCAGCTACGGGGCGATGAGCCTCGGCTCGAGCAAGGTCGCCCAGCGCGGCACCTTCGGGCCCATGCTGCCCGGCGTGCACCACGTGCCGTACGCCGACCCCTACCGCAGCCCGAGCAACGGCCGCGACGTCGGCGAGTGGGCGCTGGACAACATCCGCAAGGAGTTCGAGCGCCACTACTCGCCGGAGGACATCGGCGGCATCTTCATCGAGCCCATGCTCGGCGAGGGCGGCTACGTCATCCCGCCGAAGAACTTCATCCAGGGCCTGCGCAAGCTGTGCGACGAGCACGGCATCCTCCTGGTGTTCGACGAGATCCAGACCGGCATCGGCCGCACCGGCAAGATGTGGGCGGCCGACGTCTACGACGTCGAGCCCGACGTGATCCTCGCGGCCAAGGGCCTGGCCTCGGGCATGCCGATCGGGGCGATCATCGCCCGCGAGTCGGTCATGAAGTGGAGCGCCGGCTCGCACGGCTCGACGTTCGGCGGCAACCCGGTGTCGTGCGCCGCGGCCCTCGCAACCCTCGACGTCGTCGAGGGCGGCCTCGTCGACAACGCCCGCGTCCAGGGCGAGCGCATGCTCGCCGGCCTGCGGCGCCTGCAGGAGAAGCACGCCTGCATCGGCGATGTCCGCGGCGTCGGCCTGTTCATCGGCGTCGACCTCGTGCTCGATCGCGCCACCAAGAAGCCGGCCAAGCAGCTGGCCCACGACGTGGTCCAGCGCGCCTTCCCGCAGGGCCTGCTGCTGCTGCCGTGCGGGCCGAGCACGATCCGCCTGTGCCCGCCGCTCGTCATCGACGAGTACGACGTCGACACCGGCCTGGCGATCCTCGACAAGGTCCTCGGCGAGCTGACCGCGACATGAGCGACGGATCCGCAGACGCGAGCATCGAGCTCGCCGAGTTCGACCAGGACGACCCCGCCGCCCGCGGCGAGGCCCACGGCGAGCTGTGGCGGGCGGAGATCCGGGAGCTGGCCGAGATCCGAGCCGAGCTCACCAGGATCAAGGGCAACTTCCGCGACCTCGCCGAGGTGTACGCCGTCGCGGCGCTGCACCTGCCGCTGCTCGCCCGCTTCTCGCAGGAGCTGCACGCCGAGCTCCTCGGCATCGCCCGCGGCGCCGGTGTCACGCGCGAGCAGATCGTCGTGCTCAACCACTACACCGACCTGCGCGACGTGCCCGCGAGCGTGCTGGCCGAGCCGCCGATCGACGACCCGGGCGGATGCACCTCGATCTACGTGCCGGGCGAGGGCAGGGGAGCGGTGCTCGGCCAGACCTGGGACATGCACGGGACCGCCGAACCCTACGTGCGGATGATCCGCGTCCGTCCGCGCGGCGGCGACGACGAGGTCCTGCTGTTCACCCTCACGGGCTGCCTCGGCATGACCGGACTGACCGCCGACGGCGTCGGCGTGACGATCAACAACCTCTCGAGCACCGACGGACAGGTCGGCGTGGTCTGGCCCGCGCTGGTCCGCTCGATGCTCGCCGCCGGCTCGGCGACGGCCGCCCGCGACCGCCTGATGGCCGCCCGCCTGTCGAGCGGCCACCATTACATGATGGGCGACGGCCGCACGTTCTTCGGCGTCGAGACCAGCGGCAAGCTGAAGATCGTCACCCAGGTCGGCGCGCGCGCGGCGCACCTGCACACCAACCACTGCTTCGACCCGGTGCTGCGCCGGCACGAGCGCGTGCCCGCGGTCAGCACCACGTTTCGTCGGCTCGAGCTGGCGTCGACGCTCTACGTCCAGCAGCGCCCGAGCGACCTCCCGGGCGTGTGGGACCTGCTGGCGAGCCACGACGGCTACCCCAACAGCCTGTGCTCGCACATCGACGCCGGCGACCCCTCGGCCGCCAAGACCTGCGGGCTCATGGCCCTGCAGCTCGCGACCGGCGAGGTGTGGTCGACGCGTGGTTGCGGCCGCGCCAGCCCGCCGCGCAAGCTGACCCTCTCGCGCTGGCGCGGCGGCCGAGCCCCGGAGCCCCGATGACTTCTTCGAACCACGACCCGTCCACCGACCTCGCGCGCGCCCAGGCCGAGCGCGTGTTCTTCACCTGGAGCGCCCAGCGCGACGTGCACCCGCTGGTCCTCGATCAGGCCCGCGGCGCCCGCTTCCACTCGGCCCAGCACGGCTGGCTGTGGGACCTCGAGAGCCAGGTCTACAACGTCAACATCGGCCACGGCCACGCCCACGTGCAGGAGCGGATGATCGAGCAGATCCGCAGCCAGGCGACCGCCGCGCCCAACATGATCCTGCCGATCCGCGCCGAGCTCGGCGCCCTGCTGCACCGCCACACCGGCATGGAGAAGTTCTTCCTGGCCACCGGCGGCAGCGAGGCCGTCGAGAACGCCATCAAGATCGCCAGGCAGGTGACCGGCCGCAGCAAGATCGTCACCCGCCGCCACAGCTACCACGGGGCCACGCTCGCGGCCCTCGCGGTCGCCGGCGACCCGCGCAAGCAGCCGTTCGCGCGCGACCTCCCGCCGGCCTACCACATCGACGACCCGTTCCCGTACCCCGCGGACGAGCCGTCGGCCTGGGTCACCAGCCTCGAAGCGCTGCTCGACCGCGAGGACCCGTCGAGCGTCGCCGCCATCCTGCTCGAGGGCTTCACCGGCACCAACGGCATGCAGGTCCCGCCGGCCGACTTCTGGCCGCGCGTCCGGGCGCTGTGCGACACCCACGGCATCCTCCTCATCGACGACGAGATCTTCAGCGGGTTCGGCCGCACCGGACGGTGGTTCGCGCGCGAGCACTGGGGCGTGCGCCCCGACATGATGGTGCTCGGCAAGGGCCTGACCTCCGGCTACGCCCCGCTGTCGGCGGTCGGGGTCTCGCCGGCGATCTCCCGTCACTTCGACGACCACCGCCTGGTCTGCGGCCTCACGCAGTACGCCCACCCGGTCAGCTGCGCCGCCGCGGTGGGAGCCATCGAGGTGCTCGAGCGCGAGCGCCTCGTCGACAACGCCGACCGCATCGGCGCGGGCCTGCACGAGCGCCTCGTCGACCTCATGCGTCGCCAGCCGGCGATCCGCACCACCCGCGGGTTCGGGCTCATGCGCGTCGTCGAGTTCGATCGCCCGGTCGCGCCGCTGCACACGATCCTGCTGCAGCGCGGGGCCTACGCCCCGTACCGCGACAACATGCTGTTCCTGTGCCCGCCGCTGTGCCTGTCCGCGGCGGAGATGCACACCGTCGCCGACCTGCTCGAGGACGGCGTGCGCGCGTTCGTCCGCGCCTGACGCGGCTCAGTCCTCGCCGAGCTCGGTGATCGCGCCGTCGGCCGCGACCAGGAACACGAAGTCGCGGCGCCCGCCGTTGGCGCGGACCTCGATCGTCCCGTCGCCTGCGGCCTCGTGATCGACGTGGATGTCGTGTTCGAACGGCGTGTCGACCGCGGTGAGCCCGCGCGTCGGCAGCAGATCCTGGCTCGCCAGCTCCCAGCCGCCGAGCTCGGCCTTCCACTTGCCCATCAGCGTCTGCCAGCGGCGCCAGCCGTCGATCTGCAGGTGGCCCATGGTGCTGCGCTGGATGCGGTCGGACTGGACCTCGATCTGGCGCCCCGGGGTCTCGGAGTCGGGGGCGGCGCTGTCGAGCTGGAGCTCGCTGACCACTCGCCGCGTGGCGTCGACGCCCCAGGTGATCCGCGACGTCCCGCCGAGCGTCGTGCCCGCGCTCGCCAGGTCGTCGAACTCCACGCTCACCAGCAGCGTGTCCGGGCTCGGGCGCGCGTACGTCACCGTCAAGCCGCCGGTGTAGCTGCGCCCGCGGATCGTGCAGTCGGCTTCGAAGTCGAGGGTGAAGCGCGGCTTGTCGGCGTCGACCGCGATCACGGCGCACGGGATGTCGGCCGCGAGCCGGGCCGCGACGTCGTCCCGCAGCGCAAGTGGTTCGCCGTCGGGATCGACGTCGGCCACCCACGCCACCGCCGTGTTCTCGAGGGCGATCGCTCGGCCCTGGTCGACCAGCTCCTGCACCGTCTGGAGGATCTCCTGCGAGCTCGCCGGCTCGGGCGTACACCCGATCAGGGCGACAGGTATGAGGGACCAGCGCGGACGCATCGCGGGCCCATCTTGGCAGACGAACCGCCGCGCCGGCAACCGCCTCGCACGTTGCGAACGGCCGCCGCACCTGCGATCCTCGGGGCCCGACATGCCCTCGCTCGCCGTTCCGCGTCTCTGCCTCGCCGCCTCGCTCGCCGGCCTCGTGTACGGCCTGGCAGGCCCGGCCGCCGCGCAGATGCCGGTCAAGAGCCCCTCGAGCCCGCCCGACGCGCTGCCGCCGATGCCGGCGCCGCAGCCGGTGCAGACCACGCCGCCCGACGTCTCGGCCGTCGGTTCGTCGAGCGCAGCCACCGGCGTGCCGACGAACGTGCCGGGCCCGGCCTACGTCGCCCCGCCGCCCGCGACCTCGCCCGCGCGTCCCGAGGGCGCCGCGCCGGCCCCGACCGCCGAGGTCCACGAGCCGCGGCGTCGCGCGTGGGGCCAGGGCACCACGCTCATCAACCGCGAGGCCAAGATCGGCGTCTACGCCGCGCCGACCTTCACGCTCGGCGGCGTCAATCGCAGCCCGGGCTTCTGGCTCGGCGCCGACTTCGGCGTGCTGCTCGGCGAGCGCTTCGCCCTCGGCGTCGCCGGCCGCGCGCTCGTCACTCCGCTCGCCGCCCTGCGCAGCGACGGTCGGACCTTCAACCTGCGCATGCCTTACGCCGGCGTGACCCTCGCGGTCGCCCTCGTGCGCGTGAAGTTCTTCAGCATCGGCGTGTCGACGCTGCTCGGCGGCGGGCGCGTGTGCCTCAACGACGAGCGCCTCGATCGCTGCGTCAACCGGGCCGCGATGTTCGTCGCGGAGCCCGAGCTCGGCTTCCACTTCGCGCTGACGAAGTACCTCCGCCTGGTGATCTCGGGCGGCTACCGCGTGGTCGTCGCGCAGGCCTGGAGCGGCCCGGAGAACCCGCTGCTCCGCGGCCTCACGGGGACGATCGCCCTGCGCCTCGGCAAGTTCTGAGACGAGCCCGCCGCGCTCACGCGCTCACGCGCCACACGGCGTGCGAGGACCGCAGCCCCGGAGCGAGCCCGTCCAATCGACATCATGCGGTGATGTGGTCCCCGCAAGAGCCTGCGCTCACGCGCGAAGCGGCGAGCGAGGGCCGCAGCCCCGGAGGGGCCGCCGAAGCTAGAACCGACCCTGCAGCGTCAGGCCGCCGTAGCCCCAGCCGGCCGCCGGGAGCACGCGCAGGCGGGCCGTCTCGCTCGAGCGCTTCTTGCCGAGCACGTAGCTGACCGCGCCGCCGATCACCATCAGGGCACCGAGCCCGCCGACCACCGCGAAGCCGACGAGCGACGCCGTGTTGGCGGACTTGCCGTCCTTGCGGGCCGTGTCGATCTTGGCGTGGAGCTCGCTGCAGCCGGATGGTTCGCCGACCGTCAGCTCGGGCTGGCAATTGTTGTCATCGAGCTGGTCGTAGAGGCCGCCCTGGCCGTTGAGCTGGGTGCTGACGGTCGAGCCCTTGGCCGCGAACACGCCGCCGACGATCGTGCCGATCACCATCAAGCCGCCGCCGCTGGCCATCAGGCCGATGCCGGCGAGCTTGGCCTTGCGGCCGGGGTCGACCTGCTTGTCGGGGTCGGGCGTCGGATCGTCGGGCGGGGAGGGGTCGGGCACCGGCTCGGCCTCGATGCGGGCCAGCTCGGCCTCGATGTCGGCGAGCACCGGCTTGACCTCCTCGGGGTCGGCGCCGAGGCCCGGGTCCTTCTCGACCGCGGTCACGTAGTCCTTCAAGGTCGTGCGCGCCGACT
Organism: Myxococcales bacterium; assembly: GCA_016793465.1. The sequence continues at coordinate 102,064 of JAEUJW010000060.1, forward strand.
TCAGCAGCTCGGGCTTCTGCTCCTCGTCGTAGAGCTTCTTGTAGGTGAGGCCGATGTTGTAGAGGATGAGCGGGTTCTTCGAGCGCTTGTAGGCCGCCTCGAACTTCTCGAGCGCCGACTTGTAGAAGCCCTGGCTCTGGTCCTTGCGGCCCTCCTCGTAGAGGGCGTCGGCGTCTTGCCCGGATGGGGCGGCGAGGGCCGGGAGCGAGGCGGAGGACAGGGCCGCGACGAGCGCGAGGTGAAGCGAGAGCCGCAGCATCGAGCGAGGGGGCCTTCATATCACGGATCCCACGCGCGCGCGGAGTTTCAGGTGAACCGCCTGCGTCCGGGCATTGGCGGCCGCTCGCGGGCATAAAGCGACGACGACGACCCGCTCTTTCGGGCGCGCGCCGGACCGGCGGACGGCGTCTGGCGAGGGCGTGGGGGCTCGGCTAGCCTCGCGCCCATGCTCAAGGATCTCCTCCGCCGCGCCCAGGACGCGGCCCAGCGTCACCTGCCCGAGAGCGTCCGCGACACCGGGCGGCGCCTCGTCGACGCCGTGCTCGAGCGCGCGCCCCAGTCGGTGCAGGAGCGCGTCGCTCCGCTCCTGCGGGGGGATCCCGCGCACGAGCCCGAAGCCTCCGCCGACGATCCCGTCGACGGAGCCTCCGCCCCTGCCGATGATCCGCTCGACTTCCGCGACACCCAGAAGCGCGTCGTCCTGTTCGGCTACCCCGAGGACGCGGCCACCGACCGCGTCGCCGCCCTGCTGACCGCCGAGGGCATCGTGTTCCGCCGCCAGAACCTGCACATGCAGCCGCGCGAGGCCATGCAGATCGCGAGCATGACCGGCGTGATGGTCGCCCCGTACGTGTTCATCCACGGCAAGTTCTGGGGCGGCGAGGGCGAGATGGAGAGCCTGCGCGCGCTCGGCGAGCTCGCGGCCATCGTCGACAACCGCCTCGACGAGCTCAGCCCCGAGGCGCGGCGCATCGGGCGGCTCAAGCAGTCGTTCGACGACGCCATCACCGTCGCCAACGTCGTCGACCGCCTGCGCCGCGGCCACATCCTCCGCGTCGACGACCTCGACTGCTGGTACGAGGCCCCGCGCGCCGGTCAGCCCTCACGGTTCTTCCACGACGGCGCGCCGCGGCCCGAGGCCGATATCCCCGACGTCGCCGCCGAGATCGTGCGCCGCGTCGAGAGCGAGGGCGTGAAGGCCACGTGGGTCGTCGACCCGAACGCCTGACGCTCCGCGGCTGTCCGCAGGGACAGCCCTCCTGACCTTCGGGACAGCCGCCCGGCGGACCGGCCCGATCGTCGCCCCGGGGAAGCTCCGGTGTCGCGACGTCCGAACCACCGGGCCGGGAGCGCACGCCGCGGGTTGCGCAGTATCGCTCGACGGAGGCGGCCTGTACGGTCATTCTTTGCTCCATGCCCCCGGCGCGCCGCGGAGGCACGCGGAAAGCGTCGCTGGCGACGTTCTCCGTGCTACGTTGTCGGCGATTCTGCGAGGCGCCCTGCGCGGGCGTCCCGCGTTCCACGAGGGCATGATGCCGGCGAACAGATCCCCCAGTGCGGCACCCGATTCGCTGATCGGCCAGACCATCGGCGGGCAATACACGCTCCAGCGAGTCCTGGGCCAGGGCAGCAAGGCGCAGGTGTTCCTCGCGACCCATCGCACCCTCCAGCGGCCGGTCGTCGTCCACCTGCTCAACGCGCCGTGGGCCGACGACCCGGTCGCCGGCGCCAAGTTCGAGGAGCAGGCGCGGACCCTACGCGGGCTCGAGCACCCCAACATCGCCGCGCTCATCGACTTCGGGCGCGACGGCTCGCGCGTGTTCGTGGTCAGCGAGTACGTCGAGGGCAACCTGCTGTCGGACTACGTGCACCAGCTCGGCCGCCTCCCGCTCGAGAGCTTCGTGCCGATCGCCGCGCAGATCCTGAAGGGGGTGGGGGCGACCCACGCCCGCGGCCTCGTGCACCGCGACCTGAAGCCGGCCAACGTCGTGCTGGTCGAGGAGCAGGGCCGGGCCAACTACGTCAAGATCCTCGACCTCGGGCTCGCGCAGATGCTGGTCGGCCCGCCGCTCGACGAGGAGCCGCCGATCGTCGGCACGCCCGCGTACCTGGCCCCCGAGCAGATCATGAACAAGCCGGTCGACGCGCGCTCCGACGTGTACGCGATCGGCGCCATGTTCTACTTCCTGCTCTCGGGTCGCCTGCCGTTCGAGGGCGACAACGCCGCGGCCGTCCTCTACAAGCACATCAACGACAAGCCGACGCCGCTCACGTCGGTGCTGCCGGGCGACCACCACCTTCCGGACGGGCTCATCGAGCTGGTCCACGACTGTCTGGCCAAGAACCCCGACAACCGCCCGAACGACGCCAACGAGATCGTCGAGCGCATGATCGACTGCGTGCCCGCGGCGATGTTCCGCCTGCCGATCGCCGGCGTGCAGGCCGTCCCGCGCGTGGCGACCGGGCCGCAGCGCGCCGGCACCGGACCCAACCGCGCGGCCGCGCGGCCCGACACCGGCCCCGTGCGCGCGCCGACCGGCGACTACCGCCGCATCCCCACGCCGCAGCCGATGATGAGCCCGCTGCGGCCCGACCTGGCCCCGCGCCCCGACAGCCACCCCGATCGAGCGCTCGCCGCGGCGATGGCCGCCAGCGGCGTGCACCCGATCCCCAACGTCGACGCCACCCACGCGCCGACCGTGCCGCTGCCCGAGGAGCGCCGCTCCGGCGGCGGCGGGTGGATCCTCGGCGTGCTCGCGCTGCTGCTCACCGGCGGCCTGGTCTACGTGTACATCGAGAGCCAGAAGACCCCGATCGTCGCGCCCGCGGGCAAGGTCGAGGCCAAGGCCGACCCGTCCAAGGCGCTCGGCGACGTGCTGTCCGCCAACCTCGCCAGGGCCCGCGAGCACGACCAGGCCGGTCGCCTGCAGGAGGCGATCGTCGCCTACGAGGCGGTGCTGACCGCCGATCCGAACCACGCCCAGGCCCGCGATCGCATCACCGCCCTGAAGGCCCAGCTCGCCGCCAAGCCGAGCGAGCCGACCACCCCGCCGGACACGAAGGTGGAGCCGACGCCGGACACGAAGGTGGAGCCGACGCCCGACAGCAAGACCCCGCCGGACACGAAGGTGGAGCCCACGCCCGACAGCAAGACGCCGACCGTCGACAGCGCCCCGGTCGCGTTCACCGTCGAGGCCACCGGCCCGAGGAAGGCCGAGGTCGTGATCGACGGCGTGTCGAAGGGCAAGACCCCGCTGAAGCTCGACATCCCGCCGGGCTCCCACAAGTTCGAGATCAAGGCCGCCGGCTTCACCACCCACGAGGAGACCATCGACGTGGCCGCCGACGGGCAGAAGGAGCTGAAGGTCAAACTCGAGCGCAAGCCCAGCGCCGGCACCGGCACCGGCACGCCGACCGGCCCCGGCGGCATCAGCAGGGCCGAAGAGGACGCCGCCTCGGCCCAGCTCGACCCGGACGCCGGCGTCGAGACCAAGTTCGAGACCAAAAAGTAGCGCGGTTTCGGGCTGTAACGTGGTTCAGGTCGCCGCGGCCGCGTGCGGGCCGTGGCGTGAGCCACACGCGGAGCCCGCCGGCCGCGCTCGCCTGGCGTTATCCTGACGCGCCAGGATGGCCGCGCCGTCGCCACGTCTGTTGCCGCGAGTGATCGCCGCGCTCGAGCGGGGTCTGCCGCCCGCGCTGCTGGTGTCGTCGGAGGGCCGCCGCCGCGCCCTGCTGATCGCGGGGACGTCGTGGCTGATGATCATCGCCTGCGTGTTCACCATCCCGGTGCTGCTGGCGACCGGGGTCGGGGTCGGGCGCGTGCTCGCCAGCGCCGTCAACCTCGGCACCATCGCCATGGCCTCGGTCACGCTGATGCTGCTGCGCCGGCGCGGGGTGGGGTTCGCCGCGCACTGGCTGACCGCGATCGCTTTCATCGGGATCATGTGGGTCGTCGCCGTCTCGGGCAGCCTGGCCTCGCCGTACTGGGTGCTGCTGGTCGCCGTCCCGTTCCTCGCGGCGCAGATGGCCGGGCGCCTCGCGGGCCAGGTGTGGACCGTGATCTGCCTGTCCGGCGTGGCCGCGCTGTGGGCCCTCGATCGCCTCGGCGTCGAGCTGCCGCGCTTCACCGACCCGAGCGCGCACACCACCACCACCGCGCTCTACACCGCCATGGCGGTGCTCGCCGTGCACGTGCTCAGCTACCTCGCCGAGGTCGCGCGCGACGAGGCCATCGCCCGCGCCGAGCGCACCTCCGTGCAGCTGCAGCACGCGGACGCCGAGGTCGAGCAGGCGCGCATCATGGCCGAGCAGGCGGTCGCGGCCAACGCCGCCAAGTCGGCGTTCATGGCGACCATGAGCCACGAGCTGCGGACCCCGCTCAACGCGGTCATCGGCTACGCCGAGCTGCTGGTCGAGGACGCCGAGTCGAGCGGCCTCATGGCCATGCGCGACGACCTCGACAAGATCGTCGCCGCCAGCCACCACCTGTGCAGCCTGATCGAGGGCATCCTCGAGCTGTCGAGCGTCGAGGCCAACCGCCTCGACCTGCGCCGCGAGGAGTTCGTGGTCCAGGACCTCGTCCACGACGTCGTCGCCGTGCTCGACCCGCTGGCGCGCCGCCGCGGCAACCTGCTCGGCGTGGCCTGCCCGAGCGCGCCGGTGAAGGTGCTGCTCGACCGCGGGCGGGTCCGGCAGATGCTGGTCAACCTGCTCGGCAACGCGGTCAAGTTCACCTCGCAGGGCCGCATCGACGTCGTGCTCACGGTCGACGCCGGCCAGGTCGTGTTCGCCGTGACCGACACCGGGATCGGCATCGCCGAGGCCGACCTCGAGAAGATCTTCGTCGCCTTCACCCAGGTCGACGGCTCGACGCGCCGGCGCTACGAGGGCTCCGGCCTCGGGCTCGCGCTGTGCAGCCGCCTGGCCGAGCTGATGGGCGGCAGCCTGCGCGTGCGCTCCGAGCTCGGCCGCGGCAGCACCTTCACCCTGCGCCTGCCGCTCGCGCTGCCGCCCGCGCCGCCGCCCCGCGATCCCGCCGCGTCCGCGTGACGCGACCGGACGATTGCGCTACAGAGTCGACGCCGCTCGTCGTCGCGGCGTCCCGCGGGGCCAATTTCAATGTTGATCGTGCAGAAATACGGCGGTTCGTCGGTCGGCAGCCTCGATCGGATCCGCAATTGTGCGGCGCGGGTGCTCGCGACCCGGCGCGCCGGCCACGACGTCGTCGTCGTCGTCTCGGCCATGTCGGGCGAGACCAACCGCCTGATCGGCCTGGCCAACCAGCTCGCCGCGCTCGACCGCCCGGAGGACGCGGGGCACGTCGGCAAGGGCCCGTACGTCGCCAGCGACCGCGCCGGCGACCGCGCCCACGAGCGGGAGCTCGACCAATTGGTCAGCACCGGCGAGAACGTCAGCGCCGCGCTGCTCGCCATGGCCGTGCAGAACGCCGGCGGCGCCGCCATCTCGCTGGTCGGCCCGCAGATCGGCATGTACACCGACGGCACCTACACCAACGCGCGCATCACCGGCATCGAGCACGGGCGCCTGCGCCAGGCGCTGGTCGGCGGGCGGGTGGTCGTGTGCGCCGGCTTCCAGGGCATCGGTCCGGACGGCAACATCACCACTCTGGGTCGCGGCGGCTCGGACACCTCGGCGGTCGCGCTGGCGGCCGCGCTGAAGGCCGACGTGTGCGAGATCCTGACCGACGTCGACGGCGTCTACACCACCGACCCGCGCATCGAGCCGCGGGCGCGCAAGATCCCGCGGATCACCTACGAGGAGATGCTCGAGCTGGCCAGCCTCGGGGCCAAGGTGCTGCAGATCCGCAGCGTCGAGTTCGCCATGAAGTACAGCGTGCCGGTGCACGTGCGCTCGAGCCTCAACGACAGCGAAGGGACGTGGATCATGTCGGAGCAGCGCAACCTCGAATCGGCGGTGGTCACGGGCGTCGCGCTCGACCGCAACGAGGCCAAGGTCACCCTCACCCGCGTGCCCGACGTGCCGGGCGTGGTCGCGGCGATCTTCGGGCGCCTGGCCCGGGCCAACATCGTCGTCGACATGATCATTCAGAACGCCAGCCGCGACGGCCTCACCGATGTCACGTTCACCGTGCCGGAGAGCGACCTGAAGCACGCGGTCAGCGAGCTGCGCAGCGTCGACCTCCCGGCCGTGGGGGTCGACGAGGGCCCGCGCGAGATCCTCAGCGACCCGGAGATCTGCAAGATCTCGATCGTCGGGGTCGGGATGCGCACCCACGCGGGCGTCGCGGCCCGTGCCTTCGACATCCTCGGCCGCGAGAACATCAACATCCAGATGGTCTCGACCTCGGAGATCAAGGTCTCCGTGGTCGTGCACGAGCGCTACGGCGAGCTGGCCCTGCGGGCCCTGCACGCCGGCTTCGGGCTCGACGCGGACGGCGATGGCGCGTGAGCCGGAGCGGCGCTGGAGCGTGCTGGCGTGGGCCGGCGCGCTGGCATGTGCCTGTCTCTTGGTTCAGGTCGCCACCGGCGCCCCGACGGCCCCGCCGCGCCCCGCGTGTGACCCTGTGACCGCGCCTCTGGTCGTGATCGACGGCGTCTTCCGTTGCGGGGCGCCGCGGACGTGCGACGGCGGCGCGGCGGTCGCGGGCGACGCCCTCGCGGCTGGCGACGGCTGCGCCGTCCGCGTCGGTCGTATGTCCGGCGGGGACATCGAGGTGCTCGGCCTGCCGGTCGACCTGGACAGCGCCTCGGCGGACGAACTCGCGAGCCTGCCGGGGATCGGGCCGGAGCTCGCGCGCCGCATCGTCGCGGGCCGGCCTTACCGCGACGTCGACGACCTCCTGCGCGTCGACGGCATCGGTCCGGCGCGGCTGTTTGCGCTGCGCCCACGGGCTCGCGTCGGCACACCAGGGCCGCCGCCCCGCGGGCAGTGACACCCGTTTCATTCGAAGGTGCACAAGCGCGCAGACTTCGTGTCCGCAATCGTTGTCGCGAATTTTCCCGCGAAGAACGAGGGTGTGTGTGCGAGGATGCGGCGAAGGCGACACGCCGTGGAGACCACATGACCAACTTGCGAACCGCGACTAGAACCTTGTGTTTTGGCCTGTGTACGGCGGCGCTCGGCGCCTGCGGCGACAACGGCAACGAGACAGCCGAGGCCGGCAATACCGAGGCGCAGACGACGTTCCCCGAGACGAGCGGCGAGACCGACGACCCCTCGAACTCGGGCAACTCCGACTCGGACAACCCGACGACCGACCAGACCAGCGGGATGAGCAACTCCGGGATGACCGCGCCGACGACGGGCACGAGCGGTGAGACGGGCATCGACGTCACCGCGACGGGCACCAGCACCACCGGCGAGACGACCGACGAGCCGGAGACCACCGCGCCGAACCCGGTGTGCGGCGACGGCAACGTCGAGGGCACCGAGCTGTGCGACGACGGCAACCAGGACCCGGGCGACGGCTGCGAGCCCGACTGCACGCCGACGCAGATCTGCGGCAACGGCACGGTCGAGGCGCCCGAGGTGTGCGACGACGGCAACACCGAGGACGGCGACAATTGCAGCGCCGACTGCATGACGGCCACCGACCCGCAGATCTGCGGCGACGGCACCGTGCAGGACCCCGAGGTGTGCGACGACGGCAACACCGACAACGGCGACGGCTGCGAGGCCGACTGCACGCCGACCCCGCCCGAGTGCGGCAACGGCGTGCTCGAGATGGGCGAGCAGTGCGACGACGGCAACATGGTCGACGGCGGGCAGAACGACTTCTGCAAGAACGACTGCACCGTGTTCGTGCCGCCGTCGTGCCAGGCGCCGGCGATGTACAGCGTCTGCGACAACAACCTCAACCCGGCCAACAAGAACGACAAGACCCAGGCCCACAAGGCCATGGGCATCTGCAACAGCGGCCCGGCCGACTCGGTGAACATCACCGACTTCACGTTCAACGCCCCGGACAACAACTCGTGGACGATCGCCAAGGGCTTCGGCACCTACGCGTTCGACGACGACATGGACCCGGCGACCCCGGACAAGCTGCTGTACAGCCCGCGCGAGGGCGACACCTTCCTGATGATCAGCACCGGCGCCGTCACGGCGCCGAACAACCAGGGCATCGTGCTCCAGGGCGGCAACACCCAGAAGGGCGTCGGCACCAACAACAACCCCGACAACCCCGACACCCTGCCGGCGCCGCTGACCCAGCAGGTCGGCAGCAACAACGGCGCGGGCGGGACCCCGTTCATCGGCTGCGACGGCGTCAAGGACTGCTCCGACACGCTCGCGGCGCAGTGGCAGATCGGCCAGAACAACCCCAACGACTTCCTGTTCTTCAGCTTCAAGACCACGGTGCCGGCCGGCACCTTCGGCTACCGCTTCGACTTCGTGTACTGCTCGAGCGAGTGGCCGGAGTGGGTCGACACCGCCTTCAACGACCTGCTGATCGTGTGGCAGACAGACCCGACGCCGGACAACCCGAACGCCGACCCGCCGGTCGACGCGTACACCGGCAACGTCACGTTCATCCCCAACCCGAACAACATGATGCAGGGCCTGCCGCTGACGGTGACGGCGCTCGACCCGTACCTCGGCGGCCCGGGCTTCAGCGGCAACGAGCCGCAGCTGGCCGGCACCGGCTTCGCCCAGAGCGCGTGCTCCGACTGGTTCACGGCCAAGGGCGGCGTGCAGCCCGGCGCGGACATCACGATCGGCTTCTACATCGCCGACATGACCGACACGATCTGGACGACCACCGCCCTGATCGACAACTTCCGCTGGGACTGCGAGGGCTGCGTGCCCAGCGAGGTCGACGACTGCGGCGTGCAGGAGCCGCAGTGAG
>JAEUJW010000022.1 GCA_016793465.1 Myxococcales bacterium
GCCGCGTCCGCTGGATGTTCCGCCTCGAAGACGCTCGCCGCAAAATGGGTCACCTCTACCCGACACCATTCTTCGACGACGCCCTATCGCTCGCGGCCTGAGCGCGACCGCAATTCCAGCATGTCGTAAGGGACATGTCCGCGAGACCTGGTGGCGCCCTCAGGACCGGGGTGGGTCCGGCTCTCGGCTCGCCGACCGCAACGTCCTTTTGCCAGGGTCTCGAAGGACAGGGGTCCGGCAAGTGGGCCAACCGAGTCCAGCGCGACCCGGGGCGTCGTAGACGGCCCCGGGTCGACGCGCCCTGTCTGAGGGCGGACCGCTTGCCGGACTCCTGGCCCCGCGACGATGTGCGGGCGCCAGGCCGGACCCACCTCGGTCCGTGCGAAAGCGTCCGCGCCTCGGTCGGTCAAAACCCCTGTGTCGAGGTACTAGAACCCGTCGACCGCCGCGCCGACCGCCCCGCCGTACAGCGACACCGCCGCGTCGGCCGCCAGCAGCGCCCCGCCCGGCGTCGCCGTCAGGCCGAACACCCGCACGTCCGCCGCCCCCGCGTCGTTCGACGCGGCCAGCACCCCGACCTCGACCAGCGGCGCCGCGAAGCAGCGCTCCGCGATCATCGACCACGTCACCCCGTCCGCCGATCCGTAACCCCGCGCGCACAGCCCGTCGGCGTCGCGCTCGACCCTGGCGAACGCCGGCACCTCGGCCGACAGCCCCTCGACTCCGTCCATCTCGACGTCCTCGGTCGACTCGCCGGCCGCGGAGCGCACCTGCACGCGCAGCGCGTTGTTGTCCGCCGGCCGACACACCGCGAAGTACGCCGCATCGTCCGCATCCCCCGCCCGCACGCCGACGCAATTTTTGATGAACTCCTCGACGTGGCTGCTGGTCGCCCCGAGCAGCCCCGTCAGCGCCAGCGCCCCCTCCGGCAGCGCCCAGCGCACGAACACCGCCGCGTCGCTGTCGCCCCACAGGTCGCCCGAGTCCGCCGTCACGCGCAGCGCCTGCCCCGGCTCGGCGTCGGGCGCCTCGCACGGCGCGATGCACGTGAACGGCCAGCCCTGCGCCCCCGCGGTCGTCGCCCACGCGTCCTGCGACACGTTGATCTTGTTCGTCGCCAGGTGATGCGCCCCGGCCGACGCCGCCGCCGCGAACGCCTCCGCGTCGTCGAGCACCCACACCCGACTCACCAGCCCCGCCGCCGCCACCGCCGTAGCGACCGCCGTGTCACCCGCCTCGAGGTTGACGAACACCGCCTCCGGATGCGCCGCCAGCTGGTCCGCCGGCAGCGCCGGCGCGACGAACCCCGCGCGCATGCCCGCGTCGGCGCCGGCGTAGTCCGCCAGCGTATCCGCCCCGCCGGTGAACACGACCATCACCCGCCCGCGGATCTCCTCCAGTTGCGGCCACCCGCAGCCCGGGCTCGTCACCGCCGCCTGCAGCGTCGTCGCCCCCGCACAATTTTTAATCATCTCCCCCGGCGTCAGCGCCCGCGGCCCGAACGCCTCGAGGATGCGCGCGTCGAGCTCGGCCCAGCCGTGCCCGCCCGCGAGCCCGTCCTTCAGATCGACGAAGATCGTGATCACCTCGTGCTCCGGCGCCACCTCGGCGACCGCCGCGATCTGCGCGAAGCACTGCGACAGCAATCGGCACGACGTGTCGTCGTCGACGACGTCGACGTGATACACGAACCAGTCGCCCGCGACCTCGTCCGCGAGCGTCTTGCCGACGTGGATGTCCAGCTCGAGCGAGCGCACCCGGTGCACCAGCACCGTGTCGACGAGCGGCTCGTCGCGTTGAAACGTGTTGTGCGCCGACTTCTGCCGCACCTCGTCGTAGCGCAGCGACACCGGCGGCTCCCCGGTCGTGCCCGACCCCGAAGATCCGACCTCGCCGCCCTCGCTCGAGCCCTCGCCGCCGCTCGTGCCGCCGGTCGCGCCCCCGGTCCCGACCTCGGCCCCGCCCGACGTCGGCCCCGCGTCGGTCGTCACGCCCGCACCCGTCGAACCCGGCTGCGTCGCGCCCGTCGACGACGACGCGCCGTCCGGGTCGCCCTCGATCACGGCCCCGTTGCAGGCCGCAAACATCAACCCCGCGAGGCCGACCTCAGCCCGCACCGCACATCTCCGTCCGCGCGTCGGCGGTGTCCGCCGCCTGCGGCCGCGCCGCGCCGCGGATCGCCGCCTCAGCCCGCACCGCACATCTCCGTCAGCGCGTCGGCGATGTCCGCCGCCGCCTGCGGCCGCGCCGCGGCCTCAACCCGCACCGCACATCTCCGTCAGCGCGTCGGCGATGTCCGCCGCCGCCTGCGGCCGCGCCGCGCCCAGCATCGCCGCGCGCATCGCCGCGAGCCGCGCCGGATCGCCGAGCAGGTCGACCAGCGTGCCCGCCAGCAGCGCGTCGGTCCACTCCGACTCGCGCAGCAGCACCGCCGCCCCGACGTCGACCAGCGCCCGTGCGTTGTGCTCCTGATGGTTGTCGGTCGCCTGCGGGAACGGCACCAGCACCGCCGGCTTGCCCGCCGCCGCCAGCTCCGCCAGGCTCGTCGCCCCCGCGCGGCACAGCACCAGGTCGCACCAGCCGTACGGCGTCGCCATGTCGGTCAAGAACGCGGCCACCCGCACCCGCGGCTCCGTCAGCCCGAGCGCCGCGTAGCCCTCGCGCACCCGGGCCTCGTCGGCCTTGCCGGTCTGGTGCAGGATCTCGAGCCCCGGCACCCGCTGCGCCAATTCGGCGGCGGCCGCGACCGTACGATCGTTGATCGCCCGCGCCCCCTGCGAGCCGCCGAACACGAACAGCCGCGGCGCCCGCGAGCCCGCCGCTTCGCTCGCCGCGGCGCCCTGCAGCGCGCTCAGGATCTTGCGCCGGATCGGGTTGCCGGCCAGCACCACCTTGCGCGCCGGGAACCGCCGCAGCCGATCGGGGAAGGTGCAGAACACCCGCCGCACCAGGCGCGCGAGGATGCGGTTGGTGATCCCCGGGATGCTGTTCTGCTCGAGGATCGCGGTCTTGTAGAGCAGCATCGCCGCGGTCGCTACCAGCGGCCCGCTCGCGTATCCGCCGACGCCGACCACCACGTCCGGCCGGAACCCTCGCAGGATCCGCAGGCTCTGCCACCACGCCAGCGGCAGGCGCAGCAGCCCGAGCACCAGGCCCTTCAAGCCGCGGCCCTTGATCCCCGTGGCGTCGATGCACGCCAGCCGCCAGCCGTCGCCCGCCAGCACCCGCGCCTCGATGCCGCGCTCGGTGCCCACGAACAGCACCTCGCCGCCGCGGGCCTTGACCTCCTCCGCCAGCGCGACCCCCGGGAACAGGTGCCCGCCGGTGCCGCCGCCCGCGATCAGCACGCGAAGCGACCTGCGTGCGCCGACCGTCCGCGACACCGGCGCGGACCGGTCCGCCGACGAATCTTCGAGGGTCGAGGCGGCGTGCAGCAGCGTTCGCGACAGCATCGTCGTCGCCTCATACCCCACCGCTCGCACCGACGCAGGTTTTTGGCCGCACGAGCGCCCCGGGGTACCCAGCCCCCAAACCCCCGCCTTGCCCCGTGAGAACAATCTGTGGACGTTGTTGCCGCGAATCAGGGCGAACATGTACCTTGCGCGGGTTGAGCCGCCCGATGCGGCTCCCTGAGCCCAAGGATTACCTGACCATGGTTCGCAACCTTCTCTGCACGATGACCGCCTTCGGCCTGCTCGTCGCCGCCTGCGGCGACGACAAGGGCACCACCGACTCGACCAGCTCGCCGCTGACCACCGGCAACGACAGCTCGTCGGACGGCGGCGGCACCACGACCCCCGACGTGCCGACCAGCACCACCACCGACGTCGACCCGACCTCGACCGCGCCGGACCCGTCGACCACCACCACCGCCGGCCCGACCACCGACCCGTCGACCACCACCACCGGCGACGACACGACCACCGACGTCACCACGCTCAGCTCGTCGAGCGACCCCGACACCACCGCCCCGGGCACCACCACCGGCGACCCGGTCGACGAGTGCAAGATGACCTTCGACCCGCCGACCCCGTGCGGCGACTGCACCTGCGAGAACTGCACCGCCGAGTACGAGGCCTGCGAGGCCGACCCGGGCTGTCAGGAGATCGTGCAGTGCGCCCTCGACACCGGCTGCACCGACGCCGCGTCCTGCTTCGAGGCCTGCGGCGACGTGATCATGATGAACTTCGGCTCGATCGGCAACGCCACCGCGATCAACGACTGCCGCACCGCCAACTGCATGTCCGAGTGCAGCGGCTGAGCCGCCGCGCGCCCTGATCGTCCCGCGGCCGGTCCGGAGCACGCTCCGGCCCGGCCGCACCGCGTTCGAACGCCTTCCTTCGATCGCCGGTCTTCGGCTCGTACCGCCTGACCGGCTGCTCGAGGCCGTCGAGGTCGAGCACGAAGGGCGCCACATCTCCGTGACTACGCCGGCGGGCACCGGCAGTCGACCATCACGCGCTCGTCGGGCGCCCACTGCGTGCCGTCCTCCCGGGGCGGGCGGGCCTTCTGCCCCGCGTGGCACTCCGCCGCGCACTCGAAGCTCACCACGCGATAGGCCTGCTCGATCGTCGTGGTGCACTGCTGCGGCACCGCGGCCGCGTCACAGGCCTCGTTGCGGCGCCCGAACGTCGACGTGATGGCCAGCGTGAAGCCCTCGCGCGACGCCGCCGTCGCCACGAACTCCCGCATCGACGGCCCGCACCCGTCGCCGAGGCCCTCCTTGACCGGCGTCGCCGGCACCACCACGAAGTCGCTGCGCATGGCCGCCCCCGCCGAGCGCGCCGGCGGCAGCCCCGACAGCGGCACGTTGACCCTGGCCCGCTCGCCCTCGGCCCTGGCGTCGACCCGCACCCGCGTCGTCGCGGCCGGCGGCGTGTACTTCGGCGTGCAGTCGTCCGCCACCACCCGGGTCGTCACCTCGTAGAGCCCCGAAGGCGGCACGTCCTCGCCGCCGTCCGCCGGCCGGACCTGCCGCGAGTCGCCGCCGACCGCCTCCGCTCTGGCCGGCTCCGGTTTGGCCGGCACCGATTTGGCCGCCTCGCCCTCGCCCGCGCCGCAGCCCGCCAGCAGGCCCACGATCCCGAGTCCCTCAAAGATCCGTCGCATCGTCATGGTCCCCCCTCGTTCGGCCCGCGGCCGCCGCAGCGATGACGGGTCAGCGTACCCCGAGTGCCGCCTGACGCACGAGCGAGGGCCCGCGCGGGCGCTTGCGCCCCGACGCGCCGCGCGCGACCCTTCCTGCGCCGTGACCGACCGCGACCGCGAACTCCGCCCCGGCACCCTCGCCGTGCACGCCGGCGAGCCGCGCCCCCACCTCGGCGACGCCGTCGTCGCCCCCATCGCCTGCACCGCCACCTACGGCTTCCGCGACACCGCCGAGCTGCGCGACCACTTCGAGGGCCGCGTCACCCGCGAGGAGTACGGGCGCTACGGCAACCCGACCGTCGCGGTGGTCGAGCGCAAGCTCGCCGCCCTCGAGGCCGCCGCCGACTGCGCGCTGTTCGCCAGCGGCATGGCCGCGATCACCACCACCCTCTTCGCGCTGTTGAAGCCGGGCCAGCACGTCGTGCTCACCGACGACGGCTATCGTCGCACCCGCCAGTTCGTCACCGCCTTCCTCGGCAAGTGGGGCGTCGGCCACACCATCGTCGCCCTCGACGACCACGCCGGCATCGCCGCCGCGATCACCGCGAACACCCGCGTCCTGCTCACCGAGTCGCCGACCAACCCGTACCTCCGCGTCGCCGACCTGCCCGCGCTGGCCGCCATCAAGAAGCGGCACCGCGGCCTGAAGCTGCTGATCGACGCCACCTTCGCCACCCCGATCAACCAGCAGCCGCTGACGCTCGGCGCCGACCTGGTGCTGCACTCGGGCACCAAGTACCTCGGCGGCCACAACGACCTGCTCGCCGGCGCCGTGTGCGGCGACGACGGCCTCGTCGGCGCCGTCCGCGAGCTGCGCGGCGTGCTCGGCGGCGTGCTCGACCCGCACGCCGCCTACCTCCTCGATCGCGGCTTAAAGACCCTCGAGCTCCGCGTGCTCCGCCACAACGCCACGGCCCGGCGCGTCGCCGAGTTCCTCGCGGCCCACCCCGCGGTCGAGCGCGTGTACTACCCCGGCCTCGCCTCCCACCCGGACCACGCCGTCGCCAGCGAGCAGATGCGCGGCCACGGCGGCGTGATCAGCTTCCTCGTCCGCGGCGACGAGCACACCACCAGCCGCTTCATCGACCGCTGCACGCTCCCGCGGATCGGCCCCTCGCTCGGCGGCGTCGAGAGCCTGATCGAGCAGCCGGCCCTGATGTCCTTCTACGAGCTCTCGAGCGAGCAGCGCCTCGCCCTCGGCATCCGCGACAACCTCGTGCGCCTCAGCGTCGGCGTCGAGGACCCCGAGGACCTGCTCGCCGACCTCGACCGCGCCCTCCGATCGACCTGACCACCCCTTCACCGCCCCTGCGCCGAGACCTCGCCCTCATGACCAGCCAGCCCCTGCGCGTCCTCAAGTTCGGCGGCAGCTCCGTCGGCGCCCCCGAGCGCCTCGTCCGCGTCACCGACCGCATCGTCGCCGAGCGCGGCCTCGGCCCGCTCGCCGTCGTCGTCTCGGCCATGGGCGACACCACCGACTGGCTGATCGACGCCGCCAGGTCCGCCGCCGCCGGCGACCTGCCGGCCGCGACCGCGCTCGTCGATCGCGCCGCCCGCCTCGCCGTCGACGCCGCCGACGGCGCCCTGCGCGAGCTCCTGCGCCGCCCCCACGACCCCCTCGCCAGCGCGCGCGAGCTGCCCGACCCCGAGCTCGCCGACCAGATCGCCGAGCACCTCGCCCCGCTGCGCCAGGTGCTCGCCGGCATCTGTCTCTTGAGGCAGGCCACCCCGCAGTCCACCGACCTCGTCATGTCGTTCGGCGAGCGCCTCAGCGCCGGCGTGCTCACCGCGCTGCTGCGCGCCCGCGGCGAGCAGGCCGTCTACGTCGACGCCCGCGGCTGGTGCGTCACCGACGACCGCTTCGGCGCCGCCCTCGTCGACGCCGCCGCCACCCGCGCCCGCATCGACGCGCTCGCCCCCGCCTGGCGCGGCCGCGTCGCCGTGCATACCGGCTTCCTCGGCGCCACCGCCGACGGCCGCACCACCACCCTCGGGCGCAACGGCTCGGACTACACCGCCGCCCTGCTCGGCAACCTGCTCGGCGCCGCCGAGGTCCAGATCTGGACCGACGTGCCCGGGGTGATGACCGGCGACCCGGCGATCCTGCGCGACGCCTACCCGATCGCCGCCATGTCGTACGCCGAGGCGCTCGAGCTGGCCAACTTCGGCGCGCGCATGTTCCACCCGCGGACCATGGTCCCGCTGATCGAGTCGCGGATCCCCATGCGGATCCGCAGCACCATGAACCCCGACGCCGCCGGCACCCGCATCGACGCCGACGGCGCCGCCGAGGCCGGCCCGACCTCCGTCACCTCGCTCGAGAACCTCGCCCTGCTCGACGTCCGCTGGCGCCGCCTCGGGCCCGACTCCGGCATCGGCATGCGCGTGCTGCGGGCCCTCGAGCAGGCCGCCATCCCGGTGTGGATGGCCAACCAGGCCGCCCACGGCCAGGCCGTCTCGGTCGTCGTCCCGCGCGCCGAGGCCGAGCGCGCGGTCGAGGCCGTCGAGCGCGAGCTGCAGGTCGAGCACGCCCGCGGCGAGGTCGAGGGCCCCGGCGTGCGCGCCCCGGTCACCCTGCTCTCGCTCGTCTCGGAGCGCCTCGGCCCGCGCACCACGCCGGCCCAGTTCTTCCGCGCCCTCGGCGGCGTCGGCGTGCCGATCCGGGCGATCGCCCAGGGCACCGGCTCGCGCTCGATCTCCTGCGTCGTCGACGGCGAGGACACCGCGCTCGCCGTGCGCACCGTGCACGCCGCCTTCAACTTCGCCCACGAGGAGGTCCACGTGCTGGTGCTCGGCCACGGCGTGGTCGGCTCCGAGCTGCTGGCGCAGATCCACCAGCAGCGCGCCACCCTCGAGTCGCGCCACCAGCTGCGGATCAACGTCGTCGGCCTGGCCGACTCGCGGCGCCTGCTGTTCGACGAGGCCGGCCTCGACCTCGCCAACTGGCGCGGCCGCCTCGCCGAGGCCCCCGCGCGCGCCGCCTCGCCGCGGCCGCAGGCCGCAGACGAGCCGGCCCCTCAGGGCGAGCCCGCCGGCGACCCGCCCGACCCGCTCGTCGCCCTCTCCCCCGCCCTCGATCGCCTGCAGCGCCTCGCCGTGCCCGTGCTCGTCGACTGCACCGCCGCCGACGGCATGGAGCGGATCTATCAAGAAGCCTTCCGGCGCGGCGTCCACGTGGTCGCCGCCAACAAGCGCCCGCTGTCCGGCCCCGCCGACGTCCTGCGCGACCAGGCCCGCGCCCACCACGTCGCCTACCACTACGAGACCACCGTCGGCGCCTCGCTCCCGGTCATCGCCACCCTCGCCGACCTCGTGCGCACCGGCGACCGCATCCGCCGCGTCGAGGGGTCCTTCTCCGGCTCACTCGGCTTCATCACCGGCGAGGTCATGCGCGGCGTGCCGCTCAGCCAGGCCGTGCGCACCGCCCGCGAGAGGGGCTACACCGAGCCCCACCCGCGCGACGACCTCAGCGGCCTCGACGTCGCGCGCAAGGCCCTCATCCTCGCCCGCGAGCTCGGCCTGCGCCTCGACCTCGAGCAGATCCAGGTCCACCCGCTGGTCCACCACGACCTGCTCGCCGAGCCCGACCTCGAGTACTTCTTCGAAGACCTCGCCGACTACGACGCCACCTTCTCCGCCAGCATCGCCGACCTGCGCGCCTCCGGCCGCGTGCTCCGCTACCTCGCCCGCATCGACCTCGACCCGAACCGGTCCTCACGGCCCTCCGGGCCTGACCAGGGCGGCGAGTCCTTCCGCGTCCGCGTCGGCCCCATCGACGTGCCGCCCGACCACCCCGCCGCCACATTAAAAGGCGCCGAGGCGTTCGTCGCCTTCACCACCGAGCGCTACGAGGAGTACCCCCTCGTCGTCCGTGGCGCCGGCGCCGGCGGAGCCGTGACCGCCGCCGGCGTGCTCGCCGACATTTTAAAAATTGGCCAGACCCTCCGCGGCCGCTAAACCAGGACCCCACGTCCATGCTCCGCACCCTCTCGATCAAGAACTACAAGTCCATCCTCGACCACACGATCGAGCTCGGACGGATCAACGTCTTCATCGGCGAGAACGGCTGCGGCAAGACCAACATCCTCGAAGCCGTCGCCATGGCCGGCGCCGCGATGACGGACAAGCTCGGCGCCGAGGAGCTCTTCATCCGCGGGATCCGTGTCGCTCGCCCCTCCATCATGCGCAGCTCGTTCCCAGGTAGCGAGCGCCAAGACATCGAGCTCGAATGTGGCTTCGTAGAGAGTGACGACGCCCCGACAGTCAAGCTGAAGATTAAATCGGATGACAGCTCCGCAGATCGACACTGGTTTCGAGTCATCGATCTCTATCCGTTCAAGCTACAGCAGGACCCTTGGGACAACGGCGCTGATTCGGTCCTCAATGCAATTCTGAAACGGCACGCCCCCAATGACTCCGCTCAACACGTTCTTGATCTCTTATCCAATTTATTGGCCCCCCACAGGCTAGACAGTCTTATTCAACATTTACGCATCGAGAACACGGACGGTCGTAGAACCATCGGCGACTTCGGCATCTATAACGCCAGCGCCCTCGCCCTCCGCGGCCTCGAGACCTTCAGCCGCCGGACCCCGATCGGCCTGCACGGCGAGGCCCTCGACGTCGCCATCGCCAGCCTCCCCGCCGAGGTTTGGCAAGACGTCGTCGAGCGCGCCCGCTGCATCTCCTGGCTCGACGACGTCGTCGTCGACCCGACGGACCAGCTCAAGTACCAGGGCCACAAGCCCGGCAAGAGCGTCTCGACGCTCTACTTCCACGACCGCCACATGCACCCCGAGAACAACATCTTCTCGGCGGAGAACGTCAACGAGGGCATCCTCCACATCCTGTTCCACCTGACCCTGTTCGTCAGCGCGAGCACGCCGAAGGTCCTCGGCATCGACAACATCGACACCGCGCTCAACCCCCAGCTCTGCCGCGACCTCATGAAGCAGCTCGCGGAGCTCGCGGTCAAGCACGACAAGCAGGCCCTGATCACCACACACAACCCCGCGATCCTCGACGGCCTCAACCTCCACGACGATGACCAGCGCCTGTTCGTCGTCTACCGCGACGACGACGGCCACACCCTGACCAGGCGGATCAAGGCCAAGCCGCAGCCGGACGGCCAATCTCTAAAACTCTCCGAGCTGTGGATGCGCGGCCACCTCGGAGTCATCCCCCGCAACTTCTGAGGTCGACATGCGCGTCGGATTGATCGCCGAAGGCCGGGGAGACCTCGCCGTCCTCGTCAACATCCTTAAGGGCAAGCTCGGCCTCGACTTCGAGGACGTCCAGTTCATCCGCCCGGAGTACGACCGGGACGAGACCGACCTCCATGACCAGACCGAGGCCCAGCGCGGCGGCTGGGTGCGCGTCAAGAACGAGTGCACCGACCGCACGCGGATCCGCGAGTTCGTGCAGAACGCCATCGACGACGAGATCCTCGTCGTGATCCACATCGACACGGCCGAGGCCCACCTGAAAGGCTACGACGTCCCGCGCCCGTCCCGCGACGCCGAGGACTACCCCGAGCACCTGCGCGCCCTCGTCGCGGCGAAGATCGACGAGTGGCTCGACAACGAGGGCCTTGTCCCTGTCCGCCACGCCGTGGCCGTGGAGGAGACTGAAGCCTGGGTCCTGACGATCTACTCGAAGAAGGACACCTGCCAGCACGGTGACCCCAAGAAGGCGCTGCGTGACGAGATCAACCGCTCATGGCCTGACAAGGAGCGGAAGCGCCACTTTCAACGCCGCGAGTACGACCAGGCGTATGACCTCACCAAACCGTTCCGCAAGCCGCGCGAGCTCGCGGAGTGCGCGACGAGGAATATCAGCCTGCGCCTCTTCGTGGACTCGCTGCCACCGCGGCCCCCGGAGCGCTGAGCGCCGGCGCCGTGGCGCTCGCGGGCGTCGCCGGCTGATTTCCCCACCCCGCTCCCGCGCGCCGGCTCCGCCTGAAAACGCCGCGCCCGCGCTCGCAACTCGTTCACCGGCCGGGCGCGGCGGTCGGCGTCATACCAACCTCGAGACCGTCGTACGCCGCGAACCTCTCGCCGCGCGACCGTCTCGAGGAGCCCCACCATGCCCCGTACCACCATCCTCGCCCTCGCCCTCTGCGCCCTCGGACTCGCCGGCGGCGACGCCGTCGCCCGGGACGCGATGGAAGTCGTCGAGCGACCCATCTCGATCCAGCCCGAATCTTACACGCTCGGCACCCCCTTCGACATCAAGCTGGGCCAGACCGTGAACTTCGCCGGCGCCCCGCTCGCGCTCACGTTCAACGACGTCGCCGAGGACTCGCGCTGCCCGACCGGCGTCAGCTGCGTGTGGGCCGGCCGCTTCGTCGCCGCCATGACCCTCACCCGCCAGGGCGCAGCCGAGCAGTTCAAGCTGTCCCTCGATAAGCCCGTGAGCGTGCACGGCTACAGCGTCCAGCTGTCCGCGGCCCTGCCCGCCCCGGGCAAGGACGGTGCGCCCGACCTCGACGACTACGTGCTCACGGTGACGGTGTTCGCCGACTGACCTGCCCTTCAGGCCAGGTCACTCACCGCGCACCGGCTCGCGCCCCGCGCGTCAACCCCGGACGTCTCACGCCGCATCCACAAGGCGGCGAAACCATCGCGGCGTCGCCGGCCTCCAAGGCCGGTGATGCTGCGCCCCTCCGGCCTCCTCGCGCTCCTCGGCCTGCTCGTCGGCTGCACGCCCGCCCCGTCGCTCGCGCCGCCCGCACCGCCCGCGGCCCCGCAGTCGCCTCCCGCCCCCACGGCGGCACGGACGGCCCCGGCGCTGCCTGGCCAGGTGCTCGTCGCCAACAAGGCCACGGCGCAGCTCGACATCGTCGACGGCCGCACCGGCCGCTCGCTCGCCACGCTCCCCACAGGCCAGGGCCCGCACGAGGTCGCCGTCGCCCCCGACGGCGCGCTCGCCGTGGTCTGCAACTACGGCGAAGCTGTCCCCGGGGACAGCCTCACGATCGTCGACCTGCAGACCCGCAGCGTCGCCCGCACGATCGGGCTCGGCGAGCACAGGCGGCCGCACGGCGTCGCCTTCGTGCCCGGCCAGCCCGGCGTCGTCGCCATCACCTCCGAGACCAGCGAGGCCCTGCTCCTGGTCGACATCGCCCGCGGTCAGGTGCTCGCCGCGATCCCCACCGGGCAGAAGGGGTCGCACATGGTCGCCCTGCGCGCCGACGGCACGCGGGCCTACACCGCCAACATCGGCGACGGCAGCGTCACCGAGCTCGACCTCCTCGCCCGCGCCCCGCTCGGCGTGCACCCCGTCGCCGCCAAGGCCGAGGCCATCGCCCTCAGCCCCGACGGCGCCGCCCTGTGGGTCGGCAGCAACGACGAGCACACCGTCACCGTGCTCGACACCGCCACCTGGCAGACCCGCGCCGTGCTGCAGGCCCCCAGCCTGCCGATCCGCGTGGCGCTCAGCCGCGACGGCCGCCACGCCGTCGTCACCGACGCGATCAGCGGCGAGCTCCGCATCTTCGACGTCGCCGCTGGCAAGCAGCGCGCCGCCGTCACCCTCCCGCTCGACGTCGCCGACCCGCCACCTGGCCCCGGGGACAGCCCCGTGCCGATCGGCGTGGCCCTCGTCGACGACCCCGCGGTCGCCCTCGTGTCCGAGGCCCGCACCGGCCGCGTCGCCGTGGTCGACCTCGCCGGCGCCGCCGTGCTCGGCTACCTCGAGCTCGCCCCCGGCATCGACGGCATCGCCTGGGCCCCGCAGCGCTGACCGCCGGGGAGAACGCAGTTTCCCGTCGACAGCGCGCCCCCGCCTCGGGTATCTGCGCGCCTGTGCCCCTCCTCCGGCGACTCCCCTTCGTCCTCCTTCTCGGCGCCTGCGGCGACAGCTCCTCCGACGGATCGTTCAGCCACGGCGACCCCCAGCCCTCCGCCGCCAGCACCACGACCGGCGATCTGACCGCGACCGGCGAGCCGACGGTGCCGACCACCACCGTCGAACCGACCACCCACGTCGACTCGCACGGCGACCCCACCGGCTCGACGTCCGCCGCCGCGACGTCGACCTCGACCTCCGACGACACCACCTCGACGGCGACCACGACCGCGACGAGCACGTCCGCCGACACCACCTCCGGCGACACCGGCACCTCCACTTCGTCGACCACGGCCGACGACACCACGACCTCGTCGACGACGTCCGACGACACCACCTCCGGCAACGACACCAACATGTGCCCGGCCGGCAGCGAGGGCTGCCCGTGCCTGCCCGGCAACGCCTGCGACGCCGGCCTCACCTGCCAGAACGGCCTGTGCGTCGACGTCCCGGTCTGCGGCGACGGCGTGGTCGAGGGCGACGAGGCCTGCGACAACGGCAACAACAACGCCAACACCGGCGCGTGCAAGCTCGACTGCACCCTGCAAGTCTGCGGCGACGGCTACGCCGGCCCCGGCGAGGCCTGCGACGACGGCAACAACAGCAACGGCGACGGCTGCGAGGCCAACTGCACCAAGACCCCGGTCGCGCAGGACGCCTGCGGCCAGCCGTCCGACGGCGTGTGGATCGAGATCGACTACGACAGCGCGTTCACCCCGACCAACCCCGACTGGGCCTACTCGCCCAGCTTCGGCGAGGCCGAGTGGGCGCCCCAGGGCATGAACTGGCCCTACATCAACGCGATCGGCGGCGTCACCATCCACGAGGACCAGGGCGTGATCGGCACGGTCGCCCTCATGAACGGCAGCAACAAGTACATCCGCGTGTTCATCGGCCTCGGCGGCATCGTCTCGTACGACTACGCGACCGCCTGCGTCGAGGGTCGCAGCTACTCGGTCGGCTCGTCGGTCACCTTCCGCGTCGAGAACGCCCTCAACGACTGCGGCGGCCAGGGCATGATGTCGAACGACTGGTTCTCGCTGCACCCGACCAGCGTCGACCTCGGCGCCAATTGCTTCCTGCCCGGCAACGACTTCCAGGCCGTCGAGATCCGCCCGATCGGCGGCAGCAGCTCGCTCTCGCTGAAGCGCATGCGCTTCACCCTCCACGGCGCGGTGTACTGATCCGCGCCCGGGACCGGGCCCGCTCGCTTCTCTGCGCGCCCGGTCCGCGGCGGCTGCGTTACCCTGCCCGCATGTCGCCCGCCCTCGCGCCCGTGGCCCTCGCCGCCCTCGTCCTGTCCGCCTGCAGCGCCCAGGGCCCGAGCCCGCCCGCCGGCTCGCCGCCCGCGACGGCCTCCGCCGCGCCGCCCGCGACCGCCACGCCGCCCGCACCACCGCCCGCGGCTCCATCGGCCGCGCCGCCCGTCGCCGACGACGGCTGGCGCGACGCCGGCAACGACCTCTCGATCCGCCTCGACGTCCCGCCCGGCCCCTACAAGGTCGGCGCCACCCTCGAGCTCGGCCTCGAGTTCCGCAACGACGGCGCCGACGACCGCCGGATCTACCTGATCCAGAACCCGGTCTTCCGCGCCCTGCAGTCCGACCTCACCATCTTCTCCGGCGGCAAGTTCCTCGCCAGCCAGCCCGACCCGCACCCGCACGGCTACGTCGTCAGCGAGCGCGACTTCCCGGCCATCCCCGCCGGCACCACCCGGCGCTTCACCCAGCCGCTCGTGCTCGACGCCGGCGAGCTCGGCTCCGTCGGCGAGATCGAGGTCCGCTGGACGTACAAGAACGCCGTCGAGTCGTGGGCCGGCGGCGTGCAGACCCTCGACGGTCCGACCAGGCCGCTGTTCGGCGGCAAGCCGATCCCCGGCATCTGGGTCGGCGAGGTCAAGACGGCCGCGACGCTGCCGCTGACCCGCTGAGCTCAGCGAGCCGCGTGGCGGACCACCGCGTCGAGCAGCGCCTCGGTGACGCGGGCCGGCGCTGCATCCGGGCGGCACTCTCGCACCGCGCACCGCCGCAGGCAAACCGCCGACCCGCGCGCCTTCGCCCCGCGGTCGGGTCCCGGGTGTCGCAAAGGACAGGCGCGCGCTCAGTCGTCGAACAGCGGCACGGGCACGAGGATCGTGCCCTTCAGGCGCGCGTGCAGCTCGTCGATGTCGGCCTGCTTCACCCCGTAGGTGCCGATCATGATGATGTGCCCCTTAAAACTGTGCTGCTCGTGGAACGCCACCAGGGCGTCGAGCGCCGCGTGCAGGGGCCCGCGCTGCAGCGTCTGCTTGCCCGACTTGTCGGGCACCAGGGCCAGGTACAGGTCCATGTCGTCGGGCACGATCTCCGTCAGCTCGGTGAAGATGCGGGTCACGTTGCCCTCGATGCCCTCGGGGCGGATGTCGTCGCGGGTCACGCGGTACATGAACTCGCTGCGCACGCTGCGGGTCATGTGGAACACGACGACCTGGCGGTACGGGATGCCGGTGGTGCGCCCCTGCTGGCGCGCCAGGTCGATCGCCTTGGTGATCAGCCGGCCGACGCGCACGCCGCCGACCGCGACCACGATGGTGCGCTGCTGCGGGTCGATGACCGTCGACTCGACCGTCTCGAGCACGCGGCGGAAGTAGCGGTAGCCGCCGCGGATGAGCGGCCGGTGGTTGTGGACCAGCACGACCGCGCCGACCAGCACGACCACCGTGGTGAACAGCAGGCGCAGCTCGCCCATGCTGGCGGGCGATCCGGTCCACATCTCGAGCATCGCGTAGCTCAGCGCCATCGCCCCGACGATCAGCGCGACCGGCAGGCGCACCTGCAGCACCGTCAGGTTCCACGGCGCGCTGTAGACCCGGCGGTCGTCGGCCTTGAAGCGGCGCAGCAGCGCGAACGCCACCAGCCCCGACAGCAGCACCAGCCCGAACATCGCCCAGTACCAGCGCTCGAGCGTGTGGACCTGCCAGTCGGCCTGGGTGGCCAGCAGGAGGCACGCGCCGATCATCATCCAGTGCATCCGCGGGAACGCCCCCGCCTGGTTGGCCCCGAGCAGCGAGCGCGGCAGCAGGTCGTCGCGGGACATCGCCAGCCACAGCCCTCGCGCCCCCGCGAAGCCGGTGTTGGTCGCGCCGATCAGCATCAGCGCCGCGTTGATGGTGATGACCGTGCGCCACACCTCGCCGACAGTGGTCGAGCCGGTGAGGCCGATCCCGATGTGCCGCCCGAGCTGCCCCAGCAGGTCGAACGGGTGATTAAGCAGCACCTGCGGCGGCAACAGCAGGAACACCAGCAGCGCCAGCGAGCCGCCGACCACCAGCAGCGTCAGCAGCATCGCCCAGTAGATCTTCGGCACGTCGCGCTGGGGGTTCTCGAGCTCCTCGGGGATGTTCATCACCGACTCGACGCCCGAGGCCCCGAGGATCGCGTTGCCCACGCCCGCGAGCAGCAGCGGCGCGCCGATCAGCGCGAGGCCCGGGAGGAACCCGCGCCCGTGCCACAGCGCCGGATCGGCGCCGACCGGCGCGCCCGCCCCGTGCACGATCGGGTGGAGGTCCACGCCCTGCAGCGCGAGGCACACCAGGCCGGCCACGATCGTCAGCCCGACCACCCCGAGGTTCAATAAGAACACGGCCTTGCCGACGCGCACGCTCTGCTTCAGGCCGAGGTTGTTGACCTGCACGAGCACCGCCAGCGGCGCGAACGTGGCGACCACCGGGGCCGACAGCGTCGGCGCCAGCACCAGCCCGGCGACGCTCGCGGCCCCGACCGACCACAGCGTCGCGCGCCAGGCCTTCGGATCCAGCCACACCCCGAACACCGTCGCCGGGACGGCCGCCAGCACCAGCACCGGCAGCGTGCCGCGGCCGATCAGCGCGCGCGCCAGCTCGCCCATGTACGTGCCGAACATCAGCATGCTGGCGATCGCCGTGGCCGCGTACGACAGCGAGACGATGACGCCGACGAGCGCGGCCGCCAGCAGCGCGTAGCGGCCGAACTGGCTGAGCGCGTAGCGCGTCATCACGTACGACCCGCCGTTCGACAGCGTCAGCAGCACCGCCTCGATGTACAGCGGCGCCAGCAGCAGCAGCAGCAGGTACAGGCCGATCTGGACCAGCGGCGTGGCGTAGCCGACCCCCGCCGCCAGCAAGAAGCCGGACACGTAGTACGGCGTCGTCAGCGGGTGGGGCCCTACCAGGTACAGGCCCTCGCGCCACGACAGGCGCGGCTTCGGGGCTTCTCCGTCGTCCGACGTCATGAGGGCCTCGCGGGTTATGCACCCGCGGGCCCTCGCCTGACAACCACGCGATGGTTCGCCTATCCGCGGCGCCGCGCGTTCACGCCCGTCGTTGCCTTTGCATCGATCGGGCCAGCGTGGACCTCACGGAGCTTTCGCCGGCGCCTTGCTCGGAGCGGCCGGCTTCGGCGTCTTGGCGGGCGCCTTGCCCGGGGTCGTCGGCGCGGCCGGGGCGCTCGCCGTCGCGTCCTTGAACAGCTCCGCCTTGGGCTTGCGGATCTGTTTGAAGTTGGCGTCGGAGATCACGTAGAACCACTTGTCGAAGCGGGCCTTCAGCGACTTGGCGCGCTTCAGGCCGGCCGACTCCTCGCCGCCTGCGCCGGCGCCCTTGTCGCTCTTGGCGTCGTACTCGACGTTGACGAACATGTAGCGGTTGGCCGCCTTCTCGGCCGCGGGGTCCTCGGGCTTGTCCGCCGGCTTGTCCTCGGGCGTGCCCGACGTCAGCGCCAGGCCCGAGTCGAGCGTGATCTCGCCGAAGTACAGGCTGTAGACCACGCCGTCGTTGCACACGACCTTGACCTCGCCCTCGTTGCCGAACAGGCGCCGGCCGTCGGGCGTCACGAAGAAGCCCTTGGCGCGCAGCGCCTCGAACGTCAGCGGCTCGGGCCGCGGGCGCACGCCGACGATCTGCAGGCGGTCGATCGCCCCGACCAGCTGGCGGATCTTGAAGCCGTCGACCTCCTTGCCCTCGATGCCGGCGCCCTCGCTGATCACCCACTTGCCCTCGGGCGCGTCGGGCTTCTCGGGGTCGGGCTCCTTCACGACCGCGAGCACGTCGCGGTTGATGACCTTGGCCTGCAGCTCGTCGACCTTGTAGTCGTCGTTGACGAACGTCTCGACCGTGTCCTGGTCGAGCTTCAGCAGGTCCTTCTCGATCCAGTCGGTGAAGTTGGTCGAGATGTCGACCGTGAGCTTCGACGCGTAGACCCGCTTGGCGTTCTCCGCGGGCAGGCGCACGTAGGCGAAGCCCTCCTTGTTCTCGGGCTTCTTGCCGACGATCGCGTCGACCAGCACCGTGCCCGACGCGTCTTTGATGATGATGTGCTTGCCGGCGCCCTTGGGGCTCGGCGACTGCGGGTCCTCGACCTCGAAGGCCGCGTGGTCCTCGCTGCGGTCGGACTGCAGCAGGTCGCGCTTCACGTCGATGAACGAGGCCGCGGCCTTGCCCATGCGCTCGGCGCCGTCGGCCGGGTAGTCGTTGTGGCTGGGGATGACCCAGCGGCCGTCCTTCAGCTCGACCTTGAAGCTGGTCGCGCGGGCCGCCTTGTCGTCGTAGTCGATGACCTCGAGGCTGGCCGCCTGCGCGGGGTCGGTGAACTTCGGGAACAGCGCGGCCCCGGTGTCCTCGTAGACGGCCGGCGGGATCTCGATCGGCCGCATGACGAACGCGGCGACGAGGCTGCCGAGGGCGATGGCGACGGAGAGGAGGGTCGTGCGGTTCATGCTGCACCTCGCTTGCGGCTGCTCGGGATCGACGCCTGTTCGCGCCGGCGCTTGCGCAGGAAGATGAAGCCGCCGAGCACGATCGCGGGGATCGGCGGGACCAGCACCGCGATCACGCGGATCCAGTCCTCGACCTCGCGGACCGCGCGCAGGTGCTCGGTCTCGGTCTTCTCGTTGGCGCGGGCCTTGTCGCGGTTGATCTGCTCGCGCTTGGCCAGCAGGCGCCGGTTCTCGGCGTCCTCGGCGCTCTTCATGAGGACCGCCTTGGTCGTCTCGTCGAGCGAGGCGTCCTCCTCGATCTTCTTGACCGCGGCGTCGAGCGCGGCCTGGGCGGCGTCGAGGTCCTCCTTGGCCTTCTTGTCGGCGGCCTCGACCTCGGCGTTGCGCTTGTCGCTGGCCTCCTTGGTCAGGGCGTCGACCTTGTCGAGCCGGCGGTACATCGACTTGCGCCCGCGCAGGTCGAACAGCTCGCCGTCGCCCGACAGCGTGTCGATGGCGTTCAGCAGGAAGGTGACGTTGTCGAAGCGGATGTCGTCGACGCCGTCGCCGTCGATGTCGCCGCCGCGCTCGTTGAGCACGAAGAACTGGTCGCCGAACATGTCGAGGTCGGCGACCACGACCACGTTCTTGCCCTTGCTGCCGCCCTCGCCCGAGGTCTCGCCGGCGGCGACGCGGGCCGCGATCACCTGCGGCTCCGGCACCAGCGTCTTCGACTCGGCGGGGATCGGGCCCTGCAGGCCGAACAGCATGTGGCGCGTGGTCAGCTCGTCGAACTTGTTGTAGCCGCCGCGCGGGCCGGTCGACAGCAGCGGCACGAACTCGGACTCGTGGCCGGCGGACGGCCTCAGCTCGCCGCCGAACAGCACGACCACCTCGTTGAGGCCGGCGACCACCGGGTCCTGGCTGGCGAACGGGTCGTGCCCGCCCTCCTGCTTGTGCACGAAGACCACGTGGTTCGGCGTGCCGCGGAAGTTCGGGTGCGGGTTGTCGGTGTCGAGCACGATCTTCGAGGCGTCCCACTGGACCCCGAGCTTGTCGAGGAAGCCGACGTAGTCGCCCTTGGGCTCGCCGCCCTGCGGGGGCATGCCGAACATCTGGTTCTGCTGGCCCGGCGGCGGCTTCATCGGCTCGCTCGGGGCCAGGGCCATCTCGAACAGCGGCATGGGGTCGACGGTCAGCAGCGCGGGGCGGCCGGCGTCGATGTACTTCTGCACCACCTCGAGCTGCGGCGTGGTCATGCTCGGCAGCTGCGGGACCAGCAGCACGTCGACGTCGGCCGGGATCTCCGCGCCGGGGTTGAGGCTGCGGACCTCGTACTGCTTGCGCAGCTCGCCGATCACGCGCCAGGCCGGCTGCTGGCGCCGGGCCTGCAGGTCGAAGTTGCCCATGATGGTCGCGTCGGTGCGCAGCACGCCGACGACCTTCTTCTTCTCCTGCGTGACCGTCCGCAGCGCGCGTACGATCTCGTACTCGGGCGAGAGGCCGCGGTCGAGGAACGGGATGACCTCCTCGTGCGGCCCGCTGACGAACGCCACCCCGAGGAACACCTGCATCTGCTGCACGCGGCCGCCCTCGCGGCTGGCCACGCCCTGCGGGGCGATGCCGTAGTTCTCGACCGCCTCCTGGGCCTCGGGCGAGAACGGCTCGGGCTCGAGGATGCGGACCGTCAGGCCCTTGCCGCCGCGGGCCTGCATCTCGCGCAGGATGGTCAGCAGGCGCGAGCGCACGGTCACGTACTCGCGCGGGACCTCCTTCGAGACGTAGGCGTGGATCACCACCGGGCGCTCCTCGGTGATGCCCTCGATCAGCTTCTTGGTCGGCGACGTGATCTGGCTGAGGCCCTCGGCGGTGACGTCGGCGCGGAGGTTGGTCCGCTGGAACACGTACGTCAGCGAGATCGCGGTGACCGCGTACGAGGTGAGTCGGATCAGGCGATGGATGCGGGGGTGCATGGCTACCAGTGCCTCCGGGAGATGATGATGCCGCACAGGTAGAGCGCGACCGCGGCCCCGCCGACGAAGAACATCACGTCGCCGAGCCGGATCATGCCCTCGCCGAAGCTGGCGAAGTGCTGCGGGGCGCTGAGCGCCGCGAAGGTGTCGCTGAAGCCGTCGCCGACGCCCTTCATGGACGCGGCCATGTCGCTCTCGGCCCCGCGCCAGCGGAACAACGCGTCGACGAGCTTCAGCGGCAGCGCCAGCCACAGCGTCAGCCCGACCAGCACGCCGCCGCCGACCGCCCAGGCCAGCCCCTGCGGCCGCTGCGTGCCGAACGCGATGCTCCACGCCAGGGCGATCGCCGCGCCGACGATGACCACGCCGATCAGCCCGCCGGCCCACGGCGCCTCGCCCGAGACGACCAGCGCCGCGCAGCCGAGCGCCCCGAGGATGAACGCCACCGTGGTGTTGCCGGTGAACATCGAGCCGACCATGCCGACCGCCACGAACAGCGCGCCCATCAGCCAGTAGCCGACGTAGGTGGCGAACATCAGCCCGCCGTCGGGCTCGCCGAGGTAGGCCAGCACCAGCACGTTGGCCAGGCTAAACAGCAGGCCGACGGTGTACACGCCGACCGCGCCGAAGAACTTGCCGAGCACGACCTCGGTGTCGCGCACCGGCAGGGTCAGCAGCAGCTCGTCGGTGCCCGAGCGCCGCTCGTCGGCCCACAGGTTCATGGTGATCGCCGGCACGAAGAACATCAGGATGGCGGGCATCCAGCGGTTCAAGGTCGTCAGGTCCGCGAGGTTGCGGCTGAAGAACGTGTCGGTGAGGAACGCCGCCGCCGCCGAGGCGACGATGAACAGCGTCAAGAAGACGTAGCCGGTCGGGTTCCCGAGGAAGCTGCGCAGCTCCTTCGAGGCGATCGCGCCGATGGTTCCAGTGCTCGAAGCCGGCATCACGCCGCTCCTTTCTTGCGGTCCATGAGCTCGTAGAAGCGCTGCTCGACCGAGCCGGTCTGGCGCAGCTCGTCGAGCGTGCCCGAGAACACCAGCCGGCCCTCGCCGATCATGACGACCTCGCTGGCCACGGCCTCGACCTCCTGCAGGATGTGGGTCGACAGCAGGATCGTCTTGGTCCGCCCGAGGTCGCGGATCAGCTGCCGGACCTCGCGGATCTGCAGCGGGTCGAGCCCCGAGGTCGGCTCGTCGAGGATCAGCACCTCCGGGTCGTGCAGCAGCGCCTGGGCCATGCCGACGCGCTGGCGGTAGCCCTTCGACAGCTTGCTGACCGGGCGGTCGATCACGCTGCCGACCGCGCACTGCGCGACCACCCGCTCGATCGCCGAGGCGGTCGCCGGGCCCAGCCCGCGCACCCTGGCCAGGAACTCGAAGGTCTCGCGCGGGGTCATGTCCGCGTACAAGGGCCCGTTCTCCGGCAGGTAGCCGAGCCGCGAGGCCAGCGTGATGCGCTGCTCGGGGTCGGTCGGGTCGAGCCCGAGCACCGAGGCCGTGCCGGCCGTCGGCGCCAGGTACCCGGTCAAGATCTTCATGGTCGTCGACTTGCCGGCGCCATTGGGCCCGAGGAAGGCCGCGACAGTGCCGCCGCGCACCGAAAAGCTGACCCCGTGCAGTGCGGCGAACTCGCCGTAGTACTTGGAGAGCTTCTCGGCGCGGATCGTGACGCTGCGACTGGAATTGTCCTGCGTGGTCATCAGGGAGATCCCGCCAATCAGGCCCGAGGGGCCGTGAAGTGCGAACAGGCGCTCACCTTGTGCCTCAAAACGTGGCTCGCGCCCTGCGCGCGGCCGTACCGCGCGCGCCGCATGTGTATTCCTTCCCGCACGGCATGACAAGCAGGGTCGTGCGTGCGAGTTTTTTCTCCGGCGCGTCGCAGCAATATCACCGCCGCGCATCGACTGCTCGGAAGTCCAGCCGCGCCGGGACCCCGCATCGCCGGATCTTGGGGCCCGCGCCGGTTCTGGCATAGCTTCGCGGGCCATGCCCTCGCCCCCGCGCCTCGCGTCCGTCCGCCCCACCCTCCTCGCCCTGCTGGTGGGCGCCTGCGGCGGGCACTCGCCGGCCCAGCCCGCCGAGAAGGAGGCCGCCCCGGCCCTGTCCGCCGACGTCGCCGCCGCGCCCGAACCTGTCCCTTCGGTCACCCAGCCGGCGTCCGCCCCCCCGCCCGCGGCCGCCGAAAGACCCGCCGCGGAGCCCGCCGATCCCCCGGCCGCCGCCCCCGGCGGGCTCGCCCCGCTCTCGGCCGATCAGCAGGCGACCCTGCGCGCCGGCGCCGAGGACCCGCTGACCCCGACGCCCATCCACTACATGAAGAGCAACGAGGTCCGCCACGACGTGTGGTTCCCGATCGTGGCCGGCAAGGGCGGCGCCTACCTCGGCGTCGGCTCCGACCAGAACTACACCCTGGCCGCCGCCGCCGGCAGCGAGCTGGTGTTCCTCGCCGACATCGACCAGAGCGTGGTCGACCTCCACCACAACTACGAGGTGCTGATCGAGGCCTCGCCCGACCCCGCCAGCCTGCTCGCCAGGTTCTCGCCGGACAACCAGGAGGCGACCATCGCCCTGCTGCAGGCCGCCCACGCCGGCCGCAGCGAGGCCGACCGCAAGCGCCTGACCCGCCTGTACCGCAACGCCCGCGAGACCGTGCGCGTGCACCTGGGGCGCGTCATCAAGCGCACCCAGGACGGCGCGCCGACGTCGTGGATGTCCGACCGGGCCATGTACGACCGCGTGCGCCTGCTGTTCCAGCAGGACCGCGTGCGCGCGATGGCCGGCAACCTGGTCGGCCCGCACGCCCTGCAGACCGCCGGCGCGGCCGCCAGGGCCCTCGGGGTGCCGTTCCGCGTGGTCTACTTCAGCAACGCGGAGGAGTACTTCATGTACACCGCGCAGTTCATCGCCAACGTCGAGGCCCTGCCGGTCGCCGACGACACCGTCGTCCTGCGCACGATCTACAGCAAGGAGTGGGTCCACGCCGATCAGCTGTGGGCCTACCAGATCCAGCCGATGTCCGACTTCCGCCAGCGCCTCGAGCGCCGGGTCAGCGGCCGCAACAGCCTGCTGGTCCGCGTCGCCGCCGACGGCACCCTCAACAAGGACACCGGCGTGAAGGGCCTGTCGACCATCGGCATGGCCAGGCCCTGATCGCCGCGCCGACGCCGCTCGCGGGCGCGCGCCTGCGCCCGCTGCGGCCTGACGACGCGGCCGCGATCGAGGCCTACCTGCGCGACCCGCCGATCACAGAATTCACGTGTTATCCCGGGGTGTCACGCACACTCGTGGAAGCGATTTTTGATATCTCCGTCGCGCGCTGGAACCGCGGCGAGTACGGCAGGTGGGCGCTCGTCGACGGGGCCGACGACGGCGTGATCGGCACGCTCGGCTTCAACGAGAACCAGCCCGCCCACCGCTGGGCCGAGCTCGCCTACGACCTCGCCCGACCGCGCTGGGGCCGCGGCCTCATGGATCTGGCGGTCGCCGCCGTGCTGGCCTGGGCGCTCGCGCCGGGCCGCCTGGGGCGCGTGCACGCCTACGTGCGCGCCGACAACCTGCGATCGCAGCGCCTGCTCGAGCGCCGGGGCCTGCGCCGCGAGTGCACCCTGCGGGCCTATCGCGTGTGCCGTGGCGTCCGCCACGACTTCCATGTTTACGAGGTCTTATGATCCGACCTCGCGAGCGACGGTTGACCTCGGCGATCGGGGCCCGAACCGTGTGCGGTCTCACGGTAGACCTGCCCGCCTCCTCGGCTACCCTCGCGCCCGCATGCGCCTCGTCGATCGGAGCCCCGAAGAGTTCGCCGCCCACCTGCGTTCCCTCGGCCTGCGCCGGGCCTACCTGATCCACGACGCCGACACCGGCCAGATCAAGACCTCGCACCCCGCGCTCGCCGAGCTCGCCGACTGGCTGCTCGCCGACAACCGCGACTACCGCCGGCACGAGGGCGTGTTCCTGCAGGTCAACCGCAGCGGCGGCCTGTTCGGCGCGTTCGTCCAGGGCACCGCCCGCGGCCAGGGCCAGGGCGGCCTGCGCCACTGGCCCTACCCGACCCTCGCCGCCTTCCTGCGCGACGGCCTGCGCCTCGCCACCGGCATGGCCCGCAAGAACGCCCTCGCCGGCCTGTGGTGGGGCGGCGGCAAGGGCCTCATCGCCCGCCTGCCCGGCGACGCCTACAAGGACCCGGCCCAGCGCTCCGCCCTCTACTCCGAGTACGGCGCCTTCGTGACCTCGCTGCGCGGCTGCTACATCACCGCCGAGGACGCCGGCACCGGCCCGGCCGACATGGCCGTCGTGCACGGCCACACCCGCTTCGTCACCTGCATCCCGCCGGCCATCGGCGGCTCCGGCAACCCCTCGCCGGCGACCGCCCGCGGGGTCGTGTGCGCGATGGAAGGCGCGCTCGCCCACAAGGGCATGGGCAGCCTGGCCGGCAAGAAGATCGTCATGCAGGGCGCCGGCAACGTCGCCGGCCACATGATCTCCGAGCTCCTGCAGCGCGGCGTCGCCGGCGTCGTCGCCAGCGAGCTGTCGCCCGAGCGCCGCGCCGAGCTCACCCAGCTGTTCGCCGGCGCCCCGCTCACCCTCGTCCCCGCCGTGCCCGGCGACGACGGCATCCTCGCCGAGCCGTGCGACATCCTCGCCCCCAACGCCCTCGGCGCCGTCCTCAACCCCGACACCATCCCGCGGATCCAGGCGCCGATCGTGTGCGGCGCCGCCAACAACCAGCTGCTCGACGACGTGCGCGACGCCGAGGCCCTGCGCGCCCGCGGCGTCGTCTACGTGCCCGACTACCTGTGCAACCGCATGGGCATCGTCAACTGCGCCAACGAGCAGTACGGCTACCTCCCCGGCGACCCCGCCATCGAGCGCCACCTCGGCCGCGAGTGGGACAACAGCGTGTTCGTGATCACCCGCAAGTGCCTCGAGCTCGCCGAGCGCGAGGGCATCACCACCGCCGCCGCCGCCAACCGCATGGCCGACGAGGCCGCCCTCGTGCCCCATCCGATCTGGGGCAACCGCACCCGCGGCATCATCGCCGGCCTCGTCGCCGACCGCTGGGACGCCGAGTAGTCAGCGCTTCGCGGCCATGCGCCGCGGATCGCCGAAGAACTCGAGGACGTCGGCCACGGCCTGGTCCGCCGTGTCCCGGCCACGAACGGCAAGCGCGTCCAGCAGCCCGCGCCCACCTGTGCGGCGAGCCCGCTCGCGTCGCCTGAACCCCGCCGCTCGCGGGGAAGGCGAGGGCGCGGACGCGTGGCCGACCGACTGCCGCGCGGTGCAGTCGGCTCGCGCGCCGAGGTGTCCATCACCCGCTCATTCCGGCGACCGTCCGCTCCGCTCGCCGACCTTCGACGAGCGCGACGCCGACGGCGCGGCCCCGGGCCGACGGCCCGTTCACGCCCGCTCGTCGGACCCTAAGCGCCCGCGCGCCCGCGACGCCTGTCCCCGTCCGCCTGACCCCGATAGACTGCCCCGATGGCCTTGCACGACGAGTCGCGGTGCTGCAGCTGACCTGCACGACCCCATTCAACGCGGGGTTCGACCTCTTTCCCGACTCATCCGGAGTCGACCACGTGTTCATCGCGGTCAAGGCGACGTTTCGCCTCGGCATCCCGTTGACAATCGCCGACGACCAGGTGCCGCTCCACGACCGCGACGTCTACTTCGGCGAGCCCGGTCGCACGAGTGTCCGCTACCCCGGCGAGCGCCACCTCTGCAAGCCCGCCACCGACGTGCTGCTCGTCGGCCAGGCCCACGCACCCCGCGGCAAGCCCGTCCAGCGCCTCACCGTCACGGTCGCCGTCGCCGGCCTGCGCAAGGCCGTCGACGTGCTCGGAGATCGTCGCCGCGGCCGCGTCGGCGTCACTTCCTGCGAGCCGTTCGTGGCGATGCCCCTGGTCTACGAGCGAGCGTTCGGCGGGACCCGCTTGTCCGCCGGCAAGCCGATCGCCCACGACCCGCGCAACCCGGTCGGCCGCGGCTATCGCGGCCCCCGCGGCGGCGACGACGACGACGACGCGCTGCCGAACCTCGAGGACCCGTCCGCGCCCTGCCTCGACGTCGGCGACCGCGCCGTC
This sequence comes from Myxococcales bacterium, assembly GCA_016793465.1. The sequence goes on from JAEUJW010000022.1 coordinate 26,758, forward strand.
CCGGCTTGCTTCGCCCCGATCGCCCCCGGCTGGGCCCCTCGGTGCGTCCGCGCCGGCACCTACGACGCTGACTGGCAGACCCGACGCGCCCCGTTCTTGCCCGCGGACTTCGACCCGCGGTTCTTCAACACCGCGGCCGCGGAGCTGATCGCCCCCGGCCACCTCGTCGGCGGCGAGCGCGTCGAGGTCGTTCATGCCTCGCCCGACGGCCCCCTGCTCCTCAACCTCCCGATCGTCGATCACGCGATCACCGTGCGGATCGCCGGCGAGCGCAACCGCCTGCGACCCGCCCTCGAGACTGTCCTGCTCGAGCCCGACGAGCGCCGCCTGTGCATGACCTGGCGCGCCGCCGTCGCCTGCGACCGCCAGGTCCTGCGCATCGAGAACGTCACCGTCGGCCTCGACAGCCTGAGGTTCGCGTGACCCTCCGCGGCGCGTGGATCCACGGCGTCGGCATGACCACGCCCGTCGGGCTGCACGCGCACGCCACCGCCGCGGCCGTCCGCGCCGGCGTCGGCCGCCAGCGCGAGAGTGCGTTCTCCAGCGGCACCGGCGAGCCCCTGATCCTCGCGTGGCTCTCCGACGATGTCCTGCCCCCCCTCGCGCCCTCGCTCGCGGGCCGCCGCGACCTCGCGGAGCGCCACGTCCGCGGCCTGCGGCTCGCGTCCCGCTGCCTCCGCGAGGCCACCGCCGCGCTCCCGTCCGCGGCCGGCGTCCCGCTGCTGCTCGCCGGCCCCGAGACCTATCGCGGACACGCCTCGACCGCCCACCCCGATCTCCTCGCCCACCTCCGGATCCAGACCGGCGTCGACTTCGCCGAGCGTCACAGCGCCGTGTCGCTGCGAGGACGCGCCGGCGCCCTCGCCCTGCTCACCACGGCGCTGCGCCTGCTCCACGCCGACGGCCTCCCCTACGTGATGCTCGGCGGCCTCGACAGCCACTTCGATCTCCCTCTCGTCGGCGCCCTCGATCACGCCGGCCGGGTCCAGGCCGCCGGCGTCGTCGATGGGTTCGTCCCCGGCGAGGGCGCCGCGTTCCTCCTGCTGTCGGCCCGCCGCCGCCTGCCCGCGAGCACGGGCTTCGCCTGGCTCGGCCCGCCCGGCCTCGCCGAGGAGGAGGGCCACCGCCACAACGACCTGCCCAACCGCGGCGACGGCCTCGCCGACGCCGTCCGCGCCGCCGTCCTGGGCTGCCCCGCCGGCGCGATCCGCCGCGCCTATGGCAGCCTCAACGGCGAGCGCTACGGGGTCAAGGAGTGGGGCGTCGCGGCGCTCCGCTCGGCCGCCGCGTTCCACCCCGAGCTCCGGCTGCACCATCCCGCCGACTGCCTCGGCGACCCCGGCGCGGCCGCCGGTCCGCTCCTGATCGGCCTCGCGGCCCTCGACCTCTCGAAGGACCCCACCGTCGACGCGAGCCTGGTCTGGTGCTCCTCGGAGGGCCCGCTGCGAGGCGCGACGGTCGTCCGCCGCGAGCCGGCGGCGGCTCCGCTGTCGACCTGACCGTCGCGCCTACGGCGCCGGCTTGACGAGCAGGGTCACCGGCGCCGAGTCCGACAACAACGTCGACGGATCCGCCACCATCATCGTCAGCACGCGCGGGCCGGCAACCTCGCAGCGCAGCGTCGTCGTCAACCCGGGCGCTCCGTCGATCCGCACAGCTCCTTCACCGCCGACGAACCCGACCATCAGCTCCGCGGCGGTCGCCCGCACGCGCAGCGTGACCGTGAACCACTCGTCGACCTCGACCTCCCGCGCCGACTTCTTCACGGCCTCGATCCGCGGCCTCGCAGCGGCCACGTCGGCCACGATGTGCGCGTCGATCAGCGCCTGGAGTCCGCGGGCGATCGCCACCGCGTCGACCCCGGGCGCGTCGTCGACGAGGATCCACGCGCACACGTTGCTCGCGGCCCAGATCAGGCTGTCGCCGCTGCGGCCCGGAGAGATCGCGGCGACGTCGCCGAGGTCTGCCGGACCCGCGACGTAGGGCACGTCCTCCATCGTGCTGTTGGTCGCCACCATGAGCAGCCGCTCGCGCGCCGCGGCCGCGCCGACGCTGGACACGAACACCGAGATCTTGATCCTCCCGTCGCCGCGCGCCCAGGTCCAGTCCCGCGTCGCCTCACCCGGCTCGAGCGGCAGCGCGGCGTCGCCGAGCGACCGCCACGCGTCGCCCACCAGCGGCTGCAGATCGGCGCTCGCCCACGGCAGCGCGACCCCTCGCGCGTCGTCCGGGAACGTCCGGTGGTCGAGCCCCAACCGCCCTCGCAACAGCTCGATCTTGTCGTTCGTCATGATTGCCCTCTGCGGGGTCCTCGGCTCCGGTTCGACGCGCGGCGGACCCGGGGGCACGGTCGCCCACGGTCATGACACGCTCGTGACACCGCTGAACGTTACCATGTCCGCGGCCGTACCCGGTCGGCCGCCACGATACAGCGCCGGGTCGGCGTCGATCGCCGCCGCCACGTACTCGACGCGTGACTCGGTCCCCACGTGCGGCCCGGCGCAGGCGTCGTGGACCTTGGCGAGCTCGACGAACGCGTGGTTGCCGAACGCCGTCCGCTTGGGATCCTTGGGGTCGACCGACTGGGCCGTCCCGGCGCTCTCGTAGAACGGGCTGTTGCAGGGTCCCACGCCGACGAGGTGGGTGCCCTTGATGAACCCGTACGGGTTGAGGAACACCCAGGTGACCGCCACGCCGACCGCCCCCGCGAGCACCTGCACCGCGCCGGCCTGGTCGTAGCAGTTGATCCGCTGGCTCTTCTGGTTCAGGTAGTCCGCCAGACGAAACACGCCGCCGCGGCTGGAGACCCCGTAGTGCGAGGCCCCCCGCTGCGAGTCGTAGCGCATCCCGTGGTCCGAGTGGCAGTAGCGGGTGATCTTGGCGACCGCGAGCGCCTGCTCGTCCGGCTTGACGCCCCGCACCGCCCCGCGCTGACACACCAGCCGCAGCGCCTCGACCCACACCCCCTGCGTGTACGCGGCGATCGGCGCGGCGAGCACGAAGAATAGCTCGACGAAGCTCTGGTTCATGGTCCATGCCGCTGTCCCCGGCGCCTCCATGTCCCAGAGGATCGAGCCGCGCAGGTGCTCGATGCCCTCCGGCGGCTCCGTGATCCTCGCCGCCACCGTGTGCGTCCCCGCGGCCAGCGGGCACGCGCCCTCGACGACCAGCGCGCCGAGCTTGCCGACCAGCTTGCCGGTCCCCGACACGTTCTCGCACTTCTTGACCTCGACCTTGACCTCGACCTCGCGGGCGCCCCCCGCGTCCTTGACCAGATAGACCGCCGCGCGCTTCGAGTACGGCCCCCGGGGCAGCTTGAGCGGCTCGGCGAGGTCCCACTTGTCGAGCACGTCCTCGCCGTACTTCCAGTGCGGCCCGGCGATCGTCGCCTTCGACCGCACCGCGGCGATGCGCGACTTGAACGTGACCTCGACGACCCTACCCACCCACACCTTCGGCGGCTCGGACCCTGCCCCCGCCCCGGCGGGCTCACCGAGCTGCGTCATGGCTCACCCCGCGGCGTTCTTCTTGTTGTGGAACAGCGGGTCGCCGAGGCGGCACACGTTCTTGCCCGCGAACTTGACGTCGAACGAGAACATCATGAACTCGCAGACCCCGCGGTGGACCCCCGAGACCACCCCGCCGAGCGTGCCTGGCTCGTCCCCCGACGACGTCCTGTACTCGGCGCCTTTGACCATCGGCATGCACCCGTCGACAACCACGTTCTTCGGCCCCTTCGCCGTGTCCGCGGCCTTGCCGACGTTCGGGTACGGCACCGGCACCGGCCCGCCCGGCGTCGGCGTCTTGCACACGTCCGGGAATACCGTGCTCACGCCCCCGCTCTGTCGATGGACCACCCCACGCCCGTTGGCGAACACCGTGCAGCCCACAACCCCGGCAACGTATCAAACGCCCCGACAATCGACAACGACGGCGCCGCTGCGCGTCGACCGCGTACGGGTTCGCTCGCGGAGCTCCCTCCGTTCGCGCCCGTGAGCTCGCGGGCGCCCGCCGAATCGCGTGACGGACTGCGGCTGCGACGACCACGGATCGACGCGATGCGCGAGCACCTCGACGTCTCCCCGAGAACACCCGCAAGCGCGTCCAGCAAGCCCGCTCCCACCTGCGCGGCCCGCTCGCCCGCGTCACCTGAACCAGCGTATCGCCGGACCGCCGGCGATCTGCCAGTACGCGGCCCCTACACCCCGAAATTTTACCGCGTCCTTACCGCCGCCCCCTCGCCGCGCCGCCGCGTTTCGTGACACCCTGCGATGGTGACCGCCGACCTCCCGCGCGCCCTCGTCGTCGAGGATGAACCCGCGATCCGCCACGGCCTCGTCGAGCTGCTGCGCGCCCAGGGCATCGACCTCGACGTCGCCGCCGACGGGGGCGAGGCCCACGTCAAGATGCAGGCCCGGCGCTACGACCTGATCCTGCTCGACTGGATGCTGCCCGGGGTCGACGGCCTGACCCTCCTCCAGCGCCTGCGCGCCCGCGGCGACCTCACCCCCGTGCTCATGCTGACCGCCCGCGGCGCCGAGGCAGACATCGTCGCCGGCATCGACGCCGGCGCCGACGACTACGTGACCAAGCCGTTCGGCATCCGCGAGCTGGTGGCCCGCGTGCGCGGCCTGCTGCGCCGCCCGCGTCCCGCCGCCCCGACCGCCGGCTTCCGCGTCGGCGACGTCACCGCCGACCTCGCCGCGCTCACGCTCACCTGGCCCGGAGGACAGGTCGCGCTGACCGCCCGCGAGGGCCTCATCCTCGACTACCTGCGCGCCCGCCCCGGCGTCGCGGTCACCCGCGAGGCCCTGCTCACCGACGTGTGGGGCTACCACGACGGCAGCATCCGCACCCGCACGGTCGACGTGCACATCCTCCAGCTCCGCAACAAGCTGCGCGACGTGCCCGGCGGCGAGGCCTGGATCGGCACCGTGCGCGGCCGCGGCTACCGCTTCGAGGCCGCCCCGCGATGACCCCGACCCGCGCCAGCGTGCGCCGCCCCGCCAGCGGCGAGCGCCGCCGCCTGCTCGCGCTCGGCCTCGGCGTGGCCCTGCCGACCGTGCTGCTCGCGGTCGGCTGGTGGTTCGCCTCGCTGCGCGAGCAGTCGGCCCTCGCGCGCGAGCACGCCGCCAGCCAGCGCCAGTCGGCCGAGCGCATCGCCGCCGCCGTGCGCGAGGGCCTCGAGGAGCTGCGCCGCCGCGAGGACGCGCGCCCGTTCTACCTCTACAACCACTTCTACAGCCCGCCCGAGGTGCTCGCCGTCGGCGACGCCGTCGCCGTCTCGCCGCTGGCCGCCGAGCCCGACGACCCGCGCGTGCTCGGCTACTTCCAGGTCGACCCAGGCGACCGCGTGCGCACGCCCTACCCCGCCGACGACGCCGACCCCGGCCCCGAGCGCGCCCGCCGGGTCGCCGCCGTGGTCGCCTCGCCCGCGCTCGCCGCCCTGCGCGCGCTCAGCTTCGGCGACGCGCAGTCACCTGCCCTCGTGGCCATGTCCGATCGGACAGAGGGTCAGGCGCCGATCACCACCAACTACGGCTCGCTCGGCAACCAGGTCTACAACGACCTCGCCCAGGCCCAGATCGGCGACGAGAACGCCAACCTGCGCGTGCAGAAGCGCCAGATCCCCCTGACCAGCCGCAAGCAGGTCAGCTGGGACGCCATCCAGAGCCGCCAGAGCTCCTTCGTGCCGCCCAAACAGGCCGCCAGCGCCGCCCCGGTGTTCGAGCAGATCGCCATGAACTCCGCGCCCTCGCAGCAGGCCCCGCCGCCGCAACAGGCCGCACCGCAGGCCCCGCCGCCCGTACGCCCCGCCGCCCCGGCGCAGGAGTCCGAGGTCGACTACACGCCGATGGCCTACCTCTCGCTCGCCGACCAGCTGGTGCTGCAGCGCGTCGTGTCGCACGCCGGCACCGGCTCGGTCCAGGGCGTGCTGCTCGACCGCGGCTTCCTCGTCGACACCTGGCTGCCCGCCGTCGCCGAGCGCCACGCCCCCGCCGGCGGCGCGCTCGTCACCCGCGACCCCGCGGCCTGCGCCGCGCCCCACCCCGTCAGCGAGCACCTGCCCGGCGTCGCCCTCTGCTTCCCCTCCGCCTCGTCCGCGACGCCGCCGCCCGACCGCCTGGCCTTTCAGGCAGGTGCCCTGCTCGGCCTGATCCTCGTGGTCGGCGCCGGCGTGTTCGTGGTCGCCCGCGCGGCCCGCCGCGCCGACGAGCTCTCGGCCCAGAAGACCGCGTTCGTGTCGGCCGTCTCGCACGAGCTGCGCACGCCCCTGACCACCCTGCGCATGCACGCCGAGATGCTGCAAGAGGGCCTGGTCCCCCCGCAGTCGCTCGCGACCTTCCACGACGACCTCGTCCGCGAGAGTGTGCGCCTGAGCCGCCTGGTCGAGAACGTGCTCGCCGTGTCCCAGCTCGAGGAGGGCCGCCGCGTGCTCGACCCGCGCGCCGGCGACCTCGCCGATCACCTCCGCGAGGTGGTCGAGGGCCAGGCCCGCCACGTCGCCAGCAAGGGCTTCCCGCCGGTCGAGCTCGAGCTCCCCGACGACCCCGTGCCCTGCAAGTTCGACCGCCAGGCCATCGACCAGATCGTCGTCAACCTCCTCGACAACGCCCTGAAGTACGCCGCCGACGGCCCCGACCGCGGCCTGCGCGTGAGCCTCGAGTGCGCGCCCGATCGCGCCGTGATCCACGTCGCCGACCGCGGCCCCGGCATCCCCGAGGCCGAGCGCGAGCGGGTGTTCGACCGCTTCTACCGCGTGCAGCGCGAGAGCACCGCCCACACCCCGGGCACTGGCCTCGGCCTCTCGCTGGTCCGCGACCTCGCCCGCGCCCACGGCGGCGACGTCCGCGTCGGCCCGCGCCCCGGCGGCGGCGCCGACTTCGAGGTCTGGATCCCACGCACCGCCTGAAACACCGCTCACCCGCGCGGCCCGCCGCGCATGGACCAAACGGCCTGGCCGTGCGCCGGCCATCTGGACCTCCGCCGCCGCGCCGTGCATGCTGGCCTCATAATGAAACAGCTGCTCTGCCCCGCCCTCGCCGCGATCCTCGTCGCCACCACGGCCGCCCCCGCGATGGCCAGCCCGATCGCCCGCAGCGTCCGCCCGTCCGTGCTCCCCGGCGCCGGCGCCGTGCTGGCCCTGCGGACCGACGCGCAGGAGGTCCAGCCGCAGCCGCAGCCGCAGCCCCAGCCCCAGCCTCAGCCGCAGCCGTACGCCCAGCCCCAGCCCTACCCGCAGCCGCAGCCGTACGCCCAGCCCCAGCCCTACCCCTACGCCCAGCCGCAGCCCTACCCCTACGCCCAGCCCCAGCCGTACGGGCAGTACCAGGAGCCGCCGCCGCCCCCGCGTCGCGCCCGCGCCGGCCTCATGATCTCCGGCTGGGTGATGTTCGGCGCCACGTACCTCGGCACCGCGGCGGTCGGCGCCGGCCTCATCGACGCCAACGGGCCGTTTTGCGGCGACCGCCCCGGCGTGTGCAACAACGTCGGCACGTACATGCTGATCCCCGCGGTCGGCCCGTTCCTCGCCATCGGCCCCAGCGAGTCGGCCCTCGGATCGGTCACGCTGGCGTTCCTCGGCATCCTGCAGACCGCCGGCCTCGCCATGGGCATCGCCGGCACCGCCATGTTCGCCGCCGACAAGCGGGCCGCCCGCGCCAACCAGGCCCTCGACGCCGACGGCGTCCGCCTCGGCAAGCGCCTGCGCGTCAACGCCTCCCCCCGCTGGGGCGGCGCCCAGCTCGGCCTCAAACTCCGCTTCTGAAATTTTAATGATTTCGATCGTGCGGAGAGACTAAAAAATTACTGCGTCGCTTCGTCCGCCGGCACGTCGCGCTTGGCCGTCCTGGTGGCGACGAAGCAGCAGCTCGCGGCCAGCACGAGCGCCCCCGAGAAGCGCACGAACGCCTGCTCGGCCCCGCCGGGCCCGTCGGCGATCGCCCCGAACGCCGGCGGCGCCGCCATGTCGCCGAGGAAGTGCAGGATGAACACCGCCAGCGCGTAGGCCATGGCCCGCCGCTCGGCCGGCACGCAGTTGGCGATCTGGGTGTTGACCGCCGGCATGCACATGAACAGGCACGTCGCGCCGATCAGCATGGCCACGAAGATCGTCACGTGCGCGTCGGCGGTGAACCCGATCAGCAGCGCCGGCAGCGCCAGCGCGTAGGCGATGCCGGCGAGCAGCGCGTAGGCCCCGCGGGTGCGCCGCGCCAGGCGGTCGCCGAGCAGCCCGGCGAGCAGCATGCCGAGCACCCCGCCGACCAGCCCGATCACGCCGAGCGCCGTCGAGGCCTGCAGCTTGGTCATGCCGCGCTCCTGCTCGAAGAACGCGATGCCGAAGTGCAGCAGCGGCACCAGGATCATGACCGCGAACGCCTGGGCGAAGATGATGAGCATCAGCGTCTTGTTGCGCAGCAGCGCCACGTAGTCGCGCAGCCCACCGCCGCCGTGCGCCTCGTCGGGCGCGCGGCGCAGCGGCTCGCGCAGCGTCAGCAGCAGCGCCGCGATCAGCAGCCCCGGCACGCCGCCGATGAAGAACGCGTTGTGCCAGCCGCCGAGGTAGGTCGTGCTCGCCCCGCCGAGCAGGTACCCCGCCGTGCCGCCGAGCGGCAGCCCGAGGTAGAACACCGACAGCGCCCGCCCGCGGACCCGCTCCGACATGAAGTCGACGATCAGCGTGGGCCCGATCACAAGGCAGCCCGCCTCGCCCACGCCGATCAAGAAGCGCGAGAGGTACAGCGCCAGCTTGCTGTCGGCCAGCCCGGTGCCGACCGTCGCCAGCGACCACACGAGCACGCAGATCGCGAACATCGCCGTGCGTCGCCAGCGGACCGCGGCCCACCCGACGAGCGGCGCGCACACCATGTAGCCGAGCGTGAACGCCGACCACAGCGCGCCGAACTCCGGCTTCGTGAGCGTGAAGTGCCCGCGGATCTCCTGCTCGAGGGCGCTGACGAGCTGGCGGTCGAGGTAGTTGAGGAAGTTGGCGACACAGACCACCCCGAGCGCGAACGCGAGGTAGCTGCGGGAGAACGGCGGGCGGTCGGCCATCGGCGGGCGAAGCATAAAGGCCCGCGCACCTCCTCGGTTGTGAAATCTGTTCTAGTCGTCCAGAAGCCTGTGCGGGCGCGACCGAACGCGAAAGCCCGCGCGCCCGAACGGCGAACGAACGCTGTGCCTCGCGTTCGGCGAGCACGCGGCGCACGCTGTGACCCACAGCGTTGACCGCTTGGGTTGAGACCGGTACACCGGGAGACGTGGCTGCTGTGCTTCCCGGCGAGGTGCCGACCGATGAACGCACGCGACGGATCCTCGACGCCGCGGTGCACCTCGCCGAGGCCGGCGGCTTCGCGGCGGTGCGCCTGCGCGAGGTCGCCCAGACGTCCGGCGTGGCCCTCGGCACCGTCTACAAGCGCTTCCGCAGCAAAGAGGACCTGCTGGTCGGCGTGCTCAGCGTCGAGGTCCACGACCTGCGCGCGCGCCTCGGCGCCGCCCCGATCACCGGCGACTCGCCGGTGCAGCGGGTCGTCGCGTTCTTCGCCTTCCTCACCGACTTCCTGTGCGACCGCCCCAACTTCGGCCGCGCCGTGGTCCGCTCGGCCGCGTCCGGCGAGCCCGCGCTGTCCGAGCGCCTCGCCCAGTTCCACAGCGTGCTCTTCGAGCTCAGCCTCGTCGCCCTGCGCGGCGACTCCGACCGCACGCCGAGCGCCGCCGAGGCCGCGATGCTCGCCGCCCTCCAGCAGGTGTGGTTCGCCGCCCTGTGCGGCTGGGCCGGCGCGCTCCACTCCAAGACCGGCGTGGTCGACCAGGTCGCGTCCGCCGCCCGCCTGATGCACCACGGCGTCGATCGCCTGTCCGCCTGATCGCCGTCGCCGGTCCAGGAGGCGTCGGCGACGGGCGCGGGCCGTCGACGCGGGGGTTCGTCCGTCACCGCGACGTCGCGCCCGCGCTCGCCTCGCCCGGATCCCCCACCGCCGCGTCGGGCGCGTCGAGCACCACCGACGCCGGCTCCGGCTCCCACTCGACCACCGCGATCGCCGGCACGAACTCGGCCAGCCGCGGGTACCGCGTCGACGCGCGCCGCCCGAGCTCCGCCTCGCACGCGCGCGCCTCCGGCGTGAACACCAGGAACTCCGCCGCCCGCTGCACGCAGTACTCGAGCGCACGCTCCGCCTCCACCAGCCACGGCGCCGCCTGCTCGCCCAGCGCCGCGCAGTAGGCCGCCTCCACCGCCGGCGTCAGCCCCTTCGGCACGCGCAGCGCCAGCAGCCTCGCCGCCATCGTCCGCTCGAGCGCCGCCCTGCGCCCCGCCGCCGCCAGCGACTGCTCCGCCACCCGCGCCGTCACCACCTCCTCGAGGCGCCGGCGCACCACCTCCGCCTGCCGCGTCAGGGCCTGGTAGAACGCGTTGAACGCCTGCATCGACGCGCGCTCGACCTCCCGCTCCCGCGCCGTCCTGGCCCGCCCCCGCGACAGCGGCCAGCGCAGCGCCGGCGTCTCGATCGCCATCAACGCCTCGAGCTCCGCGTCCGCCTCGAGCCGCCGCACCAGCGCCGTCGCCTCGCGCAGCGCCGCCGCCCGCCGCGGGTCCTCGAGCTTGTCGACCTCGACGGCCCGCTCGAGCGCCCGCGCCCGCGCGAAGTGCTCGCGCGCCGCCGCCACCAGCCTCGCGTCGCGCGCGTGCAGCGAGAACTGCTCCGAAGCCGCCGCCGCACACACCCGCGCGCGCCCCTGCTGCACCGCCACCGGGGCCCCCGCCTCCGCCTGCGCCGCTGCCCCCGCCTTCGCCTGCGCCGGGGTCCTCGCCTCCGCCTGCGCCGCTGCCCCCGCCTCCGCCTGCGCCGCTGCCCCCGCCTTCGCCTGCGCCGGGGCCCCCGCCTTCACCTGCGCCGGGGCCCCCGCCTCCGCCTGCGCCGGGGCCCCCGCCTTCGCCTGCGCCGGTCCGGCCTTCGCCTGCGCCGGTCCGGCCTGCGCCGTCCAGCCCGTCACGCACAGCCCCGGCGGCCCGTCGACCCCGCGCTGCGCGCACGCCCGTCGCCACAGCAGCCGCCCCGCCTCGACGCTGGCGACGATCGTCCGGTCGACCCCGCCCGCGCGCGCGTACCCCTGCAAGTACGCCTCGACGAGCTTCAGGCGCTCCGCGTCGTCGCGCGCGAGCTGCCAGCCCGCCATCTGCACCTCCGCCGCCCGGCCCGGATCCTCGCCGCCGTACATCCGCAGCAACAGCGCCCAGTCGGCCCGCGCCTCGCTCCACTGCTCGAGCCCCGCCCGGATCGCCATCGCGTCGTACAACGCGTCCCGCGCCTCGGCCTGCTTCGGCGCCATCCGCACGAGCCGTTCGAAGTCCTCCGCCGCCCGCGCGTACAGCCCGACCGCGAACGCCAGCCTCCCGGACCGCAGCGACGCCCGCGGCGCCAGCTCGCTCCGCGGGTAGCGCTCGACCACCACCCGCCACAGCCGAAGCGCCGCCCCCGGCGCGTGCCCGGCCGCGCACGCCGCCGCGTTGAACAGCAGCTCGTCGCCCCGCCGGTCGAGCAATCGGTGCTCGTTGTACGCCGCCACGTACGCCGCCGTGCACGCAGCCGCCGCGGCCCTCGCCTCCGCCTCCCCGCTCGCCGCCGCGAACCGCTTCGACGCCGCGTCCGCCTGCGCCCGCGCCCGCCCTGCCGCCTCCGCCGCGTCCGCCTCGACCGCCTTGCCCGGCCCCGCCGGGCGCAGCACCGCCGCGAACGGGTCCCTCGCCTCCGCGGCCTCCGCAGGCGCCGCGGCGCTCACCCCCAGCACGACCAGCGCCCACAGCATCGCGCCATCTTCCCACCCGCCGCCGCCCCCCGGCAAGCCCCGCCCGGACGGCGCCCGAGCGGCCCCGTCGTCACCGTCGCAGATCGGAGAGCCCCTGGACCATCCGCCGGACCGCTTCTCGCAGCTTCCGCTCGTCCAGCCCCGCGAAGCCCACGCGCACGCAGTCCGAGCGCCGACCCTCGAACATGAAGCGCCGCCCCGCCGCGAACCGCACCCCGCGGGCCAGCGCGCTGCGCTCCCACGCCTCGACATCGACGCCCTCGGCGGCCCGCAGCCACATCGCCATGCCGCCCTGGGGCAGCGCGAACGCCACGCGCCCGCCGAGCTGCTCGTGCAGCGCGGCCGCCAGCGCGTCGCGCCGCCCGAGGTAGATCTTCCGCACCCGCCGCACGTGCCGCTGGACCTCGCCGTCCTCGAGCAGCTCGGCCACCGCCGCCTCGATCGCCGCGTCGCCCTGCAGGTCGAGCGTCGAGCGCAGCACCGTCAGCCGCTCGACCAGCGGCGGCGGGGCCACCACGTAGCCGACGCGCAGCCCCGGGGCCAGCACCTTCGACAGCGTGCCGACGTAGATCACCGACCCGACCGCGTCCGTGCTCGCCAGCGGCAGCACCGGCCGGCCCTCGTAGTGGAACTCGTGGTCGTAGTCGTCCTCCACCAGCGCCATCCGCTGCGCGCGGGCCAGCTGCAGCAGGGCGATGCGCCGGCCCGGCGACAGCGTCACCGTGGTCGGGTAGTGGTGGTGCGGCGTCAGGTACACCGCCCGCACGCGCTCGCGCTCACACAGCGCCGCCAGCTGCGCGACCACCAGCCCCTCCGCGTCGACCGCGATCGGCACCAGCCGCGCCCCCGCGCGCTTGAACGCCTCCCACGCCGGCCGGTAGCCCGGGTCCTCGACCGCCACCACCTCGCCCGGCCGCACGATCGCCTGGGCCACCAGGAACAGCCCCATCTGGCTGCCGTGCGTCGGCAGCACGTGCTCCGGCCCGGCCGCCAGCCCGCGCGTCGCCGACAGCATGGTCGCCAGCGCCGCGCGCAGGCGCGGGTGCCCGCCCGCGTCGCTGTAGCCGAGCAGCCCGCGCGCGTCGGCCCGCAGCGCCCGGCGATACGCCCGCGCGATCGCCCCCGCCGGGGCCAGCCCCGCGTCGGGCACCCCGCCGAGCAGCGCCAGCGTGCCCGGCGGATCGTTCGGCGTGAGGCGGAACGGCTCGATCGCCGGCGGCAGCTCGTAGCCCGGCCGCGTCGGCACCGCCGCGCGCAGCGACGCCGACCCGGCCGAGGCCCGCGGCGTCGGCTCCGGCAGCGCCTGCGACACGAACGTCCCGCGCGCCGGCGTCGCCTCGATCCAGCCCTCCGCCGTCAGCTCCGCGTAGGCCGCGACCACCGTGTTGCGGTGCACGCCGAGCGTCTCGGCCAGCGCGCGCGAGCTCGGCAGCGGGTCGCCCGGGCGCAGGCGGCCGCGCCGGATCTCCGCCGCCATCGCCTGGGCGATCCGCACGAACCGCGGCCGGTCGCCGGCCGCCTCGATCACGAACGTCTGCACCCACCGCATCCGTCGTTCGTAGCGCACGCCGGCTGGACCAGTCAAATTCGCAAAACTGGACCTTTTGAGTGGTCCAACGCGCGCGCATCCTCGGAGGCATGCGCAAGCCCGTGTTCCGCAGCACCCGCGACGAGGCCCTCGCCCTGCTCGCGCGCAGCCCCGTGGTCCGCGTCGCCGGCACCACCGCGGCCGGCGAGCCCGTCCTGCGCACCGTGCACGGCGTGCTCGTCGACGACCGCCTGTGCTTCCACGGCGCCCCCGCCGGCGAGAAGCTCGACCTGCTCGGGCGCCCCGCCGTCGTCAGCGCCGACGAGATCGTCGCCGAGCTGCCGAGCTACTTCTTCGACCCCGAGCGCGCGTGCCCGGCGACCACCTACTACCGCAGCGTCCAGGTCCACGGCGCGCCGCACGAGGTCACCGACCGCGCGCTCAAGGCCCGCGCCCTCCAGGCCCTCATGGAGAAGTACCAGCCCGAGGGCGGCCACGTCGCGATCACCGCCGACGACCCGCGCTACGCCCGGGCCGTCGACGGCATCCTCATCGTCGGCGTCGCGCTCGACCGCCTCGACGGCAAGTTCAAGCTCGGCCAGAACCGCCGCCCCGACGAGCTCGCCCACGTGCTGACCTGCCTGTGGCGCCGCGGCCACGCTGGCGACCCCGCGGCGATCGAGGCCGTGCGCCACGCCAACCCCGCGGTGCCCGACCCGCCGTTCCTGCGCGCCCCGGCCGGCGCGCGCCTGTGCTGCGCCATGGACCCCGCCGACGCCGACGCCGCCGCCGCCCTGCTCGCCGACACCTACTGGAACGTCGACGTCCCGCCCGAGCGCATCGCCCGGGCCCACCGCGGCGCCGGGGCCTGGGTCGGCGCCCACGACGAGCGCGGCGAGCTCGTCGCCAGCGCCCGCGCCGTCGGCGACGGCGCCAAGTGGGTCGACCTCCGCGACGTGATCGTCGCCCCCGCGTGGCGCGGCCGCGGCCTCGGCGAGGCCCTCGTGCGCCTCGCCCTCGACCACCCGCGCGTCCGCGACGCCCACGCCGTGCACCTGCACACCCGCGACGCCACGGCCTTCTACGAGCGCTTCGGCTTCGGCCCCGCCCCGGCCAACACCAACGTCGCCATGCGCCGCCTCCGTAGCGAGGCCGACTACTCGCCGAGCTCCTCGAGCAGCCCGCGCACGCGCTCCTGATCGCGCAGGCGCCCGGGCACCAGCTCGAGGTAGCGCGCGTAGTGGGTCCGCGCCGCCGCCAGGTTGCCGAGCTCGCGCTCGATGTCCCCGAGCAGGCGGTGCAGGTCGCCGACGTCCGGCGCCAGCGCCAGCGCCACCTTGGCGTCGGCCAGCGCCTTGTGCGGCAGCCCGGCCGCCAGCAGGCTGCGCGCGTGGTCGATGGCCGCCAGCGCCTCCTGATAGTCGCCGTACTCCTCGCTGTGCAGCAGGCGGTCGGCCGGGAAGTCGTCGAGCGGCGCCGGTCGCGAGCCCTCGCGCGTCAGCGCGTGGCGCAGGTCGATCGCCCGAAACCTGCCGAGCGCGCTCGGCCCCTCGCTGACCCACAGCACCATCGCCGTGGCGTCGACGACCACCGCGTGCGTCAGGTGCAGGTTGTCGAGCGCGTTGCGGTTGCCGAGCCCGAGCTCCGACTCCTCGATGCCCCGGCGGTCGCGGAGGATCGCCGCCGCCCGCGCCGCGTCGACCGGCTGCGGCCCCGCCAGCAGCTCGCCCAATCTCTCGTGGCGGTAGCCCGACGACGTGTAGCGGCGGATCCGGTCGTTCTGCGCGTCGCGCTCGAACGGCTCGCGCACCAGGTGATTGGCCGCCCACACCGCCGCGTCGCCCTCGCCCCGCGGCTTGCGCTCCTGCTTGTCGCGCACCGCCAGCTCGACGATCGCCGCCTTGCGCTGGCGCCCGTCGGCCACCAGCACCGCCCCGCTGGTCCGCAGCTCCGCCGCCTGCAGGATCTCGAGCGCCTGTTCGAACGTGTCCGCCTCCTCGAGCACGCGCCGCAGCACCAGCGGCAGCGGCGAGCCGTCGCCGAGCGGGTCGTCGCTGCGCGTGGGGTTGACCGCGACCACCAGCCCGCGCGCGTTGACCCCGGTGACCACCCCGACGAGCCCCGCCCAGCCGATCGACACGAACGGGTACTTGCCGTCCGGGTAATAAAAAGTCACCAGCCGGGCGATCTCCACCTCGGGCCCGAGGTCGACCGCGAAGCTGCGCCCGACCACCAGGTTGCCCGGCTCGCCGCCCTTGGGCCGCGGCGCCGCCGCGAACAGGTTGCCCTCGAGCACCACGTCGTCGAGCCGCCGGCTCAGCTCGAGGAAGTGTTGGTGCAGGAACAGGCGGTGGTAGCTGCCGAGCCCGCCGCCGGCCGCCTCCGGCATGGCCGCCGCCAGGGCCGAGAGCTCGCGGCGATACGCCGGACCGAGCGCCGTCTTGTCGTCGCGGAAGTCCCAGCGCATCACCATGGTCGCCGCCCAGCCCTCAAACCACGCCCCGAAGCGCTGCTGCAGGCGCGCCGACACGTGGCGGTCGAGCTCGGCGAACAGCCGCGAGGCCAGCTGCCCGTGCGCGTCGCCGATCTCCTCCGGCGACCCCTCGAGGTGCATGACCCACAGGTCGCGCTCGCGGGTCAGCGAGCTGCGCCCGGCCGTCACCTTGCGCCCGCTGCGGTCGACCTCCAGCGTCACCGCCGGGGCCGCCACCGGCTCGCCGCCGAGGTCCGTGTAGCGCAGGTAGCCCGAGTACAGGATCGCCGTCAGCACCGTCAGCGTCAGCACCAGCGCGACGAACGCCCGGAGCAGGCTGAGCAGGCTGCGCCCTTCCGGGCCGGGGGCGAATCGCGCCATCGCTGGACCGCCGTTATACTCCCGCGCCAGCCATGTTCGAACCGACCCGTTCGTGCGTCCGCGCCGCCCTCGCCCTCTGTCTGCTCGCCGCCTGCGGCGAGGAGAAGCCCCCCGCACCCGACCCCGCGCGCCCCGCCGTGCAGGACCCCGCCGCGCCCGCCGCCGAGGCCGCCGTGCTGCCCGCCGACGCCGCCGGCGCGATCCTCACCTACGCCGGCGACCGCGGCGTTTTTAAAGACACCGGCAAGCCCGCCGAGGTCCCCGACGAGGCCAGGGGGTTCGTCCGCGTCACACTATTAAACGGGCCGGAGCCCCCGCCCGGCCGCGTGTGGGTCACCAACCTCCGCACCCCCGAGGCCGACGGCTCGTGGAAGCTGCTCACCGAGCAGCGCAGCCTCTTCGAGGAGATCGCGACCGGCCAGGGCCGCTCGAGCCACGTCGAGCTCCCGCCCGGCCTCGAGCCCCCCAAGCCCGCCCCGCGCGAGGCCGACGTCATCGTCTACAAGACCGACTGGTGCGGCGTCTGCAAGCAGCTCACCGCCTACCTCGACCGCAAGGGCATTAAATACGTCGCCAAGGACATCGAGAAGGACGCGGCCGCCGCCGGCGAGCTGCAGGCCAAGTCGCAGGAGAAGGGCTTTAAAATGGGCAGCGTGCCCGTCGTCGACGTCCGCGGCGAGATCATGGTCGGCTTCGACCGCGCCCGCCTCGAGAAGCTGCTCTAGCCGCGGAATAGCCGCCACCACGCCCCGGTTGGCCCGCCATGGTCCCCGGCCTGCGATCGCAGCGCGCGGCCCGCCTCCGCGTGCTGGTCTGCCTCGCGTGCCTCGCGTCGGCCGCGACCACACGCGCAGCCCCGCCGCCCGCAGCATCCACCGCAGCGCCGCCCGCTCGGCCCGCAGCATCCACCGCAGCACCACCCACAGCATCCACCGCGGCGCCACCCGCTCCGCCCGCAGCATCCACCGCAGCGCCGCCCTCTCCGCCCGCAGCATCCACCGCAGCTCCGCCCGCAGCATCCGCAGCGCCGCCCGCGTCGCGACCGGTTGCATCCGACCGCCCCCTCGTCGACGCCCCCGCCGATGCCCCGACGCCGCGAAGGCCGACCCCCGACACCGTCGAGCCGCTGCCCGCCCTCACGATCGCCCCGCCCTCCTCGCTGCAGCTCGAGCGCGGCGCCGACGGTTCGCTCGGCCCGAAGCTCGAGCCGATCGGCGGCGGCCGCCTGCGTCACCGCGACCCGCGCTTCACCGCGATCATCGAGGCCGACGGCAGCGTGGGCTTTCACGACCCGCTCGTCACCGACAAGAACATCGCCTTCCTCGGCTTCGACCTGAAGACCGGCAAGCTCAAGGAGACGCGGGCCCACGCGCGCGACGCCTTCGAGGAGCGCGCCCTCTACCCGTTCGGACCGCCGACCGCCGCCATGATGGTCGGCGGCGGCTTCGCCTTCGGCGGCCTCGCCGACGGCCCCCGCGGCAAGCGCCACAACTCGGCCAAGCTCGCCTTCATGCTCGCGACCGAGGGCCTGCGCCTGCGCATGGCCCACGCCTGGCACAAGCAGCGCCTCGCCGACGAGCAGGACCGCCTCGTCGCCCGCCTGCTGCAGCACTGGCGCGACCCCCGGCGCAGCCTCGCCGAGCGCAAGCACCACCTCTTCCTCGCCTGGGACGAGTGCGACGAGCCCACCCGCGACACCTCCCCGCTCGCCGCCCTGCGCTCGACCGCCGCCGCCGAGGCCCGCCGCAAGATCGAGGGCCTCGCCCGCCTGCTCGCCCCGCAGGGCAGCCCCGCCGAGTTCACCCCCGCCGAGCTCGCCGCCTTCAACGCCCGCCGCCGCAGCGTGCGGCCGTTCGACCCCTACCGCCCGCGTTGAGCCCGCCCGCTTCCTTGTGGCTGCCACGGTCGACGCGCGCTATCGTGCCCGCATGTCCACGGACGGCCTGCTCCTCCTCGCCTGCGCGCTGGGCCTCGCCGGCGACGCCCACGCCCACCCCGCCCCGCTCGCGCTGCCCGACGGCGAGGCCACACACACCCGCCCGCCCGGCTGGGAGCTGCTCTCCCACCCTCACGGTCCTGCGGACCTGGACGGGCCCGCCCCCGAGCCCCTGCACGTCGAGCCCGAGTACCCGCTCGCCGTCGCGTTCGAGCCGGCCTACTCCGGCAACTACACCGAAGACGGCATCGAGGCCTACAAGTGGATCGTCGTGCACACCATGCAGGGCTCGTACGCCGGCACGATCTCCTGGTTTAAAAACCCCGACGCCGTGGTGTCCACGCAGTACGTCATGCGCTCGAGCGACGGCGAGGTCACGCAGATGGTCCGCGACCAGGACCGCGCCTACCACGTCGGCAGCTCGAACCGCTTCGCCCTCGGCATCGAGCACGAGGGTTACATCGACGATCCCGCCAAGTGGTACACGTGGGCGACCTACGGCTCGTCGGCCCTGCTGACCCGCTGGCTGACGATCAAACACGCGATCCCCGTCGACCGCGAGCACATCGCCGGCCACGTCGAGCTGCCCGACCAGTCGCACACCGACCCCGGCTCCGGCTGGAACTGGACGCTCTACATGGCCCTCATCCGCGAGGTCGTGCCGCCCGGGGAGATCCACGGCGTCGTCGTCGATCGCGGCGCCGCCTGCACGCTCACCGCCGGCGCCGACACCTGGCTGAAGAAGACCGCCATGCCGACCGACACCCTGACCGCCGACGAGCTGTGCCCCGTCGACGCCGGCGCCGAGCTGACCTACTGGCACGCCCGCCCCGACATCGACGGCCACCACCGCCTCGTCATGCCGCCCGGCGAGGGCCCGTGCGCCGGCACCGACCTCGAGGCCGACGCCTACGTGATCGCCGCCGACTGGTCCGCCCTCTGTCCGCCGTCCAACCTCGCGGCCGCCGGCGCGAGCGTCCGCCTCGACGGCGGCGCCGCCGTCGAGCCCGGCCCCGCAGGCGACTTCATCTTCACCGCCGCGCAGGGCCCCCACACCGTCGACGCCCACGCCGACGGCCTCTACGAGCCGGCGAGCGAGCCCGTCGCGCTCGCCGTGTACCCCGGCGCGCGCCTCGTGATCGCGCTCGACCCGGTGCCCGCCCCCGATCCGACCGGCGACCCGTCCGACACCGGCGACCCGACCGATCCCACCGACCCGACCGCCGATCCGACCACCCCGATGACGTCGATCACCAGCGCATCCGACGCCGATGGCGGCGACGCCGGCGGCCTCACCGGCGGCGGCGACGACGGCGGCCTCACCGGCGGGTCCGATGCGAGTCCGACCGACCCCGGCGGCCCCGGCAGCGACGGCGGCGCCCACGGCCTGCCCGCCCTGCCCGACTCCTACGGCGCCGACGACGACGCCGCCGGCTGCGCCTGCCGAAGCACGGGATCGAACCTCCGCGCCCTGCTGCTCCCCTCCTTGATCTTCTGTTTGCGTCGCCGCCGTCGCTGAGCGCCCCGCCTCGCGGCGTTCTCCGCTACGATGCCCGCCACCATGCATCGCGGGCTCACCGGCTGTTCTCTCGTCGCGCTCTGCCTCCTCGCCACGCCCGCCCACGCGGCCACCCGCCCCGGCCCCGGCGCTCCCCGCGGGCCCGCGACCGCCGCCGCGAAGACCAGCCTCTACTACCCGCCCGCGCCGTCGCCCGCGCCCGCCGGCAGCACCCCCGAGCAGGCCGCCCGCCACCACCTGGAGCGCGCCCACGGCGTCCGCGACGCCCGCCTGCTGTTCGTCCACGACACCGGCCGCGGCGGCATCATCGTCGGCCTGCGCCAGACCGTCGGCGACCTCGAGGTCTACCACGGCGACCACAAGGTCCTGCTCGACCGCGACCTCCACCTCCGCGCCATCGCCGGCGCCCCGCACAGCAGCCTCGGCGCGCGCGCCCACTTCACCGGCGCCGCCGCCCGCGCCGCCGCCGTCCGCGCCGCGCTCCACCACCTCTACGGCCTCGACCTCGCCGCCGCGCCCGCGAGCGAGCCCGCCCGCGCCGGCTACAGCTACCTCGACGTCGCCGTCCCCGGCCCCGTCGACCTCGCGCTGCGCCGGCCCGCCCGCGTCAAGCCGGTCTACTTCCCCCGCGGCGGCGCCCTCGTGCCCGCCCACTACGTCGAGATCCAGGCCACCGTCGGCCGCGAGCCCGACGCCCACGCCCTCGTGCTCGACGCCGCCGGCCAGGTGCTCCACCGCAAGGACCTGATCGCCCGCGAGTCGTTCAGCTACCGCGTGTTCTCCGACCCGAGCGGCCGCCCGCTCGACGGCCCGCTCGAGGACTACAACCCGCACCCCGACGGCGCGCCCACCGGCGGCCCGACCAAGCCGGTGTTCCCCACCCTCGTCGAGATGGAGGGCTTCAACCACAACCCCGACGACCAGCCCGACCCCTGGCTCCCGCCCGGCGCCACCGAGACGCTCGGCAACAACGTCGACGCCTACTGCGACCACGTCAACCCCAGCGGCCTCGGCGGCGACAACGAGTTCCGCGCCAAGATCAACGGCTTCAACTCGTTCGACTACATCTACGACATCGCCCTCGAGCCGCTCGCCGACCAGACCCAGGTCATGGCGGCGGTCACCTCGCTGTTCTTCGTCAACAACTGGCACCACGACTGGTGGTACGACTCCGGCTTCAACGAGGCCGCCGGCAACGCCCAGGCCGACAACTACGGGCGCGGCGGCGTCGGCGGCGACGTCCTGCTCGCCGAGGCCCAGGACGCCGCCCTCGAGGGCTCGCGCAACAACGCCAACATGTCGACGCCCGCCGACGGCGAGTCGCCGCGCATGCAGATGTACCTGTGGAGCCCGCTCGTCGAGAGCGTCAGCTTCGAGGCCGACGGCACCCCCTACCCCGTCGGCCAGGCCATGTTCGGCCCCAAGAAGTACGACGTCACCGCCGACCTCGTGCTCGCCGACGACGGCAGCGACGCGCCGAGCGAGGCCTGCACGCCGCTCGTCAACGACGTCGCCGGCAAGATCGTGCTCGCCGATCGCGGCTCCTGCACCTTCGAGGTCAAGGCCACCCACGCCCAGAACAAGGGCGCCGTCGGCGTGGTGTTCGTCGACTCCCTGCCCGACATGGACGAGTTCCCGCCCGGCGGCGACGCCGACGTCGTCGACCCCACCCTCCCCGCCGTCGGCCTCAGCCTCGCCGACGGCCAGCTCCTGAAGGACGCCCTCGGCCAGGGCGCCGTGACCGGCCACCTGCTCGGCGACAGCTCGGTCGAGCGCGACGGCACCATCGACAACGGCATCGTCGCCCACGAGTGGGGCCACTACATCCACCACCGCCTCGTCAACTGCGGCACCCTGCAGTGCGGCGGCCAGAGCGAGGGCTGGGGCGACTTCAACGCCGTCATGCACTCGATCCGCGAGGGCGACGACCTCGAAGCCACCTACGCGCTCGGCTACTACGGCACCTTCGACACCACCGGCTACCGCTCGCTGCGCCGCGTCGCCTACACCACCGACACCGACAAGAACCCGCTGACCTTCCGCCACATCGGCGACGAGAACCCGCTGCCCGTGGTCGTCCCGTTCATCGAGAACAACGGCGCCCCCAACTCCGAGGTCCACAACGCCGGCGAGATCTGGGCCACCATGATGTGGGAGGTCTTCATCGCCCTGCACGAGGCCCACGCGGGCGAGCCCTTCGAGGACATCCGCCGCCTCATGGGCGACTACGTCGTCAGCGGCATGATGATGACCGCCGTCGACCCCGACTACAACGAGCAGCGCGACGGCATCCTCGCCGCCGCCCACGCCGCCGACCAGGAGGACTTCGTCACCATCGCCGAGGCCTTCGCCCGCCGCGGCCTCGGCACCTGCGCCGTCTCGCCCGACAAGTTCTCGATGTCCAACGCCGGCGCGGTCGAGGACTTCGAGGTCCGCCCCAACGGCCGCCTGCTCGCCGCCGCCATCGACGACAGCACGCAGTCGTGCGACGGCGACGGCGTCGTCGACGACGACGAGGTGGGCCAGCTGCGCCTCACCGTGCGCAACTTCGGCATCGCCGCCATGTCCGGCGCCACCCTCACGCTCTCGGCCGACAGCGGCTCGCTGGTGTTCCCCGACGGCCCCGCGGTCGCCGTGCCCGACCTCGAGCCCCTCAGCGAGGCCGAGGTCGTGGTCGCCGTCGCCCTCGGCGACGGCCCGCCCGACGTCGAGGACATCAAGCTCACCGCCAGCCTCGACACCCCCGGCGGCTGCGACACCGCCGCGACCTTCGTGCTGCCCACCGTCACCAACGGCGACGTCCAGCAGAACGCCACCGCCACCGACGACGTCGACGCCCCCATCACCCCGTGGAAGCAGGGCGGCACCGGCGAGATCTGGGCGCGCGCCGCCGGGGCCTCCGGCTCGGTGTGGCACGGCATCGACTCCGGCTCGGTCAGCGACGCCTGGCTCATCTCCCCCGCCCTCGACGTGTCCGCCAGCGATCCGCTGGTCGTCAGCTTCCTCCACGCCTACTCGTTCGAGGCCACCGACGGCACCTTCTGGGACGGCGGCGTGATCGAGCTGTCGACCGACGACGGCATGACCTGGACCGACGTCAGCACCTGGGCCGACCCCGGCTACACCGGCATGCTCACCAACGAGGTCAACCCGCTGTTCGGCCGCCTCGCCTTCTCCGGCCAGAGCCCGAACTTCCCCGACCCCACGACCCTGTCCCTCGACCTCGGCATGAACTTCGCCGGCCAGTCGATCAAGCTGCGCTTCCGCGTGGCCTCCGACGCGTACGTCGGCGCCGAGGGCTGGTACATCGACGACATCGCCTTCGCGGGCATCACCAACACCCCGTTCTCGCAGTGGATCCCCGACCAGTGCGGCGGATCTCCCGAACCCACCAGCTCCTCCGGCGAGGTCCCGACCACCGGCGAGGTCCCGACCACCGGCGGCGGCGGCTTCACCGTCGGCGACTCCGAGTCCGACGGCTCCAGCGGCTCGAGCGGCGACGAGGCCCCCGGCCTCGACGACGAGGGCTGCGGCTGCAACCAGTCGGCCCCGCCCGCCGCCCTCCCGCTGCTCGCGCTGCTCGCCCTCCGCCGCCGCCGCCGCGCCTAAAAGCCCCACGAGCGGGTCCCCCACCCGCCACCCCGACCCGGTCACCGCCGGCGCAGCAGCGTCGCCTGAGGCCCCACGAGCGGGTCCCCCACCCGCCACCCCGACCCGGTCACCGCCAGCGCAGCAGCGTCGCCTGAGGCCCCTCGAGCGGGTCACCGCACCCGCCACCCGACCCGGTCACCGCGGCGCCGCAGCGTCGGCGCTCACCATCGCTGCCGCTGTGCCTGAGCCGCACTGGCCAGTCCCCGCACACCGCAGCGCCCGTGTCCCCGACCACACCGGGCGCCGCATCGCGCGGGATCGCCACGCCCCTGCGACTTCGCCGGCGTGCGGGCAAATCGCGCGCTTAAAACCCAGCGCGGTTTCTGGTACGACCCCGGCACGCCCGCGCTCACCGAGATCCCCGCCGCCAGCCTCGGCACCGGCGAGACCTACCGGTTGATGACCGACCTCGTCGCCCCGCGGCCGATCGCCTGGGTGTCCTCGCAGGACCCTCGCGGCCGCCGCAACCTCGCGCCCTTCAGCTACTACCAGGCCGTCTGCTCGCACCCCGCGATGGTCGCGCTGTCGTTCGCCTCGCACCCCGACGGCCGACCCAAGGACACCCTCACCAACATCCTCGCGACCCGCGAGCTCTGCATCTCCCACGTCAGCGAGCCGTTCGCCGCCGCCATGAACGCGACCTCGGCGCCCGTCCCGCCCGAGGTCAGCGAGTGGGACCTCGCCGGCGTGCCCGCCGAGCCCTCCGCGGTCGTCGCCCCGCCCCGCGTCGCCGGTGCGCTCGCGCACTTCGAGTGCCGCCTGACCCACGCCATCCCCCTGGGGGTGTCCACCCCCGGACGCCCCTCCTCGACGCTCGTGGTCGCCGAGGTCGTGCACTTCGCCGTGGCCGCCGAGCTCGTCCAGCGCGACCCGAAGGGCCGGCTCCGGCCGATCGATCCGGCCGCGCTGGCCGCCGTCGGGCGCCTCGGTGGGATCGCGTACACTCGAACCACGGACCGCTTCGAACTGGCGCGCCCGGAGGCCAAGTGACCGACCTTGAAACAACGTCCCGCAGCGATCGCGCCCCGTTGTTCGCGGCGATGCCGCCGGACGTCTCGATCTTCGAGGTCGGGCCGCGGGACGGCCTGCAGAACGAGTCCACCATCCTGTCCGCCGACCGCAAGATCGAGCTGGTCGAGGGCCTGGTCGACGCCGGCGTGCGCCGCATCGAGCTGACGAGCTTCGTCAACCCGCGCTGGATCCCCGCCCTCGCCGACCACATGGAGGTCGCCACCCGCGTGCGCCGCAAGCCCGGCGTCGCCTACAGCGCGCTGGTCCCCAACCTCCGCGGCCTCGACTCGGCCACGCGCGCCGGCATGCAGGAGATCGCCGTGTTCATGGCGGCCTCGCAGACGCACAACCGCAAGAACATCAACAAGACCACCGAGGACGCGCTCACCACCTACCGCGAGGTGATCAAAGAGGCCCTCGCCCGCAACATGCAGGTCCGCGGCTACGTGAGCACCGTCTACGGCTGCCCCTACGAGGGCCCCATCCCGCTCGATCAAGTCCTCCGCGTCGCCGACTCATTGTTGAACATGGGCGTCTACGAGATCAGCCTCGGCGACACCATCGGCGTCGGCACCCCGCGCCAGGTCGAGTACATCCTCGACGGCCTGCTGCGCGCCGGCGTCCGCCTCGACCAGCTCGCGGTCCACTTCCACGACACCCGCGGCACCGCCCTCGCCAACATCACCGTGGCCCTGCAGTTCGGCGTCCGCACCATCGACTCGGCCGTCGGCGGCCTCGGCGGCTGCCCCTACGCCCCCGGCGCCTCCGGCAACGTCGCCACCGAAGACGTCGTCTACATGCTGCACGGCATGGGCATCAGGACCGGCGTCGACCTCGACAAGCTCGTCGGCATCTCCGCCGGCCTCGCCGGCCAGCTCGCCCGCGAGCTGCCCAGCAAGTACCTGAAGGCGCACCTCGGCCACTGCGCCCGCGTCGGCCGCCTCGTCTGAGCCCCACAGTCGGCCCTCTCGTCGCTCCGCGGACCTCGTCGCGCGCCACGACGCCGCGAGCGCCCGCCGGTTCGCGTCCTCCGCGAGGAAAAATTCCTCGCCACAAATGACAAAGGACCCCGACCGGATCGACCGATCGAGGCCCTCGTCGTCCGCGTGAGTCGGCCCTCTCGTCGCTCCGCGGACCTCGTCGCGCGCCACGACGCCGCGAGCGCTCACCGGTTCGCGTCCTCCGCGACAAAAAATTCCTCGCCGCAAATGACAAAGGACCCCGACCGGATCGACCGATCGAGGCCCTCGTCGTCCGCGCGGATCAGTAGCGACGATTTCCGCCGCCGCGACCGCCGCCGCCGCCGCCGTAGCCGCCGTCACGACCGCCGCCGCCGCCGTAGCCGCCGCCGTCACGGCCGCCACCGCCGCCGTAGCCGCCACGACCGCCGCCGCCGCGACCACCGCCGCCGCCGCCGCCGCCGCCGCCGCCCTCACCGCGATCGTTCGCCGGGTTGACGCGGATGGTGCGGCCGTCGAGGGACGCGCCGTCCATCGCCTGCTGGGCCGACTCGCCCTCGGCCGCGCTCTGGAACCCGACGAACCCGAAGCCGCGCGAGCGACCGGTGTCCCGGTCCGTCATCACGCGCGCCTCGATCACCGAGCCGAAGCGGCTGAACGCCTCGCGCAGCGAGTCGTCCGTCGTATCCCAGCTCAAACCACCAACAAAAAGCTTCGTCGCCATCTTTCTCTCGTCTCGTGACATCCGCCCGCGGAGTGCGGCGCGGCAGATCCAACTGCCTGGATGAATTGTCGGGGCGACAATGCGTACGGATCGGCGATTTTGTCAATCCGACCCGCGTCCCGGCCCCTGCGACCGCGCCAACGCCGCCGCCCTCGCCGATTCCGTTGAAAATACGCCTCGTTCCCCGCGGACCGCCGGTCCACGTCACACCCCCGAGCGGTCCGCCGTGAGATGTCCCCTCATCCGGCAGCACCCACGACGTCGCACGCCGCGGCGAACGCGGAGCACAGGCTGTCCGACGGCGACATCCACAGGGGACACCTCCTCGTACAGCCTCACAGACACCCGCGACGCGGCCGTCGAGACCGCCCCGTCCTCATCACCGTCGCCCGGCGACCACCCACCCCGACCCGCGACCGGCGAGCCACGCCGAGGGCCCGCGGCAACCCCGAACTCTCGCTCAGGACCACCCGGGGCCTCCGCGGCGGTCAGAGCATGATCCCGCAGATCCCGACGTTCTCGTAGCCCGGCGTCTCCTGTCCGGGCTCGTACCAGGGCACGCAGTCGATGGTCGCGTCGAAGTCCTTGCAGGTGTCGGGCATGGTCGTGTCGCACCAGACCGAGCAGCAGTACATGTCGCCCGCGCAGTTGGGCACGTTCTCGGCGAAGATGCACTGGAAGCCGCGGTCGCAGCCCGAGATGGCGTAGCAGGCGTCGCCGTACTGCCCGGGGATGTCCTCGAAGACCAGCGGCATGCACACGAAGTACTCCGAGCCGAGGGCGGCGATGTTCGGCACGCAGGCCTCGTCGTCGGAGCAGTTCTGGGTCAGCGGGTCGCACGGGGGGAAGCACAGCGGGACCGTGGGTTCGAACAGGAACGCGCACCTGTCCTCGGGCTCGGGGCAGGTCGGATTCTGCATGTCGCCCGAGCAGTAGGCCACGCAGGTGGCCGTGCCGCTGTTGTCGATGTCGAGGCACAGCGAGCCGGCGACGCAATCGTCGACGCCCTCGCCGAAGCCGCCGTCGACCTTGCAGGTCTCGCCCGGCAGCTTGTCGCCGGTCTGGGGCACGCACTTGGTGCCGTTGGGGAAGATGCCGCCGTCCATGTTCCAGGCGGTGCACTTCTCGCCGTTGTTGCAATCTTGCAGGAACAGGTTGCACTGCCCCCCGGATCCGCCTTGATCGGCGGGGGGCAGGGTGTTCTCGGAGGTCGGCGTCGGACCGGACTCGTCCGCGGTCGTGCTGCTCTCGCTCGTCGGCGTGGACGGCGAAGTGCCGCTCGCGTCGCCGCTCGTCGTGAGCGGCGCCGACGTCGACGACGGCTCGCTGTCGGAGTTGGAGGCGTCGGCGCCGGTGCCCTTGTTGCAACCCGCGAGGGTCGAGGCGGCGGCGGAGAGGCAGGCGAGGAGGGTGAGACAGCGGAGAGTCATGGGCGTCTTCTTCAGGTCCTTCAGGTCCGAAGGACCGTGAAGATATTACGCAAGGCTGTACTTCGTACCACGGGCCTTGCCCGACCATGTGATCCGGCCCGCCTCGATCAGTCGCGCGAGGCCCGCACGGGCCTGCAGACTGGTGCCGCCGACCTTGCCGATCAGGGCGCCGGCGCCGGTGGGGGCGCCAGCCGCCTCGAGGGCCTTGAACAGGGCCTCGTCGTACGCCGTGCGGCCCTCGGGGGTGCGGGTGTTGACGGGCTTGGCCTTGCCGCCGCCCCTGCGGGACTTGCGGCCCTCGCCGGCGGCCTCGACGTCGGCGGCCGGGGCGGCGTTCGCGGCCGGCGCCGCGGCCTTGTCGGCGGACTTGCGGCGACCGCCGCCGCGGCGACCGCCGCCCTTGGCGGCCGCGGCCTTGCGGGCGGGGGCCGGGGCGGCGCTGCCGGCGTGGATCAGTTCACCGAGGGTGATCTCCGAGAAGAGGCGGCCGAGCGTGCCCTTGCTGAGCTTGTGCAGCTCGCCCAGGGTGAGCTCCGGCGAGGAGCGAAGCGTCGAGATCAGGATGCGGCGTTCATTGTCAGCGATTGCGGCTTTGAATGCGGTCTCAAACTTGGACATGGCGCGCACCCTATCACAAAGGCCAGCTTGTCAACCCTCCGTTCGCGGCGGTCTGATGGTTTTTTCCCCGACCCCTTGCAGCGCCAACGAACGCGTACGCGATACCACGTCGTCCGGCCGGGGTCCGCAGATAGGCGCCAATCACTATCCCCTATCGGATGTCCACATCGGCGGCAATTCCCCCGGACGACCGCAGGTCCGCCCCAGGTAGCACCCCGAGGTGATCCGACCCGGCGATGCGGTCCGGACATTTCCCCCGACCGCGTAACAACGCGAACGACGCCCGCGAAACAGCGTTCACATGCTGCGACGATACTCGCCGCCGACCTCGAACAGCGCCCGCGTGATCTGTCCCAGACTGCAGACACGCGCCGTCTCCATCAACTGTTCGAAGATATTGCCACCCGCGAGCGCGACCCGCCGCAGCTCCGCCAGCGCGGTCGTGGTGACGTCGGCGTGACGCGCCTGAAACATACGAAGACGGCGGATCTGCTCGGTCTTCTCGGCCTCGCTGGCGCGGGTCAGCTGGATGCCGCGGGCCTCCTCGTCGCCCGAGCGCTCGGGGTTGGTGAACGTATTGACGCCGATGATCGGCAGCTCGCCCGAGTGCTTCAACTGCTCGTACAGCAGGCTCTCGTCCTGGATCTTGCCGCGCTGGTACTGCCGCTCCATCGCCCCCAGGACCCCGCCGCGCTCGTCCAGCCGCAGGAACTCCCCCAGCACCGCCTCCTCGACCAGCTCGGTCAGCTGCTCGACCACGTAGCTGCCCTGCAGCATGTTCTCGGTGCGCGCGAGGCCCTGCTCGCGGGCGATGATCAGCTGAATCGCCATGGCCCGGCGCACGCTCTCCGCCGTCGGCGTGGTGATCGCCTCGTCGTAGGCGTTGGTGTGCAGCGAGTTGCAGTGGTCGTAGTAGGCGAACAGCGCCTGCAGGGTGGTGCGGATGTCGTTGAAGTCGATCTCCATGGCGTGCAGCGAGCGCCCGCTGGTCTGGATGTGATACTTCAGCTTCTGGCTGCGCTCGTCGGCGCCGTGCAGGTCGCGCATGGCGATCGCCCAGATGCGCCGGGCCACCCGCCCGATCACCGTGTACTCGCTGTCGAGCCCGTTCGAGAAGAAGAAGCTGAGGTTCGGCGCGAACGCGTCGACGTCGAGCCCGCGCGCCCGGTAGTACTCGACGAACGTGAAGCCGTTGGCCAGCGTGAACGCCAGCTGCGAGATCGGGTTGGCCCCCGCCTCGGCGATGTGATAGCCGGAGATCGACACCGAATAGTAGTTCCGGACCTTCTTGCGGATGAAGTAGTCCTGGATGTCGCCCATCATCCGCAGCGCGAACTCGATCGAGAAGATGCAGGTGTTCTGGGCCTGATCCTCCTTGAGAATGTCGGCCTGCACGGTGCCGCGGACGACCTGCAGCGTGCGGTCGCGGACCGCCGCCCGCTCGGCCTCCGTCAGCGCCGCGCCCTTTTTCTCCTGCTCGAGCGCGACCTGCTGGTCGATCGCCGTGTTCATGTAGAACGCCAGCAGGATCGGCGCCGGCCCGTTGATCGTCATGCTCACGCTGGTCGCCGGGTCGCACAGGTCGAAGCCCGCGTACAGCTCCTTGGCGTCGTCGAGCGTACAAATGCTGACCCCGCTCTCGCCGATCTTGCCGAAGATGTCGGGCCGCTCGTCGGGGTCCCAGCCGTACAGCGTGACCGAATCGAAGGCCGTCGACAGCCGCTTGGCCGGCTCGCCGTGCGACAGATAATGGAAGCGCTCGTTGGTCCGCCCCGGCCCGCCCTCGCCGGCGAACATGCGCTTCGGATCCTCGCCCTCGCGCTTGAACGGGAACACGCCGCCGGTGAACGGGAAGTAGCCCGGCAGGTTCTCGAGCAGCGCGAAGCGGACCAGCGCGCCCGGCTCGTCGTCCGTCGGCACGGCCACCCGCGGCTGCCTCGTGCCCGACAGCGTCGTCACCTGCGTCGGGTAGCGGACCTCGCTCTGGCGGATCTTCACAACGTATTCGCCGCTGGCGTAGGCCGCCCGCAGCCGTGGGATCTCGACGAGCGCCGCCCTCGCGTCCGCCCCGATCTCCGCCTCCACCTTAGCGATCGCCCGATCGAACGCCCCCGCCTCGACCTCCCCGGCCAGCAGCGCCTTCGACCGGCGCAGCGCCGCCGCCTCGCGCACCCGCTCGACCTGCGCCGCCGCCCGCGCCTTGTACTCGCGGACCGAGCGCACCACCTCGGCGAGGTAACGCGTGCGCTCCGGCGGGATCAGGTCGCGCGTGTCCGACGCGATCGCCAATTGCCCCGCCGCGATCTTGCACGTCCACGCCGAGCCCCCCTGCAGGCTCGCAGGGCCGTGAAGTTTGGCCGTGAGCGTGCGGCACACCGCCGCGTACAGCCCGTTGACCCCGCTGTCGTGGAACCGGCTGGCGACCGTACCGAACACCGGCAGGTCGGCGTCGGCCACCGAGTACGGGACCTCGCGGTTGCGGCGAAACTGCTTGCGGACGTCGCGCAGCGCGTCCTTGCTGCCCTTGTGTTCGAACTTGTTGATGGCCACCAGGTCGGCGACGTCGAGCATCTCGATCTTCTCGAGCTGGCTCGGCGCCCCGTACTCCGCCGTCATCACGTACAGGCACACGTCGGCGAGCCGCGTGATCTCGGCGTCGCCCTGGCCGATGCCCGACGTCTCCACGATCACCAGGTCGAAGCCCGAGCGCTGCAGCAGGCGGACCACGTCGTCGGTCGCGCGCGACAGCTCCACCCCGGCCGCGCGGGTCGCCAGGCTGCGCATGTACACCCGCCCGTCGCGCAGCGAGTTCATGCGGATGCGATCGCCGAGCAGCGCCCCGCCGGTGCGCCGGCGCGTCGGGTCGACCGAGACCACCGCGATGTGCCGCTCGGGGTGATCCCGCAGCAAACGACTGACGAGCTCGTCGGTCAGCGAGCTCTTGCCCGCCCCGCCGGTGCCGGTGATCCCGAGGATCGGCACCCCGCCGTCGTCGCCCGCGCGGACGGCCGCCAGCAGCCCCGCGGCGTCCGCCTCGTCCGCCGCCGCCGCCTCGACCGCCGTGATCAGCCGGGCCAGCCGCGAGGTGTGCCCGTCCGCGCCGCGCCGGTTGCCGGTCACCCAGGCCACCTCGGCCAGCGCGTCCGCCGGCGCCGTCGAGAAGTCCGCGCCCGCGAGGATCTGGTCGATCATCCCGGTCAGCCCGAGCTGGCGCCCGTCCTCCGGCGAGAAGATGCGGTTGATCCCGTAGGCGTGCAGCGCCTCGATCTCCCGCGGAACAATGACCCCGCCCCCGCCGCCCCAGATCGTCACGTGCCCCGCGCCCTTCTCGCGCAAGAGGTCGTACATGTACTTGAAGTACTCGACGTGCCCGCCCTGGTAAGACGACACCGCGATCGCCTGCGCGTCCTCCTGGATGGCCGCGTCGACCACCTCCTCGGCGCCGCGGTTGTGCCCGAGGTGAATCACCTCCGCGCCGCCGCTCTGCAGGATCCGGCGCATCACCCCGATCGCCGCGTCGTGCCCGTCGAACAGCGACGCCGCCGTCACCACCCGGATCTTGTGGCGGGCGGCGTAGCGCGCCCGCGGACCGGCTACCGGGGTCGTCGCAGCGGGTTCGGACTTCAGATCGGCGCTGGGCATCGTTCGCGGCCAGAGTAGGCCCGCGACCGAGCCCGGGTTGAGAGGGTTTTTTGGCGCCGGCTGCGGCTTGACTCACAATGGCCCGGGTATGACATCCGACCACAGATCTCGCCGCCCGCGCGCAAGCCTCGCGCCGCTGGCCTTTCTGTGCGTCCTGGTCGCCTCCGGCCCGCTCGCGGCCGCCGGACCGCGGCTCGGGTGGTCCAACGCCCCCCGCTGGCGGCTCCCGGCCCGCCGCGCCCCCGAGTGCCCCGACGGCTACCGCCGCGACACCGGCCGGTCGATCGCACAGGTCCACAAGGCCAGGTGCATCGAGTCAGGTCCCAAGGGCCAGGTCCGTCCGCCGCCCGCGCCGGCCCCCGGCGTCCGCCCCGCGCCCCGCCCCGCCCCGGCGCCCCGCCCCGACGTGCGCCACGAGCCCGCCCCGCGCCCCGCCCCGGCCCCGCGCCCCGCTCCTCCCGCCGCTCCCGCCCGCATCCCGACGATCGCCCCCGGCCTCGACGGCACCGCCCTCATGCGCATGAACCGCGAGCGCTGCCTGGCCTACCTCGACGAGCGCGAGGTCCCCTACGCCGCGGTCGACCGCGGCGACGCCCGCGAGGTGGCGATCCCCGTGCGCCTGACCGGGCCCGTCGCCGGGGTCACCTTCACGATCCCCTGGTCCGACGACGAGGCGACCGATCACCACGCCGTGTGGGACTGCCGCCTGGTCGCGGCGATCGTCCCGGTCGCCGAGTTCCTGCACGCCCACGGCGTCACCGAGGTGCAATATTTCTCGGCCTTACGTAGGGGAAAGATCGTGCGCAAGAAGCCCGGCAGCCAGCACAACCTCGGGCTCGCGCTCGACCTGCTCGGCTTTCGCGGCCCCGGCCTGGCCCTCGCCGTCGTCGAGCACACCTACCCGAAAAGGCGCCTGCGCCAGTGCCCGGCCGGCTACGGCAGCCCCGGCAGCCCGGTCCCCGTCGGCAGCGACGCGGCCGATCTCTACCTCGCCCTGGTCTGCCAGGCCTACGCGCGCGGGCTGTTCCACACGCTCCTGACCCCCGACCACGACCACGACCACCGCAACCACCTCCACCTCGACCTCAAAGCCGGGCAACCGAGCCCCGCCGACCCCTTCCTGAGCCTCGCCGAATGACGCCGAAGTTGCGCACCATCGGCCGCCGACACCGCCTACCCTGGGCCGCGAACGCGACCGGGGCGGCCCGCACGGGCCGTAAACGCCCGCCTGCCCGATGGTGCCGGGCGGGCCAACCCGTTACACTCGCCTCTCCCGCGACCGCGAAATGACCGTTCCGCCCCGACGCCGCCAACCCGCGAGAGTCGAGCCCGTCGAGACGGAGCCGAACAGCGCCTCGTCCTCGTCGCTGGAGGTCAGCTTCACCGACGACATCGGCCGCACCATCGCCGCCCGCTACCTCATCCAGGAGGTCATCGGCGAGGGCGGCATGGGCGTCGTCTACGAGGCCCACGACGCCCGCGTCGATCGCCAGGTCGCGATCAAGCTGGTCCGCCGCGAGTGCCTGACCGACACCAAGTTCATCATCCGCTTCCGCCGCGAGCTCGAGGTCACCTCGCAGCTGCGCCACCCGTCGACCATCCGCGTCTACGAGCACGGCGAGACCGAGGACGGCCGCCCGTACATGGTGATGGAGCTGCTCACCGGCCAGAGCATGGCCGAGCGCCTCGAGCAGGGCCGCATCCCCGAGTACCAGGCCCTGCAGTTCGCCAAGCAGATCGCCGAGAGCCTCAGCGAGGCCCACGAGCACGGCATTTTCCACCGCGACCTGAAGCCCGACAACATCTTCATCGAGACCGTCGGCGTCACGACCCTCGTCAAGGTGCTCGACTTCGGCATCGCCGGCGGCCTCGACGCCATGAAGCTGACGCGCGCCGGCGAGGTGTTCGGCACCCCGCAGTACATGAGCCCCGAGCAGTGCAACGGCGGCGACCTCGACCATCGCACCGACATCTACTCGCTCGGCTGCATCCTCTACGAGATGATCGAAGGTAAGCCGCCGTTCTCCGCCGAGTCGCCGATGGCGACCATGCTGAAGCACGTGCGCGCCAAGATCCCGACGCCGCGCCACGCCGCCCCCGCGACCGTCAAGCTGCTGCAGCTCGCCCTGCGCAAGGATCGCAGCAAGCGCATCCAGACCGCCGGCCGCTTCGCCGAGCTGATCGGCCAGGCCCTCGGCGCCGTGCGTGCCGCCGAGGAGGGCCGACCCGTGCCCGAGCTCAGCGGCGCCCTCGCGACCAGCGCGGTCAACACCGGCCCGTTCGCCCCGGTCCCCGCCGCCGCCGGCCGCCCGGCCCCGATGGACGCCAACCGCGGCCCCGAGCCCAACCGCACCCCGCTGATCCTCATCGGAATCGGCGCGCTCGGCCTGCTCGCCACCATCATCATGCTCATCCTGCCGGACAGCCCGCCGGCGCCGAGCGGCGAGACCCCCGCGGCCGACGGCAAGAACGCCGAGCCCCCGCAGGACGTCGGCCTCCCGCTCAGCCGCCCGCTGATCCGCAGCAACGTCGAGGGCGCCGCGGTCTACGTCGACGGCGTGTTCGTCGGCAACACCCCGTGCGAGGCCCCGGTGCCCGTCGGCGACAACCAGGCCCACGAGATCCGCCTGAAGAAAGACGGCTACATCGACGTGTTCCAGAGCTGGCGGCCGCTGACCGTCACCGACACGCCGCCGCCGTTCTCGGCGATGCTCCCGGTCGCCAGCACCATCCAGGTCAAGGGCGGCAAGAAGAACGGCAAGTCGCCCTGACGCGGCCGGCGCCGGCCCGGACCGACAATTTCGTGTCCACGGCCACGGGTCGCCCGCCGGCCCCCTTGTGAGCAGCATGCGCTTTTGCGAAGCTCCCCCTCCGCATGGCCGCCCAGCAAGATGAAGATTTCGCCGCGATGTTCGAAGCCACCCCGAAGGCCCCGGCCGCCCGCGGGGCCCGGCGGGTCAAGCCCGGCCAGCTGGTCGAGGGCATCGTCGTCGAGTTCGGCGCCGACAGCGTGTTCGTCGACATCGGCACCAAGTCCGAGGCCCGCATCGACCGCGCCCAGCTGCTCGACAAGGACGGCAAGCTGAAGGTCGCCCTCGGCGACAAGCTGCGCGCGACCGTCGCCAGCGCCAACCACGAGGGCGTCGTGCTGATCGTCCAGATCGGCAAGGGCGGCGTCGACGTGCAGGCCCTCGAGCTCGCCCGCGACAGCGGCGTGCCCGTCGAGGGCACCGTGTCCAAGGCGGTCAAGGCCGGCCTCGAGGTCGAGATCGGCGGCGTGCGGGCGTTCTGCCCGGCCTCGCAGGTCGACCTCAACTACGTGCAGGACCTCGAGCTCTACGTCGGCCAGAAGCACTTCTTCAAGGTCGTGGAGATCCGCGACAACGGCCGCAGCGTGATCGTCTCGCGCAAGGGCGTGCTGAAGGACGAACGCGAGAACCAGGCCCGCGCCGTGCGCGAGCGCCTCGCCGTCGGCGCCGAGCTCGACGGCATCGTCCAGACCATCCAGCCCTACGGCGCCTTCATCGACCTCGGCGGCCTCGAGGGCCTCGTCCACATCTCCGAGCTCGGCCACGGCCGCGTCGACAAGGTCGAGGACGTGCTGAAGGTCGGCGAGGCCGTGCGCGTGCGCGTGCTCGCCATCGAACAGAAGGGCACCTCCGGCGACCTCAAGGTCAGCCTGTCCATGAAGTCCGCCCAGCAGGCCGAGGACTCCGGCCCCGCCCCCGACACCATCCTGTCCGGCAAGGTCCACGAGGTCACCAACTTCGGCGTGTTCGTCGACACCGAACAAGGCCGCGGCCTCGTCCCCACCAACGAGCTCGGCCTGCCCCACGGCGCCGACCCCAAGCGCACGTTCACCCCGGGCAAAGAGGTCGAGGTCGTCGTGCTCTCGCGCGACGCCAAGAACGGCCGCCTCCGCCTCAGCATCAAGGGCGTCGCCTCCGCCGAGGAGCGCTCCAACTACAAGACCTTCGCCCGCGAGTCCAAGAAGGCCTCCGGCGGCGGCAAGGGCCTCGGCAGCCTCGGCGACCTGCTCGGCAACTCCGACCTCGGCGCCAAGCTCCCCGCCGGCCCCGCCGCCAGCAAGCCCGCCAAGTCCGCCGCCCCGACCCCGCGCCCCGCCGCGTCCGAGCCCCGGGGCGACGACGGCAACCGCCGCCGCCGCGTCTGAACCGAGCGCGCGCACCGGACGCAGCGACGGCGGCCGCCGGCGCTGCGTCCGTGCTTCGTCAACCCGACGCGCACGCCCGCGTGAACGCCTCCGCCAGCCCCGCGAAGGTCGGCTCGAAGCGCCGCGCGAGCGTCTCCCACGCGCCCGCCGGCGCCGCCAGCAGCTCGCGCCGCAGCCCGTTCGCCGCCCCGTAGTCGACGATCCTCCCCCGCCCGGCGAGCTGCGCCCCGAACATCAGCGCCCGCATCGCGTGCACGAGGAACTTCCGCCCCGCCGTCGGATCCTCGCCGTCCGCGAGCTCGCTCAGCGCCCGCCGCCCCTTGTCCCAGTGCCGCTCCGCGACGTACGTGATCGCCGGCGCGAGCGCGCCGCGATCGACGACGAACCCCGCCCCCAGCTCCTCACGCCGCAGCCACACCTGCTCCGCCGGCAGCCACAGACACTCGAGCGCCAGCAGCACATGCGCGTCCCGCATCTTGATGAACGTCGGCGCATCGAACACCCAGATCTGCCGATCGTCGCGCCCGATGAAGTCCCGCCGCGCCCCGCGGTAGCGCCTCGCGTCCGGCGCCGCCCACCCGTCGCGCACCAGCCACTGCATGCCGCGCCAGCGCCGACGATGCGGCCGCATCACCGCGACGATGTCGTGGTCCGAGCCCGCGTGCGCCGTCCCGTGCGCGCGCGAGCCGATCACGTACACATTCAGCAGATCCTCGCGCGACAGCCCGTCGACCGCGATCAGCGCCTCGAGGTCGATCACGCCGCCCCCCCGACGTGCGCCAGGCTCCACTGCAGCGCCGTCGTCGGCCCCGGCTGCAGCCCCGGCAACCTCGCCAGGTACATGTCCCGCTGCCTCTGCGTCACGTGCCGCGGCAGCCGCGGGAACATACGAAACCCGTCGCCCGGGTGATGACTCGAGCAGCGCCGCTCCGCCACCGCCTCGGCCCGCTTCGCCACCGTCGCCGCCGGCACCTGCTTCTTCGGCAGCATACAAATGTACGCGCACACCCGCAGGGCCGGCTTGCTCGGGATCGTGTTGCAATGGAACGTCCGCGAGTCCCACAGCATCAGGTCCCCCGCCTCGCCGCAGACCTTCAGGTGCCCGCGGAACAGCGGGTCCTTCTTCTCCTCCTCGCTGAACAGGTACCAGTCGCCCCTGTGCTCGATCCCCCGCTTGCGGAAGAACTCCGCGTGCGCCCGGTGCGACCGCGGGATCACCACCAACCCGCCCGATCGCTCGTCGTTGTCGACGAGGTTGACGAGCCCCTGGATCGACCACCGCGGCGGACGCAGCGGGCCCTGATCGGTGTGCACGAAGCTGATCGCCGGACGCGGCCGGTAGCGCCGCTCTCCCGACATCAGACAGAACCCGTCGAAGCTGCTCGCCAGCTCGCCGACGTCGCACCCGTGCAGCCGCGCGAACGCCGGCGCGACCTGCTCGCGCAGGCCCCACTGCGCGGCGCTGTGGCCGACATACTGGATCATCCCGCCGTGCAACATCACCGGCCAGCTGCGTCCGACGGCCTGCGTCGCCGCGACCTTGCGGTCGAGCGCCCCGCCCGCGAGCGCCTCGACGACGTCCCACAGCCCGTCGACATACCGCGCCGCCTCCGGCACCACCCCCGCGAGCACCACGAACCCGTGCTCGTCGAGAAACGCCGGCCACCCCGGATGCTCCACCGCGAATCGGTACTCCTGCGCTGTCATCGCGACACCTCCCAAGAAGCGCGGCAGCCTGCGCGCACCGCATGATCCGCGGGAGATCACGCTCCCCCGGCCGCCACCCGCCATCCTCTCACGAACCCCCGGCCCCGGCTCGCGCGACGTCGCCGGGCCCGACGCCCGCGCTGACGGCGGCGAATACGCGCGGCGCCGCCTGGATCCATTGCACGCGCACGCGTCGCGAGGACTTGCCCGCCGCCCGCCGCCTGGGCGATCCTCGCCGCCCCATGGCCCCCGAGCGCCGCTACAGCCGCGACCACACCTGGGCCGAGCGCCGCGACGGCGCCCTGCTCGTCGGCCTCACCGCCTACGCGATCGACCGCCTCGGCACGCTCGTCCACCTCACCCTCTCCGTCACCCCCGACCAGCGCCTCGCCCCCGGCGAGCTCATCGGCAACGTCGAGAGCGACAAGGCCGTCGTCGACCTGTTCACGCCGGTCGGCGGGCGCGTGCTCGCCGTCCAAGAGGACCTCACCCACGACCCCGCCCGCCTGCACGACGACTGCTACGGCGAGGGCTGGCTGCTCCGCCTCGCCGAGCCCGACCCCGGCGACTCGCTCGCCCACCGCGACGACTTCGCCGGCCTGCTCGACGCCAGCCAGTACAACGAACTGTTGAAGGCCAGGCCGCGCATCGCCGACGTGTGACGCTCAAATTTTTATCGTCGCCACGGTCCCGTCGAACGTCACCGGATAGGCCGTCAACGCCTCCTTCGCCGGCCCTTTAATTACGCTGCCGTCGACCTTGAAGCGCGAGCCGTGGCACGGGCAATCGAACGTGCGCTCGGCGTCGTTCCACCCGACCGTGCAGCCCAGGTGCGTACATTTTAATAAATGCGCGGTGAACTGGTCGCCCTCGCCGCGGATCACCATCACCGGCTTGCCGCCGCCGTTCGGACGCACGGGCAGCGCGCCGCCCGGCTTCTGCAGCTCGGGATGATCGGCGACGGTGAGGCGCAGCTCGCCGCCCTCGGCCTGCACGTCGCGCACCGGCGGCAGCTTGGCCGCGCAGCCGACCACCGCCAGACCCACGAGGCCGCCGAGCGCGCGGCGTCGGCTGACGCCCTCGCACGTGCAACGATCCTCGGCAGACTCGCTCGCTTGTGACATGCTGGGCTCCTCGCGCATGGCCTCGACTATCGTCCAGCCCGGCACGCTTGGGAAGCTCGTCCTCGCCGCGCTCCTCACCGCCTGCGAACGACCCCCCGAGCCCCCCGCCGGCGAGCTCCGGTTCGACGGCGAACGCGCACTCGCCCGCGTCGGCGAGCTGCTCACGCTCCCGCGCGCCCTCGGCGATCCCGCCCGCCCCGCCGCCCTCGACCGCCTCGAGGCCCTGCTCAGAGACGCCGGCGCCGTCCGGGTCGAGCGCCTCGAGCACACCGGCGACGACCCCCTCACCGGCCGCAGCTTCGCCATGACGACCCTCGTCGGCGCCGTGCGCCCCGACGCCCCGCACCAGTTCATCCTCGCCAGCCACTTCGACGTGCGCCCCTGGGCCGAGTCGGACCCCGACCCCGCGCGCCGCGACAGCCCGATCCCCGGGGCCAACGACGGCACCAGCGGCGTCGCCGTGCTGCTCGAGCTGGCCCCGCTGCTCGCGGCCCAGCTCCCGCCCGACATCGGCTTCTCGCTGATCCTGTTCGACGGCGAGGAGCTCGGCCGCCCCGGCGTCGGCCCCTACTGCGCCGGCTCGACCGCCCTCGCCGCCGCGCTGCTGGCCCGGCGCTTCCCGGTCGTCCGCGCCGCCAGCTTCGGCGTCGTGCTCGACATGGTCGGCGACCGCGACCTCCAATTATTAAAAGAGCCGCGCTCGCTGCGGACCAACCCCGAGCTCGTCGA
The DNA here is from genome assembly GCA_016793465.1 of Myxococcales bacterium. The sequence continues at coordinate 66,169 of JAEUJW010000022.1, forward strand.
CCGGATCTGGTCGACGGGACAGGCCGCCGGCTTCCCGCAGTTCGTCGCCGCGTCCGCGCCCGAGCCCCTGACCGACGATCACGTCCCCCTCAGCGACGTCGGCATCCCGTCGATCCTCGTCATCGATTACACCTACCCCGCCTGGCACACCCACGCCGATACGATCGACATGCTGTCCGCCGCCAGCCTCGGCGCCGTCGGCGAGACCCTGCGCCTGGCCCTGCGCGCCGAGTGGAAGGCGCGCACCCGCTGACCGTCACGGCCGCGTCGCGCGCCACCGGCGCGGGCGACGCCCCGGAGCGCCCGCGCCAGCCGCCGAGCATCACACCGTGAGCGCGAGCTCGGCCGGCGACGTCGGAGGCCCGCCGCGCTGCTGCGCGGCGGGCCTCCACCGACCATTCATGCTTCTTCGCCGGCAGCTCCTTATTGGCCGCCGGCGGCTCGCCGCGCTGCTGCGCGGCGGGCCTTCGCCGCTCGTCCTCACTTCTTCGGCGGCAGCTCCTTGTTGGCCGCCGGCGGCGGCTCGCCGAGCAGCTTCGACAGCGGCGTGCCCCGCAGCAGGCGCGCGAGCACCTCGGACACGCTCTCGCCGCCGAGGATCGCCAGCGGCGCCATGCTGCTGGCCATCTTCTCGGCCAGGGCCTTGTCGCCGAACGCCTGCAGGGCCGCCACGAGGTCCGGCGAGAACGCTTTGGCCTTGTCGGCGGTCGCCGCGACCTCCGCGGCCAGCTCGCGCAGCTTCAGCTCGAGCTTCTGCTGGGTGACCTGGGCCTCGAACTCGGCCGCCGTCTTACGCCGCCCGATCTCCGCCCCGTGGATGGCGTCGAGCCGCTCCTGCTCGGTCAGCAGGGCCGCCTGCTGGCGCTCGTGGATCTCGATCTTCGCCTCCTGCTCGGCCAGCTGCTGGCGCAGCAGGTGCTCGACCTCGCGGGTGCGCAGCACCGTCGCGGCCTGCTTGGTCAGCGACTGGGCCTCCGCGATCTGCTGGCTGATGCCCTCGGCGACCCGCGTCGCCTCGAGCCGCCGCTGCTCGGCCGCCAGCTGCAGCGTCTGCTGGACCGCCGCGTGCTGGGCCTGCACGAGCAGCCCCGAGATGACCTCGTCGCCGATCGCGACCTCGAGCACCTCGACGTCGTAGATCCGCATGCCGTTCTCCTCGAAGCGCCGGCCCGGACGCTTGCCGTCCTCGCCGACGGTCCCGAGGATGATGTCCCGCAGGATCGCCACCGAGTTGGCGTAAAAATGCTCGATGCCGTGCTTCTTGACCGCGTGGCGGATCAGCGAGCGCAGATGGTCGGTCAGGAACTTCACGTAGTTCTCGACCTCGAACCACCGGTTGGCGTCGCCCTCGAAGTTCACGCGGTACGACAGCTGCAGGTGCACGCGCACGAGGTCCAGCGTCTCCGCCTCGACCACGTCCGTCACCTTGTTGTTGAGCACCCGCAGGTACACCGTCTTCAGCAGGTTCTGGTCCGACTTCGGCGTGCCGGTCGACAGCTCCATCACCTGCAGGATCTCGTCGTACTCGAGCAGCACCGTCTGCGGCCCGTTGACGACGTGGCGCTCGCCGGTCTTGCTGACGACCAGCACCGCGTAGCCGGTCCACACGTCGATGGCGACCGCCCCCTCGTAGCGGGTGTCGAGCACGATCGTGCGCGGGCCGGTGAAGTTCTGGTTGCGGTTGAAGTCGTCGCCCGCGAACTCGGTCGGCGGCGGCGGGCCCGAGGCCTGCTCGCGCGCGGGGATCGCCCCCGACTGGGCCGCGCGGGCCGCCGGCGCCGCGGCCTTCTGCGCCTGCACCGGCGTCGCCGCGCCGGTCGGACCGAACTCGGCCGCCAGCGTCGGCGCCGACTGCCCGGCCAGCCGGCGGTTGTACTCGTACGCCTCGCGGTTGCCCGGGAACCACAGCGACACCTGCTTCGGGTCGAGCACCCGCCGCACGATCACCTGCGTGCGCGGATCGGGCAGGAACATCGCCGGGCCCCGCACGAGGCTGATCTTGCCGGTCTGGCGATCGAGCACGTAGCGGGCCTCGCCCGCGGGGATCGCCACCGCGTGGTGCTTCTCCTGATCGCCATACTTGATGATCGCGTGCTCGGTCCGCGGGAAGTAGATCATCTGATCCTTCCCGGTCAAAAAGATCTCGTCGCCGACCTTGTACGAGACCCCGTTCTCCTCGTACGGCGCGATCACCTTCAAATACAGGCCGGAGTTCTCGTTCAGCTCGATGGCGCGGAACTTCCGCGAGCCGCGCATCGTCACCAGCACCTCGGTCGGCTTGGGGAACACCACGTCCGGCCCGACGATGAACCGCTTCATGCCGTTCTCGTCGAGCAGGATGCAGTACTCGAGGCGCTCGAGCGTCACCGCCTCGCGCACGTAATTGCCGTCGACGTCGGGCACCACCTCCACGCCCGTCGGCGGGATGTAGAAGCTGATCTCCGTCCCGCGGATGACCAGCAGGTTGCCCATCGTCAGGTCCGGCAGCCCCTGCGGCAACACCAGCCCTGAATCGTCGCTCCCGCCGTCCCCGGTCTTCTGCGGCTTGATGACCGCGTTCTTCCAGTTCGCCCTGGCCGCCTCTTCGTCGTACACGCGCACCAGCAGGTATTGATTGCTGCGCAGGTGGTGGCCCTGCAGCACGCGGATCATCTGCCCGGGCCACAGCGCGAACGAGATCGGGCCGGGGATGTTGACCTTGCGGCCGGTGTCGAGCGACGGCAGGTTGTTGAGCGCGCCGGTCCGCGGGTGGCTCTTGTCGGTCGCCGGGTTCTTCAGCACCAAATACCAGCCCTCGGGCGCGATCGAGATCATCTGGATCGCCTGGTCCAGCGTCTTGCGGTCGAACCGCTTGGTGCCGCTGTCGAACACCACCGGCACATCGGTGTTCGCCAGGCTCGTCTTGTGCGGCCCGACGTACACGTTGATGTTGCCCTTGGTCTCGTCCAGGATGAAGGCAAACTCGTTCGGTGCGAGCACCAGGTCGCGTTCACGTCCTCGGTCTGACATCTCGTTCCCCACGGCTAAGAGGTCTCTTGCGACACGCCCCGCGTGCCACGCACACGAGACCGGCGGCCCCGACGGCCCCGACGGTCGCTGAGCTTATGCCCGCGGTCCTGCCCCGCGAAACCCCAAAACCGGCCCCGACGGCGCGTGCGGGCCCGCGCGGCCGCTTTTACGCGCGACGGCCCTCTCCGCACGCGCGCGGCCTTGGCACTTTCGTACGATCCTGACTACAGTGCCCGCGCATGCGCGCCGACCTCCACACCGCTCCGCCGACGGCCGCGCGGCGCGTCGACGAGCCCGCCGACGCGAACCACGCCGAACCGCCGTCGGCCGCGCGCGAGCCGGCGCCCGCGCGCCTGGTCCGCGCCGCCGAGCTGGTGCGCCGCGGCCTCGCCGACGCCGCCGACCTGCCCGCGCTCGCCGACGTCGAGGCCCACCTCGCGGTCGGCGTCTCGCCGGCGATGCTCGCCCGCATCGAGCGCCCGCACGACCCGATCGGCCTGCAGTTCATCCCCGACGTCCGCGAGCTGACGATCGCCGAGGCCGAGCGCGCCGACCCCGTCGGCGATCACCACCACACCGTCGTGCCCGGCCTCGTGCACCGCTACCGCGACCGCGCGCTCGTCAAACCGACGCACCTGTGCGCGGTGTACTGCCGGTTCTGCTTCCGCCGCGACGTCGTCGGCGACCCCGCGCACGCGACGCTCTCGCCCGAGGCCCTCGCCGCGGTGCTCGCCGAGATCCGCGCCCGCCCCGAGATCTGGGAGGTCATCCTCACCGGCGGCGACCCGCTGGTGCTCGCGCCCTCGCGGCTCGCCCCGATCCTCGACGCGCTGCGCCAGATCCCCCACGTCCGCGTGATCCGGATCCACACCCGCGTCCCGCTCGTCGCCCCCGAGCGCGTCACCGACGCGCTCGTCGACCTGCTGCGCCGCCACGCCCCGGTGTGGCTGGTGCTCCACGCCAACCACCCGCGAGAGTTCACCCCCCCCGGCCTCGCCGCCTGCGCCGCCCTCGTCGACGCCGGCGTCCCCATGCTCAGCCAGTCGGTCTTATTAAAGGGCGTCAACGACGACCTCGACGTGCTCGAGCGGCTGCTCCGCACGTTCGTCGAGCAGCGGATCAAGCCGTACTACCTGCACCACGCCGACCTCGTCGAGGGCACCAGCCACCTGCGCGTGCCGCTGTCCGCGGGCCGCCGCCTGATCCGCGGCCTGCGCGACCGCGTGTCCGGCCTGTGCATGCCGCTCTACGTGCTCGACATCCCCGGCGGCTTCGGCAAGGTCCCCGCCGACGCCGCCTGGATCTCCGGCCCCGACGAACACGGCGCCTGGCAGGTCACCGACCGCCGCGGCGCCGTGCACGACTACCGCGAGCCATGATCGGCGCGCCCCGGCACGCCCGGCCTGCATGGCACGCCCGCCACGCTCGCCCTGCTCAGCCGCGCTCGCGCAGCGCCGCCTTGATCTTCGCCAGCACGCCCTCGAGCCGCGTCGCCGGCACGCTCACCCGCGTCGGCATGCCGCCGCCGAGCCCGAGCAGCGTCACGAAGTTGAGCCCGCTGTCGAAGCCCGCGGCGATGTTGACCGTGACCCCGTCGACCACGATCGCCACCGGCGCCAGCGTCTGGCCCTGCAGCAGCAGCTCGGTCTTGTCGAAGCCCGCCGCGCTGGCCGGCAGGTGCAGCAGCGCCACGCCGTCGTCGACCACGTACCGGCTGGCCAGCGCGCGCGCGGCCTCGGCCTGACGTTCGAAGTCCGCCGCCGCCTCGGTGATCGCGTCCTGCTGCACGCCGGGCTTCATCCCGCCGACCAGCCAGTGCACGATGCGCTGCTTCAGCACCGCGTCCTCGTAGTGCACGCGCAGCGCGTGGTCGACGAGCTGGGCCCGCGGCGACACCGGGCCGATGCGCGTGTCGACCGCCCGCGCGTCGTCGTCGGCGCCGGGGTACGGCTCGCGCCCGCCGAGGATCCACTTCGCCGCCGCGTACAGCCCGTCGAGGTCGAAGTGCGCGACGATCGTGTCGATCGGCCCGGTCAGGCGCACCAGCTCCGGCGTCACGATCTCCGGGCACGCCCCGTGCTCCGCCTTGGTGTGCAACACGAAGCGCTCGTCGCCGCGGTAGGCCGCGTGCTGGTCGTGATCGTGGTGATCGACCCAGCGCGCCAGCCGCGGCCCCAACTCTTTAATAAAACGTCCGGTGACCTTGGCGAAGCCCGGCCCGCCCATGCCGTCGGCCGCGAACGCCAGGTCGAGCACCACCACGCGTCCGCGCAGGTCCGCCGCCCGCGGCAGCTTGCGCGGGCTGGCGAACACCAGGTCGGGCAGCGCGGGCCCGCTCACGCGAGCGCCGCCCTGGCCGCCTCGAGCTCGCCGAGCGCGTGGTCGTCGCCGGCCGTGCGCGCCGCGGCGATGCCCTGGTCGAACACCGCCCGCGCCGCCGCCGGATCACCCGCCGCCAGCAGCGTCTGTCCGGCCATCAGATACGCGGGCACGTAGCCCGGGCTGCGGCGGATCAGCTCGGCGAAGGCCGCGTTGGCCTCGACCAGGAGCCCGCGCTTCTTGAACTCCATCGCCAGTCCGTAGCGCGGGAACGGCTCGTTCGGGGCCTTGGCCACGAACTGCTGCAGCATCTCGAGGCGATCCATCACGCGCTCGCCGACGCCGGCAGGCCCGACAGCGGCTGCCGGTTGCGCTTGTCCTTCGCCTTGTACGAGCCCTTGTGGCCCTCGATGTACTTCTCGGCGGCCGCGGCGTCGAGGCCGAGCGACGTCAGCACCTCGGGGGTCTGGTCGTAGATCGGCGTCTCCTGCAGGTGGCCGACCAGCAGCAGGTAGGTCGCCACGTGGGCCGGCGGGTACTTCTTCAGCAGCTCGCCCACGCCCTCGCGCAGCTTCTCCGGCGGGGTGGTCTCGCAGAAGTCCTCGTCGGTCTCGCCCTGGCGGTGCGACACGCCGAGGAAGTCGAGGTAGTCGACCAGCATGCCGCGGTGGTGACGCATGAGCCACTCGAGCAGCAGCGCGAGCGCGAGCTGATCGTTCCCGGACGAGAACTCGGCGTCGAAGCGCTTGCGCCACACGCGGCGGCGGGCGGCCTGGGTGAACGCCGTGTCGGGCACGCTGACGCTGCAGCCGCCGGCCTTCAGCACGGCGCGGACTTCCTTGCCCGACAGCTCGTCGTAGTACGCGTCGATGTGGCCCTGGCCAAGGTTCTGACAGATCTGGATCGGCTTCACTGGGGGTCCTCGGGGCGCACGAAGCTACACGTCGCGCCCCCGCGCAGCAAGCCGTGGCGCGCTGGAAAAATGTTCAGCTCCGCCCGCGGCTCCCGCGGCCTCTTCGCGCAGACTTCGCGGCGCCGCGGCCCGAATTGACGGATGATCCCCCGCCCGCGGTGACCGAGGACGAATCCAAGACCCTGATCGACTCCGGCGGCTCGGCTCCGTCGGGTCGCACGAGCTCGGGCAGTCAACTCCCGATCCCGCCGATGCCGGAGCACATCGGCAAGTTCGAGATCCTGCGCAAGCTCGGCGAGGGCGGCATGGGCGTGGTCTACGAGGGCGTCGACCCCAAGCTCTCGCGCCGCGTCGCCATCAAGCTCATGCGCCCGTCGCAGCGCGAGGGTCGCGACGCCCACGGCCAGGACCGCATGATGCGCGAGGCCACCACGCTCGCCCGCCTCTCGCACCCCAACGTCGTCCAGGTCTACGAGGTCGGCGAGTACGAGGGCTCGATCTTCCTCGCCATGGAGTTGATCGCCGGCGTCGACCTGCGCCAGTGGTTGAAGGCCCGCCAGCACCCCTGGCGCGAGGTCCTCGCCGTGTTCCTGCAGGCCGGCCAGGGCCTCGCCGCCGCCCACCACGTCGGCGTGGTGCACCGCGACTTCAAGCCCGACAACGTGCTCGTCGGCGACGACGGCCGCGTGCGCGTCCTCGACTTCGGCCTGGCCCGCCCGCTGCGCCAGGGCGACGTCCAGGAGGTCGTCCGCGCGAGCGGCCCGTCCGGCAACCGCATCACCCTCACGCAGGCCAACTCGTACGTCGGCACGCCCGCGTACATGTCGCCCGAGCAGCACCTGCGCGAGCCGCGGGTCGACGCGCGCAGCGATCAATTCAGCTTCTGCGTCGCCCTCTACGAGGGCCTCTACGGCGAGCGCCCGTTCGCCGGCAAGACCGCCGGCGAGGTCCGCATGTCGGTGTTCCGGGCGGTCCCGCCGGCGCCCGAGGGCCGCCACGTGCCCGCGCGCCTGCGCCGGATCCTCCTCCGCGGCCTGCGCGTCGACGCCGACGAGCGCTACCCCGACATGCCCGCGCTGCTCGCCGAGCTCGCGGTCGACCCCACCCGCCCGTGGAAGCTGTTCGGCCTGGCCGCCGCCACCCTCGCGGTCGCCACCCTCGGCGCCGTCGCCTACGCCGGCTGGGAGGACCAGGGCCGCGCCGCCTGCACCGGCGGCGCCGAGCTCGTCGCCCGCGTGTGGAGCCCCGCCCGCGCCTCCGCCGGCGCCGCCGCCTTCAAGCTGACCGGCGTGGCCTACGCCGCCGACACCTGGCCCAAAGTGCAGGCCGAGCTCGACGTCTACGCCGCCGCCCTCGCCGCCAGCCACGACGACGCCTGCCTCGCGGCGGCCGCCCGCGGCGACGGCCCCGAGACGTTCTCCGGCCTGCGCCTGCAGTGCATCGACGAGCGCCTGCGCGAGCTCGGCGCGCTCGTCGACGCCTTCGTCACCGCCGACGCCGCGACCGTCGAGCGCGCCGTCCAGGCCGCCACCGCCCTGACCCCGCCGTCGGTGTGCGCCGACGAGGGCTACGTCGCCTCGCGCGTGCGCCCGCCCGACCCGGCGCTCGCGCGTCAGGTCGACGAGGCCCGCAGCGAGCTCGTCCGCGCCGCCGCCCGCCGCGAGGCCGGCCGCCCGCTCGAGGCCCGCGAGATCGCCGGCGCCGTCGAGGTCGCCACCCGCGACCTCTCCTACGCCCCGCTGCGCGCCGAGCTGCAGCTCGAGCTCGGCCGCGGCGACGAGAACGCCGCCGACTACCCGCAGGCCATCGAGCACCTGACCGCCGCCTACCACGAGGGCCTCGCGATCGGCCACGACACCGTGGCCGCCGACGCCGCCGTCCACCTCAACCTCGTCTACCACCGCCAGGGCAACTACAAGGACGCCTTCGCCTGGTCCGAGCACGCCCGCTCGATGGTCCAGCGCACCGGCTCGCGCCCCGAGCACCTCGTCCCGTACCTCCTCTACCGCAGCTACACCCTCAGCGAGCTCGACCGCCACAAGGACGCCATCGAGGCCGCCGAGCGGGCGCTCGCCGTCGCCGAGGCCAGCTTCCGCGCGACCGACCCCCGCATCGGCCGCATGATCGCCGGCCTCGCCCACGCGCAGTGGGCCAAGGGCGACGTGACCAGCGCGCTCGCGCTGTTCGAGCGCAGCAAGGCCGAGTGGCGGGTCAGCGTCGGCGGCGACCACCCCTTCATCGCCAGCTCGGCGATCAACATCTCGACCATCTATCACAACCGCCACGAGTACGACCGCGCCCTCGCCGAGGTCCGCCCCGCCCTCGACATCATGCGGCGGGCCTACGGCGACGACCACCCGAGCGTGGCCAACGTGCTCGGCAACCTCGGCTCGATCGCCCTGGCCCAGGGCCGCTTCCACGAGGCCATCGCCCACCTGGAGCGCTGCGCCGACATCCTCGCCCGCAAGGTCGCGCCCGACGCCGGTCAGACGCTCGAGGCCAGCAGCGATCTGGCCACCGCCCAGCTGCTGCTCGGCCGCCTCGACGAGGCCCTCGCCACCCAGCGCCGCGTGATCGACCTGCACAAGAAGAAGTTCGGCGCCGTCGATCCGCTCGACCAGTTCGAGCTCGCCGAGATCCTCGCCGACATGCGCCGCGGCGCCGAGGCCGAGGCCGCCTACCGCGCCGCCCTCGCCGCCGCCGACCCCGACCACCCCGACGTCGTCGTGCATGCGCTCGCCGGCCTGGCCCGCCTGGCCCGCGTCCGCGGCGAGCTCGCCGGGGCCGACGCGCTCTCGCTGCGCACCGTCGACACCGCCCTCGCGGTCGAGCCGATCCAGCGCGCGCCCGGCCTGGTCGAGCGCGGCGAGACCCTGCTCGCGCTCGGCCGCGCCGACGAGGCCGCCCTGCCCTGCAAGGAGGCCCTGCAAGAGTTCGAGAAGGCCTACGGCGAGTCGAGCTACCAGAACGTCCCGGCCCTGCTGTGCCTCGGCCGCATCTACACCGCCCGCACCCAGGACGCCGCCGCCCGCCAGGTGCTCGTGCGCGCCGTGACCATCCTCGACGCCACCGACATCCGCCTCGCCGACCGCGCCGACGCCCGCGTCGCCCTCGCCGCCGCCACGCGCCGCGACGACCCCGCCCGCGCCGACGAGCTGCTCGCCCGCGCCGCCGCCGACTACGCCGCCGCCGGCCCGCTGTTCGCCGAAGACGCCGCTCGCCTGCGCAAGCCGGCGCCCTGACGCCTCGGCGCCCACCGGCGATCACGACCCGCGGCTCACCGCTCGCAGGCAGCGCCGGCGGACCATCGCCGCGGCGCTCGCCATCCGCGCGGGTCCGCGGCGCATGGCCGTCGCGCCCTCGCCGCGCGGCTCACCGCTCGCAGGCCGCACGCGCGCGCGACACCCGGCTCTCGCCGCGCCGCTCCTCCAGCCCGACTGTCGTCACCTGCCCGCCGCCGACCCGCACCCACCGCCACGTCGTGCGCCCCGCTCGCCCGTCGTCCACCGCGACCCGCAGGCGACCGCCGCGCCGCGACGGCCCGGTCATGCACTCGCCCGGCACCAGCGTCTCGCCGCCCGCGCGGACCACCAGCTGACGATCCGGATCCGCCGCCACGCACACCCGCGGCGCCTCGTCCGCCGCGCACGTGCGCCGGTCGGTCCGCTGCCAGCCGGCCCGCGGCGCACAGCCGGCGCCGACGATCGCCGCCACCAGGGCGGCGATGTGGCATGCTCGCCGCGCCTGCCGTTCCCCCGCGCCAAGCGGCCCCGCCGCGCCGCCCCGCTGCAGCTCACCGAGGCCATCTGGGAGCTCGTGCGTCGCCACGTCGACGTCGAGACCGTCGCCCTCGTGCAGGTCCGCGACGTGTGGCCGCGCGTCGCCGGCGCCCACCTCGAGGCCCGGACCTGGCCCGCCGCCGTCCACGGCGAGACCCTCGTCGTGCACGTGCATGACAATCAGTGGCTACACGAACTCACGTACATGCGCCAGGACCTGCTCCGGCGCCTGCAGGCGCTCGCCCCCACCACCCGCCTGACCGCGCTGCGCCTGCGCCTCGGCGACGTCCCGCCGGTGGCCCAGCGCCGGCCCGCGGATCTCTCGCCGCCCCCGCCGCGGCCGCTCGCCCCCCCGCACTTCTCGCCCGAGCCGGACGCGGCCACCCGGGCCGCCCTCGACGCCGTCGTCGACCCCGAGCTGAAGCAGATCCTCGCCGGCGCCCGCGTCATGCTCGGCCGCCCGTGAGCGCGCGGGACCTGCCCTTGCCGCGCAGTTTTTAGTACCGTGCGGCCCGTGCCCCCCCTGCCCGCTCGAATCGCGTTGGCCTGCGCCGCGACCCTCTTCGCCTGCCAGGCCCCGAGCAGCACGCCCGCGCCCGCGCCCGAGGCCCCCGCCAAGCTCGACGAGGCCCCCGCCAAGGGCCCGAAGGACGCCCCCGGCGAGTGGAGCTTCGAGTTCAAGGATCCCCCCTCGGGCCCGCGCGCGCCGACCTACGCCGCGTTCGGCGTCAACGTCGGCTTCGCCAAATTCGACGAGGTCGACAAGCTCGTGCACAGCCTCGGCCTCGACTGCGGCGACACCTCGATCCGCGCGATGATGGACCGCCGCCGCGAGAAGGAGCTAAAGCGCCTCGACGAGGCCAAGGCCCGCGGCGAGGACGCGGTCACCGCCGCCTCGTGGGTCAACCGCCGCAGCAAGCGCGAGGCCAACCCGCAGGTCCGCTTCAGCTGCCCCAAGATCCCCGCCGACAGGCTCACCGACCGCGCCCGCCTGCCCTCGACCGGCCGCCTCCTCTACGTGTTCGACGCGGTCGACTACCCGCTGCGCCACGCCTCCTACCAGCGCACCCACCAGGACCAGGCCGCCGCCCTCGCCGACTTCGAGGAGACCCTCGCCGCCCTCACCAAGACCTACGGCCCGCCGACCACGTCGCCGAAGCAGGCGCTGCCGACCCGCGACCAGTCCGGCGCCGTCGAGTTCCCCAGCGCCGTCAACTACGAGGCCACCTGGGAGTACGCCGACCTGATCGTGCGCACCAACGTGCTGCGCTACGGCAAGCTCGTCACCGTCGGCGAGCGCGTCGAGGTCCCGCACGGCCTCCGCCCCGACGCCCCCGCCGTCGGCCCCGGCGCGACCACCACGCCGCCGCCCGCGCCGACGGTCCGCCCGCCCGCGCCCCCGCCGTCCGCCGCCCCCGTCAAAGCCGACGCCGCCGACAGCAAGACCGCGACCCCGCCGCCCGCGCCCGAGAAGCCCGCCAAACAGGACCCCAAGACCGCCGCGAAGGCCAGGGCGGCCCAGGAGGCCGACGCCGCCAGGGCCGCGGCCGCCGCCGCCCCCTCGCCCTGAGGTCGTCGCGCCGGCCGCTCGCCCCGCGCGCCCGTTGCGCTTTACGAGGCCCCCCGTCATCATGCCTGCCGCCCCCGCGGGGCCCGCCGGCATGGACGCGCTCGTCACGGGGATGAACGACTGGCTGACCGCCCTCAACGCGGTGATCTGGCACGACAGCGTCTGCTACATCGTGCTCGCCGTCGGCCTGCTGTTCACCCTGTGGAGCGGGTTTTGCCAGTACCACGCGCTGACCCACGGCGTGAAGGTCATCGCCGGCCGCTACGACGACGAGCGCGGCCCCGGCGCGATCAGCCACTTCCAGGCCCTGTCCGCCGCCCTCTCCGCGACCGTCGGCCTCGGCAACATCGGCGGCGTCGCCGTGGCCATCGCCCTCGGCGGCCCGGGCGCGGTGTTCTGGATGTGGATCGTCGGCCTCGCCGGCATGGCCCTGAAGACCACCGAGGTCACGCTGTCGATGCTCTACCGCCGCACCGACAACCCCGACGAGCCGAGCGGCGGCCCGATGTGGGTCGTCGACACCGCCCTGTCGGAGAAGTACCCGCGCCTCAAACCCCTCGCGCGCGCGCTCGGGGTGCTGTTCTGCATCACGCTGCTGATCTCCACGATCACCGGCGGCAACATGTTCCAGGCCTGGAACGTCGGCGTCGTCACCCAGGAGAGCTTCGGCGTCCCGCAGCAGGCCGTCGGCGTCGTGCTCACGATCCTCGTCGGCCTCGTGATCATCGGCGGCATCAAGCGCATCGGCGCGGTCGCCGGCGCGGTCGTGCCGGCCATGTGCCTGCTCTACCTGGTCGCCGCGCTGTGGGTGCTCGCCGTCAACATCGAGGTCGTGCCCGAGACGCTCGGCCTCATCGTGCGCTCCGCCTTCAACCCCGCCGAGGCCAGCGGCGCGTTCGTCGGCGGCACCTTCGGCTTCGCCTTCGTGTGGGGCATGAAGCGGGCCCTGTTCTCCTGCGAGGCCGGCCAGGGCAGCTCGCCGATCGCCCACTGCGCCGCCCGGACCCGCGAGCCCGTGCGCGAGGGCGTGGTCGCCGGCCTCGAGCCGTTCATCGACACGATCGTGGTCTGCACCCTGACCTCGCTCGTCGTGCTCTCGAGCGGCGCCTGGAACCGCGGCGGCGAGACGACACTCACCGATCCCCCCGCGTTCGTCGCCGCCGCCCCCGGCACCTGGGACCTGCCCGACACCGCGCTGCCGCCGAAGTCCCCCGCGGCCCGCGCCATCACCGGCGCCGACTGGCGCCCCGGCGACGACGTGTTCCTCATCGCCCGCTACGGCGGCGTCGACCCCGGCAGCGGCACCGATCTCCGGCGCATCAACGGCAAGGTGGGAGATCGCCTCGTGGTCGACTGGACCCCGGTCGGGGGGCCGGCGAGCCCGCTCGCCGACGCGCCCGTCCTGCACTCCCGCGACGTCTACAAGGACTACGTCGGCGCCGCCCTGACCAGCCACGCCTTCGACCGCGTGACCCCCGGCCTCGGCACCTGGCTGATCCCCATCGCGTCGTGGCTGTTCGCGGTTTCGACCATGATCTCGTGGGCTTATTACGGCGAGCAGGGCATGGTCTACATGGCCGGACGCCGCGCCGTGCTGCCCTACAAGCTGGTCTACTGCGCCAGCATCCTGCTCGCCTGCGCCGGCGTCATCAACACGGAGGAGGAGCTCGACAACATCACCGCCCTCGGCACCGGCGTGATGTTGTGGGTGAATATCCCGATCATGCTGCTGTTCGGGGCCACCGCGATGGCCGCCTACCGCGGCTACTTCGAGCGCCTGCGCGCGGGCGCCTTCGACCCGCCGCAGACCTCCGCGCCCCCGGCCCCGCCGGGCGCCGCCCCGCGGGCGTGACGCAATGTGACACTGAACTTCGGGACATGTCCCGAAGGACAGGACAAAACAGGGCCCGCGAGCGCCGCGCGGCAATTTCCGAGCCGCGCCCCGACCGTGGCCCCGCGCACGCGTGGACACGTGTACGCGCATCCACCGGCGCGCGGGATCATCACGGCGTCGCCGGCGACGTCACACAAGTGGTGTATCGCGAGGCCGCGACGGATATACTGGCGGCGCATTGGAGCTGGCGAATGACTGAGTCCCTGACGCGTTTCGATCTGCCGCAGAGTGCGATCCCGACCCGGTGGTACAACATCCAGGCCGACCTGCCGCGGCCCCTGCCGCCGGTGCTGCACCCGGGCACCAAGCAGCCCATCGGACCCCAGGACCTGCTGCCGCTGTTCCCGCTCGAGCTCATCAAGCAGGAGGTCAGCCAGGAGCGCTTCATCGACATCCCGGAGGAGGTCCGGGAGATCTACAAGCTGTGGCGACCGACCCCGCTGCTGCGCGCGCGCCGGTTCGAACAGGCGCTCGGCACCACCGCCCGCATCTACTACAAGTACGAGGGCGTCTCGCCGAGCGGCTCGCACAAGCTCAACACCGCCGTGCCGCAGGCCTTCTACAACAAGCAGGAGGGCGTCCGCGGCGTCACCACCGAGACCGGCGCGGGCCAGTGGGGCACCGCGATCTCGCAGGCCTGTAACTTCTTCGGCCTCGAGTGCCACGTCTACATGGTCAAGGTGAGCTACCAGCAGAAGCCCTACCGCCGCGCCATCATCCAGTCGTTCGGCGCCGACGTCACGGCCAGCCCGAGCAACACCACCAACGCCGGCCGCGCCATCCTCGAGAAGGACCCCGAGTCGACCGGCTCGCTCGGCATCGCCATCAGCGAGGCCGTCGAGGCCGCCGCCACCTCGGGCGGCAAGTACAAGTACGCGCTCGGCTCGGTCCTCAACCACGTGCTGATGCACCAGACGGTGATCGGCCAGGAGGCGATCCTGCAGCTGAAGCGGGCCGGCGACTACCCCGACATCGTCGTCGGCTGCACCGGCGGCGGCAGCAACTTCGCCGGCATCGCCCTGCCCTTCATCCGCGAGAAGCTCGTGCACGACCGCGACATCCGCATCGTCGCCGTCGAGCCCGCCGCCTGCCCGAGCCTCACCAAGGGCGTCTACGCCTACGACTTCGGCGACACCGCCGGCATGACCCCGCTCGTCAAGATGCACACCCTCGGCGCCCACTTCGTGCCGCCCCCGGTCCACGCCGGCGGCCTGCGCTACCACGGCATGGCCAGCATCATCAGCGAGCTCTACGACCAGAAGATCATCGAGGCCTACTCCGCCCGCCAGCTCGAGGCGTTCGGCGCCGCCGTCGCCTTCCTCCGCGCCGAGGGCATCGTGCCCGCCCCCGAGGCCTCCCACGCGATCGCCCAGGTCGTCCGCGAGGCCGAGAAGGCTCGTCAAGCCGGCACCTCGCCGGTCATCCTGTTCAACCTCTGCGGCCACGGCCACTTCGACATGTCGTCCTACGACGCCTTCAACGCCGGCAACCTCAGCGACTACGAGTACCCCGAGTCCGCCGTCGAGGCCGCCATGGCCGACCTCCCGCAACTCTGAGATCGACGCCGCGGCCCGCTCGGGCCCCGCCAGGCCCGGCGCCCACGCCACGGCGCCCGCGCGCACTCCCCTTCGCGGACCACTCCCCGGCCCGCCGCACACACTGCGGCGCCGTCGGCCGCCCACGCCGTGGCACCCGCGACGGCACGCACCGACACCTCGTCACCCTTGTAATCGCCGCCCGCTTCTCCGACCATCGTGATCACGGTGCAGACCGACCTGGCAGCTTCGGTGCAAGACCCCGACGAGGTTCGACCGCTCGTCCTGTGCTCGCGCCGCTTCGCCGACTCGCCGGCCATCGCCGCCGCCCGCGCCTCCGCGGCCGAGGTCGTCGTCGTCGACCGCGAGGCCCTCGACCAGGCCCTCTCCACCCGCCGCGCCGGCCGCCCGCTCGTCATCCTCCTCGACGAGTCCCTCGGCGGCGCCGACCTCCGCCCCCACCCCGGCTACACCCTCCGCGTCGTCGCCCTCGTGCCCGTGCCCCAGCCCATCCGCGACCGCCTCGGCGAGTCGCTGGCGTTCGTCGCCCCCGCCAACATCGCCGTCGAGGACCTCACCGTGGCCCTCCGCTGCGCCGTGCGCGAGGCCTACTACGGCGACGCCTGCGTCACCCTCGACGCCGAGCGCCGCCGCCTCGCCGGCGAGGTCACCCGCCTCAACCGCATCGGCATCGCCCTGTCGGCCGAGCGCGACCCGGAGCGCCTCCTCAACTTCATCCTCACCACCGCCCGCGACTTCACCTGCTCCGACGCCGGCTCGCTCTACATCATCGAGCGCGACGACGATGGCAACCGCCGCCTGCGCTTCAACAACTCGCAGAACGACTCGCTGCCGAACCTCGCGCTCGTCAAGTTCACCATCCCGGTCAGCAAGGCCACGCTCGCCGGCTACGTCGCCGTCACCGGCGAGCCGCTCAACATCCCCAACGCCTACGCGATCGGCAGCCACGCCGAGTACTCGTTCAACCCCGCGTTCGACCAGCGCACCGGCTACCGCACCCGCTCGATGCTCGTGCTGCCGATGAAGAACCAGGACGACCAGGTCATCGGCGTGCTCCAGCTGATCAACCGCAAGGTCTCCCGCGCCGTCGAGCTCAGCGCCAACAGCATCGACGACGTCGTCATCCCCTACGACGACCAGGCGCTCGAGCTGACGTTCTCGCTGGCCTCGCAGGCCGCCGTGTCGCTGACCAACACCCAGCTCTACAACGACATCCGCCAGAACCTCAACGAGCTGCGGTCCACCCAGGCCCAGCTGGTCCAGAGCGAGAAGCTCGCCAGCCTCGGCCAGCTGACCGCCGGCGTCGCCCACGAGATCAACAACCCGCTGGCGTTCTCCCGCAACAACACCCACCTCGCCCACGCCCGCGTGACCTCGGTGGCCCGCCGCCTCGCCGCCCAGAATTGGCTGGCCTCGTCCTCACGGCCCTCCGGGCCTGAAAGGGGACAAGACCCCAAGCGCCCGTCGACGTCCGAGCTGGTCGCCGCCGGCCGCGCCGTGCTCGACAAGCTCAGCGTCGACAAGGCCCTCGCCGGCGACGTGAAGGACGTGTCCGGCGAGCTCGCCTCGCTGCCCCCGCCGAAGCAGCTCGAGATCCTCAACGACTTCTTCACCTACGTGACCCGCCGCAAAGAGAGCGAGGAGGGCCCCGTCGAGGAGCTCCTCGGGCGCGTGCAGAAGGTGTTAGAAGAGTCGTTCATCGGCCTCGATCGCATGGCGGAGATCGTCCTCGGCCTGCGCAATTTCGCCCGACTCGACGAGGCGCAGTTCCAGACCGCCGACATCGACGAGGGCATCCGCCACACCCTGATGATCCTCAGCAACAACGCGCGCGACAAGGGCGTCACCCTCGAGTCCGACCTCGCGCTCACGCGGCCATACACCTGCTTCCCCGCGAAGCTCAACCAAGTGGTACTAAACCTGGTGAACAACGCCATCGACGCCTGCCAGCGCGGCGGCACCGTGGCGGTGCGAACGCGTGAACACGAGGGCCATGTGGAGATCTCGGTGCAAGACAACGGCGAAGGCATCTCCGACGCCAACATCTCCAAGATCTTCGACCCCTTCTTCACGACCAAGCCGGTCGGCAAAGGCACCGGCCTCGGCCTGTCCATCAGCTACCGCATCATCATGGAGCACCGCGGGACCATCTCCGTGAAACGCAACGAGTCCACCACCGGCGTCACGTTCCTCATCCGCATCCCTGTGGATCAAGAGGCTCCCCCGACCTCCTCGGAGCGCACATGAGAAAACCCGAGCGACAGATCATCCCCTACCGGGCCAAGGTCGTCGAGCCCATCTCGCTGCTGCCTTACGAGGAACGCATCCGCCGCATCGAGGCCTGCGGCAACAACCTGTTTCGCCTGGGCTCGCACGAGGTCTACATCGACCTCATCACCGACTCCGGCACCGGCGCCCTCTCGGCCCAGCAGCTCGGCCGCATGATGATCGGCGACGAGGCCTACGCCGGCTCGCGCTCGTTCTTCGAGATGGAGCGCCAGATCCGCGACACCATGGGCTACCGCTACGCCATCCCGGTCCACCAGGGCCGCGCCGGCGAGCGCGTGTTCGACTTCGTGCTCATCAAGAAGCACATGATCGTGCCCGGCAACTCGCACTTCGACACCACGAAGGCCCACATCGAGCTCGCCGGCGGCCGCGCCATCGACTGCACCATCGACGCCGGACGCTCCTCCGAGGGCTTCCACCCGTTCAAGGGCAACATCGACATCCCGCGCCTCGAGTCGGTCATCCGCGAGTACGGCGCCCGTCACGTCGCCTACATCCTCATCACCGTGACCTGCAACTCCGGCGGCGGTCAGCCGGTGTCGATGGAGAACATCCGCGAGGTCCGCCGCGTCGCCGACCAGTACGGCCTGCTCGTCGTCCTCGACGCCGCCCGCTTCGCCGAGAACGCGTACTTCATCAAGAGCCGCGAGAACGGCTACGCCCACAAGTCCATCCCCGAGATCGTCCAGGAGATGTGCCAGTACACCGACGCGTGCATCATGAGCGCCAAGAAGGACGCCCTGGTGCCGATGGGCGGCTTCATCGCCGTGCGCGACGACCTGCTGTACGAGCGCCTGAAGGCCCCGACCATCCTGTTCGAGGGCTTCTACACCTACGGCGGCATGTCCGGCGCCGACATGGAAGCCCTCGCCCAGGGCCTGCGCGAGGTCACCGACGAGGCCTACCTCGCCTATCGCATCGGCCAGGTCCGCCGCTTCGGCGAGCTCCTCCAGAAGTTCGGCATCCCCACCGTCGAACCGTTCGGCGGCCACGCGGTCTTCATCGACGCCCGCAAATTCTTCCCCAACGTGCCCGAGGACGAGTTCCCCGCCCAGCTGCTGTGCGCCGAGCTCTACAAGGAAGGCGGCATCCGCCCCGTCGAGGTCGGCTCCGTCCTCATCGGCCGCGACCCCGACACCGGCGAGAACATCCGCCCCAACCTCGACCTCTGCCGCATCACCATCCCCCGCCGCGTCTACACCTTCGAACACCTCGAGTACGTCGCCGACGTGGTCAGGACGGTGTTCGAGGAGAAAGGCGCCAAACAGCGGCACGGCCTGCGCTTCGAGGTCGAAGCCCCCGGCATCCGCCACTTCGCATCCACATTTCGCTACGTGCGCGGCACGGACGGTGGTACAGGAGACTTGCCGTGATCATCCCCGCGCACACCCCCACGTGTAGACCAAGCCGCAACGAGAGCGGCCCGCGCTCGAAGCGAGGTATGGCATGAGTTGGAAGGAATACCAGAAGACCGGCACCCTCGGGACCGAGAACAAGCGGACCCTGACCCTCCTCATCGTCGACGATGAGCGCGGCATCCTCAACACGCTCGAGGAGTCCTTCCGCGACATGTTCAAGGTGCACACCGCGAACTCCGGCGCAGAGGCCCTGCAGATCTTCCGCGACAAAGAGATCCACCTCGTCCTCAGCGACCAGCGCATGCCCGAGATGACCGGCGTCGAGCTGTTCTCCAAGCTCAAGGCGATCAACCCCGTACCGGTCCGCATCCTCATCACCGGCTACGCCGACATCAACGTGGTTATCCGCGGTCTCAACGAGGGATTGATGTGGCAGTACGTCACCAAGCCCTGGGACACCGAAGAACTGAAGACGCTCCTCCGCCGCGCCGCCCAGCACTACCTCAAAGAGACGCAGAACGACGAACCCGACCCCATCCGCGGTCTGAGCTTCTAATTCCCACCCACCCGCCCTCCGCTGCCGCGGGCTGCTTGTTTCTTCGCCGGACCGCCCGTCCTCGCTGCTTGTTTCTTCGCCGGACCGCCCGCTCGTCCTCGCTGCGCGGGCTGCTTGTTTCTTAGCCGGACCGCCCGTCCGTCCTCGCTGCCGCGGGCTGCTTGTTTTTCACGGATCGCCCGTCCTCGCTGCGCGGGCTGCTTGTTTCTTCGCCGGACCGCCCGCCCGTCCTCGCTGCGCGGGCTGCTTGTTTCTTACCCGGACCGCCCGTCGCGGGCTGCTTGTTTCTCCTCTGCTTGCTTCTTCCTGTCCTCGTGAGCGCCTGTCCTCGCCGACGGGCGTCGTCCGTTAAACCGCTCCCAGCGCTTGTCTGCGCCTTCTCTGCGCCGGAAAAAACGGTGGAGACGGCCCCCGAAGCGAGCTAGGATGGTCGGGGATTCGTTCCCCCGATCGGCTGCCGTCGGGACCGCAAAGGAACACGAAATGAATCTGAAAACCGTAAACTCCCTGCTCGTCGAGGTCGAGGACGGCTTGATGGGCGGCCTCGCCGCGACGGACGTGTTCAGCAAGTCGTCCGGCATGTCGGTCGCCGGCGTCCGCAGCTCGCCCAAGGCGTGCGCCCTGTTCAACGTGCTGTGCGAGCGCATCAGCGAGACGATCAAGAAGTCCGGCCTCCCGGTCCCCGAATTCCTCGCCCAGACCATGCTGCGCCTCGGCGAGGACGGCAACGTCATGATCGTCATCATCGACCTGGACGCCAAGTACCGCTGGGGTATGGCGGTCGACTGCACCAAGGCCCAGCTCGGGCTCCTCGTCAGCGTCGTCCTCCCCGACACCCTCCCCCGCCTCCGCGAAGCCCTCCGCTGACCGTATCCGCCCACGAAGCGCTTCGGCCGCCCGGCGGCCGGGCGCTTCGCTGCATCTACACCCTGCCACCCGCGGATCCCGGAACAAAATAAGGCTTGGATCCAGCCTCCTTCAAAGAGTAGGATGTCACCGCCATGAACCTGAAGACCGTCAATTCCCTGCTCTCCGAGGTCGAGGACGGCCTGATGGGTGGCCTCGCGGCGACCGACGTCTTCAGCAAGTCCTCCGGTATGTCCGTCGCTGGCATCCGCAGCTCGCCGAAGGCCTGCGCTCTCTTCAACGTGCTGTGCGAGCGCATCAGCGAGACCATCAAGAAGTCCGGCCTGCCCGTGCCCGAGTACGTGCACCAGACGATGCTGCGCCTCGGCGAGGACGGCAACGTCATGATCGTCATCATCGACCTCGACGCCAAGTACCGCTGGGGTATGGCCGTCGACTCGACCAAGGCCCAGCTCGGCATCCTCGTCAGCGTCGTGCTGCCCGACACCCTGCCCCGCCTCCGCGACGCCCTGCGCTGACTCCACCGCCCTTCGGGCCTGGGTCGGCTCCGCCGCTCGGCCCTTCGGGCCTCCGTCCTGCTTTCGAACTCGATCGCCTTCGTCGCGGACCTCGTGCCGCGTACGGAGGCGTCGATCGTTCGAAGCTTCGACGTCGCCACCTGCGCCGGCGCTCCGCGTGTGATGCGAACGCACCTGCGACGACGCGCGTGCGCGTGCATGCATCCACGGCACGCGCATGCATGCGCAGCGACCTGGTCGAAGGGTCAGGTCGGTTCGCTTGACCCCCCGCGGCCCATCCCGCACTCTGGACCCTCGGAGGCCCGATGAACGACCGCAAGCCCCGCCTGTTGACCGGTGACCGCCCGACCGGACCCCTGCACCTGGGCCACCTGGTCGGCACGCTGCAGAGCCGCGTCGACCTGCAGGACAGCCACGAGTGCTTCCTGATCGTGGCCGACCTCCACTCGCTCACGACCCGCTGGAAGCGCGAGCAGATCACCGAGCTCCCGGCCCGCGTCCGCGACGTCGTGCTCGACCTGCTCAGCGTCGGCATCGACCCCAAGCGCAGCACCATCTACCTCCAGTCGGGCGTACCCGCGGTCTACGACCTCGCGATCCTGCTGCAGATGCTCACCCCGGTCGCGCGCCTGTCGAAGATCGACAGCATCAAGGACATGGCCCGCAGCGCCGGCCTGGCCGACGCCGAGGTGCCGATCGGCCTGCTCGGCTACCCCGTGCTGCAGGCCGCCGACATCCTCATGGCCAACGCCGAGCTCGTGCCCGTCGGCGGCGACAACGAGACCCACGTGCACGTCGCCCGCGAGCTCGCCGAGCACTTCAACGAGGCCTACGGCCCGGTGTTCTCGGTGCCGCAGCCGACCATCTCGTCGACCCCCTCGCTGCCCGGCGTCAACACCATCGCCGGCGGCGCCGAGCAGAAGATGTCCAAGTCGCTCGGCAACACCATCAACCTGAAGGACACCTCCGAGGAGGTCGCCCGCAAGGTCCGCACCCTGCCCGGGCCGCTGCCCGGCGAGCCCGGCCACCCACCGCTGTTCGCCTACGCCGATGCCTTCATCCCCGCCGAGGCCGAGTCCCTGCGCCGCGACTACGACCGCGGCGCCATCGGCTTCGCCGCCGTGCAGGACCGCATCATCGGGGCGATCGAGGACGTGCTCGCCCCGATCCGCGAGCGCCGCGCCGCCTTCGCCGCCGACCGCGGCCGCGTCGAGGAGATCCTCGTCGACGGCACGATCACCGCGCGCAAGGTGGCTTACGACACGCTCGCCAAGGTCCGCGAGGCCATGGGCCTCGAGCCGCTGTGGTCGGGCCTCGTGCAGGCCACGCAGGCCCGCGCCGAGGCGCGCAAGAAGCCCAGCTACTGACGCCGCGGCCGCGGCGGGGCGCCGGACCGCGACCACGCGCGGCGGCTGACGCCCCCGCTCACGGCGCGGCGATCCACAGCTCGACGTTGCGGTCCTCCGGGTCCATCCCGCGGCCGTCCGTCGTGCGCCAGGCCGTCGTGTAGTCGGCCACCGCCAGCGCGCGCCCCTCGTCGGCGATCGGGTCGTCGTCCGCCACGAAGTCGAAGGCCAGCGCGCGGATCGACAGGAACCCGTTGTCCTGGTCCCACACCTCGAGCAGCCGCATCTGGCTCGGGAAGTCGGCCAGCGCCGGCGAGGCCACCTCCCAGTAGGCGTGCCCGCCCATCGGCGCGCGCGGCTGCACGTGCATGGTGTGCGAGTGGGCCGCGAGGTGCAGCAGCACGTGCGGGTGCCCGCCGAGCAGGGCGACGAACTCGTCCGGCGTCAACGCGTCGGCGAACTCCTCGCCGATGCCCTGCTCGTTGCCGTCGGACAGGCGGTCGGCCCGGTGGTGGGAGGTCACGATCACCGCCTTGCCGTCGGCCGCGGCCTGCTGCAGCGCCGGCTCGAGGATCGCGTCGACGTCGACCTGCCGCACCAGCCCGGTCGCGCCGCCGGTCGCCGCCGCCGTGTCGAAGATCAACAGCCGCAGCGGCGTGCCCGCGACGTCGAAGGTGTAGAAGGCCCGCCCGAGCGCCAGCGCGTCCGCGGTGATGCCGTGGCCGTCACCGCCGGCGGCGACCCGCTGCAGCATCTCGGCCTCGCCGAGGAAGGTCCGCGCCGGATCCGACGGCACCGACCCGGTCACGATCGGCCCGCCCGGCTGCGACCAGTCGCGCGTGCCCGCCACCGCCGTCGACCCGGTCGGCTCGCCCATCCAGTCGGCGACCGGCCAGTTGCCCTGGCGCAGGATGTCGTGGTTGCCGGTCACCCACAGCCACGGCACGTCGAGCCCGACCGGCGTGAAGCGGTCCTTGGGGTCGTTGCCCGGCCCCGGCACCGGGTCGTCGTCGATCGCCGAGTCGCACTCGACCTCCGGCGCGCCGTCGAGGATGCCCATGAACCACTCGAGCTCGTTCGCCTGCGCGTTGTCGACGTTGTCCCCGCCGAGCAGCACGAAGTCGACCGGCGCGTCGACGTGGACGCGGTTGATCGTCCGCGCGGCGGCGTCGAGCATGCGACACAGGTGGGCCTCCTGCGGGCGGAACGCGCCGTCCTCGATCTGATCGAAGTTCACCAGCCGCGCCGGCGACTCGTCGTCGGTCAGCTGGGTGTCCGCGAGATGCACGAACCTCGCCAGCAGCTGCGGCGCGGGCCCCGGCGCCGGCGGCTCGGCCCCGTCGAGCGTCAGCGGCAGCACCGGCTCGCCCGCCTGCAGCTCGATCTGCCCGTAGCCGTCGGCCATGGCTTGATCGCGCTGCTCCGGGATCCTCACGTCGACCACCCGCTCCGCGTCGACGGCGTGTGTCGGCACCCGCCGCGCCGCGTCGGTCATCACCACCGGCTGTTCCAGCGGCGGCAAGGCCGGCGGCGGCGGATCGCCGGTGCTGCTCTCGCCGCCGCTCGAGCTCGCCGTGGTCCCGCTCGTCGACCCGCTCGAGCCCGCGTCCGGCGCCCCGGTCGTCGGCGCCGGCGAGGTCTCACCGCCCGCCGTCGTCGCCGCCGCGCCGCTGCTGCCCGGACCCTCGTCGGCGGCGGGCGGGTCGCCCGCACAAGCCGCGAGCAGGAGGCCGAGGAGCGTCGATCGGTGCGCGTGCATGGGCGGATGGTACGTCCGCCGCACCTCCGCGTCACCGCAGGACTACGTGCCCGGCACCACGCGGGTCACCGCGATCCGCGGCGGCGCGCCGTCGGGGAAGCGCACAGCCAGGGCCAGGCGATGGCGGTCGGTCGGCGCGTCGAGATAGAACTGCCAGCCCTCGGGCGTGTCGCCGAGCGACGGGTCGATCGTCAGCGCGATCGCCGGCCCGGTGTCGAGGTCGTAGCCGAAGCGCTGCAGCGAGATCGCCAGCCCCATGCCGCGCGCCTTGATGTACGCCTCCTTCAGCGTCCACAGGTCGAAGAACCGCCCGTGCTGGCGCTCGCCGGGCAGCGCGCGCAGCCCGGCCACCTCGCCCGCCGCGAAGAAGTGCTCGGCGATCTGATCGGTGTGCGAGCGCCGCCACGTGTCCTCGACGTCGACCCCGACCTCGCCCCGCGCCACCGCCACCGCCACCAGCCCGTCGGTGTGCGATAGGTTGAACCGCAGATCGCCGAGCCCGTGCGCCGGATCGATGTCGGGCCGCCCGTAGCCGTTGGCCACGAACCGCCAGGCCGCCGGCGGCAGGTCGGCGTAGCGCGACAGCGTCGTCCGCACCAGCGCCCGCGCCACCAGGAACTGGTGGCGATGGCGGGCGAACAGGAAGCGCGCCTGCCGGCCCGCCTCCTCCGGGTTCATCCACGCGGCGTAGGCGGCCAGCAGCGCCTCGTCCGCGATCTCCTCCGGCGTCGTCAGCCACACGTGCACCTCGTCGGGTGCGAGCGACAGCAGGTCGGACACGATGCCCCCCACGCTGCAACCACCGCCGTCCGCGGTCAAGCACCCGATGCAGATGCACCGCCGGACCCGCCCGCCCGACGCGTCGCCGGCTCGCGCCTTCGCCCTTGTCACCTCGGCCGCCTCGGTCCACCATCGCCGCCCGTGTTTGCGCCCCGGACCGGAGTCCTCCTCGTCAACCTCGGCACCCCCGACGCGCCGGAGGCCCCCGAGGTCCGCCGCTACCTCCGCGAGTTCCTGAGCGACCCGCGCGTGCTCGACATCTCGCCGATCGGCCGCTGGCTGCTGCTCAACCTCATCATCTTGCCGCTCCGCCCCGCCCGCTCGGCGGCCGCCTACCGCAAGATCTGGGGCGCCGACGGCTCGCCCCTGCTGGTCCACAGCCGCGAGCTCACCGACCGCGTGCGCACCGCCCTGCCCGAGCTCCCGGTCGAGCTCGCCATGCGTTACGGCAACCCCTCGATCGCCGCCGGCCTCGCCGCCCTGCGCGAGCGCGGCTGCGACCGCCTGGTCGTGCTCCCGCTCTACCCGCAGTACGCCGCCAGCTCGACCGGCTCGACCGCCGAGGCCGTCTACAGCGCCGCCGCCGCCCTGTGGAACACCCCGTACGTCACCCTCGTGCCGCCGTTCTACGACGACCCCGGCTTCATCGCCGCCTTCGCCGCCGTCGGCGCCCCGGTGCTCGCCGACTTCAAGCCCGACCACGTGCTCTACAGCTTCCACGGCCTGCCCGAGCGGCACATGCACAAGAGCGACCTGTCCGGCGCGCACTGCCTGCGGAGCGACAATTGCTGCGACGCGATCGTCGCGGCCAACCGCCACTGCTACCGCGCCCAGTGCCACGTCACCGCCCGCGCCCTGACCGAGCGCCTCGGCCTCGACCCCGCCGCCACCACGATCAGCTTCCAGTCGCGCCTCGGCCGCACCCCGTGGATCCGGCCCTACACCGACGTCGTCCTGCCCGATCTGGCCCGCCGCGGGATCAAGCGCGTGGCCGTGTTCTGCCCCGCGTTCGTCGCCGACTGTCTGGAGACCCTCGAAGAGATCGGCATCCGCGCCGAAGAAGACTTTAAGAAGGCCGGCGGCGAGGCCCTGCGCCTGGTCCCCAGCCTCAACGCCCACCCCGCCTGGGTCGACGCCGTGGTCGGTATGATCCGCGAGGCCGCCCCTCACGCCCGCAGCCTGCCGGTCGTTCGCTGAACGAAAATTAAATTATTAAAACTTCAGCGCTTGCCGAGCTGGACCGTCGCGGCCTTGCCCTTGCCCGCGACCCCCGGGTCGTCGCCGAGCGGGCCCGACCCGACCTCGACGCTCGCGCCCTCGGGCGTCGTCAGCACCACCCCCGGCCGCGCCAGCGAGCGGTGCACCACCGCCAGCCCGACCACCCCGTGCGGACCGCGCGCCCACGAGGTCCAGCGCCCGGCCTCGGGCCGCTCGGGCGAGCGCAGCGCCGCGGCCTCGCGCGGCTCGGCCTGCGCCTTGACCTGGACCATCACCCGGTTGACCTGCCCGCGCGCGTGGATCCTGGCCAGAGGTTCCTGTCCCATGAAGCAGCCCTTGTCGTAGCTGACCGCCGCCGTGAACCCGACCTCCGGCGGGAACACGTCCGCCGTGATCTCGTGGCCCCACGCCGGCGCCGCCGCGGCCACGCGGTGCAGGTGCCACGCGTTCGCGTCGGCCTGCGCGCGCCCGGCCAGCGCCTCCGTCAGCGCCGCCGCGGTCCCGACCAGCAGCCCGCCCGGCGCCGGGTGGTGCGTCGTGTAGCAGCGCACCGCCTCGCTCGTCGCCGGCGCCTCGGGCCAGGCCAGCGCGAAGCGGGCCTCGGGGTCGAGCGTCAGCGTCACGTCGTCCATGATGATGTGGCGGTCGAGCAGCCCCACCACCGCCTCCGCGAGCTCGGCCGGGATCGCCAGCGCCAGCGCCTCGTCGGCGTCGCGCAGGATCAACACCTCCGCGATCAGCTTGCCCTTGACCGTCAGCAGCGCCGCCGGGGCCGCGTGGCCCGGGCGCACCGCGGCGACGTCGGCCGACAGCACCCCCTGCAGGAAGCGCAGCACGTCGGCCCCGCCGAGGCGGACGAGCCGGCGATCGTGGTGCGGGAGCGAGTCGAGTCGGACGTACCAGGCAGTCACTTCCACAGCTTATGACAACCCCGCGGGGGATCGCGCAAGGCCGCCCGCCGTGCGACCCGTCCCGCCGCGCCGCGCCGCCGCGACGCCGCCGTCGCCGGACCGCCCGCGGATCCTCCTCACGCCGATCACCAGCGATTCCCGCGCCCGCGGCCCCGCCCGGGCCCCGCGCCGGCTTGATTCGCCGCAGCCCCCGGCCTACAAGGGTGGCCGTGCCAGGGCCGACCTCTCCGCGAACTCGCCGCGCTCACGCGGGCCTGCTCACGGCCGTGTTCGCCCTCGCGGCCCCCCCCGCCGCGGCCGCCCCGGCGCGCCCCGCCGCCGCGCCCGCACCTGCCCCTTCGGCCAGCTCACCTGCCTCTTCGGCCAGCCCCGAGAAGGCCGGCCCCGAGGGGGCCGCGCCCGCACCTGTCCCTTCGGCCAGCCCGTCCAAACCGGGCGTGCCGCCGGTCGCCGTCACCCCCGGCGCCGACCTCGCCGCCGACCTGTTCCACCTCCCGCCCGCGCGCCGCGGCGAGTCCTACGGCCCGCGCCCGGACGGCGTCCCCCGGCTCACGCGCGCGCAGATCGTCGAGTACGGCCTGCAGAACCCGCTGGTGCGCGCCGCCGACGCCCAGGTCGAGCAGCTCGAGTCGGTGCTGCTGCGCGCCCGGTTCGCCTGGGTCCCGATCATCAAGACCACGACCGCGCTGGCGCCCGGCTTCCAGACCCAGTGCGACGACGTCGTGCTGCCCGCGAGCGACGCGATCGGCACGACCACCCCGATCGACTTCCAGTTCTGCCGCCCCGCCGGCGGGGTCGACCTCGACACCGTCAAGGGCTACTTCCAGCAGCTCGGCGGCGCCGGCGTCACCGTGCGCTTCAACGCCGACTTCGTGATCCCCCTCTACACCTTCGGCAAAATTAAAAACGCCAAGGCCATGGCCAGGGCCGGCGTCGCCCTGGCCCAGCTCAACAAGGAGCGCACCCGCCAGGAGACCATCCTCCGCGTGCACCAGGCCCACACGGCCCTGCTGCTCGCGCGCGAGAGCATCGGCATCCTCAGCGAGGCGCACGGCGTGCTCACCGACGCCAAGAAGCAGATCGAGAAGGACCTCGGCGAGGGCGAGGACGCCGACCCCGACGAAACCAACCCTGACCGCGACCCCGCCGACCTCACGCGCGTCGAGCTCGGCGAGCTCACCCTGCACGAGCGCATGAACCAGGCCCGCAAGATCGAGGCCGTCGCGCTCGCGACCCTGTGGACGATCGCCGGCGACGCCGCCCCGCCCGGGTTCGACGTCGCCGAGCGGCAGCTCGTCGCCGACAGCGTCGAGGGCGGCCTGAAGGCCATCGAGCACTACCGCGACCTCGGCCTCGCAGGCCGCCCCGAGGCCAAGCAGGCCGCCGGCCTCGTCGACGTGCGGCGCGCCGGCGAGAAGCTGGCCCGCTCGCAGTTCCTCCCCGACCTCGGCATCGCCGTCAGCGCCCAGGTCGCCTACTCGAACAAGGCCGACAAGGAGATGCGGGCCCTCTACTACAACGACCGCTACAACTACAGCCGCGTCGTCCTGGCCCTCGCGCTCAACTGGAACCTCGACTTCCACAACCAGTACTTCGCCCTGAAGAAGGCCCGCGCCGAGCGCCGCGAGGCCGAGGCCCAGCGCGACGCGGCCCGCCTGCTGCTCGCGCTCGAGGTCGAGAAGGCCTACCTCGACCTGCGCGAGGCCGAGCGCGGCGTCCAGCTGACCGCCACCGCCGTCAAGAAAGCGAAGCAGCTCGTCGTCGACCAGACCCTGAAGCAGACCGTCGGCGGCGGCAGCTTCGCCGACCTCGAGAGGGCCCTCACTCGCTGGGCCGAGTGGCGCTTCAAGCACTTCGAGTCGATCCACGCCCACAACGTCGCGCTCGCCGGGCTCTCGCGGGCCGTCGGCAGCGAGCTGAGGCCCCCGCCCGGCAGCCTCGAAACGGCCGAGGCCGCCGCCCAATCGGCAGTGGTCGGCACCACGCGGGCCGCGCAAACCGCGGCGCCCGCGGCCGCAAATCCGCCGTCCCAGACCCCTGGCACCACCGCCCCACCTGCGCCATCCTCCAACCCGGCCGCGCCCCGCAGCCCGTAGACGCCAGCTTTACCGGGCAGAAACAGTCACCGCGGCCAATTCGGCCTAATTTGTCCCCCGGGCCGACCAGGCCTGAATCGGTCGCGCGGACCCCCCGTCTTTAGCGCCCACGCTCGAAAGAGGCACCATGACCAACTCCCTCCGCAACATCTTCGCCGGGCTCGCTCTCTCCCTCGCCTTCGTCGCGCCCGCCGCCGCGGCCGAGCCCGTCGCCGCTGTCGCCGCCGCCAAGCCGACCGCCACCGAGACCTTCAAGCTGCGTCACGGCAAGGTCGTCGAGCTGGTGAAGAAGGGCGCCGCCACCGAGACCCTGCAGAAGGAGGTCGACCTCCTGCTCAACTACAAGGCCCTGGCCGAGACCTCGCTCGGCGGCCCCAAGCACTACGCCAGCAAGTGCGGCTCGCGCTGCGCCGACTTCGAGAAGGTGCTCGCGCGCCTCATCCGCGAGAACTACCTGAAGCGCATCCGCAGCGACAAGAAGTACGACCTGACGATCCTCGGCGAGGAGAGCAAGCCGCGCGGCACCCACGTCCGCACGCAGATCGCCCTCACCCGCGACGGCAAGCCCGAGGTCGTCGAGGTCGTGTACGTGATGGAGGAGACCGACGCCGGCTGGCAGGTCGAGGACATCGTGACCGACGGGGTCAGCCTGGCCAAGAACTACAAGTTCGAGTTCAACAAGATCCTGAAGGAGAAGGGCATCGACGAGCTCATCTCGCGCCTCGAGGGCAAGGTCTCGGAGCTGGCCGCCGCACCGGTCAAGCCCAAGAAGTGAAGGCTGTGGTACACCCGTCCGGGTGAACCCGAGGCACACGGCGCCGCGAGACACCACCAGGTGTCTCGCGGCGTTTTTGCTGCTCGCCTGCAACTTCGACTCGATCGAGGCCGAGGGCGCGTTCGGCAGCCCGATCGCCCTGGCCACCGGCGACAAGGTCCGCGTGCCCCGCCTGGCCTGGCTGCCCGAGGCCTGCCCCGGCACCGCCGGCGGCTGCAGCGAGGTTTGCCTCGGCCCGCCCGAGACCTGCCCCGCCGACGCGTGCCTGCCCGTGCTCGTCGACAGCGGCACCGCCATCACCACGCTGTCCGGCGTCGACCTCGCCGACACCAACCCGGCCCGCACCTGCTTCGAGCTGCGCTCCGCCGCCGCCGTCATGTCGGGCGACCCCGCCGCCGCCGCCGACGCCCGCGCCGTGTTCCGCTTCTCCTCCGTGCCGCTCGCGCTGGCCCCCCGCGACCCCGCCGGCGCCGAGCAGGACTGGTCGTGGCGCCTCGGCAACGCCGGCGCGCCGGGCCACGTCGGCGGCATCATCGGCGGCAACCTCCTGCGCGAGTTCGCGGTGCTGTTCTCCCACCGCCGCGACCCCGCCCGCTTCGACATCACCTTCTACCGCGAGTTCCCCGGCTCGGAGGAGGTGCTCGCCGACCAGGGCCGCGCCGCCATCCCGCTGCAGTTCCCCGGCCTCCTGCTCGGCAAGGACATCACCGACGTGTGCCAGGCCGGCGGCGAGAGCTGCGACTTCATGAACCCGTTCGACCGCCAGCGGGTCGCCAGCGCCCTGCAGCCCACGCGCATGGTCGTCGACGCCTGCCTCGCCGCGCCGCCGGCGATGGCCGAGTGGGTCCCGAGCAAGCGGGCCTGCCGCCTGTCCCCGGGGCCAGGTAGTCGCGAGGGCTTCTACCGCTCGGCCACCGGCGCCTCGGGCAAGGCCGCCGCCGACTCGACGAGCTGCACCGTGATCCCCGTGTCGCCCGACGAGAGCGGCCCGAACCGCGGCTACGAGGCCAGCCTCGTGGTCGCGACCGGCGTGCCCGGCCTCATCCTGTTCGAGGACAGCGCCCGCCGGCTGTTCCAGGACCTCGACCTCCCGGCCTGCTCGGCCGGCGGCGGCGTGATCGGCAGCAACGACCTGACCGCGCCCGCGTGCATCGACGGCTACGCCGGCAAGCTCGACCTGCCCGGCTGGCCCCCCGCCGGCAGCGACAGCTCGCCCGTGCTGCAGATCCGCGTGCGCAGCGTCGGCCTGGTCCCCGGCCTCGCCGAGACCGCCGGCGCGTCCGCCTGCCAGCGCCTCGAGTGGCGGCAGAAGGCGCTGAAGGCCCAGTGCGACAGCGCCGCCCGCGGCCGCGGCCCGCGCCTCGCCGGCGGCAGCGTGTGCGCCAGCGCGGCCCGCAGCACCGCCGCGGTGCTCGGCGAGGCGTTCGTCCGCGAGTCCCGCGGCGGCAAGCCGGGCCCGAACCCGTCGCGCTGGATCACCACCCTCGTGATCCCCGCCGACCACCCGATGGTCACCGCCCTGCGCCGCGACGTGAACCCCGAGGCCCTGCAGCCCGACGGCCTGCTCGGCAGCGTGCTGTTCCACGACAGCGACGTCGTGCTCGACTACACCGACGGCACCCCCGGCCTGCGCGTGTCGTGCTCCGACCCCGACGACGGCACCTGCACCGCCCTGCCCGCGTGCGACAGCGATCGCGGCGGCAGCGAGACCCCGACCGCCTGCTGCTACGGCCTGCCCGAGGACCTGCTGATCTCCCTGATCGACGACGGCGCCTACGCCTGCTGCGCCGCGCTCTCGCCGAGCACGATCGACGAGCTCAACCTCGACGCGGTCGCCCACGGCCGCGAACCCCCGTGCCCGCGCGCCTATTCCGACTAGCGCCCCAGCCCGCCGCCGCCCCCGCGCGCCCGGCGGTCGCCCGTGACGCCCGCCGGACGGCCCGCGGCGCGTTCCTCACCCCGGGCCGCGTCGCGCCGGGCCCGCGGACGGCGTATGGTTGTCCGTCATGTCGTTGCTCTCGCTCCTCGCCCCGGCCGCCGAAGGCCTCGACGGCAGCACCCTCGGCACCTACGCGTGGGCCTTCGGTCAGGGCGTGCTCGTCGACCTCACCCCCTGCGTATACCCGCTGATCCCGATCACCGTCGCCGTGTTCGGGGCCAAGGGCGTGTCGCGCGGGCGGGCCCTGTTCCTCGCCACCGCCTACGTGCTCGGCATGGCCGCGCTCTACACCACGCTCGGAGTGATCGTCGCCATGACCGGCGGCCAGTTCGGGGCCTGGCTCGGCGAGCCGGTGGTCGTGCTGCCGATCGTCGCGCTGCTGCTCGCGCTCGCGGCCAGCATGTTCGGCGCCTTCGACCTGCAATTGCCCTCGTCGCTGCAGACCCGCCTCGGCGCGGTCGGCGGGGCCGGCCCGCTCGGCGCGTTCGGCATGGGCCTGGTCAGCGGCTTCATCTCCGCCCCGTGCACCGGCCCGGTGCTGCTCTCGCTGCTCGCCTACATCGCCAAGGCCAGCGCCGCCGGCGAGGGCAGCGTGGTCTACGGCGGCTCGCTGCTGTTCGTGTACGCGCTCGGCATGGGCACGCTGTTCTTCGCGGTCGCCCTCGGGGCCAGCCTGTTTCGCCCCGGCCAGTGGATGGAGTACGTCAAGAGCGTGTTCGGCGTGGCCCTCGTGGTCATGGCCCTGTGGTTCCTGGCCCCGCTCTCGCCGGAGCTGCGCCGCTTCATGACCGACCCGACCTGGGGCCTGTACCTCGGCTTCGGGCTGGCGACCGTCGGCCTCGTCGCCGGCGCGATCCACCTCAGCTTCCACGGCGAGCTCGGCGAGCGCCTGCGCAAGGGCCTCGCCGTCGCGCTCACCGTGGTCGGCGCGCAGATCGCCATCAACAACGCGCTCTACGTGCCGACCGGCGCCTGGGTCGCCGTCAGCACCGCCGCCGAGCTCGAGCAGGCGCTGACCGACGCCGAGTCGCGCCAGGTCCCCGTGCTCATCGACTTCGGCGCGACCTGGTGCACCCCCTGCCTCGAGATGGAGAAGCTGACCTTCCACGACCCCGAGGTCGAGCCCGTCCTGCACAGCCGCTTCGCCCTCATCCGCGTCGACGTGACCCAGGAGAGCCCGGAGAAGAACGCCATCAAGAAGGCGTTCGCCAGCGAGACCCTACCGAGCGTCGTCATCTACCCCTCGAACACCCGCCTGAGCGAGCACTTCGCGGCCATCCGCGGCGGCGAGGCGGTGCCGGCCCCGGCCGTGCACCTCGACAAGTTCACGCCCGCCGACACGTTCAAGGGCCTGATCGCCCCGATCCAGTAGCGCTAGCCGTCCTGCAGGTACACGGCGACCTTGCCGTCGCCGGTGTACGCCAGGTCGGCGCGGCCGTCGCCGTCGAGGTCGGCGACCGCCAGGCGCTCGACCACGACCCCGGCGATCGGCACCTCGTGGGGCGCGTCGAAGGTGCCGTCGCCGCGGCCGGCGCTGATGTTGATGCGGTCGATGTGCAGCGTCACCAGATCGACGAACTGGTCGGCGTCGACGTGGGCGAGCTGCACGTCCTCGGCCGTCTCGCCGCACGCGTGGGCCCCGAGCTGCGTCGGCGCGGCCGGCCCTCCGAGCGTCACCTCGCACTCGCCCGCGAGCGGATCGATCACCACCCAGTCGTCCCACGCGTCGTCGTCGATGGCCCCGAGCGCCAGCCGGATCGCGCCGGACTGGTCGTAGCTGAGCGCGTTGTCGAGGTCGTAGGTGCCGTCGCCCTGGCCGGGGAAGACCGCCACGCCCGCGCCGACCAGCGCCACCAGGTCGAGCCCGGCGATGCTCTCGGGCTCGTACACGTCGGCCAGCCCGGCGGTGACGAACGGACCTCCGAGCATGACGCTCGTCGACGGCGACCACCCGCCCTGCGCGCCCGGGACGTAGACCACCCCGTCGATCACGTCGGCGCACACGACCACCGCGTCGACGAAGGTGTCGCCGTTGATACGGCCGAGCGCGACCTGCGTCGGCGCGGTGCAGCCGCCGAGGCCGTCGAGGCTGGCCGTCGTGGAGAGCCCGTCGACCTGGTTGCGGTAGACCCCGATGGCCGCCGGCGTGCCGTTCTGGACCACGATCAGGTCGTCCTTCGTGTCGCCGTCGGGGCCGTCGAGGTCGACGGCCGCCATCGACTTCACCTCGCCCGAGTCGAGCTCGCTCTGCTTGCCGACGTCGCCGTCGAACACCACGAGCACCCGCAGGTTCGCCGGCGACGGGCTGCCGACCGCGAGGTCGAGCCCGCCGGCGCCGTTGAAGTCGCCCACGGCCAGCGACGACGCCCCCGTCACCGGCAGCTCGAAGGCCATGGTGAACGTGGCGCGGAGCTCGCCCGTCGACGTGTCCCTCGTCGGCGTCGACGTCTCGCTCGTCGGCGCCGACGTCTCGCTCGTGGTCGTCGTCGTCTCGCCGGTCGCGACCGTCGTCGCCGCGCTCGCCTCGCTCGGCGCGCTCGCCTCGCCCGTCGGCGTGACCCCGCCGGACGTGCCGGTCGCGGCGCTCGCCTCGCCCGTCGCCGCGCCGGTCGTGCCCGTCGACCCGCCCCCCGCCGCCGGATTGAAGCAGCCCGCGAGCACCAGCCCGCACAGCCCCGCCGCGCCGCGCCGTCCCATGCCGCGAAGCTACCACGGCCCGGCTTGCGCCCGCAGGCCGCCGACCTACACTCCGCGCCCATGCCATGGACCTACGTCGCCCTCGGCGACTCCGCGGGCGCCGGCTTCGGCGTGCCCGCGGGCGCCGGCTACGTCGATCGCCTCGCCGCCCGCGCGCGCGCGCTGCGGCCCGACCTCCAGCTCCGCAACCTCTCGCGCAACGGGGGCACCTGCGCCAGCGTGCGCGCCGAGCAGCTGCCCGCGGCCGTCGCCGCCGCGCCGACCGTCTGCACGCTGTTCCTCGGCGGCAACGATCTGTGGCGCGGCACCGAGCCGCGGTCGTTCGCCCGCGACCTCGGCGTCATCGCCGACCACCTCGATCGCACGCGCAGCGCGGTCGTCGTCGGCACCCTGCCCGACCTCTCGCGGGCCCCGGCGGCCGGCCTCGCCGCGCGCTTCCTCGGCGTCGAGCCCGCGGCCATCGCCGCCAGGATCCGCGAGTACAACGCCGCCGTGCGCCGGCTCGCCGTCGACCACGGCTACGCCCTCGTCGACCTGTTCGCCGCCGACAGCGACCCCGCCTACTTCAGCGCCGACGGCTTCCACCCCTCGCCCGCCGGACACCACGCCTGGGCCGAGCTCGTGTGGCCGCGGCTCGCTCCGCTGGTCGGTCCTTGACCTGTCCCTCGGGACAGGTGTGCGCCCCCGCCCGCCGTCTCGCGCTACCCTCCCGGCCATGCCGGACAACAGCCAGGACCTGACCCTCGCCGAGGCCCGCGAGCCCGCCCCGCCCCTCCACCGCATCCTCACCGCCGGCGTCAGCGGCCACGACGTCGCCCGCCTGCAGTCCGACCTGCACCGCGCCGGCCAGGCCCCCGGCGCCGTCGACGGCGTCTTCGGCGACAGGACCACCGCGGCCCTCGCCGCCTTCGCCGCCAGGGAGGCCCTGCCCGCGCCCGCCGGCTCCGTCGACGCCGCCCTGTGGTCGGCGGTGCTCCGCGCCGGCGCCCACGGCCAGGCCGACGCGCTCGAGGGCCTCGCCCGCGCCCACGAGCAGGCCGCCGCCGCCGCCCGCGATCAGTCCGCCGTCGCCCAGAAGTCCGCGACCGACAAGCGCGCCGCCGCCGCCCCCGCCGGCCCCGACGAGGAGAGCGCCGCCGGCCTGCTGCTGCTCGCCGGCCGGCAGTGGGTCGAGGCCGCGACGCAGTGGCTGGCCGTCGCCGCCGCCGTCGCCCCCCACGCCGACCCCGACGGCCGCGGCTTCAAGGCCCACGCCCGCGCCCTCAACGACCTCGACCTCGCCCGCGCCCACGCCCGCCGCGCCCTCAACTCGCTGACCCTCGCCGGCAAGGACCTCGAGGCCGCTGGCGGCACCGACCACCGCGACCGCCTCGCCGCCGCCAGCCTCGCCGCCCGCCTCGTCACCGCCGTCTGACCCGGCCCGCGCTCACCTGTCCCTGCGGACAGGTGCTCCGCGCGGCCGCATCGTTCGAATATTCACCTGTCCCTGCGGCCAGGTGCTCCGCTCACAGCGCCGCCGTGCCGTAGTCCGACTCGGCGTTGGTCGTCGACGCCGTCGGGTCCGTCGCCGACGTCGTGCCGGTCCCGGTCGCGCTCTCGTCGGTCGTCCCGTCGGTCGCCTGCGTGGTCTCCAGCCCGGTGATCGTCGCCGTCCCGTAGTCGGACTCGGCCGTCGCCACGCTGGTCACGCCGGTATCGGTGCCCTCGGTCGTGTCGTCGCCCTCGGTCGTCAGCATCGTCTCCGACTCGCCGGCGCTCGCGCTGGTCGTGTCGGGCCCCTTGTCGGGGCAGCCCGCGAGCGCCAGGCCCATCATCACCACCGCCGCCGTGCCGGACGCCCGCGCCTCCGCCAGCGCCGCCCCGCAGTGCGGGCACGCGGACTCCGAGCGCTTCACGTGCTCGGCGCACGCGGGGCAGATCGCAAGGCGGGTGTGCGGGAGCAGCGGCGGCGCCATACGCGGCAGTACATCACGCCGCCCGCGCCGCATCAACCCGCGCCGCGCGGCCGCGACCGCCGGCGCCGCATGCACCGCAGCGACCCGCGAGCGGCGCCCGTGAAGCGCCGCCGCCCGCGTCGCCGCGCCGCCGTGCACGCCGCGAGACGCGGCCCCGAGCGTCGTCACGGCCCCGCGTCGCCGCGCCGTCGTCACCGCCGCGAGACGCGCCTCGGCCCGTGCATCGTCGCCGCCCGCGTCGTCACGCGCCGCGGGTCCGCGCGCCCGCGTCGTCCCACGCCGCGGGTCCGCGCGCCAGCGTCGGGTCCGCGCGCCCGCGTCGTCACGCGCCGCGCCGTTCGTGCCCGCGCCGCGGGTCCGCGCGCGCTCGCCTCGTCGACAGCCTCGCCTCGCCGGTGCAACAATCTGCGGCTCGCTGCACGAGCCCCTGGAGACGCGCCCGATGACCTACTCGACCGCCACCCTGCCCAGCCTGCGCTGGTTGCTCGCCGTCCCGATCTCCGCCGCGCCGACCGGCCGCATCGTCCCGGTGGCCGACGCCCTCGACCAGCTGGCGACCACCGTGACGATCGACCTCGGCCCGGCCCTCGGCGCCGACGGCCCGCGCCCGACCGGCGTCCCGTTCGCCAGGCTGCGGAGCTTCACCCGCGCCGCCGTGATCGCCGCGACCCCGCTGCTCTCCAACGTCAACGCCCTCGCCGAGCGCATCGCCGCCAGCAGCCGCGTCCCGCCGGCCGCCGACGTGCTCGCGGCCGTCGCCAAGATCGTCGGCGTCGGCCCGCTGCACGCCGAGATCGCGGCGATCTACGCCCCGAAGCCCGCGCCCGCGCCGACCCCCGCGCCGGCCGCCGCGGGCAGCGATCACGCCGCCGCCTCCGGTGAGCTCGTCGACGAGCTGCTGACCGCGGCCCCGGCCCCGGCCGCCCCGAACCCCGACCGCCCCGCCGCGATCATCGACGCCCTGGTGCGCGGCGGCCAGGCCCCGGCCCCCAGCGCCGGCGAGGCCGACAACACCCGCGCCGCCCGCGAGCGCATCGCCGCCGCCGCCGCCCGGGCCGCCGACCTCGCCCTCGCCGACCCCGCCGTGCGCGCGCGCGAGGCCCTGTGGCGCGACCTGAAGCTGGTCCACGAGCAGTGCGCCAACCGCGAGGGCTTCTCCGCCAGCGTGCTCGACGCCGACCCCGCGCTCGTCGTCCACTACCTCGAGCAGCTCGCCGAGGACGACCCCATGGCCCGCCCCGACGTCGTGTTCGTCGGCGGCCTCGCCGACCTCGACGACCTCGCCCCGCTCGCCGAGAAGGCCAGCGACGCGCTCGTGCCGGTGGTCGTCAGCCTCGCGCCCGCCGCCCTCGGCCGGGCCGACCTCGGGGCCGTCTCCGACCTGTCCGAAAAGCCAGCCGACATCCCGCCTGCGTGGACCGACCTGCGCGCCGACGCCAACACCCGCTGGCTCGCCGCCGTCACCAACCCGGTGGTGTTCGTCCGCGACGGCGCCCGCACCGTCCTCGGCGCCCCGGCCCTGACCCTCGCCGCGCTGATGGCCGCCAGCCACCGCGACACCGGCGGCCTGGCCAGCCTGGCCCGCGCCGGCGCCTTCGCGGCCCCGCTGGTCGCCGACGCCGTGGTCGCCGGCCAGGACCCGCCGCCGCCGACCGAGACGCTCGCGCTGCTGAAGACGCAGGGCCGCCTCGCCGGCCTCGGCCTCATCGCGCTCGGCAGCCCGCGCACCGGCGAGTCGCTGGTCGTCGCCGCCTGCCCGGTCGTGCACTCCGGCGCCGACGCGCCGTCGCTGCCGGCCCAGATCCTGACCGGCCGCATCGTCCGCTTCGCGCTGTGGGTCCGCGCCCAGATCCCGCCCGGCGCGCCCGCCCAGGCCGTCTCCCGCCTGTTCGCCGAGGCCTCGAGCGTGTCGCTGCTGCCCGGCCTGACCCGCGAGGAGGGCGTCATGACCGCCGAGCTCGACGCCGAGAACCACCAGGTCGCGATCACCGCCCGCGTCCACCCCGCGATCGCCGGCGCCCCGCTCGAGATCCAGTTCTCCCTGCCCGTCTCCGGCCTCGCCTGAGCCGCCCGCCGCTCGCCCGCGAAAACCCCGGCCCGCCCGCGCCCACGCGTCGGCCGGCCGACGCGCGTCCGGCCGGCCCCTCGCGCCCGCGGACCCGCAGGCCGCGAATGCCCGCTTGACAGCCTGCCCCTCGCTCTGGCAGTAGCGATCGTGAGTGCTGCGCGCGGCCCATCACCACCATCATCCGGTCCACCGGTCGGCCGGTGACCGTGGTGCGGGTCTAGCACGCTAGCTTCCCTCGCGTTCCCACGGCACACCGGCCTCCGACCGGTGTGCGCGCTCGGATGAACGCGTCGAGACACACCGGCCGGCGGCCTCCCCAGGAGACCCGCCCCGTGTCCAACCCGCCCCCGAAGTCCCCGCTCCGCCTGGCCCTCCCGAAGGGCCGCATGCAGACCGGCGTGTTCCAGCTGCTCGCCGACGCCGGCGTGCAGGTCCGCCTCGACGCCCGCGGCTACCGCCCCGTCGTCTCGCTGCCCGACGTCGAGGCCAAGTTGTTGAAGCCGCAGAGCATCGTCGAGATGCTGCACGTCGGCTCGCGCGACCTCGGGTTCGCCGGCGCCGACTGGGTCGCCGAGCACGGCGCCGGCCTCGTCGACCTGCTCGACACCGGCCTCGACCCGGTGCGCATCGTCGCCGCCGCCCCGCCCGACCTCCTGGTCGACGGCCGCCTGCCGCCGCGCCCGGTGCGGATCGCCAGCGAGTACGTGGCCCTCACCGAGCGGTGGCTGCGCCGCGCCGGCGCCCAGGGCACGGTGCTGCGCTCCTACGGCGCCACCGAGGTGCTGCCGCCCGAGGACGCCGACGCGATCGTCGACAACACCGCCACCGGCTCGACCCTGCGGGCCAACGGCCTCGAGATCTTCGCCGAGCTCATGCGCTCGTCGACCCGCCTCTACGCCCACCCCGCCGCCCTCGACGACCCCGCCCGCCGCGCCCGCATCGACGCCCTCGTGCTGCTGCTGCGCTCCGTGCTCGAGGCCCGCGCCCGCGTGATGGTCGAGCTCAACGTGCCCGGCGACCGCCTCGACGCCGTGATCGCCGTGCTGCCGTGCATGCGCCGCCCGACCCTCGCGCGCCTTTTCGGCGACGACGGCTACGCGGTCAAGGCCGCCGTGCCGCGCGACCGCCTCGCCGACCTCGTCCCCTTATTAAAGGCGTGCGGCGGCAGCGACATCGTCGTCTACCCCCTGTCCCAGATCGTCCCGTGATCACCATGCCACGCACCGCCACGATCCAGCGCACCACCGCCGAGACCGCCGTCCGCGTCGCCCTCACGCTCGACGGCAGCGGCGCCGCCGACGTCGCCACCGGCCTCGGCTTCCTCGACCACATGCTGGCCCAGCTGGCCCGCCACGCCCGCCTCGACCTCGAGCTGCGCTGCCAGGGCGACCTCCACGTCGACGACCACCACACCGTCGAGGACTGCGCCCTCGCGCTCGGCCAGGCCCTCGCCGACGCCCTCGCCGACAAGCGCGGCGTGCGGCGCTTCGGCCACGCCTACGCCCCGCTCGACGAGGCCCTCGCCCGCGTCGTGCTCGACCTGTCCGGCCGGCCCTGGCCCGAGGTCCACCTCCCGCTCGCCCGCGAGCGCCTCGGCGAGGTCGCCTGCGAGTCGCTGATCCACTTCTTGAACTCGTTCGCGATCGCCGCGCGCATGACCCTGCACGTCGACCTCATCCGCGGCAGCAACGACCACCACAAGATCGAGGCCACCTTCAAGGCCCTGGCCCTCGCCCTGCGCCAGGCCATCACCGTCGACGGCGACGCCGTCCCCAGCACCAAGGGAGTGCTCTAACAAATGCTCGACGTCCACGTCCTCCCGACCGGCACCTGCAACCTCGCCTCGATGCTCGCCGCCCTCGCCCGCGCCGGCGCGCGCCCCGTCGTCGTCACGCAGCCGTCCGACGTCACCCGCGCCGAGCGCCTCGTCGTGCCCGGCGTCGGGGCCTTCGCCGCCGCGCGGAGCGCCCTCGAGTCCGCCGGCTTCTGGGCCCCCCTCCACGAGCGCGTGCATCGCGGCGACCCGACCCTGCTGGTCTGCCTCGGCATGCAGCTGCTGTGCGCCGGCAGCGAGGAGTCGCCCGGCGTGCCCGGCCTCGGCCTCGTCGACGCGGTGGTGCGCCGCCTGCCCGACCACGTGCGCGTGCCCCAGCTCGGCTGGACCGAGGTCGACCCCGACCCCGCGTGCCGCACGATCGCCGGCGGCCACGCCTACTTCGCCAACGGCTACGCACTGTCGAGCGCGCCCGCGGGCTTCGCCGCCGCCCACGCCTTCCACGGCGCCCCGTTCGTCGCCGCGCTCGAGCGCGGCGGCCTGCTCGCCTGCCAGTTCCACCCCGAGCTGTCGGGCGCGTGGGGCCACGCGCTGCTCGAGCGCTGGCTCACCGCCGCGTCCCGCCACCGCGGCCCCGGCCCGACCGCCCGGGTGATCCCCTGCCTCGACGTGAAGGACGGCCGCATCATTAAAGGCGTGCGCTTCCACGGCCTGCGCGACGCAGGCTCGCCGGTCGAGCGCGCCGCCGTCTACGAGGCCCAGGGCGCCGACGAGCTGGTCGTGCTCGACGTCTCGGCCACGCCCGAGGCCCGCGACACCGGCGTCGAGGTCGTCAAGGAGATCCGCACGCGCCTCGGGATCCCGCTGACCGTCGGCGGCGGCGTGCGCAGCCACGGCGACGCCGGCCGCCTGCTCGACGCCGGCGCCGACAAGGTCGCCGTCAACACCGCCGCCGTCGTCGACCCGCCGCTGCTCGACGCCCTCGCCGCCCGCTTCGGCCGCCAGTGCGTCGTCATCGCCGTCGACGCCGCCGCCCGCGTCGACGGCCCCGGCTGGGAGGTCGTGGTCCGCTCCGGCGCGCAGCGCACCGGCCTCGACGCCGTCGCCTGGGCCCGCGCCGCCGAGGCCCGCGGCGCCGGCGAGATCCTCCTGACGAGCTTCGACCGCGACGGCACCCGCAGCGGCTACGACCTCGAATTGATCAGCGCCGTCGCCGGGGCCACGCGCATCCCCGTGATCGCCTCGGGCGGCGCCTCCTCGGCCGAGCACCTGCGGGCCGCCCTCGCCGCCGGCGCCGACGCCGTGCTCGCCGCCTCGATCTTCCACGACAACGACATCACCGTCGGCGAGATCAAGGCCGAGCTCGCCCGCGCCGGCCTCCGCATGCGCCGCTGACCGCCCACCACCGACCGGGAGCCCCACCATGATCGTCCCCTCCATCGACATCCAGCGCGGCCACGCCGTCCAGCTCGTCGGCGGCGCGCGCCTCGAGATCGACGCCGGCGAGCCCGGCCCGTTCGCCGACCGCTTCGCCCTCGCCGGCGAGGTCGCCGTCATCGACCTCGACGCCGCCATGGGCACCGGCGACAACCGCGACGTCGTCCTGTCGCTGCTGAAGCGCGCCCGCTGCCGCGTCGGCGGCGGCATCCGCGACGCCGACGCGGCCCTGCGCTGGCTCGACGCCGGCGCCGAGCGGGTCATCCTCGGCACCGCCGCGACCCCCGAGGTGCTGCGCCGGCTCCCGCGCGAGCGGGTCATCGCCGCCCTCGACGCCCGCGCCGGCGAGGTCATGACCCACGGCTGGCAGACCCGCAGCGGCCGGCGCCTCGAGGACCGCATCGACGAGCTCGCGCCGCACGTCGGCGGCTTCCTCGTCACCTTCATCGAGCGCGAGGGTCGCATGACCGGCGTCGAGCCCGAGCGCATCGCCGCCCTCGTCGCCCGCGCCGGCGACGTGCGCGTCACCTACGCCGGCGGCGTCACCAGCCCCGACGACGTCGCCGTCATCGATCGCCTCGGCGCCGACTGCCAGGTCGGCATGGCCCTCTACTCCGGCGCGCTCGACCTCGGCGACGCGATCGCGGCCCCGCTGCGCAGCGATCGCCCCGACGGCCTCTACCCGACGATCGTCAGCGACGAGCACGGGCGCGCGCTCGGGCTGTGCTGGTCGAGCCGCGAGAGCCTGCGCGAGGCCGTCCGCGCCCGCCGCGGCGTCTACCACTCGCGCACGCGCGGGCTGTGGCACAAGGGCGCCAGCTCCGGCGACACCCAGGAGCTGCTGTCGGTCCGCCTCGACTGCGACCGCGACGCCGTCGCGTTCGTGGTCCGCCAGCACGGCCGCGGCTTCTGCCACCTCGGCTGCGAGACCTGCTTCGGCCCCGGCCCCGGCCTGCCCGCGCTCGAGCGCACCATCGCCGCCCGCCGCCGCGACGCCCCCCCGGGGTCCTACACCCGCCGCCTGCTCGACGACCCCGGCCTGCTCGCCGCCAAGCTGACCGAAGAGGCAGGCGAGCTCGCCCGCGCCATCACCCCCGACGAGGTCACCTGGGAGGCCGCCGACCTCCTCTACTTCACCCTCGTCAAGCTCGCCGCCGCCGGCGTGCGCCTGGCCGACGTCGAGGCCGCCCTGGCCCGCCGCACCACCCGCCAGACCCGCCGCCCCGGCGACGCCAAACCGCAATAATTTTAATTATCTTAAATTAATTTCGCGCCCGCGATCGCCACCTGTCCCCGCGGACATCCTCCCTCTCACCTGCCCCTCCGGCCAGCCGAGGAACCCCCCGCCGCCATGCCTGAACTCCTGCGCCGCAAGACCCCCGCCGACGTCACCGCCACGCGTCGCGCCCCCGTCGACCGCGACACCCTCGCCGCCGCCGCGCGCCTGCTCGACGAGCTGCACGACGACGACGCCGTCGTCCGCCTCGCCGTCCGCTTCGGCGACCTGCGCCCCGGCGAGGCGGTCGTGCACGACCGCGAGGCCCTCGCCGCCGCCCACGCGGCCCTCGCCCCGCGCGCGCGCGACGTGCTCGCCCGCACCGCCGCCCGCGTAGCCGCGTTCGCCCGCAGCCAGCGCGCGGCCCTCGGCGCCGCCGTCCACGCGCTGCCCGGCGGCGCCGCCGGCCACGACCTCGTGCCGGTCGAGCGCGCCGGCTGCTACGCCCCCGGCGGCCGCTTCCCCCTGCCGTCGTCGGTGCTGATGACGGCGATCACCGCCCGCGTCGCCGGCGTCGACCAGGTCTGGGTCGCCTCGCCGCGCCCGGCCCCCGCCACCCTCGCGGCCGCCCACCTCGCCGGCGCCGACGGCCTGCTCGCCCTCGGCGGCGTGCAGGCGATCCATGCCCTCGCCCGCGGCTTCGGCCCCGCCGGCCCCGCCGACGTGATCGCCGGCCCCGGCAACCGCTGGGTCACCGCCGCCAAGCAGCTGCTCGCCGGCAGCGTCGGCATCGACATGCTCGCCGGCCCGTCCGAGCTCGTCGTGCTCGCCGACGACACCGCCGACCCGTCGCTCGTCGCCGCCGACCTGCTCGCCCAGGCCGAGCACGACGACGACGCCCTGCCCGTGCTCGTCACCACCCACGCGCCGCTGATCGCCGCCGTCGAGCGCGCGCTCGGCGAGCGCCTCGCCGACCTCGCGACCGCGGCGACCGCCCGCGTCGCCCTCGCCAACGGCTTCTGCGTGCTCGCCGACGGCCTCGACGAGGCGCTCGCGGTCGTCGATCGCCTGGCCCCCGAGCACCTCGAGCTCATGCTGCGCGACCCGTCGGCCGCCGCCGCGCGCGTGCGCAACGCCGGCGCGCTGTTCCTCGGATCGCTCGCCGCCGAGGTGCTCGGCGACTACGGCGCCGGCCCCAACCACGTGCTGCCGACCGGCGGCACCGCGAGGTTCACCGGCGGCCTCAGCGTGCTGACCTTCCTGCGCATGCGCACCTGGCTCCGCATCGACGACCCCGCGGCCGCCGCCCCGCTCGTCGACGACGCGGTCGCCCTCGCCGACATCGAGGGCCTGCAGGCCCACGCGCGCTCCGCCGCCAGCCGCCGCGCCTCGCGCTGATCCGACCGCGTCGCCGCGCGGCGCGGGCGGACGCGGGCGCCCGGCGACGCCCCGCGGATCGTGCAATGCTCGGGACCCCGCGCATGTCCGACTCCTGGTCCGAGACGCCGTCCGAGGACACCGCCGGCTTCGCCTCGGAGCTGCGGGACCTCGCCCACGCGCCGCCGGTCCCGCTCGAGCGCCTGCACGAGCCGCCGACCCTGCCCGCCGGCAGCCTCGTCGACGGCACCTTCGCGGTCGAGCGCGTGCTCGGCACCGGCGGCATGGGCGTCGTCTACCTCGCGCGCCACCTGGCCCTCGACCGCCAGGTCGCCCTGAAGCTGTGCCTGCGCCGGTCGAGCGAGCGCCACACCGAGCTGCTGCTGCGCGAGGCCCGGGCCATGGCCGCGCTCGTGCACCCCCACGTCGTCATGGTCCACCACGTCGGCACCGCCGACGCGCAGGTCTACATCGCCATGGAGTACGTGCCCGGCGGCACCCTGCGCGGCTGGTCGCTGCAGCACCGCGGCTGGCGCGAGCTCCTGGCCATGTACGTGCAAGCCGGCCACGGCCTGGCCGCCGCCCACGCCAAGGGCTTCGTGCACCGCGACTTCAAGCCCGACAACGTGCTCGTCGGCGAGGACGGCCGCGCCCGCGTCACCGACTTCGGCCTGGTCCTCGACACCCGCCACGACGCGGCCGCCGG
Organism: Myxococcales bacterium; assembly: GCA_016793465.1. Next base: position 110,851 of record JAEUJW010000022.1, read on the forward strand.
CGCCGACGAGGCCGGCCCGACCCGCCGCGCCGGCACGCCGCGCTACATGGCCCCCGAGCAGCGCGACGGCGGCGCGCTCGGCCCCGCCGCCGACCAGTACGCGTTCTGCCTCGCCCTGCGCGAGGCGCTGTACGGCGGGCTCGCCGGCGAGGCCGACGCCGCGCGACCCCGCGGCCTGCCGCGCCGCGTCGACGTCGCCCTCGAGCGCGGCCTGCGACAGGACCCCGCCGCGCGCCACCCCGACATGCCGGCCCTGCTCCGCGCGCTCGAGCCGCCGCGCCCGCGCGCCCGCCGGCTCGCGCTCGCCGGCGCCGCGGCGCTCGCCGGCGCGTTCGCCTGGCACACGCTGGCCCGCGACGAGCCCTGCACCGACCCCGCCGAGGTCGACCGCGTGTGGAGCCCCGACCGCCGCGCCGCCCTGCAGGCCGCGCTCGCCGCCAGCCCGGCCCCCAACGCCCGCGCCGCCGGCGAGCTGGTGCGCGCCGGCTTCGACGCCTACGCCGCGGCCTGGCGCCGGGCCCAGACCGCCGCCTGCGACCCCGCCGCGCTGCCCGACCCGGCCCTGCGCCGCGCCGCCGGCGAGTGCCTCGACGAGGCGCTCGCCCACTTCGACCAGGCCATCACCAGCCTCGCCGACGCGCCCGCCGAGCGCGACGCCCACGCCCTCACCGCGCTCCACGGCCTGCCCCGCCTGGTCCGCTGCGGCGAGGCGGCCCACCTCGCCGCCCGCGTGCAGCAGCGCGGCGCGCCCGAGCTCGCCGCCGCGATCGCCGGGGTGCGCCAGGACCTCGCCCGCGTGCGCGCGCTCGAGTCGGGCCCGGGCGAGCTCGGCTGGCGGCTGGCGACCGCGGCCGTCGAGCGCGCCCGCCGGCTCGGCGACCGCGGCCTCGTCGCCGAGGCCCAGCTGCGGGCCGCCCGCGCCGGCAGCTACCGCGACGCCAGCCCGCACGAGACGGTCGCCGCGCTCGAGCGGGCCTACCTCGCCGCCGAGGCCGCCGGCGCCGACCAGGTGCGCGCCGAGGCCGGCGCCCTGCTCGTCTACTTCATCGGCGTCGAGCTCGGCGGCTACCAGGACGCGCTCGCCTGGGCCCGCCGCACCGAGGCGGTGGTCGAGCGCCTCGGCGAGCTCGCCGTGCTCGAGGCCATGTCGCTGCACGACAGCGTCGGCCGCGTGCACGCCGACCGCGGCGAGCTCGACGAGGCCGCCGCCCACCTCCAGCGCGCCGAGGCCCTCGAGCTGCGCACCCACGGCGCCGACCACCCGGCGACCAGCTCGACCCGCCTGGCGCTCGGCCGCGTGTGGATGCAGCTCGGCCGCCACGCCGACGCCGCGCTCGCGCTGCAGCAGGCCCGCGCCGGCTACGAGCGCTCGCTCGGCGCCGATCACCCCGACATCACCCAGCTGCTGCAGGTCGACGCCGAGCTGGCCGAGGAGCGCGGCGACGACGCCCGCGCCGAGGCGCTGCTGCTGCAGGCGCTGGCCCGCCGCGAGGCCGAGTTCGGCCCCGACCACCCGCGCGTCGTCACCCTGCTCAACGCGCTCGGCCGCCTGTACTCGCGGATCGGCCGCCACGCCGACGCGCTGGCCGCCTACGGCCGCGCCCGCGCGCTGTGCGAGCGCGGCCGCGGCCCCGATCACCTCGACACCGCGTGGGCGCTGATCAACGAGGCCGAGGCCGCGCGCGCCGCCGGCGATCCGCGGCGCGCCCTCGCCGTCCACGACGCCGCGCTCGCCCGCCTGCAGGCCCCCGGCAACGAGGTCGCCGAGGCCGAGGCCCAGGTCGGCCGCGGCGAGTCCCTCCTCGACCTCGCGCGCGCCAGCGCCGACCCGCTCGACCTCGCCGCCGCCCACGCCGGCCTGGGGCGCGCCGCCCAGCTGTGCGAGCGCCGCGGCTGCGAGCCCGCGCTCGCCGCCCGCCTCGGGCTCGCGCGCGCGCGCCTGCTGCTGGCCCGCGGCGAGCGCGAGGCCGCCGTCGCGCTCGCGCGCGACACCCTCGCCGGCCTGCGCGGCGAGCGACGCACCGTCCGCGAGCTGCGCGACGCGCTCGCGCGCTGGCTCGCCGGGCCGTCGCGTTGATCCGCAGCGTTCGTCACTCGCCCGCGCGGACCCGGCGAGTACACTCGCCGACGCGTGCGCGACGACCCCCAGCCCACGGACCCCGCCGACGCCGAGGCCGCGCTCGCCGAGGCCGTGCGCGTCAGCCTCGAGTCCGGCGACGTCGACCGCGCCACCACCCTGGTGGTCCAGCACTACGGCCCGCAGCTGCTCGGCTACCTGGTCGCCATGACCCGCGTCGAGGCCGACGCCCGCGACGCCTTCTCGCAGTTCTGCGAGGACCTGTGGCGCGGCCTGCCCGGCTTCCAGTGGCGCTCGTCGCTGCGCACGTGGAGCTACACGCTCGCCCGCAACGCCCTCCACCGCCAGCGCGCCGCGGCCCCCCAGCGCCACGGCCCCCACCTCGCCCTGTCCGACGCCCCCGAGCTCGGCGCCCTCGCGGCCCGCGCGCGCACCACCACGCTCGAGTCGATGCGCACCGACGCCCGCTCGCGCCTCGCCGCCCTGCGCGACGCCCTCGACCCCGACGACCGCACCCTGCTGATCCTCCGCGTCGACCGCCGCATGGCCTGGCGCGACATCGCCGAGGTCCTCGGCGCCGACCTCGACCCCGCCGCCCTGAAGCGCCGCAGCGTCGCCCTGCGCAAGCGGTTCGAGCGCCTGAAGCAGAGCCTCGGCCAGCAGCTCCGCGCCCGCCGGGACGAGTGAGCCCGCGCGCCACAAAAATTTCGCCGCGCCGCTGTCACATCGCCCCGGTCGCCTCTCTACCGGCTTGATGCCCACCTCGCGCACGACCCTAGGTCTCGCCTCCTGCCTCACCCTCGGCGCGACGGCGGCCGCCGCGGCCGCCCCCACGCCGGCCGCCGAGCCCACGCCCAAGGTCGGGTGCGTCGCCCCGAGCAAGGACACCTGCGTGTCCGAGTCCTACCGCGCGACCTCCTGCTACCAGCAGCACAAGGCGGAGTGCAAGGACATCGTCGAGGCGGCGCTGAAGGACCACTACCAGCAGAAGCCCGCGCCCTCGCTGAAGATGCTGCGCCCCGAGATGACCGAGATGCCGCAGCACGTCGTGCCCGGCAAGTACTTCGCCTACAAGAAGCTGCCGGAGATGAAGAAGGCCGGCACCGTCTCGCTCGCCACCACCTACCGCAAGGCCAAAGACCCGCTCGCCGGCATCGCCGGCATGGACATGTCGTCGACCCCGCCGGTCGACCGCGTCACCAAGGTCGACCCCGACGAGGCCGCCAAGTACCACCGCAACCCGGCCTGGCGGGACAACGGCCCGGCCGTGCGCTCGTGCAAGGAGTACGCGTACGCCCGCAGCTACAACGGCGCCCGCTTCATCGACGCCGCCTCGGCCTGCAAGGGCGACCGCGAGTGCGTGTTCGCCGTGGCCTACATGGACGCCCCGGTCGGCATCGCCAGGCACCGCCTCGACGACGAGGACGGGTTCCAGATGACGCGCCAGCTCGACTCGCCGAAGGTCAGCATCCCCAAGAACGACTTCTTCGTGGGCGCCAAGTTCGTCAAGGCCCGCTCGGCGACCATGCCGAACGGCATGAAGATCGAGGACACCGAGCGCATCGCCCTGCAGAACGCCCTGAACGCCGGCAGCAACTACTACGCGATCGGCTCCTGCAGCGGCGGCGCGTGCGACGGCACCCGCAAGTTCGCCGGCCAGTGGGACTGGCACAAGCGCCTCCACGACCGCACCGCCAGCCTCAGCCAGGCCGAGGCCGAGGAGTACGAGCGCCGCCGGGCCAGGATGCGCGCCTTGCTCGAGCAGTGGGGCACCGCCGTCAACCGCGAGAAGTCGATGGGCAAGGGCATCACCCTCGAGCAGCAGATCGTGCTGCCGTTCGACATGCGGGCCTACGACCCGTTCGAGCGCTACGACCGCGAGCGCGAGATCGTCGAGCACGGCCTCGAGGTCCAGCGCACCTTCAAGCAGAAGTTCGGCGAGGCCGTGGTCAACCTCCCGCGCACCCAGGCGATCCAGCAGATCAAGCAGAAGCTGAACATGCAGGGCGCCCTGCCCGATCCCGCCGGCGCCAGCATGGCCGCCGCCCTGCTGGCCGCGCCGGCGCCCAAGCCCGCGCCCGCGCCCAAACCGGCGCCGCAGGCCAAGGGCAAGGCCGGCCACGCCGGCCCGACCACGACCCCGCTGGCCAACGTCGACCCGGCGGCGTGGACCGCCGACACCACCATCAGCAAGTGCCTCGGCGAGTCCGACTGGGGCCTCGAGATGATGTTCCAGGGCCCGATCAGCTGCCGCATCGAGGAGCTGCTGATCAGCGAGTGGCGGCGCAAGGCCGCCGGTCAGAAGAGCTGCCTCGACCTCGGCAACGACGGCTGCGACTGGTCGCCGCAGATGTTCGAGGACGGCGTGCTGTCCCAGGTCCAGAAGCTCGACATCGCGGTCTCCGACGAGGCCTACTGCAACGCCTACCTCGAGGCCAACACCTTCAAGGACGAGCCCCAGACCGCGACCGTGACCCGCGTCAAGGCCCGCCTCGACGAGACCAAGCAGCGCATCGAGCAGGAGCTGAAGGCCGTCAGCATGTACCTGCGCGGCCACGACGAACGCGGCCAGCGCCTCGGCAAGGACTGGGAGGGCGGCGACTACCTCGGCGACAAGGACTGGTTCGCCGCCGGCTACGACTACGGCGTCGGCTGGGACGTCATGCCCGCGCAGAAGACCAACAACGGCCTGGTCTGCAAGCTCGAGGGCTCGGCCCACGGCGAGATGGGCTTCGACGCCTGGATCGTCGGCCGCAAGATCCCCGTGGTCGACGGCTCGGTGTGGGCCGAGGCCAAGGTCAACAACGGCGGCGAGGGCCGCTTCAACGCCCACCTCGAGATGATGGGCCAGTCGGTGTTCAACACCGACGGCTGGGACGTCGCCCACACCTTCGAACCCGCCGACGACATGGGCTACGCCATCAAGGTCCCCCCGGGCCTGAAGCCCCGCTTCGACGTCTACGTCGGCGTGCCCATCTCCGGCCAGATGTGGGGCGAGCTGCTGTTCGGCTCGACCCTCGAGCTCGGCGCCGCCAGCCCCGAGGGCTGCGACCCCGCAAACCCGCGCTTCGCCGTCGGCGCCCAGTACACCCCGATATTCGGCGCCTTCGGCCTCGGCCAGGTCGGCGTCGGCATCGCCGGCATCGCCAGCGCCGGCATCCGCGCCTCGCTCACCCTCATCATGCTCGGCCTGCCCGCCAGCGTCGACATGCAGGCCACCGTCAAGAACGGCGCGCCCAAGGTCAGCTTCGGCTCCGGGCTCGACCTGATGCTCGTCACCCTCGCCGGCCGCGTCTCGCTCTACGTCGAGTTCCTCATGTTCGACGAGGAGTTCGAGCTGTTCCGCTGGAAGGGCTTCAAGACCGAGGTCCCGCTGATGCCCCGCCTCACCGCCGACGTCTCGTTCACGGGGTTGAAGTGATGCCCGCCCTGCTGCGCCGCCTCACCCTGCTCGCCGCCCTCGTCGGCGCCTGCGGCGAGCCGACCGCCGCGCCCGCGGACCCGCCCGCGCCGGTCGCCGACGCAGCGCGCCTCGAACCCGGCGAGGTCCACCGCTACGCGCTCGAGTGGCGCACCCGGGCCACCCGCTCGCTCGCCCGCGGCGGCGTGTCCGGCGGCCTCGAGCTGACCGGCGAGCTCGCCGTCGCCGCCGTCGCCCGCGGCCCCGAGGGCACGCGCGTGGCGGCGTGGCTCCCCCGCGTCGACACCGGCGCGATCGTGGTCCAGGGCCAGCCGATCGCCGTCGACCCGGCGGCGCTCGTCGGCCCGCGCGCCGAGTTCCTGCTCGCCCCCGACGGCGACGTGCGCCGCGTGTTCTTCGCCGCCGACGGCCCGCCGATCTTCCGCGAGCTCATGCTCGGCGTGCTCGCCCGCCTCGACCTGCGCGGCGCCGGCGAGCCCGGCACGCGCACGGTCCGCGGCGGCCACGGGCTCGCGCTCGCCAGCTACCGCCGCGAGGCCGACGGCGTGGTCCTGCGCGAGCTCGCCGGCGTGCTGCGCTTCGACACCGTGCCCGGCGCCGCCGTCGACCCCGCGGACCTCACCGCCGCCGGCCGCATCGAGCTCGACGAGCGCGGCGTGCCCGTGCGCATCGACCTCCACGACGTCGCCCTGCTGCAGGAGGAGCTCGGCCTCGTCGCCGACGACGAGTTCACCGCCGTGCGCACCGCCGTCGAGCCGGCCGAGGTCGCGGCCCTCGTCGACCCGGTCGAGCTCGACCTCCACGCCGGCCCCGACCTCGAGGCCGCCGCCCGCGAGCTCGACCGCCAGTACGCCGCCGGCTACACCCTGCACGACCTGGCGCTCGCCATGGACACCATGGACGGCGGCGTGCTGCCCCGCACCGGCGAGGCCTCGCGGGCCGCCGCGGCCCTGCGCGCCGAGCCCGGGCGCGCCGCCGACCTCGTGCCGCTGATCCGCGCCGCCGGCAAGTCCGGGCGCCAGCTCGGCTTCGACGTCCTGTCCGCCGCCGGCACCCCCGAGGCCCAGGCGGTCATGTGCGCCCTGCTGCGCGAGGCCAGCGACGCCGCCTGGCCCGAGCGCGCGCTGCTGGTCCAGCGCTTCGCCTTCGTGCACGCGCCGACCGCCGCCAGCGGCGAGCTCATGCTCGAACTCGTGGCCGCGGCCGAGCGCTCCGGCGACCTGCTGCTGCGCCGCGCCGCCCTGTTCCCGCTCGGCACGGTGGCCGGCCGCGTCGCCGACGGCGCGCTCGCCGAGCGCCTGCACGCGACGCTCGTCGCCCACGCCGGGCACGCCGACGCCGACCTGCGCGCCGCCGCCGTCGGCGGCCTCGGCAACGCCCGCCGCGCCGACGACCTCCCGCGCCTGCTCGCCGCCCTGTCCGACCCGCACGGCGGCGTGCGCGTCGAGGCCGCCGCCGGCCTGCGCACGCGCGTCACCCCCGCGGCCACCGAGGCCCTGCTCGCCGCCCTCGCCGACGACGACCCCGCCGTCGCCTCGCGCGCCCTCGTGGTCCTGCGCAAGCACCACTACCAGGGCAGCCCCGACCCCGCGCTCGTCGAGCGCGCGCGCCTCGGCCGCTACAACCCGCGCCTCGCCCGCGCCCTCGCGTCCTCGCTGCTCGGCGAGCGCGAGCGCCCCGACGTGCGCGCCGCCCTCGACGCCGTGGCCGCCAGCGCCGACGACCGCCAGCTCGCCGCCGACCTCGGCCTCGCCGCCGCCCCGCCTTGACCTGTCCCTTGGGACATATCCCACACGGACAGCAGCGAGCGCCCGGCGAGCGCGGCCCCGCCTCGACCTGTCCCCCGGGACATGTCCCTCACGGCAGCAGCAGCGCGCGCCCGGCGAGCGCGGCCCCGCCTCGACCTGTCCCCCGGGACATGTCCCTCACGGCAGCAGCAGCTCGAGCCCGGCGAGCGCGGCCCCGCCGACCCGCTGCTCGCAGCACACGTCCTGCTTGCCGGCGAAGCTGAAGACCGGCCGCCTGGCGACCAGCGTCAGCTCGAAGCCGAACCGCAGCCGCAAGGTCTTGACCAGGCGGATCGACATGGCCGGCCCGAGCGACGCCCCGACCCACGGCAGCGTGTGCCGCTCGCCGTCGCCGTCGACCCGCCGCCCGCGCACGGCCCCCGCCTGCAGGGTCGCGCAGGCCCCGAGCTCGACCCGCCCGAGCTGCGGGATCCAGCAACCGCGCAGCCCCGCCGCCCCCAGCCACATGTTCACCGTGATCGGCGGCTCCATGCCGCTGAGCACGTCGCGCGGCAACAGGAACGTGGCCGTCGCCGCCAGGCTCCACTTCGGCCCGCGGTAGCCGATCGCCAGGCGCAGCAGCGCCATCACCGGCCGCACCAGCCCGAGCCCCGCGCCCGCCGTCACGTCGAGCAGCGCCCAGCGGCTGCGCACGTCCTGGCCGCGCGCGCCCGTCGCCGCCGGCAGCGTCGGCACCGGCGTGGTCTCGCCCGACAGCTGCCCCGTCTTGGCGACCAGCTCGATCTCGTCGACGGCCTCGTTGAGCAGGCGGGCGCACTGCCCCGACACGAACGTGCGCTCGTGCCGCCCGCCCGGCCCCTGCATGCTCAGGTCGAGCCGCCACCCGCCGCCGAGCTTGGTCGTCTGCAGGTCCGCCGTCAGCCCCGCGCCGGCCTCGCCCCGCGAGAAGCGCGAGGCGATCAGCGCCTCCACGCCGGCGACCGGGCACATGCGGTGCAGTCGCCACGTCACCAACAGACCGTTGTCGGTCGCCGTCCCGCCCTCGGCGATCGGCGCGGTGACCGGCGACGTCGTGCCGTCGACCTGCGGCCGCGACGGCGGCGACCGGCCCGGCGACACCGCGCTCGTGCCGGTCGGCGGCGTCATCGTCGGCGGCAGCGTCGTCGTCGCCGTGCCCTGCCCGACCGTCGCCGCGGTCGTGTCGGGCGTCTGCGCCGCCGCCGGGCCCGCGCTCGCCGCCAGCGCGGCCGCCGTCAGCCACGCCGACCCGCGCATCACGCCGCCCGGCGCAGCATGCCCGCCGCCTCGAACCACGCGTAGGTGTCGCGCAGCGTGTCGGCCAGCGGCCGCGGCGCGTAGCCGAGGTCCTGGCGGGCCTTGGCGTTGTCGAACTTGTAGCGGCTCTGCAGCACCGTCAGCGACTCGTGGGTGTACAGCGGCTCGGCGCGCTGGACCTTGCCGACCGCCGCGAAGAACGGCACCCCGAGGCGGGCCATCCAGATCGGCGTCGACAGCCGCGGCGGCCGCACCCCGGTGATCGCCTGGGCCGCCGCCGCCAGCTCCGAGATGCGCAGGTGGTTGCCGGTCAGCAGGTAGTTCTCGCCGACCCGCCCGCGGTCGGCCGCGGCCACCAGCCCGTCGACCACGTCGCGCACGTCGACGAAGTCGAACCCGCCGTCGACGAGGCTCGGCAGCGTGCGGCGCTGCAGCTGCAGCAGCACCCGGCCCATGCGCGACGGCCCGAAGTCGAACGGCCCGACCACCCCCGACGGGTGCAGGATCACCGCCTCGAGCCCGCGGCCCATCACCTCGCGGACCGCCGCCTCGCCGGCCGCCTTCGAGCGGTCGTAGGCGAAGTGCGGCGGGTAGTCGGGCACCCGCGGCCAGCGCTCGTCGATCGTCGGCGCGTCGCCGCGGCGGTAGAGGTCGAACGCGTGCACCGAGCTGCAGTGCACGAACCGCCGCACGCCGGCCGCGTGGGCCGCCTCGGCCGCGTTCCTCGCGCCGTCGACGTTGACCGCGCGGACCAGCCCGAGCGGGTCGCCGGTGATCGAGATGACCGCCGCCAGGTGGTAGACCACCTCGGACCCCGCGAACGCCGCGCGCAGCGAGCCGGCGTCGCGGACATCGCCCTGGACCCGCTCGACGTCGACGCCCTCGAGCGCCCGGGTCCGATCGCGCACGACCACGCGGACCCGGTCGCCGCGCGCCACCAGCGTGCGTACGAGGTTCGCTCCGACATGACCCGAGGCGCCGGTGACAGTGACCTGCATGGAGCGGCATCCTAGGCCAGCTCGCGTCGCCTCCCCCGCCGTCATGGCGTGTCCCCGCGCACACGCCCGTCCGCCCCCGCGGCGCCTGCGAGGCGCCTGCGCGCGCATGTGTGCAGATCTAACGATCGGCGTCCTTTGCTAGCCTGGTGCGGTCATGGCGGATTCCGTCGACATCGGCAGCGACGCCACCGTGGTCGGCGCGGGACCTCGGCCGCCCGAGGAGCCCGGCCACGGCGACGACACCATCGGCGCCGCCGCCTCGAGCTCGCGCAGCCGCATCACCGGCTCGCGCATCCGCCTGACCCTGCCGCCGAAGGACCTCCCGGCCGGCCTCGACCGCTCGACCCTCAGCCCCGCCGAGCGCGCCCTCACCGTCTCGCGCTACATCCTGCTCGCGCGCCTCGGCGTCGGCGGCATGGGCATGGTCTACCTCGCCTACGACCCCGCGCTCGACCGCAAGATCGCCGTCAAGCTGCTGCGCCCCGGCGCCGACGGCGAGTCCGCCGCAGAGGCCCACGCCCGCCTCCACCGCGAGGCCCAGGCGCTCGCCCGCCTGTCCCACCCCAACGTCGTCGCCGTCCACGACGTCGGCACCTACGACGCCCGCAGCCTCTACGGCGACCAGGCCGACGCCGACGAGGCCGACGGCGTGTTCATCGTCATGGAGTACGTCGAGGGCGTCACCCTGGCCCGCTGGCTCGACGAGCGCCGCCGACCGTGGCGCGACGTGCTCGCCGTGTTCCTCGCCGCCGGTCGCGGCCTCGCCGCGGCCCACGCGGTCGGCATCCTCCACCGCGACTTCAAGCCGAGCAACGTGCTCGTCAAGCAGGACGGCAGCGTGCACGTGTTCGACTTCGGCCTGGCCCGCGCCGCCGGCCTCGCCGAGGCGGTGCACCACTACGAGCCGCTCGACCCGCACAGCAACCCCTCGGTCTCGCTCGCCGCCCCGCTCACCCAGATCGGCGCGGTCGTCGGCACGCCGGTGTACATGGCGCCCGAGCAGCGCGGCGGCGAGGGCGTCGACGAGCGCTGCGACCAGTTCAGCTTCTTCTCATCCCTGCATCTCTCGCATCCCCCGGCAGCCCGCAAGCAAAGCCAAATGCGCGAGATTGCAGGGTTTAATTCGCCCGTAATTTATCGTGCCAACCCCCAAGACACCCCCGCAGGTCTCCGTGGGTTTGGAGAAAACCAGGAGACGGACCCAAGGGGGGCCAGGCGGGGCTTGTGTGACCCCGCGGCCCCCAGAGGCCGGACGCGCGGCTGTGTGCCTCAGTTGAATCGGCCTCGCGCGGCGGGAGTCCATCGAGCCATGACCACACCCAGGTCGACGTCATCCTGTCCAACTGCGTCATCAACCTGTCCCCCGGCAAGCGCGCCGTGTTCACCGAGGCGTTCCGCGTGCTGAAGCCCGGCGGGCGGCTTGCGATCTTCGGAGTCGCTGGTTGTGTGTCCGGGGCCGCAGAAGTCGGGGTTGTCGAGGCGTTGCTGCGGGACGCTGGCTTTGAGAACATCCACATAACGGTGAAGCCCGAGAGTCGAGAGTTCATCCGCGACTGGTTCCCGGGCTCCGGGGCCGAGGACTACGTCTCGGCCGCGACGATCGAGGCGACGCGCCCACGAGGTGCGGAGGCATGATCTCGCCCGAGATGCGCGGCGCCTGGAAGGAGCTGGAGCGGAAGCTGCGGCCGTTCGTCGAGCGCCGCGTGTCCGGCCCCGATGCGGACGACGTCCTACAAGACGTCTTTCTGCGAATGCAGCTTGGCCTGCCTGGCCTGCGCGAGGAGGACCGCTTCGGGCCGTGGGTGTACCAGGTGGCGCGGAGCGCCATCCTGGATCACCGCCGGCGCGCGGCCCGGCGTCCGATCGCTTCGACCGAGGCACCCGAGGAGGCCGTCCCTGCAGTGGATTTCGAGGAAGACGGCGCCGTGGAACGCGAATTCGCCGCCTTCGTCGCGCCGTTCATCGCCATGCTGCCGTCGCCGTACCGGGAGGCGCTGACGCTGACCGAGCTCGAGGGGCTGACGCAGAAGGACGCCGCGGTGATGCTGGGCGTGTCGCTGTCGGGCATGAAGTCGCGGGTCCAGCGGGGCCGCGTCCGGCTGCGTGAGCTGTTTCAGGAGTGCTGTGAGATCACGATCGACCCACGGGGCCGGGTGATCGGCTACGAACGCCGCCCTGACTGGAAGCCGCCGGGCGGCTGCTGTTCGTGACCATATGGGCATATCACGCCACCTGCTTGAGAATGCAATCTGCGCACTGCGCGAAACCACACATGCACGGCTTTCAGCCATTCTTGATGATATCGGCGTTCCCAACGCACCTCAAAATGAAGGACTAACAAAGGCGAAGGACACCGCAGCACGAGCAGCCTTGGTACCCGCGCACCAAGTTGATCAAATCGCCCGAAAGTTTATAGACCGGGTGCGGATGGAGGGCGAAATTTTTGCCAGGGAGGCTTTCAGCTTGGAGGAGGCGCTTTGGAAGGCCGAGGGAGGCCCCGTGTCGATTCCGCGCCGAAGCCGACATGAGCTTGCGGAGCATCTGGACGGAGAAGATATACCCGTATTTCTAAAGAGTGAGGAGTTCTTGTCAAGCCTAGAGGGGCTGTCTCTGATCGATTCCGACCAGATTGTCCGTAGCTATTTTGGCGTCCGACCTAAGATCGTTCAGCACATGATCAAGAACGACGACTATGGTTGGTCCGGATTCTTTCAAGAAGTCAAAGCAGACGACCTGTCAGACCGTAGGTTCGTCCAACTCCTCGAGAAGTTGGTAGCGCCTCGCGTGCGTCCAAACGCTGACGCCCAATACAGTATGGTGCGCGCAGCCAACGTCGTTCTGGCTAGGTGTAGTGCCGAGTTGCGGGAGATTGGGGAAGACGGCGGATATCCTCGCTTTGCGCTGGTGCAAAAAGGTACGCCCCAGGGACGGGTCAAGAACCTGATATTCGCATCATCGATAAAGCCAGATATTATCCTGCGCGATGCAGCTGCGAATGATATCGAAGTCGTCAACGGAGGCGACAAGGTGCTTGTCTACGACCGGCCTCTTGGAAGAGAGGGATTAAGGTGGCAGGACCTGCAAGCATGGTGGGCTGAAACCCGCAATATTCCCGACATGAACGTGGCGAAACAGACCCTCTATTGCCGGCTACGAGACATCCTGCCCCCTGATTCCCCACCGCAACGCCTGCTATTTGTCGAGTATCATCGCTGGCTTGCAGAGTCGGTTCCAGAAATGCCAGCACTCCTTCCGGAAGTATGGCTTCATTACGATCCGTTATCAGCTCGGCAGCGTGGGTTTGAAGTGCTCCTCAGGCAACGCATGGATTTCCTTCTGCTTTTTCCTGGAGACGTCCGCGTTGTGCTCGAGGTGGACGGAAAACACCATTACTCGGACTCTGACGGAAGCGCGAATCCGGGCAAATACTCTCGCATGGCCTGCGCCGATCGCGAGCTCAAACTATCCGGATACGAAGTGTATCGCTTCGGAGGAAAAGAACTAACTGCCGCGAGCGAAGCTGACCAACGTCCCGCGAAGGTCCTACGTGAATTCTTTGTCGATCTTTTTCGCCGGCACAAAGTTCCTGTACCGAAGAAGTGACCACTGGCGACGCCAAGGGCGATAGTGGTTAGCGGTTCAACTGGGGACACTGCCGTCCAGGGTGCCGAGACGCGCATCGAGCTCCGCCGCCGCACGGCGGAACCGTCCCCGCATCTCGTCGGGACCGAGGGACGGATCGCTGCTCGCCGGGTCGTCGATCGGCCAGTGGAGTCGGGTCGCCTTGCTCAAGAACAGCGGGCACACCTCCTCAGCGCACAGCGTCACGACGAGGTCGACGCTGTCGGGGTCAATCGACGAGACCGACTTCGATGTGTGCGAGGAGATGTCGAGCCCGCGCTCGGCCATGACCTCCACCGCGTACGGGTTGACCCGGGTCGGCTGAGAGCCCGCGCTCCGGACGTGCACCCGCTCGCCCCAGCGCGCGCGTGCCAGGGCCTCCGCCATCTGGCTACGCGAGGAGTTGGCGACACAGAGAAACAGGATGTTGCGGACGGGGGCGGTCGTGGGCGTCATGCGGCGGAGGGGAAGCGGTTGGCCGTGCGGTTGGCGAAGGCGCAGAGGGAGAGCATCACTGGGACCTCGACGAGCACGCCGACCACGGTCGCTAGGGCCGCGCCGGACTGCAGGCCGAACAGGCTGATCGCTACGGCGACGGCGAGTTCGAAGAAGTTGGAGGTGCCGATCAGCGCCGCGGGCGCGGCGACGGGGTGCGGAATCTTCCAGGCCCAGGCCCATAAGTACGCGAGCGCGAAGATGCCGTAGCTCTGCAGCACCAGCGGGACGGCGATCAGCGCGATGGTCAGTGGGCGCTCGACGATGGTCGTCGCCTGGAAGCCGAACAAAAGCACGACGGTGCCGAGGAGGCCGAGGATCGACACCGGCTTGAGGACGCCGACGAAGCGAGCGAGCGCGTTGGGCTCGGACGTGCGCCGGGTGAAGGCTCTGCGGGTCAGCACGCCAGCGACGAGGGGGATGACGACGTAAAGCACCACGGACAGGAGCAGCGTCTCCCACGGCACCACGATGTCCGTGACCCCGAGCAGGAGCGCGGTGAGCGGGGCGAACGCGACGACCATGATTAAGTCGTTCACCGCGACCTGGACCAGCGTGTAGTTGGCGTCGCCGCGGGTGAGCTGGCTCCACACGAACACCATCGCAGTGCAGGGCGCGACCCCGAGGAGGATCGCCCCGGCGATGTACTGCCGGGCCTCGGCCTCGGGGAGCAGGCCGGCGAACACGTGCAGGAAGAACAGGCTGGCGAGCACAGCCATGGTGAACGGCTTGATCAACCAGTTCACCGCGAGCGTGATCACCAGGCCCTTCGGTCGCCGTCCGACGTCGCGGACGGCCCCGAAGTCGACCTGGATCATCATCGGGTAGATCATCACCCAGATCAGGACCGCGACGACGAGGTTGACTCGGGCGACCTCAAGGCCGCTGATGACCGCGAACAGATTGGGCGCCAGGTTGCCGAGCGCGACGCCGGCGACGATGGCAAGCGCGACCCACACGCTCAGGTAGCGCTCGAAGACTCCGAGGGGACTAGAGGATTTGTCGGACATGACATCGTCTCCTGACGATTTTGCGGTTACAGGCCGCCGACCAGCGCTTTCAGCCGGCGTAGCGCGCGGGGCTCGATGCAGTAGCAGGTGCGAGGGCCGTTGATCTCGCCGCGGATCAAGCCGGCATCCTTGAGCACCTTGAGGTGCTGGGAGACCGTGGACTGGGCGAGCGGGAGCACCTCGACGATCTCACCGCAGATGCAGGCGCTTCTCCGGACCAGCAGGCGGAGGATCTGCACCCGGGCAGGATGGCCGATCGCCTTGGCGAGCGTGGCGAGCTCGGCGTCCGCATCCTCGCCCTCGATAGGCCGCAGATCGGGCCTTTCGTCCGCTGGAGGACAGCATGCCGAAGCGCGCTCGTCGTTCATCGTTTTTTAACGATATAGACTTCGTGGGGCACTTCAAGCCTGAAAGCTCACTCTTAGTTCATGGGCAAAAAGGCTCCGCCGTGGGCGAAAAGAGTCTGCGTCCTTCCGGCGACCCCGGCGTCTTCGAGGCTGAGCCCGCGGCACGTCCGTGGGCCGACCCGCCATGTACTGGACCAGCCTCGTCATCTTCACCACCTTCCTCTTCGTCGCCGCCATCGACGGGTTTTACTACCACCTGCACAAGTTCCGCCTCTGGGCGCACCCCGACACGTGGGCCGAACACGTCTTCCACACTGCGCGTGCCGTGCTGACCCCGCCGATCTTGTGGGCGCTCTACGTCGCTAAGGGTCCCAGCCTGGCCTTGGCGGCGATGCTCGTCGGCCTCGATGTGGTCGCCACGGTGCTGGACGTGCGGGCCGAGCCCGATAGCCGCCGCCGCTTCGGGGGGCTACCGCGGGGCGAATTTCTCGTCCATGTCGTGGCGACCC
Source organism: Myxococcales bacterium (assembly GCA_016793465.1). Next base: position 126,352 of record JAEUJW010000022.1, read on the forward strand.
TGCTTCACGTGGCGGCGCTGGCGACCGCGTTCACGGCCGGCTGGTTGGGGGATGAAGTGCCGACCACCCCCGCGTTCGGCGTCCTGGCCTACGCTTTGGTCCTCGGCTCGTCTGTCGCCGCGGTCCAGCATGTCGCTCTCGCGGTCCGTGGTGCACCAGGTGCGTGTTGCATGTCGCGCAGGACCGCTGCGTGAATTCCGAGCATCTGCGAATTCCTGCGTCCTTGCGACTCCATCGGCGTCTTCTCGGGAGACTTTAGAGGTTGCGTTCCATGACTACCATCGAACCCGTCGTCATCATCGGTGCCGGCCCCGTGGGGCTCGCCGCGGCTTCACACCTGATCTTGCGCGGTATTCGGCCCGTCGTCCTCGAGCGGGGCGATGGCCCTGCCGCCAACGTTCGTTCGTGGGGGCACGTGCGCCTGTTCTCGCCGTGGCGCTACTGTGTCGACGCGGCGTCCCGGGAGCTGCTCGTGGCCAGCGGGTGGCGAGCGCCCGACCCAGACGCTCATCCGACCGGCCACGAGCTCGTGTCGGAGTACCTGGCGCCGCTGGCGAGCACCTCCGCGATGCGGCCGGTCGTGCGCTTCGGCGCGAGCGTGGTCTCCGTGTCCCGCCTCGGTATCGATCGCATGTCGTCACGCGGTCGGCAGGAGGCGCCCTACCGCGTCGTCCTGCGGACGGGCGCGGGTGTCGAGGTGATCTTGACGCGCGCCGTGATCGACGCTTCGGGCACGTTCTCCTCGCCGAATCCGCTCGGCGCCGACGGCGTCCCCGCGCAGGGCGAGCATGAGGCGGCGACGAGCATCTGGTACGGGATCCCCGACGTCCTCCAGGTCGATCGCGCTCGCTACGCCGGCCGGCGGGTGCTGGTCGTCGGCAGCGGCCACTCCGCCTTCAACGCGTTGATCGATCTGGCGACGCTCGTGTCGCAGGACCCGACCACGACCATCGACTGGGTCGTCCGCCGCACGGATCTCAGCCGCGCGTTCGGTGGGGGCACCAACGACCAGCTCGCCGCCCGGGGCCAGCTCGGCGACACGGTCAAGGACCTCGCGGCCCGCGGCGTCATGCGGATTCATACCGGCTTCGCGGTCGAGTACGTCGAACACAACCCCGCGGGGCTGGTGGTGGCGAGCGGCGAAAAGCGCCTCGGGCCTTTCGACGAGATCATCGTCGCGACCGGGTTCCGGCCGGACCTGACGATGACACGCGAGCTGCGGCTGGCGATCGATCCGATCGTTGAGAGCCCCGCCGTGCTCGCCCCTCTGATCGATCCCAATCTCCACAGTTGCGGGTCGGTCCCGCCCCACGGCGTCGACGAGCTCAGCCATCCCGACAAGGGCTTCTACATCCTCGGCATGAAGAGCTACGGCCGGGCTCCGACGTTCCTGATGCTGACAGGCTTCGAGCAGGCGCGCTCGGTCGCCGCCGCCATCGCCGGCGACTGGGAGGCCGCGAGGGAGGTGCGGCTCGTCCTCCCCGAGACGGGCGTCTGCACGCTGGACCCGGCGCCGGGCGCCTCAACGACCGCATGCTGTGCGCCATCGCCGGCGCCGGAGGCTCTGGGCGTCGAGGTCGCTCCGATTCCTCCGGCGGCACCTCCGGCGGCCTCCTCGTGCTGCAGCACGAAGCCGCCGAGCACTCCGGCCAAGACCTCTGCGTGCTGCAGTTGACCCCCATGCGCGGCCGACAGGTGTTCGCTCTGGGCCTCTCGCAGCTCGTGGGCTGGGGTGCGCTGTTCTATGCGCTCGTGCCGCTGCAGCACGCGCACGCGTTCGGCGTCCCGGCGTCGACGAGCTCCCTGCTCATCACGCTCGCATTGGTCGTGTCCGGTGTCGTGGCTTACCCCGTGGGCGTCCTTCTGGATCGCGTCGGTGGCCGGGCGGTGCTCCTCGCTGGGTCGATCAGTGGGGTGCTCGTGTTGCTCGGCCTTGCGATCAGTCCCCCTGGGTGGCTCTGGCCGCTGTTCGTCGCCCTAGGTGTCGTACACGCCTTGATGCTCTACGAGCCGGCCTTCGCCGTGGTCACGGCGCACATCCCGACGATCCCCGCCCGCATGACGGCATTGCGGAACGTGACGCTGCTCGGGGGACTGGCGAGCCTGGTGTTCGCGCCGTTGACGGCGCTCGCGCTCGACGCCGCCGGGTCGCGGATGACGCTGCTCCTGCTCGCCCTTGCGCTCGCAGCGGTCACGCTGCCATCGCACATCCGAATGCCTGCGGGACCCGGTGCGACTCGCGTACACCCCCGCGGGGAGGAGCCAGGACCGGCCCCGCGCGGCGGAAGGGCCGGGTCGACGCGGGCGGTGTTCACCTTGGCGCTGGCGTTCGGCGTGGCGTCGTTCGTCGCCACAGCGATGCTTTTCCTGCTCCTCGACCACCTGGCCCAGGACGGTGTCTCACCGACTCAGGGAGCCCTGGTGCTCGGCCTGACCGGCGCTTGCCAACTCCTCGGGCGGATCCTTCATCCGGCCCTCGCGCGCGTGCGATCGCCGGTCGTCATCGTCGCCATCGGACTGGCGAGCCAGGGGATCGGCGCGATCGGGCTGCTGCTCGGCATATTGGGCCTGCCGCTGTTCATGCTCGCGTTCGGGGGCGGAAGCGGCTTGCTGACCGTGGCCCGCCCCGCTGTGGTCGAGCACCTGTTCGGTCTCAGCGGCTTCGGGCGCACCTCCGCGGTGGTCGTCACGGTCGCCGTGTTCGCGCGTGCCGCGGCACCGGCTGCCGTGGCTGTCACGGCTCCGTTCATCGCCTCGACGTCGGCCCTCTCGGCCCTCGCGCTGGTCTCGTTGCTGGCCGTCCCGGGGCTGCTCCTCGGGCTGGGCCACCAGGCGGGCCCTCCCGGGGACGGGCATTCGGTCACGGTCGGCAACGGGCGCATGTGATGTTCGCGCCCCGCCTGCACAGATCCGCGAGCTGGCGGTGGATGTGCTCGCACTCCGCGCGGACAGCCGGCGGGAGCTGCTCCGGGTCGCTCATCGACTGCCAGGCGGCGCGAACGTCCTCAGTTAGCATCGCCCATACATCGGCGGGCAGCGCCAGCGCGAGGAGCGTCGCGGCCTCGGCGTCCCACGGCGGCAACGGGAGCGACGACCCCGCGCCACGCTCTCAAGCGGCGCATCGTCAAGCACATGATCACTTGGCCGCGTCCAGTTGGGCCCGAGTCCTGACCACGCGCCCGCCTGACGAGCTGGAGGCGTTGGTCGCCTCGGCGCTCGTGGTGATCCCTGAAGACCGTATCGCCACGGCGGAGGATTTCGGACAGCGACTCGAGTCCATACGCGCCGCGTATGCCGACGAGTCGCGGGCTGCTTCGAGCTGCTTCAGGCCCTCGGAGCGGGCGCCAAGGGCGAGGTCTACAAAGCCTTCACGCCGGGTCCCCCGCGGTGCTCTGCAGCAGGGCGCGCGTGCCAAGCCTGAAGGTGCCGGTCGCGCCAGGTGCACGCCCGCCGCCACGCTACCGTAGCGTCCGTCTCCGCCGTTCCACGCAGTCGGGACCGGGGAACATGAAGGTCGACAACCCCAGCTCGAAGCGACCCAGCTCGCGCTCTCAGAGGCGGCGACCTAGTGAAGATGCCGCCGCCTAGCTTACACTGTCCTCACGAGCCACGAAGTCGCAATGACCGAGAATTTCTACGCGAACTCTCACTCGACCCAGTGGGAGGCGGTCCGGAGTGGGAACACCCGAACAGGACGTGGCCGCGGCCGGTCCAAGTTCGAAGAGATAGAGCTACCTCTACTCCCCCAACAGGAAGACGTGCGTAAGATCGTGCTGGCCGTCCGCTATTGTGACGCGGGCATGAGCCGGCTAGTCGAGGAGCTAGGTGCGTACGAGCCGGACGGCAAGGTTGCTCCGCGTATCGTAGATTACTACCTGACGAACGCGCTTCTACTTGGAATGATCGATCGCGACAACCTCCGTACGCCACAGGGACGGGCTCTAATTGCGCTCAGTGCCGAGCACCAGATCCGCAGGCTCGCGTACGCTTTTGAAGTGTCGGACATTGGACGTCGGTGGTTGAGGTTCGCCGGCGCGAAGGATCTACAACATCTCAACCCTGCTTCCGCCGACCGCTTCGTCACAGACTTGGATAACGGACGCGTTTCCAATGAAACGTTGAACCGACGAGCAGGCACACTCCGCCGCTGGTGCGAACAGTTTCGCGAAGCGTTACGGCAATTGGTCCTTAAGGCCGGAGAATCGCGGGAGTTCTTTGCCGAATCCGACGTGCCGGTGGTGTTCGATCGCGGAGGTTCTGCCCCGCTGCTGAGACGGTTGAGTGCTGCTGCGCGGAGAATCGACGTTGCCACGGCTTTCTTCACGCTGGAAGGGTTCAGGGAACTGGCGGTTGAGCTGGAACACGTCGATCTCCGCCTAATGGTCGGTGGCGACGAGCGCTCGCAGCACGACGCTGAGATGTTGATGCGGATCTTCGAAGCCAGTCTGCGACCGAGTCTGCAGCTCGAGCTCTGGGATCGTCGTGCGGTCATCAACCGACTTCATGAGCTCCTCGTGAGCGGGCGATGCCGGGTCGATAGCTACGAAGCGCGTGCCCGCTCGTATCTTCACGCCAAAGTCTATCTCTTCTCTTCGGATGGTCCGCAAGCGGCGTATGTCACTTCAGCCAATCTAACCCTGGGCGGCTTATGCAACAACATTGAGGATGGAAAGGTCACGCGCAATGCTGACGAACTGACCTACATCAGACAGCGTTTCGAACACTACTGGCAACAGGCGACTCCCTTAACCGGAAGATTTCTCGACGCGATCGAGGAATGCTGGGTGATGAATCCAGACCCGGACCCGAGGCTCGTCCTTCTGCGCATGCTACATGAGCTTTACGGCAAGTGGCCGCGGCTACCCTTCGTCCCGTACCCATTGCCGGAATTGCAGAAGGCAATTATTGGCGGCATACTGGCCAAATTCGAACAAGTACGAGGACTCCTGCTTGTGGCCCCGACCGGCATCGGCAAGACAGTCATGTCAGCCTATGTCGGCAAGTACCTGCAGACGGCGCAGAAGATCGAGCGTGTGATCGTTGTCTGCAAGAACAAGACCTTGCAGGGGATCTGGAGTGAGAAACTGGCTGCGTTCCGCCTCGGTTCTGCATGGGTCCGCGTATACGACCTAGAGCGCGCTGATCCCGAAATCGGACTGAAGGGGGCACTCAAGGAGATATTCGACAGTTTGAGTGCCAGAGACCTAGTGATTGTCGACGAGTCGCACCACTTTCGTCGTCACGAGTCGCAACGGCACGAGTCGCTCGCCGAGTTCCTGCGGGGGCCAAGTCCCGACCGTCGGCCGTACGCGCTGCTACTCACAGCGACGCCGATGAGCATCGACATCGACCATCTCAATCACCAGTTGGCCGCGATCCAGGCGCCACCGCTCGATGACTTTGCAGACGCCCAGGACTGCCCAGCGCTCCTAAACGTGGCAATAGGTCCACTCATGCGCGATTTCCCGGGCGGACGTGCGACTCGAGACGGCTACGTGCCGATCGATTTTGGCGGTGTCGTAAAATACTTGGCGAAGATCAAATTTGAAACGATCAGCTACCGCTCGTTAGTCGACGGACTTCTTGAAAGGATCGAGAAAATCAGCATCTTATTCGACAAGATCGATCCAAACGTCACCCAGGCGATCTTTGCCGATGAGGATGACGGCGATTCCGATGTCCGGCGAGAGTTCAACTACATCTTTTTGCCAAAACTTTTGGCAAGGCGTGCCGAGAGCAGTATTGAGGCCCTGGAAACGACCCTGACGAACCTTAGGAACGCCCTCGACAGTGGGTTATTAGTACCCGCGGCGGGAAGCACATTCCCTCAAGAACTTGCCGAGTTGACCACCGCGGCGCGCCGGATCCCCCGTGAGCCAGGGCGGGTTCCAAAACTCGACCGCTTGGTGAGGCTCGTCAAGAAGTTGGGAGAGGGCACGAAGATTCTCATTTTCAGCGAGTATCGACCGACCGTCGCTCGCCTCCGGGAAGTCCTCGAGGTTCAATTTCCGCGGCGAAGGATCGCGCTGGTCCATGGAGGTGTCGATGCGAGGGTGAGGCGGTCGATCTTTCGCCGCTTCGCACCTTTGGCGCAAGGTGTGGAGACTGCTTCGGGCCCCGACCTCGACACGTTGGTTGCCACCGACGCAATATCCGAGGGAGAGAGCCTGCAGGATGCCCATTTTCTCGTCAGCTACGATCTTCCGTGGACGCCCCTAACCCTGATCCAGCGGGTTGGCCGTGTCGATCGTTTCTCGCGGGACAAGCGTAAGGTCAAAGTGTTCAATTTTTTCCCTGCGACCGCTGTCTACGAGCGCATCGTAAACTTGCGCTCAAGACTGGTGGTTCGTGGGCTCCGACACAAAAAATTCAGCGGAACAGAATTCGTGGAGCCGCACGAACGGGTGCCGGCCACGCTTGCTACTGAGACGATTGAGATCCTTCACAAACTCGAGGCAGGAACAATTGATTATGCTACCTTAGTCAAGGACGTCGTCGAGAAGCCTTTGCCGCCGACGGCTGTCTTCAACGCACTCTGGGGAGCGCCACCAGATGAGCTACGTCGTGCTCGCGCACTTCCTGAAGGATGCGTGGCTACGTACGTCGGTAGTCCGGCGGGGCACCTCGCGCTGATTCGAAGCGGCAGCAAACTCAGCCTGCTGTGGAGAGCCATGGGAGAGTCAGCGATTCGCAGCGCCCCAACTTCCGACAGCTACGATGCTCTATTGCGAATCGTGGGGACCATGGGGAAAGCTGTAGAAATGCGCCACGAACTGCTCCAGAGTCGTGAGGCATCGTTGATGGGTCTGATCCGGGACTGGTGCGCTCACGAAGGAGGGGTCGCTGACGAGGCCGTGGAACTTGTCGCCGCGATCGAGTGCCTTGAGCAAGAGCCAACTCCTTCACCTGCGCCCACCATTCCGGCCCCAACGCAGCGCTCAACGCCCACTTCCTGCCGAACGCGCGCCAAGCCGCGTCGCCCACCGAAAAGCGCAGATGGCCCGGTGCAGATAAACTTGTTCTCGCCCCCTGACCCCACGAACGGCTCAAGCTGAGGCCAGCCTATCCCTCGACTGCCACTTCCACGGGGGTCGTCGAGAGCCCCCCGCCGACCGGCCCGGCCTTCGTCGAGGGGCAACGACACCGGCGATTACAGGGGGCCGTGGAGGCGACGGGCGCAGGTCCTGACCGCACTGAGGCAGGCTGTCCTAGAAGACATGCTAAAAATGTCTGTGGTGTTGGCCCATCTAATTAACCTAAATTTAGGGGTTAATTCTCTTGCGAGGCGGCAGGGTCTTGCCCATGGCCTTGACACGGTCTTGTGCGATCTTAACTTCAACCTATGGCGAACCACCGCTTTCCTACCCCGGCCGAGGCAGCTCTCGCCGAGACTCGACGCAAGCTCGATGCGCAACGGCGTGCTGAACGTGATGCTGCCCAGGAAGCCGAAAGGAAGAAGAGGTTGGATAAACTTCGCCTGGAAACCTTGGCCCGCCAAATCAAGAGAGGCATTGAGCAGGGACAACTGGAATTTCCACTTCAGTCTGACGATGGTTCGTTGGTACCGACGCTCGTCCGTGAACTGGCTAGGGCGGGTTGGTCGGGAAAAGTCGAAAACAACCAGCTCGTCATCTCACCGGCGACGCCAACCACGCCGCCGCTGATCCGTCTCTTCGAAGCTATCCTGACCGCAGCCGTTCGGCGGTGATCCGGCAGCCCGTGCGAACGTTCGGCCACGAGCCCCGACTAAGGTGGAACTGTGACGGTACGCCACACGATCACCCCGACGATGGCTATGGTCGCCACCATAATGGCCTCGACGAGATCGATCGGAAGCAACATCGCCTAACCCCTCCCTTGTCCCGCCCCAACCGGCGACGACGGCAGCAACTCGGCTCGGGATGCGTGCACGAGCCCCACGCGGCTGTGCACCCCTACGCGACGGTAGATCTGGCGGACGTACGTGCGCACTGTGCTGAACGTGAGGCCGACCCGTTGCGCGATCTGCTTGTCGGTCAGCCCGTCGATCACCAGCCTGGCGATCTTCCCCACCCGTGGCGGTAGGGCGGCTGCGGGTGGTAGCGAGTCGACCGCCGAGGTGGGACGCCGCAGCATGAAATTCTGACCGTCTGGGGTCTGGAACACCGCCAGCGACGGCCAGTTCGCCGCAGCGGCGTAGACCTTCGCGTCGGCTTCGTCGACCCCGCTGACGGCAACGGGGTTCACCGCGGCGGGGTGACGATAGCCGTGTAAGACCTCGACGAGCAGGTCGATCGGGGGCAGGCGTACCGGGTCCATGCGAGGGCTGCATACCAGACGACGAGGCCGGCTTGGCAGCGGCGGATCACTGGCCAGGAATTCAGTGCGCCGACCTCGCGGCGGATTTGTCCTTGCCTTGGTGGTCAGAAACTCATCCTTATACGGGCATGGCCACCCCTCCGAGCCAGCCCCCAACCGCCGCGCCCGCGGCCCTGCCCGCGACGCCCAAGCTGTGGTCCGGCGTCGCGGTGGGGGACGTCCTGGACAAGCGCTTCAAGATCGTCGCGCCGATCAGTAGCGGCGGCACCGCGACGGTGTACAGGTGCGAGGACCTGCATCTTCGTGCTCCGGCGGCCGTGAAGATCTTGACGGAAGTCACCGAGGACGCCCGCCTCCGCTTCCTCGACGAGGGCCGCATCCTCGCCAACCTCAAGAGCCCGCATCTTGTACAGGTGCTCGCGGTGGGCGAGGTCAGCCCGCCCGTCAACTCAGGCAGACCCGCTGTGCTCTTCATGGCGCTGGAGCTGTTGCCGGGGCGAAATCTCGACCAACGGCTCCGAGAGGAGGGGCCGCTCCGGTGGCGAGAGGCCGCGGAGCTGCTCGTGCAGGTCGCAGGCGCCCTCGCAGACATGCATCAGGTGGGCGTGATCCACCGGGACATCAAGCCCGGCAACATCGTCGAGATCGGCAGCATCACGCGGCGGCGGCTCATCAAGATCGTGGACCTCGGTATCGCCAAGGTGATGGACTGGACCGCCGTCGACACGACCGGCCTCACGCCGTCGCCCAGGCATCAGACCGAGGCGAACCTCGTCGTCGGCACGCCCGGCTTCATCGCCCCCGAGGCGCGAGTCGTTCCGTCTCCGCCGGCCACCCCGCGCTTCGACACCTTCGCGCTCGGCGTCACCCTCTACCTGCTCTGCACGGGCGTGATGCCCAAGCTCGCCGAGCTCCGGCCCATGAACGAGGTCTATCCGAAGTGCGAGGCCCCGCTCGAGCTCGAGGCGTTGGTCGCCTCGGCACTCGCAGTGCTCCCCGAGGACCGCATCGCCACGGCGGAGGAGTTCGGACATCGACTCGAGTCCATCCGCGCTGCGTATGCCGACGAGTCCGAGCCGTACCTGTTCGCGGGCTGCTTCGAGCTGCTTCAGGCCCTCGGAGCGGGCGCCAAGGGCGAGGTCTACAAAGCCTACAACCACGACGCCCCCAGCCGCGTGGCGCTCAAGCTGCTGAGCGAGAAGTCGAAGCAGAACCCCGAGGAGCGCGCCCGTTTCGCGCGCGAGGCTCAGGTGCTGAGCGCCGTGCGTCACCCCGCGCTGCCTGAGTTCCACGAGTGCCGCACGTCGGAGAAGGAGCGTCGACCTTACATCGCCATGGCCCTTATGCCCGGTCGATGCGCTGGCGAGTTCTGCGTGGGCAAGAACATCCTGCCACCCGCGGAGGTGATCGACGTCGGCAAGAGTCTCGCAAGCGCCCTCGTCGCCCTGCATGCACGGGGCATCATCCACCGGGACATCAGCACCACGAACGTCTTGATCGATCGGACCCCGAAGCTCACGACCGCCATGCTCATCGACTTCGGGATGGCAGAGCTCGAGCCCAAGTTCTACGACCAGCGCGATCCCCCCCGCCCAAGAGACCGCATCCAACTGGGGACGGGGGGACTCGAGCAATTCGACTGGACCGCGCCCGAGGCGAAGGCGACGCACGTGTGGACGGGCAAGAGCGACGTGTGGTCGGTCGGGCTCCTCCTCTACCGGCTCCTCACTGGCAAGCGGCCCACGACCAACAAAGCCGGAGAGCTGATCTCGCCGCGCGAGGTTCAGCCGCGCTGTTCCCGAGCGCTTGCGTCGGCGCTGCTCTCGGCGCTCAACCCCAACCCCGACGAGCGGGTGGATGCCGCTGAAATGCTCGGGCGGCTCCACGCCGCCGCGGACGAGCTGGCTGAAGAGACAGCGGACGTGGCGGACGAGCTGGACGAATCGGTCCCATCGGCGGCGACGCCGGAGCTGACCGCAGCGAAGCCAGCCACGCCCACGAGCCCGAGCTCCCGCCGGGCTCGCGCCTGGGCATGGGCCAGGCTTGGCCTGGAGGCCCTGGCCGCGGCGGCGCTGATCGTGCTCGTGTTGAGAGAGGGTGACGGTGCCGTCTCCGCCGGGCCGCTCGCACCACCCTCGACGCAGGCTGCCGTGGTGGCACCGTCGCCGCCGCCCAGCAGCGTGACGCAAGCTGCGGTCGCGGACCCAACCGCCTCACCCCCTCGACCTTCCAAGGACGAGTTGCTCGTGTCCTCGGACGCCCGGAAGCCGATGCGTGAGGCGCTCGCCGGGGCCGCCGAGGAGTTGCGCCACTGCTCCGACCTCGCCGGCGGGATCCTCGTTGTCCAGTTCACGACGGTCGAACACGGCGACAAGTTCGCCGACGTCGCCATTCACAGCCGCACCAGTCCGGCCGTGGACCGTTGCGTCGGCGATGCCACGGCGGGCATACGCTTTGAGCCGCTCGCGCAGCCGCAGCGCTTCACCGAGGAGTACCCATGACCGCCCTACCCATGCTTGCAGCCTTGTTCGTGCTTGGTGGCGCGACCCCCCCTCAGGCTACGACGGCCTGTGACCCCACTGACCACGGCTGCAAGGCCAGGCGCTCGGAACAAAAGGCCGCGTCAGCGACCGACCCGGATCTCCAAGCGACCTACCTTCGGAGCGCCCATCTATCGTACATCTCCCTGTTCGACAGGACAGGTGACGTGCGAGACCTGTGCACCGCGCGACGGGTGTTCGACGCGAGCCTGGCGGTTAAGGGGCAGTCCGCCGACGAGCGGGCTCGCACGAGGAAGCTTCGCGGCGAACTCGTCTCGCGTGAGCAGAAGTCGGCCACGCCGTGCAAGGTGTCGAAGCACCCGCGCGTCTCGCCGCCCGACGTGCCCCCCAGCTCCACGAGCGCGACGAGTCCGGTCGCCAGCATGCCGCCCGATGTGGAGCCGACCAGTGAACCACCGCCGCTGCTGACGAGCACGTCGACGCCCGAGCTCCCTCCGACGCCCGCGTCCCCCCCGGCCGCGGTTCGTCCGTCCCTGCCGTCCGCGTCGGTGACGCGCCCTGATGAGCTGCTCATGCCGATCCCCAACCGGCGCACGTCGACGAGGCGCGGCCCGGACGGACCGCGCCCTGGCCGCGGGCTCGTGATCGCTGGCGGCGTCCTGCTGGTCGGTGGCGTCGCCCTCACCGCCGGAGCCGGTCACCTGGGCCGCCGCATGAGCGAGACCCGGCAGGAGTACTTCACCCTCGTCGACTCGATCAGCGGCTTCGGCACACCGGACCAGGACGCACAGGCTGGCTCCCTCCTCGGCGACTACAAGGCCATGCGGACGCAGGCCATGGTGCTCGCGGTCGCAGGCGGCACGACCATCGTCGTCGCCGCTGTGCTCGCGGGGGTGGGAGGTCGCCGGATGGCCCGTGCGGCTTCGCGGACCGCGCTCGTCCCGGCCCCTGGGGGCCTTGCACTTTTCGCGCGGTTCTGAACAGTCTTGGAGGACCTATGAAGCCCCGTATACTCCCGTTTTTCGCCCTCCTGCTCGTGTTTCTCGTCGGGTGTCCCCAGGTGTGGCCCGACGTGGTGACCTGCGAGGAGCAGAATGCGTGCGGGACCACCGAGCCGGCCTCGACGGGCAGCGACGGGGCGCCCACAACGAGCGAAGGCGGGAACCCGGTCACGGGCGAAAGCTCGGGCGACACGGGCGACAGCCCCACCGAGGGCGCCGACCCCGAGACCGGCGCCGAGTCGATCGGCACGACGACTGGCGAGCCCGTCGAGTTGCCGTTGATCCTCACCCGCAAGGTGGACCCGGACTACACGGACGTGAACGCCATCCTGGACGTGCACGTCACGGCCGACCACGCAGACGGCGTGCGGATGGAGCTCGAGAGCGGCGACATCGTCGAGCTGACGCCGCTTGGCGCTGGCGAGTTCGGCGGCGAGATCCTCGCGTATTCCGGGCTGGGCAACGGCGAGATGACGGCCTGGTTCACGCCCTGGCGCGACGCGCTTGTCGGCGAGACGGTAGGCGCCGAGTACGTCATCGCGTTGCCGCCGCCGGGCTACGAGCTCTACTGGAACGCCGACGAGCTCGACATCGACGGCAACGTCGCGAAGCTCGGCGTCCTGACCGATGGTAGGCCCGTCGAGTTCGGCACCTACCACGAGATGGGCGAGCCGCGCTGCTACCTCCGCCTCCGCGACAAGAACGGCGAGCCGGTCGAGTTCGTCGACGTCCTGCCCCCGGCCCGCTGCCGGGCGATCGACTTCACGATCGACCGCGACACCGGCGTGATGCACTTCCTCGTCGAGCGGAAGAAGGGCGATGATCTGGTATGGTGGGCCGGAGAGAGCCCCGGGTGGGGCATCGCGCCGAAGAACATCGGCGTCGGTGAGGTCGGCGACATGGCGCTCGCCCTAGCGAGCCGCCCCGGCCTCGTCGCGGTCTGCGGCGCCAAGCCGGTGGCGACGACCGACAAGCTCGACGCGCTCGCCGTTCTGCTCCGACCGGGCCAGCAGCCGGAGGAGCGGCTATTTGACTACGTGAACCCCAAGAAGCACTGGTTCGCGGAGACCGCTCGCGACTGCATGTTCGCAGATGCGGGCGACACGCTCGTACTCGTCGGCGAAGCCCGCGGCAACCATGACGGCGGGAACTTCCCCGTCCTTCGCGACCGCCGCATGGTGATCAAGCACAACGTCGCCGTGGACGACCCAGAGTGGTACGTCGGCGGGCCCGGACCCGGCGTGCAGAGCCGGCTCCACGCGGTCGACGTGGACGACCAGGGCCGCTACCACACGGTCGGCTACACCTGCCTCGACGTCTGTGAGCCGGACGGCGAAGTCAGGGTCTACTCGCCGGACGGCGAGCTAGAGAGTCAGGTGCCGATGGGTCCCCTCGGTTCGGCATGGTTCGGTCCGCACGACATCGCGTGGAGTCCCGCCGGCTACGCCGTCGTCGCCTTCGCTGAGCTGCAGGGCCAGTCCACCGTGTTCAAGGTGCAGGCGTTCGCGCCCAACATCTACGAGCCGCTGTGGACCTTCACGCCGATCGACAAGCAGGGGATCCAGATTGCCTTCGCCGTGGCGGTCGGCCTCTTCGGCGAGGTCTACGCCGGAGGGATCGGCGCCACGAACCACCCCGCGTTCGTGGTCATCGGCGGCTAGACATCAAGGGCTTCAGCCCGGCGGGGGCACGAACCCGGCGCACGCGGCCTCAACGAGGCTCGCTGCCTCGACGAACCCTGGGCCGTAGTCGGGCTCCTCGACGTAGACGAGGTGGTGGTACGTGAACATCGCGGCCATCAGGCAGACCCGGTCGTAGGGCTTGCACTCTGGGCCACCGCCACCGATGTTGAACATGACGACAGACTTCTCGTCGCCGCCCTTCGTGTCGATCACAGCCTGTGCCCACTCGGCTGGCGTCCCCTCCGAGCCGAGCTCCGGTTGGTCCGGATTCGTGGCGATGGTCGTCACCATGAGTAGCGCGTCCTCGCGTAGGAAACCCGCGTTGCAGCCGCCCGGTGCGTTAATCGGCTTCTGCACCGCCGCCGTCAGCGCCTGGCCGAGCGATTGCCATCCGGATGTCCCGACGTTCGCGATGCATGCGAACGTCTTGGCCAGGTCCGTTTGTCCCCGCACGAGATAGCGGCTCCCGCCGTCGATCGGGCAGGGCTTGTCCGCGGTGTACTCACCGGCGGGGAACACGGTGCCGGCCCCCCAGGCCCAATCGCACGCGGTCACGAGGTCGAGGTCTTCGCACGGGTAGTCCGGATCGGTGCAGCACGGCTTGCCCTGGTCGGGGAGGTTGTCCCACTCACAACAGTCATCACCGACCTTGCACGCGAGGTTCGGGCAGACCTCATTGCAGGTCAGGTCTCCCCATCCCTCGCCGTTGTCGTTGGTCTCGCCGTCGCCGTCCACGACCATGATGTGGTAGTCGAAGTCGGCGAACTTGGCCTCGATCGCGTCGATGAACTGAGGGACCGCGAGGGCGAGCTGCGCCTGGCGACTCTCCATGGTCTGTCCCCGCGAGATGACGAACAGGAAGTCGATCTTCCCCTTGCAGCCGGCGGGCGTGTCGTTGCCGAAGTCAGGCACGCCGCCAAGGTCACGGGGCGGCTCGGTCGTCGTCGTGTCGGCGCTGCCCCCTCCCGAGCCGCTGTCGTCAGTCGACGACGACTTCCCCGAGCTGCTCGCGCCCGACGAGGATCCGCTGGACAGGCCATCCGGCATGGTCGTGACCGCCGGTGTCGTCGTGAATGCGGACGAGTCAGAGGTAGGCGCCTGACAGGCACCGAGGACCAGGAGCGCGACGTGCCGAGGCCTCACACCTTGGACTCTACCGTTCCCCAAGCGCGCAGGCCAGAGCCTCCGCGTCATTCTACTAGACGTATCAAGGAGCACTACCGGCGGAATTTTCCATCCGATCCACGGTAGCGTCCGACGTTGTCGTCCCACTCCTTGTTCTGCCCGAACGCCAGGTATGCGAGAAGGCCAAGCAAACCGACCCCCACGAGACCCATGCCTGCTCCTGCAGTGGCGGCGACGGCGGCCTGCTTCTGTTGTTGGGTAACGCTAGGTCGCGCCACCCCTTGCGGTTGTGCCGCGCGTTGTGGCCCTGGTCCTGGACGTGCAACCCCCGCAGGCGCAGGATGACCGGCGGCCGCCGGCGGACGTGCAGCCCCGGGCACAGGCCGCGCCACCCCTGGGGGACGCGGTAGATCCCCAAGCATTCCAGGAACCCTTTTTTGAGGCTGCTCGGGATGTGCAGCCACCACCCGTGGCGGAGCCTGCGGAGGCGCAGCCGGTGGTGATGCCACTGGAGATGGCGTCGTTGGCGAGGGCGACGGCGGGGACGGAGGCGGCGCTATCAATGCAAACAACATCGCCGCAACGACAGCCGTGCTTGGTCGCTGTCCAGCGCTCTGGCTCACCATCTGATTAAGAAGCCACTTCAAAGGCTCTGGGCACTCGGCAGTCTGGAGCGCGTCAATCTCACGAGAGCCGGTCAGCAACTCGATGCCCGTGATGCCCAGGGAAAAGATGTCGGATGCAACGCTGGCGATCCCCGGGGGGAAACGAACCTCCGGCGCCATGTAAGCCGGAGACCCCATTGGGCTGAACGTGGCCGTCGAGGCTGCAGGAAACTCGCCACCCGCCAGCCCGAAGTCCCCCACCTTAACTGTCCATTGGGAGGGAATATCCTTGTTGCGCGTCCGGAGAAGGTTGTCAGGTTTGATATCGCGATGAAATCCCCCGGCTCGGTGGATTCCCTCCAAGCCTTGTAACGCATGTGAAAGAACGATGGCGACAATCTGCCATGGCTGACGGGTTGTTACCCACGACCTCAATGAGCCGAATTCGCACCATTCCATCACCAGAAAAAATGGAGGGTTATCAAGATATGCCTCGAAAATATCGACAACAAAGGCATTTTCGCGTTCATGTTGCAATACGTTGCACTCACGACGAAACCTTCGGTACTCTTGTGCCCCCGCTTCCTTGAGGATCTTAACTGCTACGGTTCTCCCGCTCGTGTCGACCGCCTTGTAAACTTCACCGAAGGTGCCCCCGCCGAGGCGTTCAAGGAGCCGGTAGTTGGGGATGGTGGGCAGCATGCGCGGCACCCTAGCGGGCGCGGCGCTCGGGGTCAAGAACCCCCCACCGCCCCCCTCTGGGTGGACCGGGGGCCCGGCGGGGCTCGCTCACGGTGAATGCGCAGCGATCGGCGGTCGAGCTCGGCTTCGGGCTGCTGGAGATCAGTGCCCGCGTCATTGAGACATTCAGCGAGAAGAACACCGAGATCCTGGACGACCCGAGGGCCCCCGCGCACGGGCGATGCGGGAGATGGCATGTCGATTCCGCATCCTTGACCTGTAGACGCTCAGCGCGGTGGAGTTTACCAGATGAGGGGTCGAGGTCGGCGGGGGTAGCTGGCAGCGGTGGATAACGCGCAGCACCGGCACCTCGAAGGCTATCCGACCCGGGCATCGAACTTTGGATGAAGTCGACGGAAAATATCGAGCAGGCTCTGCCGCTGCTGATCCATTTCGCGGACAGCGGTCGGCGTCAGCTCGAAGATTGGGCATTCGGGATTCCCACAATGCGAAGAGCATGGTTTAATATCACCAATCCGGATGAGTCTATCGAACGTCGAGCGCAAGGTGGTGAGCGCCCGTACGAGCTTTGACAACTCCGACCGAATCTTCGAATCCTTCACATTATGGCGAGACGGGATACCTCCCAGTTCGGTTCCGTCACGTGTCCGACGCACGCCGGTGTTCAAGGACATGATGGTGTCCGTGAGGGCTTGTTTGAACCCTGGTAGCGAACTCTCGCTGCCAAACGGTGTCGTGAACGCCGGACGATCAAAAACCTGCTCCATCGACTGAAGCACCTGCGCGTCGCTCAGGGGTTCCAAGACACGCTCGGAGACAGTTCTTGTTCCTCCCGGTGGGAGAGGGCAGGCTTGTGCCACGAAACATGCTGCAAAACTCGCTGCCGCGTTCGCCGCATAGGTCTTCCACCGGTCGCGGTCGCTGACCACGATCTCATCTCCCTTCGTTACCCCACCTGATGTCTTACCTGCAGTCTGTCCATCCGGTGGCATGTCGGAGACGCCGCGGATCATCAGGAATCCGACCGTTCTCCCCGCATCGCGGGCCTCCTGTATTGCTGCGGCAGCCCCGGCGCCCTCCATTTCGACCGCCAAGATCTTAGGATACTGCCGCTCCACAGAGCGGAAAAAATCCGCACTGCGGTCATCGATTACCTTCTCGCCGGAGCCAACCATTCCCATGAGAACCTTCGGTTTTTCGCCCCTCCCCGGACGGCGACCGAGCTTACGGCGCCAGTTGGTCTCGGTGAGCGAGAGTGCGCCTCGAAGCAGAGGGCCATCCACTTGGTACACATAGTTGGGGCGAGGGTTGAAGTCACCGTCTTGGACTTTTCCGTACTCATAGCTGACGATCTGCGTAGACACGACTACGTCGCCGAGCTTAAGCTGGTCGCGCGGTAGTCCGCCAGCAATTCCGACGAGCAAAATATAGCGCGGGGACCACCGAGCGATGATCGCCGTGGTCCCGAGACCTGCCGTGGCGTTGCCCGCGCTGACGGTCATAGCGAGGACCACTTGGTAGGTGCCTTCGTGGGCGGCCTCAATCTCACCGATAACCCACGCATACTGGTTCGGCCTGTCCTTACTCCCTGGATCGCGTCGCACGTTCTTCAGGCGCCGCTTAACCGCTTCGTATTCTTCCGGGAGGATCGTAATGATCGCTATGTCGAACTGCGAAGGAAGGGATCGGGAGTTCGATTGGGAGTCGGCCGTTGCGCTCAGACTGTGCCCGGAGCTGTATCTATCGCCAAGAAAACTCAGCGCGTCGCTAAGTTTGAGACCGGGTCCGGCTGAACTTGACTTGAGTACAATGGCGTCCAAGGTTGCACCGTCTCGACCAGCAATCATACGTCTCGCTACGTCGAATTGTGACAGTCTTTGCTTCTCCTGAATATCCGAAAATAGCCGATCGAGGAGATACGCAATATCGCTCGGAGATTTACACACTTCGCGAAGCGGTATTAAGAGCATACGATCTTTTTGCTCGGCAGGGCCCCAACAGCCTTGGCGAAACGCTTGCGGATGCTTTGTAGTCACGAGAATGGCTGGCAAGAGACCCTTCGCATCGACCCCGTTTACATGATGCCATGAGAACACCTCATCGGCGAAGTGATGCCCCACCGTTCCTCGCAGAACAACTGCTCCATGTCTCGATGCGGCTTCGGCCATCCTCGGAAATTGTCGGTGCATTTCCGTGGATAGATCGTCTCCCCATCCATAGTCCAGGATATAGACATAGAAGTCGCGCTCATACGAGCCCGCGTAGGCGGGTAACTCGCACAAGGAATGGATCATCAGGCCCATGAAAGGTCCTTAACACTCCTGCCAGTCCGTTGGCAAGCGTCGCTTAGAGCCTTCATGGTGGTCGACGCGAAGGGCGGCAACGAGAGGTCGGGTCTCCGGTGTTGTCGTGAACGCGGACGAGTCCGAGGTCGGCCCCTGCGCCATTCCCGCACTCCCCGCAAATCAGCTATCCGGCGGCCCACGGTTGGGGTTTACCCCCGGAAACCGACTTGGGCTGTCGGCATCTGACCGATCGTAGCGCCGCTGATAGTAAGTCGGGCGCCCGTCGTGACAGAGTGCCGAAGGCTGGCCGCGGCCGATCGGCTCGACCGGATCGAGGGCGGGCTGGTACAGGTTCACCAGGGGAGGCCCGGCCACGTCGCCCGCAGGAGGTTCGCCGACGTTGGTGGCTGCTGGTAGCGAGCTCGTCGGCGGAGTCGATGCTGATGCCTCCACGCGCGATGAGGACGGCATGCTCGACGGGGTCGTGGCGCTGGGCGAGTCCCTATGGCTCGGTGGGGTCGCTGAGGCGCGACCCGCCTTCGACACCACGGGCGTGTAGTTCGCCCGGAGCATCGTGATGACTCGCTGCCAGTCGGAGAGGTGCAGTTGGAATCGGCGGCGTACCCGTTCGCCCAGGCCCGTCTCGGCCAGGAATCGTACGAGGCCGCGGGTGAAGGTCCGGAGGCACCCTGGGACCGGCGTGCCGCGCTTCTCGTTGATGAGGTCCCGGATCGACCTGGCGCTCAACGGGGTTCCGTACAGGCGCACCGCGTCCGCCAAGCACTCGAGCGCATCGTCCATCAACATGCGAAACCCGTCGTACAGGTGCGGCATGGCGGACGCACCCGCGCCGGTGTGCTCCCGCTGGCGTGGTGTCAGGCAGGTCTCGAGCCGCTGCCGGTCCTCCGCGGTGAAGGAAGGCGCGGGACGGGTCTCCTTGTCGACGACTTGGGCGAGCTCTCGATGCTCGGGCGGTGGTAGTCGAGCTGGCTCGACGCTCGGCTGCGCCGCGGGCTCGACCGCCAACGGCAATGGCGTGGGGGATGTGCTCCGGTGCGCAGGGCCGGCGAGGAGGATCGCGCCGAGGTCGCCTCGAAGAAGATCCGCGCTGGTGTAAACGCCGAGCAGGCCGCACGCGTCGCTGGTGGTGGCGAGGTGCATCTCATAGCGATCGTGATCGACCTGCACGAGCACGACGTGCACATCTCGCGCGAGTTCGGCCTGGCCGACGACCCCAACGACTCCCACCCCGCGCAGCGGCAGGCGCCGCCCCGCGAACCACGCATGCAGCGGGACCCCCGAGTGACCCCGGCGCGCGTCCGCGGAGCGGGTGAGCGCCTCGATGCTGTCCTCGCCGAGGAAGAAGACGGCGGCGTCGTGGCGGACGAACACGAGACCGCCGCGCCCGCCATGTTGCAGCATCAATCGGAACGAACCATCGCCAGCTCCGTGGTGAAGGGACCCCTCCTCGAACCTCCACGGGGGGCGACCAGAAGGCTCGGCTCCGCCCGGGAGCCCGAAGAAGACGAAGTCGCGGGTGTCCTGCTCGACCTCGTGACGGGCCCCGATGGCGATCGGCCGGGCGTCCTCGGACGACCCACACCAGACGACGACCCAGCCCTCGTCGTGCAGGCGTAGCCAAAGGGTGCCCTCGGGGATGTCGCGGCCGAAGCCGCCGTCACCGAGCGGACACCAGTCCGGGTCCGACACGGACGCCCGTCCAGACGCGCGGGCGAACAGTCCCCGGACGAGCATGCTGCCCCTCTGGTCCGCACCCGGCACGCCCGTGGCTACCCCCGTCCCCAGACCCCGTCCTCACTCCCCGGCCGATGACGCTACAGGAGGGACCGTGAAATTCAAGGCTGCAGGATCGCCCGTGCCGCTCGCAATCACTCTCGGGCGCGCGAGGTCGCTGATTAGGTGCGTCTCGAAATTTAGGGGACACGGAGTGCACACGGCGGGGACACGCGTCGAGCAACGGTGTTGCTCGGACCGACAGACGCCTGCCGCATGCTTCCGCTCGCTCGCCGTGTCCGATCGATCGGACACTGGGTACATTCCACAGCGGAGGCACCTCAGCGTGCGTCAGAAACACCGCGCACGTCCAACGTGCGGCCCACGGTGCCGGAAGTAGTGGACACGGCGCGCCGGGCAGGGACTAGGGGTCGCCTCGCTGCTGATCGGACGGATCTCTCGGGCAGACACCTACCGGCCCGATTCGCCGCCTGGGGCTCGCCCCGCCCGCCCAGGGGGGCAGAACTCGTCTCCGCAGTGCGACCGACTTTTATGCGACAACCTGTGTTCCGTCGACGTGCTCGCCGGTCGTAGTGGCAATCCGGTAACTCGACAATTTTCTCATCGAGACCCCCAATCCGCCACTGACACTATGTTGGCACTGTGAATTCGCCGTTAAAACCGCTTCAGACAGCGATTAGACACGGTTGCGACACACTGGAGCCGCGCATCCGCTCGAAAAAAATTGTTGAAATGCCCCCGCTGGGTCTGTCATTTGGTCCCTTCGATGGCTGCATCGAATCGAATGGATGGGGGCACTCATGCGTTGCTCGTGCTCGAGGGCGGCCGCGTCCTCGAGCGGAAGATGGGCGTGCCGGCGCTCGAGCTGGTGCGCGAGGTGGCCGCGATGCAGGCCCGCCACGGGCCGACCGCCGAGATCCTCGTGGACGGCGCCGAGTTCGATCAGAAGGCGGTCGCGAAGCTCGCCACAGAGATCGAGCCGCAGGTCGTCTCGCAACGGCCGCCCGCGAAGGTGGTGTCCGGCGGCCCGGACATGTTGGCGGCCGTCGACCTCGCCCACTCGTTGATCTGGGACACCTACGACCGGGCCGCGAAGACCCAGGCGTGGATGCTCGCGCAGGCCAGCAGCTTCACGACGACGCTCTTGGAGAACAACAAGCGCCTCGCCGACCAGGCGAGCGAGCTGCAGCAGCGCTACCAGGAGTCACTGGCGAAGCTCGACTTCGTGGCCCACGAGAAGATGATGATGGACGCGGAGGCGGCCGCGAGCCGGCACGCCCGCTTCCTCATCGACAAGGCGAGGGCCGAGGCCGAGGCGGCGAACACCCATCGGTCGTCGGGGGAGTGGATCGACGACTTGATCGACGGCGTCGCGCTGGCGGTCGGCGTCATGTGCGGCGCGCGGACGCCGAAAGAACCGTGGAATCCAAACTGACGGGGGGGACGACAATGGCAGCGGAGGACCAGAGAGATACGCCCGAAGCCTTCATCCGGGGCATCGAGGCCGGCGTGGAGAAGAAGTTTACGGCCCAGATGGAGGATCTGCGGCGGCAGGTCCGCGACGCGCGGGACCAGGCGAGCGCCGAGAAGATCTGCGGACAGAAGGCGACCGCGGAGATGACAGCGCGCATGGGCGAGTACCGTCGCGGTCGCTGGTACCACGTCGGCGCCGTGGTCGGCAGCGCGGTGACCGGCTTCACCGTCGGCTACCACGCACAAAAGTTCGCCGACTGGAGACCCGGCGGTGTGCCCGCTGCCGCCGTCGCCGGCGTCCCCGGCGTCGTCGTCGGCGCGCTCCTCGACGAGAGCGTCGTGACGCGCTCGGTGTTCGCGGTCGGCGGGACCATGTACGTGATCGGCGCGACGACCTACGCGCTGACCCACCCGCAGACGGAGCAGGTATGACGACCCAGACGTTTCGCGTCGTGCGGGTCCGTTCGGCCGCGCAGTCCCCCGTCGCCCGGATCGACGCGGTCAACGAGGACGGTCACGAGCTGCGCCTCGAGGTCCAGGCGGACCTCGCACGCGGCGCGAGTGAGGGCCAGCTCCTGCTGGTCCACTGGTCGCTCGTCAACCAAGTCGGCGCGCCCGCCCAGAGCGGCCCGACCCGCCCGGCCC
The DNA here is from genome assembly GCA_016793465.1 of Myxococcales bacterium. The sequence goes on from JAEUJW010000022.1 coordinate 148,424, forward strand.
AGACGGGGCGCGAGCCGGTCGTCATCGTCGACGCCGAATTCACTGACAAGGGCGACGGCGTCGCCCGTGGACCCGCCCAGGATCCCGCGGCGGTGGACCAGGAGTTCATGTCGCTGATGAACGGCTCGCGCTCCGGCAGGAAGTTCACGAGCCGCGACATTGACCACGAGCTGAAGACCCTCCTCGGCGGCGCCGGGGCGAAAGGACAGAAGTGATGGATACTGAGACCGAAGAGAAGCTGACCTTCATGGCGCGTCAGATCGCGTCCGAGATCTGCAGAAACCCCGCGGCGCTGATGGTGTCGAACGCACCGGCGGCTGCGGCCGCGGCTGCGGCGGCGGCCTCCGCGGCCGCGGCGGGCGCCACCGTCTACCCGGCGTGCGGGACCCTCACGCCGCTCAACGGCTGCGAGAACCTGCTCTACGCCCCGATCACCACGTTCCGCTTCTACCGGGGCGGGCGCACGGACATCAACGTCAAGGTCGAGGGCCAGATCCCCGTCGTCCCGGGCTCCTCGGTGCTGCTGTCGCAGGCCCCGCACCCACCGTGGCCGACCGGCTGCTACAGCCTGCGCTACCGCCTCGCCAACAACGGCAGCAACCACGACGAGATCCAGATCGAGTGGTTCCTCGACGACGAGCTGCTCGACACCAAGCACTACGGCAGCGAGATCTACAACGCGGACGGCACCGTGATCGGCGACGGCCTGCTCCCGGTCCCCCTGGCGATGGGGCAGCACTGCTGCGTCGGCGGCAACAACCGCCTGATGGCCCGCATCCGCCACCTCGGCAACAACAACCAGATCGAGAACATCCGCCTGTTCGTCCACCACGGCAAGGGCATCAAGTGCTGCTCGTCGTGCTCGATGGGCAGGAGCTGCGACTGCGGCGGCAACGCCTCGTAACCGTGGGCGGCACCGCGTGCCGCATGGAGGGTGTGAGATGGAAAAAGTGAAACTCCGTGCCCGCGCCTTCGACGGCGCGACGGTCTACGAGGCGGAGCCCACCTTCCGCCAGGCGGATGGGTGGATCGAGACCTCGCTCGACACCCCGGTGGGCATCGTGCCCGCGGCGCTCTGGGGGAAGGTGCCGGGCGGCGATCCGTACCTGCTCCATGTCAGCATCCTGACGACCGATCCCCTCGCGCCGGGGGACCTCTTCGAGCTCCAGACCGGGCCGATCGTGCAGCCGCGGGTGCAGTACCGGCCGACGCCGGACAACACGCGGCTCGTGCTCGTGAGGCCGACCGATCGGCTGCGCTTCCTGGTCGCGCCGCAGGCTCCGGAGGTGGTGATCGAGCTGCTCGTGGAGAGCATCGGCGGAACGAACGAGCTCGGGTCGCGCCTCTTCGGCTGGGCGCAGGCGACGGCCGCCGCCAGCTCCAGCGCCAGGGCGACGTCGCTCGAGATGACGGGGCCCGGGGGCATCCCGGCGTGGACCGGCCAGCTCCACATCATCCACGACTCGGCGAACGCCGATGTCGTGACGCTCCCGCCCCGCGGCCTCATGCCGCTGGACGCGATGCTGACGTTCACGCGCGCCGGGGCCGGAACGCCCGTGCTGACCGCGAGCGCGGGCGACGAGCTCGCGGGCGGGCTGGCAAACTTCCCCGTCACCCGGTCGGTGTTCGTTGTGAACAATGGCGACGCATGGGCGTTCGTCGGCGTCTGAAACGAGGTGCATCATGCTGCTGAATCGTCATCGCCTCCTCCGGCTCATCGAGCTCGCCGAGCTGGAGCGGCGCGTCACCGGGCCCGAGCGGATGCTACGCGAGGAGGACGTGGCCCTGCTCGTGAAGGCCGCCTACGACGACGCGACGGACCTCGCCCGCGCGGAGTTCGTCGCCCGCGTCCGGCCGCTGCCGACGAGCGCCTGGCCGTGGTCGGCGGTCCAGGCGACCACCCCGCGCAGCGGCAACGCTCGCGGCGGCGGCGGTGCCAACGTGGTGTGGTCGCCTGCACCCGGCGCGCTGGCACCGGCGGCCCTCGTGCTCCTGCGCGGGCAGGCGAACGGTGCCGACGCCGACCCGGGGGACCGTGTCCCCGACCGCGGACAACCCGACGCCGCCGCCTGGGAGCCGCTCCACAAGGCGCTCGACCTGTGGGACACGGCGACGATCAAGAATTGGATCGGGCCGCAGGGATGGGTGGTCGGTGGGACGTCGACCAGCGGCGTTTCGCCGAGCGGCGGGCAGCCCAGCAGCGGCCAGCCGAGCGGCGGCGGTCAGCCGAGTGGCGGCGTGCAGCCGAGCGGTGGTCCGAACGGCGCGGGGCAGCCGAGCGGCGGTCCGCCGACCGGCACGGAGACCAGCCCGATGCCGTTCTCATGGAAGCACCCGGCGGTCATCGCCACGGGCGCAACCGTGGCGACGACGGTCGGGGTCACGCTCTACGCGCTCCGCAGCCGGCGGCGTCGTCCCGTCCCCCTCGCGGCTCCCTCAGTCCCGCCCGCGGGCGCTGTCCCGCCGCGCTCGGAGGAGCCGACATGAACCGCAACCTCTGGGTCAAGCTGGGCACGCTCGGCGCGACGCTCGGACTCGGGGGCGCGGTGTTCCTCGCGGGACGTCGTGCGAGTGCGGCGACTCCGGGGACGAACCAGCCTGGCTCGGGGAGCGCCGATGTGCCGCCGATCGACCTGGCCCCGCTCCCGAAGGCCGCCGACGTCCGCGGCGACCTTTCCAAGAATTGGGGGGACACTCCTGTCGACCTCCGCCCGCTGTTGATGCAGATGGAGGAGGCATCGAAGATCCCCGGCACCGCTCGCCTGTACGGCGTCATCGCCTTCCGCGAGTCGCAGTTCATCACCACGGCGCACAACGGCAACGCTGCGAAGGAGCAGGACGAGCGCGACGACTCGCGCGCGGCCTACAAGAACAACAAGGACCGCAACCCGCCGCTGCGCTACGGCGAGCAGGCGGCAGAGTTCGGCAGCGGTGGCCTCTTCGGCCTGCTCGCGCCCTACTTCCTGTGGACCGGCGTCCCGGAGATCGGCAAGCGCGCGCCGCTCCTCAACGCCCCGCCGGAGCTGGTGTTCCAGCCGCGAGCGGCGGCCTTCGGCGCCTGCGTGTACATGCAGCGCCTGCTCACCCAGTACCGCATCGACGACCACGCCGACATCAAGGCGGGCTGGGCCAGCCCGTCGCTACTCGGCAAGGGTCGGGACAGCGCGACGTACAAGAGTGTCCGCGCCCGCTTCATGGAGGACGCGATCAACCTCGGCATCGACATCCTCGATACGAGCACCATCCCGACGAGGCTCAGCGCCTCCGCGTGGCCCGGCGTCCCCGCGGTGTTCTCGGCCCTCGTCGGCGCACTACCGAAGGAGATAGCGTGACCCCCGACCTCACCTGCTACGGCGACAACATCAACGCCCTCGCCGACGTCGCCGGCGACTTCGACCTGCGCTCGCCGATGGGCGTGACGACCTGGCTGCGCCGCGAGTGGGCGGCCATCGCCGAGGCCCTCGGCTTCGCCCAACAGCTCGCCGCGATGCCGACGTCGATCCCGACGACCGACGACCGCATCGCCGCGACGAACGCGATCGGCCTCGCCGCCTTCGAGCGCTCCCTGCAGGCCCGCGGTGCCACCGCGAGCGTCGATCAGGCCCGTGTGCAGTCCGCGATCCTGCGCCAGCTCGTCACCGCGGCAAGGAGAACCGGCGAGCTCTGGCGCATCGCCGCCGACCCGACGACGTTGCAGGCAGGCGCATGCTACTCCGAGGGCGGCCGCTCGCTCCGCGCGTTCTACCCCGACACCGCCCCCGGCTACTTCGGCGACGGGTGGCCGGGTCCCCCGCCGCGGGCCGAGAGCGCCTGCGGGTGGACCACGCCGCTTGTACTCCATCTGGGCACGTTCCCGTGGGTCTACAGCACGCGCCTCGAGAACATCGGTCCGGGGATGCGTTGGCCCTCGCTTGGCACAAGCCCGGTGCTCGAGGGTCTCCAGTTCGCCGTCAGCATGCTCGAGCCGCGGTCGAACTTGCAGCAGGACGCCCGCCAGGTCGCCGCGATCGTCCGCCACTTCAGCAAGCACACGGCGCCCCTCCTCGCCCGCGTGCCGGTCTACCAGCTCGGCCGCGCGGTGCCCGGCGGCCTCTACCGCCACGGTGGGCTCCTGCACGTGCATCAAGGCAGCCTGCACGTCGCCGGCCTCGACGGCCCCCGCGGCCGTATTGCCGCCTCGGCGTACAACTACATCGTCCGCCGCTTTGCTGCCTTCTTCGCCGTCCGGCGCGCGACCTTGCGGGCCCTGCCGAGCCTCGGACTCGAGGTCCAGCAGCTCGTCCGAAACTCGGCCGACCCCTGTCTGCGCCAGCACGTCCAGGAGGCCGCCCGTGCAGGCTGAAGCCCGCCTGGCGCTCTCGACGCGCGAGACCGCGCTGCGGTATACCGACCGCATGCGCATCACCAACGCCCTCACCCACGGTCTCTTCCTGGCCCTGACCTCCGCTTGCTTCACTTGTGGCGACAGCAAGGGCGACGAGTCCAGCTCCGAGTCGACGGGGCTTCCCGAGAACGAATACTGCGAGAACCCGCCATATCCTGGTGACGCGCAAACGCAGAACACGTGCGGATGCGGCTTGTCGTCGATCTCTGACGCGCGCAATCCGTTCTATGTCGACTGTGTGAGCGAAACATGTGCGAACAATCCAGCCGCATGTCCTCCGTACGGAGCACGCCCCACGTGCCTCTGGGAAGGCGACCTCACAACGAGCCCTGGAAGCATTTGTGCAAAGCCGTGCGGCAATGGCGAGCCGTGCGCCGATATCGCGGGCAGGCCCGCAACATGCGAGCCGGTCCAGACTGCTGAGGGAGAGGAGGGGCTTTGCGTCCTCGGATGCAGTGATTCCAACCCATGCCCCAGCGAGATGATCTGCACAACCAGCAGCAGCCTGCCGGGGTTCGGTGTGGCCTACTGCATCTACGAACTTTCTCCATCATGAAACTCACGATCGACAGCGAGATGTTCCAACAGACGTTCGGATCCTATCCGAGCCTGGCCGATCAATCTCTCGCGGTCTTTAGGTCTAATGGCCCGACGTTCGGCGCAATCAAGAATGCATTTCTCGATAATGCGACCGCCAGCCTGTACTCCGACCCTGAAAGCCTGAACGGCACCCAGGCACAAGACGTCCGTAATGGGCTTCGTCTGCTCATGCGCGACCTTGCAGTGGGCCTCACAACAGACGGGGGGCAACAGAACATCAGCATCAACTGTCCGACCAGTCTCCTGACGAACGGTCTTCCGCAACTCGTCAACAGTGCCGAAATCGGTTCGGTGCTCAACAATCAGGTCGTTTTTGCGATCTTTAATGGCGTAGTCAGTGGAGATCCCAAGAAGGCCGGCGTCGCCTTGATCGGCGTCGGGATGGCGGCGGTTGGCGTCGCTGTCCCGGTCGTCGGCTGGATCGGAACTGCGATCACCGTCGTCGCGTCGGCCCTTTCAGCGGCTTTCAACCGAGCCAAAGCCAAGAAGGCCGCGAATGATGCGGAGCGCGCCCGTCAACTCTACGCGGAATTCCCACCGATGCAGGTCGCCGACGCCGAGATGGACGACGTGACCATCGAGCGTGGTGTCCGTCGCTTCATCCGCACGCACGAGTGGACGGATATCTGGGCACCCGCGTTCAAAGGCGAGTGGCAGGGCGTGAACCGGCAAGGCGGTATGGCGTTCGCGCAAGGAGGCGCTGACAGCGGTGACGACGAGCTCACGCACGAGGCGACTCGGTTCTTTGTCGCTAGCGGCGGCCTCGGGGTGATCCCTGGCACCGACCAAGTGACGCGGGTCGTCCAGGTCAGCCTCGAGACGAACCCCGACGACATCGACGCCGCAGCCTGGCTCGCGTTCAAGAAGGGCGGCAAGGATCCACGAGGCATCGACATCAACGGGCGCCGGGGCTACACGCGCGTCAAGGACACCGGCATGTACTACCCGGCGACGGGCAGGCTCGCCGCGAGCCTCTGGGAGATGCTGACCTCCAAGGAGGGGTACAGCTACCACGGCAACCCTTACGTGTTCCGCGTCGACGCGCGGCGGCTGCATGAAGCGTGGCGGGAGTGGGCCGAGGGGGGGCTCCGGTACATCCGCGAGGTCTGCTACCCGTGGTACCCGAAGTACAAGCAGCCGGACGGTACGATCTCCGCGGCCCTCAACCTCGACGGCCCCGACCCCGCGGCCGACCTCGCCGGCTACTTCGGCACCGGCATCTTCCTGGCGATGGGTGTGTGGGCTGGCCGGGTCGCGTCGGGCAGTACGACCTACGTGCAGAAGTACAGCATCTACCCGCGGCCGGCCGGGTTCAGCGGCGCCGAGTTGCATACCATCTACGACGCGTACGGGATGGAGAAGTCGGCGGTGTCGTCCTCGTACAGCGGCGCATTTCTGCCAATCTACGATCCGGCGAAGTGGCCGGACCAGTGCATGGGCGAGCGCTACCACCGGGGCCCCCTCGGCATCTCGATCGCCGACACGCTCGCCGATCTGCAGAAGCTCCAGGCGTGGACGCTCCGCCACACCCTCGCGTCCGCGTACTGCTCGCAGTTCGACGCGGCGTTCGCGGGAAACGCGAGCGCCGCCGCGCGCGAGAACCTGCTCAAGATGCGCAGCGCGCTCCTGAAGGCGTCGGACCGCATGTACATCAACCTCAACGATGTACCGGACGACGAGCCCGGCATCAGCGGCATGCCACGGAGCGAGAGCTGGAAACAACAACTCGTCGCGGCGGGTGTTCCCGCCACCCCGAAGAAGCTCAACAACAACATCAAGCTCAGCGCGGGCGAGCGTCCGCCCGGTGAGGGTGTGGGCAAGGGCATCCCGTGCGAAGCTGGCATCCCTTGCCCCGACAAGCCGCCGCCGAAGCCGCCCTTCGTCGCCGGAAACCCGGATCCATGGGAGCCCAAGCCGCCCAAGCGCGTCGGACGGCCTGATGTCGTGAGCACTAGCATCCGCACGCGGGCCATCGCGGCCGCCACTGTGAGCAGTGTCGGCACCGCACTCGCCGCGGCCCTGGTCGCGCGCAGCCGCCGGCGACGTAACTTCGTCGCGGGCGGCACCTGAATATGCCGCTCTCCGCGAAAGCGTAGAGCGCAGATTAGAGCGACTAACGTTTTCACGCGCCCACGGGTGCGCCCGTTTGTGCATTCCTGGAATGGAGCGAATCGCTATGGCCAAGGGATTCATCATCGAAGAGGTGCGAGTGACCGGGGGAGTCATGCGGTTGCGAGACGCGCGGACCGGGAACGTGGTCGAGGTTCCCCTCACTGTGGGCGAAGCCCTGACGCTCCCGGAGGGCGAGGCGGAGGCCGTCGCCGAGGAGGCCGACGACGACGAGGCCGCGAGCACGGACGACGATGAGGGCGACGACGCCGCGGAGACCGCCAAGCGCAAGCGTCGCAGGAGGCGGGCTCGCGCGAGGAAGGCGGAGGCGGAACGCGAGAAGGAGGAGGCGGAACGCGCGAAGGTGGAGGAGGCGCCGGCGCTGACCGTGCCCCGCTCGCGCCCGGTGACGGAAGACCCGACGCCGGTCGTCGACGAGTCAACCCTCTCCGACGAGGACAAGGCGGCGGTCGAGGAGTTCCGGGCGCGCGTGTCGAAGGCGGCTGGGAGGGGTAAGCGAGGAGGGCTCGGCTGGCAGGAGATCACGGTGGAAGGCCGGAGCGGCCTCCAGGCCAGGTGGGGCAAGGGTCAATTCAAAATCCTGCACACCGGCGGCGACTCGCACGCCCTCTTCTACGAGTGGGACGGCGGCAAGTGGGAGCGGATCGCCTGCGGCAAGGCCGACGACCTGATGCGCCTCGCGGCTGCCCGCGCCGAGGACGAGCAACCCAAGGCGCCGCTCACGACGCTCACGCTGGAGGTCGCCCGTCTCTTCTGCGGCACGCCTGACCAGAGGGAGGCCGCGAGCGAACGCCTGCGTCCGGTTCGCACTCCGATCGAGCCCGAGCCGGCATCCAAGTCGCAGCGGAAGACGAAGGCCGCGCCGTCGACCGAAGAGGCGCCACCCCAGGACGACGCGCCCAGCGAGGTCGAGCTGAAGGACAAGGAGCTCATGGCCAGCTTCGCCAAGGAGCTCGAGAACGTGCTCGCCGAGGAGGACGACTGACATGTCCCTGCGGCCAGGCAACCTCTACCGTGTGTGCAGCCGGCTCTACGTCGACAGCCAGGCGGTGCTCAACCTCGCCGGCAAGCACAGGGTGGTCGAGCACCCGGGCGGTTGGCGCTTGCTCGCCGACGATGGCGCCGTGGTGTGCGCTGCTGCCCCGGATCGGCCGACGTTGCCCGGTCAGCGCGGCACCCTCTACGCGCTCGTCGCCGAGGGCGACGTGCGCCTGCGGGAGCGGTGCACCGCCTGGTTCGAGCAGGGGCTCGTGAGGCCGGCGGGTAGGTTCGAGACCTGGCCCGGCCTGCCGGCGTCCGCCTGCGGCCATGCCTGCGCGTGCGGCCCATGCCGCGCCAAGCACGGAGGGCATGCGTGACGAGGGCCTTCGAGATGACGGCGGCGGAGTTCCTCGAGGGATTTCTCCCCCGGTGGCGAGCCGCGCTCCCGACGAGGCTCGCCCCGTTCGCGGAACGATTCCTGCGCCTCAATCGCGGCGTGCTCGAGGTGCTCACACAGAGGTCGCTCGCGGCTCTGCGTGCCAGGCGGGGCGAGTTGCCGGATACGGTCGTCGAGTTCGCGGCCTACGACCCCGTCGTCGCGCACGAGCAGATCCTCAGCTCGCGGTCGGATGATGCCGTCCTTCGCCAGCTCCGGCGACGGCTACATGAGCTGATGGCCCGCGGTGAGTCGGAGGCTGATGTCCTCGCACGATTCGCCGAGCCCTACGTCACCGTGCGCACCGAGGCGATCCTCCTGTGGTACGCCGGCTGGGACGCGGTGCCGCTGATGACGCGGACGCCGGTGCTCGCGGTGACGGAGACGGAGTCCGTCGTCGCGGTCCGCGACGCGCGCGGCAAGATCGTGCTGCATCCCCTGCGGACGGACGCGCTGCAGCACCTGTGGATGGATTTCAAGAAGGCCGCGATCCGGGCCGCCTATCTCGGCCAGGAGGTCGACCAGGACACGTCCACCATGGATGGGCTTTTGCAGTTCGCCGGGGCCGTGTGGGGCCTCGCCAGGCTGCCTCCACCACCCGGGGTGGCCACCCCGCGCCCGAGGACACCATGACGACCGCTGCCATCGCCGCCCTCGAGAAGTTGTTGCCCCGCTGGCGTGCCAACCTGCCGGCACGTTACTCGCCCGAGTACATCGATGGGTTCATCGCGCGCAACCATTCGGCGCTCGCGGCTGTCGTCGAACAGGCCATGATGTACCGACGGGTGCGGCAGGGCACCCCGCCGACGAGCGCCGAGGAGTTCGCGGCCTACGGCAAGCTCGTCGCGCGCGAGCGGCCGCGGGACGCCGAGCCCGATGATATCGTCCTGGAGCGCATCACCGCACGCCTGATGCAGTGGAAGCCGCGCAAGCGGGTGGCGCCCGACGTCGCCGCCCGGCGATACATCGAGGCGCGCGCCGCGGCGATCCTTCTCCGGCGTGTCTCGCTGGACGCGGTCCCGCTGCTCCTGCGCGAGCCGGCGACGGCCGTCCTCGTGGGCGGCGAGGTCGTCGCGGTCGTCGACGAGGTCGAGCGCGAGGTCGCCGTCCTGCCGGGCTACGCGGAGGAGGATGACCTGCGGATGACCCTCTATCGGAGCTACCAGCAGCTCTTCGAAGTGGTCCGCGACATCCCGGAACCTCGCCTCGATCGGTACGCGGCGGCCCTCTGGGCGCGGGTGCGCGGCCCGTCCAGCATCGCGGCGGCGCCGGCGTTCGAGACCCCTCCGGACCTGCAAGCGAAGTCCTGGCGGACTGAGGCGAACGTCAAGGCGATGCAGCTCGTGCTGACCAAGAAGCCGGGCGAGTTCACAGCGGCGGAGCTGGCGGTGCTCGCCGCGTACTCTGGCTGGGGCGGCCTCTCGATCGAGGCCGTCAAGAAGAAGATCCCGAGGGGCTTCGTGCCCGAGTCCTTTGGGCTCATCCACGAGTATTTCACGCCGACGATGATCGCGCGGGCGCTGGTCGCCGCAATCTGCTCCATGCTCGCGGAGCTCGCCGGCAGCGACGGGGTCATCCGGGCGCTCGAGCCGAGCGCCGGCATCGGCCGTCTTCTGCGGGCGTTCGGCCCGGAGCTCTGCCTCGAGCTCGAGGCCGGCGGCCAGGTCAAGAAGATCGAGTGGATCGCGGTCGAGTATTCCGTCGTCAGCTCGACGATCCTTCGTGCGCTTCGGCCGGACATCGAGCTCTACCACATGTCCTTCGAGCGCTGGGTCCGCGAGGAGGGTCCGCGCTTCCGCGGCACGCTGAACTTCATCGCCTCGAACCCGCCCTATGGCGAGCGCGGCGTCATGGCGCGCGAGGATCCGGACGACTTCTACAAGGAGAAACGCGCCTACGCCTACTTCATGCGGCGGGCGCTCGATCTGCTCGTGCCCGGCGGGGTCGGCGTGTTCCTCGTCCCGGCCGGCTTCCTCAGCGGGAACATGGGCCGGAGCCTGCGCGAGAAGCTGCTCCTGCGTCATCACCTGCTCGCGGCGTTTCGCCTCCCCAGCCACGATTCGAAGGGCCGGGAGACGGTGCCCGGCGCCTCGGTCGTCATGGACATGGTCTTTTGGCGCAGCCGTGGCGGCGAGCTGACCGAGATCGATGCGGCTGACCAGTTCATCGTCGACGGCGACTACTTCACGCACGAGAAGTCCCACATCCTCGGCAAGGAAGATGGCCCCTTCGCGGGCGACGACGAGGCGGGCATGGCGCGGAGCTGGCGCTACCGCGTCACCGGCGACTTCCACGGCCTGCCGCCGCTCAGCCCGCGGCCCCTGTGCACCGCGTGTGTGCTTGGCAGCATCGCCGTCCGGGACGACGTGGGGCCCGTGCAGCGCGTCACCCAGGAGAGCGACGACATCCCGGGCGACATCGACGAGGGACTGCGTCCTGGTCTCGAGCTCGGCCGCCGCGTCGGCCGCTACCTGGCGATCGTCGGCGCCGACGAGACGGAGAGGGCGGCACAACTCTGGCCCGAGCTCCGCGAGGCGCTGAAGGACTACCACGAGCACACCGGCAACCCGTGGCGCGACCGCGGGCTCGTCGAGCTCGCCGAGGGCCGCCGCAAGCTGCCAGCCGCTCAGCACCTGCTCAACGCGTTCGAGAAGACCGGCACGCTGACGTTGGCGCTGCGCGAGGCCCCGCAGATCGCGCCCAAGTTCACCGGCCAGCCTGGCGACGTCGTCGCCCAGGCGGAGGCGCTGTTTCGTCAGCAGCGGAGCCTCACGGTCGCGAAGCTCCTCGCGTTCCACCGGCAACAGGGCGGCACCCTCTCCGAAGCGGCGGTGCTGGAGACGGTGCTTGCGAAGGAATGGAACCGCGACGGCGACGCGTGGGACGAGCTACTCCCGCCGGACGCCTACCTGACCGGCAGCGACCTGTGGGCGCGTCACGACCGGGCCGCCGCTCGGGCCGTTGCCGGCGACGAGCAGGCGAAGGTGCAGGTGCGCCGACTCCTCGAGGCGATCCGGCCGGCGACGTTCGAAGATCTTACCGAAGTCAGCCCGCGGTTCGGCTACGTACCCCTGGACCTCGTCTCGGGGTGGATCTCCGAGACGATGAACGCCCGCTATGGCCCGGTCTCGCTCGAGCGGAAGGGGGGCTTTGTCCAGCTTCGGGGCCACGACTACACCGACGCCGACCCGCCGCCGATCGCCCCGGAGATGCTCGCGTTCCTCGGCTACGTCAACCACGACCCCGAGCTTTTCAAGCCCGAGCGCGAGTCCTCGGACCGATCCGCGGGGCCGAAGACCCGCGAGGAGCGGGCCGCGAAGAAGCAGAACCTCGCCGAGCGGCGCATCGCGCTCGGGAAGAAGTGGGACGCGTCGTTTCGGTCGTGGGTCGCGGGGGACGAGCGCCGGCGCGACCAGCTCGTGCACGCGTACAACCGTGTCGCACGCGGCCGCATCGTTCCGACCTACTCGCCCGAGCCGCTGGAGATCGCCCGCTGGGGGCCGCAGTCGCCGAAACTCAAGCCCCACCAGATCGCAGGGGCCCGCCGCGTGCTCGCCCAGCGCGGCGGCCTCATCGCGTTCGACGTCGGCGTCGGCAAGACCTACACGGCGCTGGCGATCATCGCCCGCGCGAGGCAGGAGGGGTGGGTCCGGCGCCCTGTCATCCTCGTTCCCGGATCGCTCGTCTGGAAGTGGCACGACGACATCCTGTGCACGCTGCCGGACTACCGCGTCGCGGTGATCGGGTCGAAGCGCAAGCAGCTCACCCGCGGCGTGCGTCGCGGCGTGACCACGTCGGAGACCGACACCCCTGCGGAGCGCGCGAAGAAATGGGCGCTGCTCACCGCCGGCCAGGTCGACGTCGTCATCCTCAGCTTCGACGCGCTCGCCCGGACCAAGATGAAGGAAGAGGCCGTCCTCGCCTACGTCAGCCAGGTCGAGGCCGTCGAGCGGTCCATCGCGCTGCGCCAGCGCGCGCTCGAGGAGAAGGTCACGAGCGCCAGGCAGAAGGAGACGCTCTCCGAGCGCGACCGGGCTCTGCTTGAGCACGGCGTGCACGCGTGGGTGGAGGAGATCCTCGCGCTGCCGAAGGACTGGGAGTACGACCCGGGCGTCGCCTGGGACGACATCGGCATCGATATGCTGGTGGTCGACGAAGCGGCCGCGTTCAAGAACCTGCACAAGCCGCAGGCCCGCGAGGACGGCGTCCCGAAGTTCATGGGCGGCGGCGGCGAGGGCAGCGACCGCGCGTGGCAGCTCGACTTCCGCGCCGCAGCCGTCCGCCGGCAGACCGGCGGCGCCGGCATCGTCCTCCTGACCGCGACGCCTGCGAAGAACAGCCCGCTCGAGTTCTACAACCTGATCCAGTACATCGACCCGACCGCCTTCACGCGGGCGGGCATCCGCGACCCGGAACAGTTCATCGACCGCTTCCTCAAGATCGAGTACCGCGAGGTCCTCGACTCGACGTTCGAGGTCACGAAGAAGAGCGCCGTCACCGGGTTCATGGGCCTCGACGACTTGCGGACGATCATCTTCACCTACGGCGAATTTCGGACCGCCGCCGAGGTCGGTCTCAAGCTGCCGCGCCCCGTGGTCGAGACGCTCAAGATCACAATGGACGACGACCAGGAGGCGAAGTACGACGAGTACGTCGCGCGGATCGAGGACATCCTCGAGCACCCAAACCCCGAGGGCGGTCAGAGCTACGTGATCCTGGGCCTTTTGGCCCGCCTCTCGCTGGTCGCCCTGCACGCGGCGCTGGAGCGCGGCTACACCTACAAGACAGCGCTCGAGGGGGGCGTCGTGAAGAAGAAGGTCTGGCAGGACGGCGAGCAGGTCGAAGTCAGCGTCCGCCTCCCGCGCCCGACCTACGAGAGCCCGAAGCTGACCGAGTGCGCGAAGCGGGTCGCCGCGAGCCAGCACTGCGGCCACATCATCTTCTGCGAGCCGACCGCGGTGCATCAGTGGATGCGCGAGGTCCTCGTCCAGCACGGCATCCCGCGCGAGCGGATCGCCATCCTCAACGCCGAGGAGACGGCGCCAGCCGATCGGATCCGGATCGCCCGCGAGTTCAACGGCCTCTCGTCGGAGCCGCCCCCGCCTGGCACCTGCGGCGTCCCGCAGGACACTGCCACGACGCCGAGGTACGACGTCGTGATCGCCAACTCGGTCGCCTACGAGGGCGTCGACCTGCAGGTCCGGACGTGCACGATCCACCACCTCGATCTCCCGTGGACACCCGCCGACCTCGAGCAACGCAACGGCCGCGCCGTCCGCCAGGGGAACACGCTCGGCACCGTCCAGATCTTTTACTACTTCGCGGACGGTTCGACGGATGGCTACCGCTTCTCGCTGATCGACGGCAAGGCCGGCTGGCTCGGCGAGCTCATCAAGTCGCAGGTCCGCGACACGAACAACCCCGCGGCGCAGCAACAGCTCACGCCCGAGGACATCCTGCTGATGATCTCCCGCAACAAGGAGAAGACCAAGCGACTGCTCGAGGAGAAGAAGCAGCGGCAGGCCGAGGAGGCGCGCGCCCGGATCGCGCGTGAGGCGGCGCGTGTGCTCCGGCAGGCGGCGGGCCGCTTCCGCGACGCCAGGGCGAGTGCGGACCCGGAGAAGGCGGCCCGACTGCGCGAGGAGGGCGACCAGCGCCTCGAGGACCTCGAGCAGGTCAGCCCCGACGCCTGGCCCTGGGCGCCGTGGATGTACGCCGCGCGGGAGACCGAGATGATTGTTCCCGAAAACGGCGGGGCGCCGGTCTACGAGGGGCTTCGCCTCGCCAGGCCGCGCCCCGGCGCGCCAGGCCAGCTCGACTACTTCGAGTTCGGCCGGATCGTCCAAGACGACGAGGGCGAGCGGATCGGCCTGCGCGCGGCCGGCTCGCCGGGGTGGCAGCTCGTCGCCTATACGGGGAGTCTGGGCGGCGCGCCGATCACCGCCGCCGAGCTCCCGCGGGATGGCGGCCCGGCATGGCCCGAGGACGATGACACGCGCACGGCGGCCGCGCTCGAGTCGGCGATCCGCGACCTCCGCTACAGCCGGTTCGAGGCCCTCTCCTGGCGCGGCGCCAGCGACACGTGGCTCGAGAAGTGGTGGCCCCGCTTCGCGCAGCCGATCACCGAAGGGCTCGCCGCCTCCTACTACCCCGAGAAGGTGCCAGTGACGGACGACGAGGGCCTGGCCGTGGCCGCAGGCTCCGAACTCCGCGGCGCCGCGATCCTTCCGCCGACCCTCGGCGGCTGGCAGCGCTTCCTCGAACTCGCACCGAAGAGCGGCGAGAGCTTCACGACACTCAAAGACGTCGGTCTCTCGTGGTGGGGGCGCAAGATCCCCTGGGACCTGCTGTCCAGGGCGAAGGACGCCAGTAGCGACGAAGACTCGTCCAAGCCGTCAACGAAGAAGGCCGACGATGTTCGCGCGATCTTCGAGAAGGCCAGGGAACGCGTCGAGGTTCTCGGGCTCCCGCCTGACCAACACGCCTACTACATGCGAGAGCTGAAGAAGGCCGAGGGCCTGGGCTACGCGCACCGTGCCGAGCCCATCCTCGAAGAGGCGCGTGACGCAGCTTCCCGCAACGAGGAGGAGCGCATGGGCGAGCTCCTTCGTCGCGCCCGGGATGCGGAGGAAGGGCCCCCCACGCTGCCGCCTGCGAGCGCAAGGTCGACACCGCTTCTCTGCGAGCGGTGCGGTCACGTGACCGAGCAGGCCGAGAGACACAACGCCGTCGCTGGGGTCGAGTGTCCTGCAGACACCACCGAGTTCCGCGTCGCCACTGCCGAGGAGATCAAGAAGTACGGACGCCGTGAACCAGGCCCACCCCGGCCGGGCACATGGCGCTTCAAACAGCAGGAGCGGCAGAAAAAAGCGGACGAACGCGCCGCCCGCAGACTCGCCGAGGAAGCGGAGCGCCAGCGGAAGCGAGCCGAACGGGAGAGTCGCGCGGCGACGCCGAAGGCACTGGCCTCCCGCGTCGACCACGACCCGATCGCACACGCCAGGGACGTTCTCTCCCGCGCAGGCATCACGATCGATCCGGCGGGTCTCCGCGCAGTAGGACCCTTCGGGGAATGCTGCGCTCCGAATGCCACGGTCCGCGACCAGGCCCGGAAAGCGCTGCGTGACGCCGGGGTCAAAGCGTCGATCGTTCGCGATCGGCTTCTCTTTCCGCTGGTGCAGCAGCCATGACGCACGACGAACTCATCGCCATCTCTACGCAGGAGCTGGAGCGGCTGCCGCCCGACGAGCGGGAGATCATCGTCCGGCACTTCGGCACCGGCGAACCCGCCGAGCTCGCCGCCCGACTCGCCGACGAGTCAGAGGAGCTCTGGAGCCCGGACGAGTCCGAGGTCGACGCGAAGGACTGGCCGAGCGCGCACCTCACACTCCTGCTGGGGATGCACCGCGACAACCAGCGGTCGATGCTCCAGGCCCAGCGCCGCAAGCTCGCCCGGGAACAGGTCGACGCGCTCACGCCGGAACGCCGAGCGATCTACTGCTGGCACCTTCACACCACACGCAGGCGCCGGGTCATCGCGCTCACCGTGGCGGCCGCGGTGCAGGCGCTCGAGGAGGGCCTCGTACCCGAAGGCACCTCGTTTCAGGAAGCCGTCCGGCAGGTCGTCGAGCACGGCATCGAGTCCCAGATCGACGAGATCGAAGGGGTCTACTTCAGCGAGCAGGACGCGGAGGAGGGGGGATCACGTGGCACGCTCACCTGACTGGGAAAAGGTACCCATGGCCGAGGGCGGCAAGGAGCCGCTGTGGCCGATGCCGACCGTCACGCCGAAGTTCGCGACGTTTAGCCTCGGTGGCGGTCGCCCGGACGGCTGCGCAGCGGACAAGTGCGAGCGCTGGCATGCGGGGATCGACCTGCAGCGCGCGCCGGACAAGGCCCTCGTCGTCGCCCCCGAGGACGGCACGATCGTCGGGCTCGACAAGGGCTGGACCGAGGGCACGCGGGCGATCTTCTTCGTCACCGACTCGGGCCTCTTCCTCGTACTCGGCGGCATCATCGCCGGCTCGCACAAGGAATGGGGCCGCAAGGTGGGCGCCAAGGTGGCGCGGGGCGGCGAGCTCGGGCGGATCGTCGGCAGCTACGGCATGCTCCACTTCGAGACCTACGCGGCGACACCGGGCCGCACCGCGAACTCCCGGTGGTGGCAGGACGACCCGCCGCCCGACGGTCTCCTAAACCCCACGAACTACGTCGAGCGGATGGTGGGCAAGGATGCGTCGTTGCTGCTGACGCGGCAGCGACTCCAGGCGCTCGCCGAACTCGGTTACTACAAGAGCGACGTCGGCGCGGCGTGGGGTACGGAGGCGATCGAGGCGCTGAAGACCGCCCAGGCCGCGCTCGGCGTCGCGGTCGACGGCAAGTGGGGGCCGCACACCGAGGATGCGATCCAGGGCGCGCTGCAAAAGGGTCCCTGCAACTCGCTCGAGGACTGCGGTGTCAGCTCGGAGAACGGCAGCGGCGGCGGCAGCAGCGACGCGCTGTCGCCGATGCGCATTGTCGGCGGCGTCGTCGCGGGCCTCACCTTGGCGGGCCTCACCGCTGCGGTGGTCGTGTCGATGCGGCGGCGGCCAGAGCCCGAGGAGGCGACGCCATGAAGGCTGCCACGAGACTGCCCGAGGGGGACGGCCTCACCCAGCTCGCGCAGGACCGTCAACGCCAGGGCTGGGCGCTCGTCGTGACCGGCGCGTCGACCATGCTCGCGGGCCTCGTGATCGGCTACGCGTTCGGCGCGGCCCACACGCTGCGGACGAACCCTCGGAGGGACGGTCATGGAAATTAACTTCGCCAGCGCCGGCTCCATGCACCTGGACGCGCTCGTGATGGCCCGCGGCCAGTACAGCCTCGAAGTCGTCGGTCCCGGCGACGCCGTCGCGTTCGTGCTCGTCCGCGGGTGCCTCCAGATCACGCGGCAGAAGGCGGGCGACCCCGCGAGCTACTGCCTGCACGCGACGCCTCGCGCGCCGCTCATCATCCTCAACCCCGGAACGTACACCGTCGTCGCGGAGCGCTCCGCGTTCGGCCTACGCGGCACGCGTCGGCGCAGGTGAAAGGCAAAGGTCCATGATCAGCTTCAGCGACCCCAACAGAACTCTGACCGGCCTGCACGACATGCTGACCGGCTGGCGCTCCATCCGCGCGCAGCGCCGGATGCGGTATTCGCCGGCCGCGAGCTCGTCGCCGTCGGCGTCGATGCACGCCGATCCCGTCGCCGGGCCGCCGCCCACCGCGGGCCCCGACACGGCGACCGTGATCGGCTACCGCAAGCTCGGTGACCGCATCGTCCCGATCTTCGGCGACCCGGCCGAGCTCGGAGACGCCGTGGTGCAGGCCAGCGCGAACACGGCGCCGACCCCCTCGGAAACCCGCGCCGCGGAGACTCCGCCCGAAGCCCCACCGGCGGCTCCGGAGGCGTCGCAAGGGAAGCCGCCCCCTCCTCCAGACTTCACCCCACAGGCCGTGGAGGCGAGCGCCCCACGGCAGCGCCCGGCCGTGCCGCCCACCCTCGACTTGCCCCCGCCGACGCCGCCGCACTTGGTCCGCGTTGAGGAGCAGGCCGTCACGCTCGAGCGTGTGCTCGCCCAGCACGCGAAGCTGACCCAAGTCCTGCTGGCGCAGCACTCGGCCATGACCGAGGCCATCTTCGCGGAGCACCGGCGGGCACAGGCGCAGGCCGACCTCGAACAACGTCAGCAGATCGCCGACCTCCTGGCCAAGCATCAGATCACGGCTGAGGCGGCGAGCGAGCACGGCCAGGCGCTCACGAACCTCCGCGAACTCCTCGCGGAGCAGGCGAGCGCCATGCAGGCCGAGCACGCGAGGATCACCGACAAGATCGAGTCGATCGTCGACATGGTCGGCATGGTCGGAGAGACCGTGCACGAGATCGCCGTCGCGGCCCTCCAACCGAGGCCCCTGCCGCTCGGCGTGTTGCCGACCCGCCAAGGCAGCACGGTCGCGGCGGGTGGCGTCGACCGGCCCGCGCAGGCGCCCCAGTCGGTCGCCGCGAGCGCCCCGCGGATCCTTCCTGCTCGGCCGCCGTCGACAGAAGCGGTCCAGCCGGCGTCGCCGGCAGCCGCCGCGCCGAGCGTCCAGCCGCTGGCGGCCAACGCGGAGACCGTGCAACCGGCCGCGCCGACACCGGCACCGCGGTCGACGCCCGAAGCCGCCGCGCCCGCAGGCAATTTGCAGGCTGTGCCCACGGCGAACGCGACGGCGACCCACCCGCGGCCGGCGGCAGTGCCGGTGCGTGGCGGGCCCGACTCCGCGCCTCCAGTGGCGACGAATACCTCCAGGGACGAGTCGACGTTATCCCGCTCCCTCGGGTTCATCCCGGCTGCCGCGGACGTCCTGTCCCTCGCCAGCAGACCGCCGACGCCTCGCCAGCTTCGCGAAGCGGAGGCGGCACGTGAGCGCAGCCGGCTCGATGAGGCACTCGCCGACCACACGCTCGATGACTGCGAGGAGGCCGACGAACCGAACGCGGGCGAGGTGCGGAATGCCTGACAACAAGGACATCGCCGTGCTGGCGAATAAGGTCTACGAGCTGTCGACCCTGCCCGTGGCCGAGCTCGACGCCCGCAAGTGGGAGGCGCTGCTGATCCTCAATGCGGTCTACAGCTCCGCGACGCAGGACGGGATCGCCAAGGCGAACGCCGACAAGGAGGCGCGGTGGGGCAACAAGATCCGCGAGGAGGGCATCCTCTACATGCTCCACCCGAAGTGGCACCTGCGCACCGATGATGGCAAGCCGCCGGCCGCCAGGTTCGCGCTGCAGAGCGCCCTGACCAACCCGCACCGCGACCTCCGCTCACGACTCGCCGCGCTCATGCTGATCCCCGAGTCGGACCGTGGACCGCTCACCGACCTCGTCCGCGCCCTCAACGCGGACGCCTGGGACGGCGCCCTCACCGACGCGCGCCTCAAGTACAGCGACGTGCTCCGTGGCATCGACAAGTTCTGGACCAAGAACCCGTGGCTGACGGTCCTCCCGCACGACGGGAGCCCACCGATCATGATTCTGATCGACAACCAGGGCGTCATCAACGACGGCAGCATCTTCGACAAGGACCCCACCGACGACCCGCTCCTCGCGGCGGCGTGGGACAACGCGATCCGGACCTGGGACATCGACTTCTTGCGCGACAACCCGCTCGCGGTGCTGTTCACCAAGGTCGAGACCGGCGCGTCGAACATCGTCGACACCGCGGGCGACGTCGCGGACGGTGCTCAACAGGCGGCGAAAAACCTCGCCAAGGTTCTTGCGTGGGCCCCCTACGTCGTCGCGGGTATCGGAACCATCGGCCTCACTACACTCGTCCTCACCATGACAACCCGACGGGCGAAAAACCCCGCTGATGAGTTGGCAGGAACGCGTCCCGGTCGCCCACGTGTCCAACATCCGTACCGCGGCCAGCAGACGGGAAGCTGAATACAGATGTCTCGCAGTCTCATCATTCGGTCCGCCATCACGTCCGCGTTCATCGGCGGCGCGATCACTTGGCTTCACGGCCGCGCCCGCTCGACGCGGCTGCCGCGGCACGTGATCCCCATCGTCACCCCCGTGATCACGATGCGGTTCGCCGAGGAGGTGCTCGAGCGCCTGGAGCACGCGCCCGGCGACGAGGTGTTCGTGGTGCTTCACACCGACGGCGGCGAGGTCTCGGCGTGTGTGCTGATCGCCGACGCGCTCCGCAAGTTCCCGCGCTCGACGGCGGTCGTCCCGTACATGGCGTTCTCGGGGGGCACGATCGTCGCCCTCAACGCGCGCCGACTCCTGCTCGGCAAGAACGCCGCGCTCTCGGCGGTCGACCCTGTCATTTACGGTCAGCGCGCCAGGCACATCCAACCGACCCACGACCACGAGCAGAACCCGCTCCACCCGCTCGCCGCCGAGTACAGCAAGGCGGTCGAGAGCTACCTGCGCCAGACCCTCAGCGAGCGTCTGGCCGACGCGCCGCCGGCCTCGCTCGAGCGGGCGATGAGCGTGTTCATGGGCGAGGCGGCCCCGCACGCGTGGCCCATCCACGCCTCGCAGCTCGAGGCCCTCGGGATCCCTGTCGAGCTTGCCGAGCCGGCGTGGGCGGGCCTCGTCGATGACCAGCGGCGGGCCAGGCGGCATCTGTTCGCGGCGGCGGAGGAGGGCTAGGACATGACTCGCGCGAACCAGTGGCTGGTCTTCGGCGGTGCCCTCAGCGTGGGCGCGGGCTTCCTGAGCGGCATGATGTTCGGTCGGCGTACCGCGCCGCCGAAGATGGCGGCGTTCGGGCGCACCTTCCGGGTCGGCTCGGACATCTTCATCGATCGCTACGCCCTGGAGTACCTCGAGGCCCGCGCCGACGAGTCCATCCCCGGCAGTCGCTGGACAGGGTTACGCTTCGGCGATCGGTGGATGTTCCTGGAGCTGTTCCACACGGGGCCGCTCTTTCCGGGTCAGCAGGGGCCGATCTACGCGCTTCGAAGCTCGAACACGGCCCCGCGCAGCATCGGCGACGTGGCCGCGGCGGCGAACGACGCCGCTTCGCGCGTCATCCTCCAAAATCTCGAGAGGTTCGGGCTTCTCGTCGACAGCGGCCGCTGGGGCGGCTGGAACGACCTCGAACTGATGACCATCGCAGCACAGCAGGAAAAGGAGAAGCGGTAATGGAGATCATCGTTGTTCGCAATGACGAGGTCGGCGGCGTGGGCCGCACCACCCTCGTCGCACACATCATCTTCTTCGCGGCCGAGCTCGGCCTCAAGGTGGCGGGCGCCTCGATCGACGGGACGAACAACCTCCGCCCGTGGATGCGCCTCGCGGGTCTTCCGTGGGTGGACGCGACGTGCGACGACCTCCCCACCGACGTCGACCTGCTCGTGATCGACGTCGGCCAGGGCGCGAGGACCGTCGAGGTGCTGCGGCCCAGCCTCACCTTGATCCCGGTCGACAGGTCGGCGGCCGAGCGGAGCGCCGCGACCACCGCCGCTACCGTCGTCGGCGACGTGCTGCGGGTGTGGAACCTCTGGCACGGGCGCGCCGCGGCGGTCGAGCCGATCGCCCTCGACCTGGAGAGCGCCAACGTCGTCATCGAGCGCTGCTACGCCCTGCGTGCCACGTCCGACAGCCTCCGCGCGGTATGGGCGACGCCGCTCGGCGCCGCCTCGGCGGGCGCCAGGGCCATCCGCGAGTTCGCGGCCGAGGTCCTGTGCCGTGTCGGTCTCCTACCTCCGGAGGACCCCCCGTATGAGCGACAGGACCCGCTCCCGTCGCTGACCGAGCGGGAGCTGAAGGGGGCCGCGCGCCTGGGTGACTACTTCGAGCGGTTCGCGGCGATGAAGAAGGCCGAGGCGGAGAACTGCCCGCCGAAGCAGTGGATGATCGACTGGGCGCGTGACCTGGAGTCGCGGCTCGCCAAGAAGCGATAGGAACCAGCCGCCGGCTCGTGGTCGGCCCGTAGGTGTGTGAGGGAGGGAGGCAAAAATGGAAAAGGTGCCGCTGCAAGAGATCCTCGAGAGTATTCGCCGGGAGCTGGAGAAGCTGAAGTCGACCGAGAACGAGTCTGCGATCTACGCCGACGTGTTCATCGCCGGGACCGGAGCGACCATGAATCTCATCCGGTGCATCCACACGGCCATGGCGACCGGCGCGGATCCACGGCGGGTCCGGCAGCTCGTCAACAAGCACCTGCGCAACGTCATGGCCGTCGACGCCGCGGCGATCCAGGAGCTCGCCTGGGTGCCCGACGAGACCGAGTCGAGCTTCCCCGGCAACGTCGACGACTTCGCCGAGCGGGTGGTCGGGCGGGTGCGTGCCAGTGAAGCCCGATCGTCGAAGAGGTCCAGGCCCTACGAGGTCCGTCTGACGCCCGACGAGGCGGCGGCGGGCTGTGTGCTCCCCGTTTGGCTGCGCAGCGGCGTCACCGTCGACGTCACGTTCGCCGCCGGCACGCGGGACGGACACATCAGCCCCGTCGACCTGGGCGGCGAGGAGATCGAGATCCTCGTCCGTGTCATCGGGAGCCGGAAGAAGCGGGCCCGGTCGGGTCGCAGCGCCCACAAGACCCAGCAGCCGCCGGCGCTCTCGCCTTCCACCGCGAACTGACCAGCCCGCCCAAGGAGACGACGACCATGACGATCGGCAGACTTGCTCGCCTCGCCCTTGGAGGGGCGCTGATCACGGAGGCCGGGATGGCCCTTCATCGATTCGAAGCGCGTCGGCGGGTCTTCGACTCGGCCGCACGACGAGCGGCCCTGCTTCAGCGTCCGCTCATCGTGGTCGGTGACCCCGACGCCGGGGCGCACACCCGCATTATTCGGGCCTACGGCTGCGGCGACCTCTGCGTCGACCTGACCGGCTGCCCCTTGTGCCCGGTGACGCGGACGGCCGACATCACCAAAGGGCCGATCGCCGGCCTCGCCAACGACTCGGCCGTGGTCTTCGTCTCGTGCGTCCTCGAATACGTGGCGGATCCGCAGGCCGCGCTCTACGAGTTGCATCGGATCGCGGGTTCGCCGGCCAACCTCTTCCTCGTGTTCGTCGAGCCCTGGTCGCTCACCGCGGCCCTCTATCCCGGCGCGCGCTGGGCCGGCAGCGCGGCAGAGTGTCCGACAGGGCAGGTCGCTATGGAGCCGATCACCACGACGCGCAAGGTCGCCACCGCCGGCGTGCTGGTCGGCCTGCTCGCGCTCGCCGCACGTCGCGCCTGACGCTGACAACTCCGATGACACCTGCCGGCCTCCTGGATCGAGCCTTGCCTCGCTGGCGGGCAACACTCGCGTCTCGCTACAGCCCTGGCGACCTCGACGGCTTCATCGAGCGAAACAGGGCTGCGCTCGAGGACCTCGTCCGCCAGGCGATGACGAGGTCTCGTCCATCGGCGAGGCCCCAGACGCCCCGCTGGTTCGAGCTATACAACCCGCGCGGGGGCGTGTCTCGCGAGACCTTGCCGGGCTACCGTCGAGCGCGCGAGCTGGCTAACGCGATCTTCGACAGGGCGCTGTCCCTCCTCGACGAGCCCGCCGGCGTGTTCGACCTAACCTCCGCGCTCGCGGTGCTCGGCTCGATCGACGACGACGACGGCGAGTACGACTACGAGGAGGCGCGCGCGGACGCCGACGATCTTCCCTTCCTGGTCGGCACGGTCGACTGGTCCCCCGAGGAAGTCGGAGACCTCCTCGCCGCGGTCATGGACACGGAGTCCCGCGGCGGCATCGTGCCTGACGACGACGTGAAGGGCCGCATC
Organism: Myxococcales bacterium; assembly: GCA_016793465.1. Next base: position 172,194 of record JAEUJW010000022.1, read on the forward strand.
GCCGATCGAATCTGGGAGGCAGAGAAGCACCTCGAACTGCGGAGCATCGACAAGCAGCAGGCGTGCGAGTTCGTGGCCCGCCATCACTCCCTGCTCCCGTACTGCAACCCCCGTGGGATGATGTACGCCATCGGCGCGTACTGGCAGCGGGACGATGGACGCCAGGGCCCCGAGCTCGTCGCGGTGGCAACCGCGGGCACACCGACCGGCCGGTGGGGGCCAGGCGCCTGTCCGGTCGACGGCATCCTGGAGCTCACCAGGATCGCCTCGATCTCGGGTCTCACGCGACGTGATCGGCGCGGACGCGTCGTCCCGGTGAACGCTAGCTCGGCGCTCGCGTCCCGGCTAATCGACCTGCTCCCGACCAGCGGGCGGCGCGGCGCAGAGGGCTGCCGATTCGTGACGTACAGCGTCGTCGGTGAGCGAGCGTCGACCTACCTCGCCCTGGTCGCCAAGGGCCTACGCCCGGTTGGAATCATTCGCGGCAAGCAAGCGAAGGGAGGCGCGGGAGACGTGGCGCTGATGGACAAGATCGTATGGGAGGCCGGCCCAGCAGCTCGGTCTCCGAACTGGGGGGCGCTACCGGAGGATCGGCGTCGAGGCGCGATGCTGGCGTTCGACGCCTTCGAGGCGCGCCGCTTGTAACGCGATGCCTGCGGCCCACCGGGTAGGGGCGGCCCGCCTTCCACGTCCCACTAACCGCCGTTCCCAAACCCTCAGCCTTGTGTTATGGTCATCAGTCGATGAAGACCGACTCTCCCCCCAACGTTCCTCCTCTGAAGAAACAGCGCTCGTTGCGTTATGATATGAACCGAGCCATAGGAAAGTGGGCCGAGCGCATCGAGAAAGATGTCCGTCGCTTCCCGTCGATTGCGCTGCTCAATGCATTGAATACGATTAGCATCGCGGCGATGTTCTCTGAGCAGGCGCACATGGATGCCCCTGATGGTTTTGGTAAAAAATTCCGTCACCTCCGCAACCTTGTAACTAAGCGTCCGCTTATTGAAGGGGCGGCACCTGCTAAGGCAGACATACTCTTTAGCCATGTCGACAAACTGTTTGTCGAAATGCAGATGGATATGATGGCGCGTGCCCATTTTCTGGCCAGCGCGCAACCGGAGAAGAGGGGGAGCATCGAGGCTTGGTTCTTCTCCCGTTCCAGAGATCTTATTGAACCTCCACTCGGTGGTGCTCGGCAGTATCGACAGTTGTTCATTGATCGATTTTCGAAATTTGACAAGGCGCTTACCGTGAAATTTTTTGGATTGTCGTGCGACGAATGTCTAAAGCTCCTTGATGCCATGGACGGTCTGCTCACCGAGCAGTTGAAGAACCTAAGCATCTTAGAGGACACCGCCAAATCTGAGATGGTTTCTTTTCATGAAAGATTTCAGCGGAAGGAGATTTCCTTTGAGGAAGCTGTACATCGCGCACGGTCATGTCACGGTGCATTGGCTCTTTCGGACGCAAAGCATCGCATATTTTTTGTGTCGCTGGCTGAACTGGTGAGGCGATCGGGTTTGGCCAATGACAGTGTCGCAAGGTTCTTCGAGTATGCCTCAGTTGTTCCTGGTCAGAATAACGCCGATTACTTGCTGCCGACCGACAAAGAGCACGGTAAAATGTTTATCCGAATGGATGGCGATTCCTTTTATGTTCTGGACGTCTCCGCACTGTATCCTGATTTTTACCACATGACGGAAGGGCTTATTGATGAGATTGATCCCAAGACGAGAGAAAAGTACCATGAGTGGAAAGGCAAAGTAACTCCTGCAAATGTCGCTCGCAGCCTCGCTTCAATCTTCGGGGCGGAAAATCTCACTGAGAATCTTTATTATGCTCTTCCAGATGGGGAAGGGGGGAAAGATCGCTGGTACGAAGCTGACATCCTCGCCAGATTTGGAAATCAAATCCTCCTTTGCGAGGTCAAGTCACACGAGCTAAACCGTTCGATAGGGGACCGTGTCGGTCCTGATCGGATGAAGCGTGATTTTGAAACGCTCCAAGAGGGCTACGGGCAATGTGTGAGAACCCATCGTTATATTAACAGCAGGCAGATTCCGGTTGAATTTTACAAGGCCGGCCATAAAGATCTTCTGCTCTCGTTGGATAAACCGGTTTCGGAGGTGTATTATCTCGTGATCACTGCCAACTCTTTCGGGGCATTGGCGGGAAACTGCAGTGAGTTGCTCAAGCGAGACGGTGCGCCGCTCCCGGTCATAATGTCAGAATTCGATCTGGCAACGATTACTCCATACATTAAAACGCCGGAACTGTTTCTTACGTATCTCCGTCAAAGGGCATCCTTGCAGGGGTTTCTAAAGACGTCAGATGAGCTTGAAGTTGCTGGAGTCTTCGTTACGCAGGGTTCCTTGGACGAATTGATCGAAATCAAGGAAAAGGGTGAGGTTGATATGATGATACTGAACCCTGACACATCATTCGTCTTCAATGGGCCGATGTGGGAGCGTATCCCCGAGGTTCAGTCTGCGGTTGATACGAAGAAACTCATAACGACGACCATCACTGCCGAGTCACTTGGACTTGTGAAGGCAAAAAGCTAGGACTTACCTTGGCATGACGGGTTGAGATGAGCCTGACGACGGCGCCCCCCGATGGCGGCCAAGAGCGCTTGGCCACCGCCCGACATCCAGGGAGTGCACAGTGGCAACGTTCATGCGTGCTCGAGGTTCGCGGCAAACCTCTTCCTCGTGTTCGTCGAGCCCTGGACGCTGCTGGCTGCCCTCTATCCCGGCGCGCGCCGGACCGGCATCGCTCCGGAGACCCCAGCGGGCCGAGGCGTCGACGCGGTCCAGAGGTGATATACATGGTGAGGATACGCACTGTTCGCCAGCGCGCTTTTTTGCTATCATGGCCAAAATGACGTTTGAAACACGCAAAGCAGCATACGAGCGCCTCGCCACGGAGAGGAACTCCACAGTGATCTCATTCATAACCGGGCATCGGACTGACCTGCCCGCGCAGATAAACCCCGATGCCATACCGGTACTCGTCGAACACCTGGATTTAATCGGTGTGACGCGAAAAATTTCTTTGTTCTTAAATTCGACGGGTGGCAGCATCACGGCCGCATGGACGATTGCCAACCTCCTGCGTCAATTTTGCGACGAACTCGAGGTTATAGTGCCATACAAGGCTCATAGTGCTGCAACACTCATATGCATGGCCGCTGATATTATCGTCATGACAAAGCAGGCTACTCTCGGGCCGGTCGATCCAAGCATAACCCACCTCCTCAATCCAGTAGCGACGAATGCCATTGGCGCACGCCAATTTGTGCCCATTAGCGTCGAGGCAGTCAATGGTTATGTAGAGTTTCTTCGAAATTCGCTCGTTTCCTTTCGGTCGGATGGACCGACCGCTGCTGGAGCGGCAGGCGATCCCAAACTTCAAGAGCCGAGTTCGGGGGGTGACTTGAGTGACGCTCTGGCAAAATTGGCAGATCACGTGCACCCCATCGTCCTTGGCGAGGTGTATCGCCAGCGCGGGCATATTAGAATGCTTGCCAAACGTCTGCTTATGCGCACTCTGAAAGACGACGCTCAACTGGAAAAGGTGTTGGCCTTTCTCTGCGGGGATTCCGGCAACCATGAATACACCATATTTCGGCGCGAAGCCGAAACCGAGCTGAAACTCAAGATTCAAAAGCCTGGCGAAGCCGGATATCGCCTTGTCAAGGCGATCTATGATGATTTTGCGACGGAGATGCTTTTGGATAGAGAGCTGAAAGTTGGCCCGAATACGAACACGACAGTCCCTGTCGCACTCATTGAAAGCCTTCAGGGTGGTGAGCACAGGGTTGACATTAAGATCGTTAGCGACCAGCACGGGAACGTCAGGACTGAACCCACGGGGTGGTTGAAGCACGGATAGATGGCGGTGCGCTGGCGACGCCCACCACCCGCTCGACGCCACGGCGGGGGGAGATCACGCGCATCAAGAGGCACGCGCTCCGAACTCGGAGGCGCTGCCGGAGGATCGGCGTCGCGGCGCGATGCGGGCATTCGAGACCTTCGAGGCGCGACATTCGTGAGGTCACTTGAGCGTGTACCGCGTGAACCGCCGCTCGCCTGATCGAAGGACGCGGCCTGCGGCCACATAGTCAGCTTGGGTGCGGGAGCCAGCCGGAGCTGCCGACTTGGCCGCTGCAGGCGCGGCCACCGGCGCAGGGGTCTCGGGTTTCAGCAGCGGCTCGATCCACTCGACCCGTCGACCGTGACCACAGCGCTGAAGCAGCTCCGGGCGGCGAAGCGGATCGAGGTGATGGGCGCGAGGGTCAGCTCTTGCGCCCGGTTGCGGAGCGCTTCGACAATCAGCTCGCGCTGGTAGTCCAGCTGCAACTTCCTCATATCAGTCTGCAACTGCTTGAGGATCGTCATGCCGACATGTTGCCGCGGTCAGCGTCGGCTGTCATCGCGCAGAACGACCAGGGCGCGCGTCGTTACACGTGCCGTGCGGCTGCGAACGTTCACCGATCATGAGATCGTCGCTATCATGCTGACGGGCCGTGGTCTGCCCGTGCTGGAGAGCCAGCTTGCAACGCTCGCAGTCGCGCGGTATTAAGAGCGCGCTTGCGGGCTGTCATGGAGTTCCCCATGCCAGTCACGAACACCGGAGAGATCACCAAAATCACCATCGCCCACTACAAGGGCACCACGAACCTCGAGGCCAGCGTGCTCATGCTTTCGACAGACGGGAAGGAGATCCGGCGGCGATGGAAGTCCCCGCACAGCTCCCGCACCGCGACCGAACGCTGGGCACGGACGAAGGCGAACGCCTTCCTGTCGTCGCGGGTGGAGGAAGCGAGGGCACCGGCGCTGACGTTCGGTGAGTTTGCGGAGCGCTTCGTGCGCGACCACGTACGCGCGAACCGGCTCGCGCCGAGCACGGCCGCCAGCATGGACATGAATTTGAGAGAACATCTGCTCCCGATGTTCGGGACGCTGCGCCTGGACCAGATCACGGACGACGAGGTCAAGAAGATCAAGCTGCTCGAGTTGGCGATCGGCACGATCAACAAGCTCCTGCAACTCCTCGGGCAGATCTTGAAGGCGGCGATCGACGCGAAGCACATCGGGTCGATGCCGAAGATCAAGCGCGTTAAGAACAAGGGCGGCCGCCACCCTTTCTACCAGCCCGAGGACTACGAGCGCCTCGTCGCTGCTGCGACCGCGACGGACCCGCGGGCCCTCGTGCTCGTGCTCCTCGGTGGCGACGCGGGGCTCCGCATCGGCGAGATCATCGCGCTCGACTGGGCCCGCGTCGACTTCGCCGCAGGCAAGGTCCACGTCGAGGTCGCGGACTGGCGAGGCCACCTCGGTCCGCCCAAGGGCGGCAAGCCGCGGAGCGTCAGCATGACGCCGCGACTTCGCGCCGCGCTGCAAGACCTCGGGGAATCCGACCCGAGCCGGTCGGCGCGGGTGCTGACCCGAAGCGAAGGGCGCTACGGCCAGGAGGGCGACCCGGTCACCCGCTCCGTCACGCGTGAGTGGCTCGAGGCCACCCACACGCTCGCGAAGGTGCCGATCATGGGCGTGCACACGCTCCGGCACACGTTCTGCTCGCACCTGGCGATGGCGGGTCAGCCCGTCACCGCGATCCGCGACCTCGCGGGTCACAGCTCGGTCGCGATCACGAACGACTACATGCACCTCGCCCCCGCGGCGACGGTGAGCGCGATCGATGTCCTCGCTGCTTTCCACGAGAAGGCCCGCGCGACGTCGATCTCGGAGACGGGACGGAGACGCGATCCCGCCCAGCCGAAAAAGTGAATAGATCTGTGGGGTTTACCTCCCTGCACCCAGTTCAGCTTCTGCGTCGCGCTCTACGAGGGCATCTACGGCGTGCGCCCGTTCAGCGGCGAGAACTTCTACGCCCTCGAGGTCGCCAAGCTGTCCGGCACCATCGACGCGCCCAAGCGCCCGACCACCGTGCCGGGCGCGCTGCGCCGCGCGATCGTCCGCGGCCTCGCCGGCGAGCCCGAGCTGCGCTGGCCGAGCCTCGCCGTCCTGCTCGCCGAGCTCGAGCGGGTCCACCGCCGGCGCCCGCGTCGGCTGCTCGCCGCCGGCGCCCTCGGCCTCGGCCTCGTCGCCGGCCTCGCCGGGTGGCTGCTCACCCGCGACCCGCCGTGCACCGCCGCCGACGCCGCCGCCGCGTTCGGCGACGCCTGGGACCCGCGCGACGCCCCCATGCTCGAGCGCGGCTTCGCGGCCACCGGCCTGCCGTTCGCGCGCGACACCTGGCAACGCACCCGCGAGCAGCTCGACCGCCAGGCGCTCGCCTGGCTGGCCGCCCACCGCGGCACCTGCGAGGCCACCCGCGTGCACGGCACCCAGCCGGCCGCGGTCATGGACCGGCGCACGCGCTGCCTCGAGCGCCGGCGCGACGAGCTCGCCGCGCTCGTCGACGTGCTCGCCGACGCCGACGCCGACGTCGTCGGCAACGCGATCGTCGCCGTCATGGGCCTCACCCCGGTCGCGAGCTGCGAGGACCCCGACAGCCTCGACCTGCCCGTCGACCCCGACGCCCTCGCCGCCGCCCGCGACATCGACCGCGCCGTCGTCCAGGAGCTCGCCGGCCGCCCCGCCCTCGCCGGCGCGCTCGCCGAGCGGGCCCACGCCGCCGCCGACCGCCTCGGCGACCGCGGCCTGCGGGCCATGGCCACCCTCGTGCTCGGCAAGGTGGAGGTCGACCAGTCCGACTTCCCCGCCGCCGAGCAGCGCCTCGCCGCCGCCTACTTCGACGCCGTCGCCAGCGCCCGCGACCTCGTCGCCGCCGAGGCCGCGATCAACCTCGTCGCCCTCGTCGGCGACCGCCTCGCCCGCGCCGACGAGGGCCGCGCCTGGGCCCGCCACGCCGACGCCATGGTCGACCGCCTCGGCCGCCCGCCCGGCTTCGAGGCCAACTACTCGCACAACCTCGCCAACCTGTACGCCCGCGCCGGCGCCTACGCCGACGCCGAGCCGCTGTACCGCCGCGCCCTCGAGCGCTCGCGCGAGGACGACGGCATCGAGCGCGCCAACATCCTCACCAACCTCGCCAGCACGATCGCCTTCCTCGGCCGCACCGCCGAGTCGATCGCCCTCTACGAGCAGGCGCTCACCCTCCGCGAGGCCGCCTTCGGCCCCGACCACCCGCAGATCGCCCACACCCTCACCAACCTCGGCGGCTCGTACGCCCTCGTCGGCGACACCGCGCGCAACGAGGCCGCCCAGCGCCGCGCCCTCCAGATCTGGCGCCCGACCCTGCACCCCCGCCACGAGCTGCTCGCCTACCCGCTCGCCGCCCTCGGCGACATCGCCCTCGAGCGCAGCGACTACCCCGCGGCCCTCGCCTACTTCGAGGAGGCCCGCACGATCTGGGAGCACAACGGCGGCCGCGAGTTCCCGACCGTCGCCTCGATGACCGAGCGCCTGGCGACCACCCGCCTGCTGCAGGGCGACGTCGCGGCCGCCCACGTGCTCGCCGACCAGGCGCTCGCGCTGTGGACCCGCGCCGCCACCAGCGAGCCGATCCAGGTCGCCATGGCCCGCCTCGTGCGCTCGCAGGTCGCCGTCGCCGAGCGCGACTTCGCGGCCGCCCGCGCGCTCGCCGAGCAGGCCCGCGCCCCGCTCGCCCGCGACTTCGGCGACGACCACCTCTACACCGCCGCCGCCCGCCTGCAGCTCCTGACCGTCGCCCTGAAGGACGCGCCCCGCGACGTCCCGGCGATCGTCGGCGACACCGCGGCGATCGTCGCCGCCTTCGAGCGCGACCTCGGCCGCGACACCCGCTGGCTGTGCGAGCCGCTCACGCTGCTCGGCGAGGCCCTCGTGCTCGCCGACCGCCACGCCGAGGCCCGCGAGGCGCTCGCGCGCGCGGCCGCGATCGCCGACGTCGCCGGCCTCGTCGCCGCGCGGGCCGAGGTCGACCTCGTGCTCGCGCGCGCGAACTGGCCGACCGACCCTGTCCGCGCCCGCGGGCACGCCCACGCCGCGGCCGCCGTGTTCCGCCGCATCGGCGCGCTCGCACGGCTCGACGAGGCCGAGTCGTGGCTGCGCGAGCACCCGTGACGTCGCCGCCGCGCGCTCGCGCGGTTTGCAGGAACGTCGTGCAGGCGCTTGTCAAGCCCGGCCACTCCGCCGATCGTAGCTCGCCCGCCGCGCCCCGCGGCCAAACAAGGAGCCCCTGTGAAGCTACAACGACGAGCCCTCGCCTTGCTGCTCGGCGCGACTGCCCTGATCCCGGGCGTCGCGCTCGCGGCCCCACCTCCTGCGGGCCTCGCCCCGCGGCCCGTCGCCCCGGCGGCCCAGTCCGACTGGTGGCTGTCGGTCCAGGAGTACTTCTCCGGCGACGCCCTCGTCATCGGCAAGCAGATCCTGTTCTCGCTGCTGCTGTTCCTCGGCGGCTGGCTGGTCGCCAAGTTCATCTCGTGGCTGGTCTACCGCGGCCTGTGCAAGACCTCGATCGACAACAAGCTGGCCGAGAAGCTGCGCCTCAGCATCCTGCTCGAGCCCGACGCCGCCGGCGGCGCGCCGCCGAAGCCCCCGCCGCCCAACGCGCTCGAGCGCTTCATCGCCGCGATCGTCTACTACATGCTGATGCTGCTGGTGCTCGTCGGCGTGCTGCAGATCGCCGGCCTGTCGCAGGCGGCCGGCCCGATCCAGGGCCTCGTCGACACCGTGGTCCAGGCGCTGCCGCTGGTCGGCAAGGCGGTGCTCATCCTGATCGTCGCCTACTTCGGCGGCCTGCTGCTCGGGCGCCTGCTCAGCAAGACCCTGCAGATCCTCCGCGTCGACACGCGCTTCGCCGAGCTGCAGGCCGACGGCGACCGACCGGCGACCCCGGCCAAGCCGTTTAGCAGGACCGCCGGCGACGTGGTGTTCTGGCTCGTCATGCTCGCCGGCCTCGCCGGCGCCTTCGACGCCCTGCGCATCACCCCGATCGCCGAGCCCCTCAACAACGCGCTCGACCGCATCGTCGGCTTCGCCCCCTCGGTCGCCGTCGCCGCGCTGCTGGTGTTCGCCGGCTACATCCTCGGCCGCATCGTCCGCGTCGTCGTGCACAACCTGCTCGACAGCCTCGGCTTCAACCGCCTCGTCGACAAGATCGGCCTCGGCAAGCTGTTCGGCGCGTCCAAGCCCTCGGCCGTGGTCGGCATGCTGGTGATGGCCTTCATCATGTTCCAGGCCACCATCGCCGCGCTCAACCAGCTGAGCCTGGTGACCCTCAGCGGCCCGCTCACCGAGATGATGGCCCGCTTCTGGGTCGTCCTGCCCAACCTCGCCGTCAGCGTGCTCGTCGTCGCCGCCGGCGTGGTCGTCGGCCGCATCATCCGCAACGTCGTCGCCGCCACCCTGCGCAACCTCGGCTTCGACCGCCTGGTCGCCCGCCTCGGCATCTCGACCATCTCCGCCCGCGAGGACCGCCTCGGCGAGCCCTCCGAGCTGGCCGGCTTCCTCGTCCACGTCGCCATCGTCGTGCTCGCCACCGCCCAGGCCTGCGAGAACCTCCAGCTGCACACCTGGGCCGTCTACCTCAACGCCTTCCTCGGCTACGCGATCAAGAACGTGCTGGTCGCCGCCGTGATCGTCGGCGTCGGCGTGGCCATCGGCAACTACGTGCGCGACATCATCGCCGCCCGCGGCGTCGACCCGCTCGACAACCGCAACCGCTGGCTCGGCGAGTTCGCCCGCTACACCATCCTCGTGTTCGCCGTGACCATGGCGATCCAGCAGCTGCAGGTCGCCGAGAACTTCGTGCTGCTGGCCTTCGGCCTGCTGTTCGGCGGCCTGTGCCTGGCCGCCGCCCTGGCCTTCGGCCTCGGCAGCAAGGACGTCGCCGGCGAGATCGTCCGGCGCTCGGTCAAGCGCGTCGAGGACGGCAAGCCCCCGGTCGCCACCACCCCGACCCGCACCCCGACCAACCCCAACATCTTCAACCCGTAGTTTTTTTAAAAAAAGAACGCGGACGAACGGCGAGAGGCCGACCCCGACGCGGGGCCGGCCTCTCGCCGTTCGTCCGCTCGCGCCCCGCGCGCACCGCTTCCTTGACATCGCCGCCCTTGCCTGCCTAACTCGCCGGGCCAGCGATGCTGTTCCGCGCCGAAAACCTGGGCCCGATCCGCAGCGCCGAGCTCGACCTCTCGAAGAAGCTGATCGTCCTCGCCGGCCCCAACAACTCCGGCAAGACCTACCTCGGCTGGGCCCTCTACGGCCTCAGCCGCTTCAACCCGGGCCCTCTGCCGAGTGTGTCTGCACTGATGGCTCTGCCGCTCGATGGCCCCGATCACCAACCCCTCGAGGAACGAATTAGGCCTCACCTCGCATCGTTCTTGGCCGAGTTAGCACACGCTTATAGCGTCGGAGTTTACCGCGACTTCGCGGCCACCCGCGAACCGTTCCTACATACCCGACTGCGTATCACATCATCCACGGATCAGACACTTGCGGCTGAATTCATGGCTGAAGCACTACGCAACATATCGAGTCTTCCAGATCACGGCGTCATCAGGGAGCGTGGCGTCAGCAACTCGATCCGGTTCCGCTTCTTGGGCCACTGGAGGCTGTTTCCCGTAGAGCGCCTGGCGATCAACATCTTCGCTCGCGAACTCTCTCTCATTCGCATGAACGTCGTCGACGAGCTCACAGACGATCCTGAAAACGCGCTCACCGCGGAGTCCCTGCGCAAGGTCGGTCGCTACCCTCTCGCCATCCGCGACGCCCTCCGCGTCGCCGCCGATCTGGAGACTTACAAGCGCGAGACAAGCCCGTTCGCCGACCTCGCCGACGAGCTCGAGACCTCCGTGCTCGGCGGCCGCGTCGTCCTCACCGACACCGGCGAGATGGCCTTTCGTCCCGGGAGTTCTCCCGACGCGCCGTCGCTGGGCGTCCACCGCTCGAGCTCGATTATCAAGTCGCTGGCGAGCATCGTCGTCTACCTCCGCCACATCGCCCGCGACGGCGATCAGATCATCATCGACGAGCCCGAGCTCAACCTCCACCCCGACAACCAGCGCCGCGTCGCCCGCGTGCTCGCCAAGATCGCCAACCGCGGGATCCGGGTCCTGCTGAGCACCCACAGCGACACCCTGATCGGCGAGTTTAATAATTTGATCATGCTGAGCCACGGCAGCGATCCCGCGGCGACCGAATCGCTCATGCAGGAGCTCGGCTACGATGCCGCCAGCGTGCTCCGCCCCGAAGACCTCGGCGTCTACCTGGTGAGCGACGGCGAATGCAAGCCCGTGCCCGTGGCCGCCACCGGCTTCGAGGTCCGCACCATCGACGAGGCGATCCACAAGCTCAATCAGGACGCCCAGAAGATCTACGGGCGCCTCTTCTGCGAGTGAGCATGACCGGCATCCTCGAAGCTCTGCGCGAGATCCTCGATCCGCGGCTGATCGTCGAGGGCAACATCTGCCTCGAGGAGCAGGACGCCTCCAGCACGACCAGCCCACGCTGCTCCACAAGCATGGCCGCGCCTTGCTGCTGCGCCCTGATCAGCTCGCCTTCGCCGGGCTCGCCCTGCCCGACCGCCTGTTCCCGTTCCTCGACGCCCGTCGACCCGCTCTCTGTTGCCTGTGCGACTACCTGATCTTCTACCCGCGCGCCGGTGACGCCTCGGCCAACGATCTGAACGTCGTGCTCTGCGAGCTGAAGAGCGGCCGCACCGACGGAGCCGTGACGCAGCTGCGCAACGGCAAGCTCGTCGCCGATCACATCCTCGCCTCCCTCGCGCTCCACGGTCGTGGCCGGCCGACCACCGTGTACTTCCGCGGCGTCGTCTTTTCGAACACCGCGCCGACCCGCCACGGCGTCCGCAAGGTCGACAAGCCGCTCGAGTTCTTCCCCGACGAGCGGTTTCCCGAGCTCGCCCGGATCCACGGTGAGTTTCAGGATAGTTGTCGCCTTGGCAATCAGGCGTGCTTCGCCTTGGAATCGGCGGGCTCACGCTCTGGGTTGAGGCAGACGACGCGGACGGGCTTCCAGTTGCGGGTGTTGCCGGTCCAGCGTTCGGGGTGGC
>JAEUJW010000027.1 GCA_016793465.1 Myxococcales bacterium
GCCAGGGTCCGGCGTCGGAGCGCAGCGAGGGCTTGCCGAACACCTCGGCGCCCTCGCTGTGCCAGTAGCAGTCCTGCGGGCACACCTCGTACGACTCGTCGGGCTCGCAGATGTGGTTTTGATTGCATGCGCCGCTGTCGACGGTGTCCGCGAGGCAGGACGCGGCGAGCAGGGTGGCGTAGAGGAGGCGACGCATGTGCGAGACCGACGAATCCTTAGGGGGAGGTCTGGAAGCAGTAGAGGCGGTAGTCGCTCGTACATTTGTCGGCATCACCGAGTTGCGTCCAGGACGCAGTTAAGGGCATGAGGGGAGCCTCCTCTGCGCTGAGACCCACGGTTCCCGTAAGCAGCGAACTGCTGCTCGTCCAATCGTCACAGTGCTTATTCATTGGATCTTGCTCCCCGTTTGGACTCGTGTTCGTCCAAACAACGGCTTCGCTACCGATGTTCATGCCGAACTCATCGGCGCGGATGGGGGCTTTGAGGAAGTCGGTCTGGTTGTCGTCGAGGGAGGTGAGGTCTTGCCAGCCGTGGGCGATGGGGGAGCCGTCGGTGCCGAGGTACCAGCCTGAGAAGGATGTGCTGTCGAAGCGGGTGGCGGGGGCGGAGTCGGGGTCGCTGTCGGTGAGCCAGGCCTTGAAGGTGCCGGAGAGGCCGGCGGAGGCGGCGCGGGTCTGGCAGAGGGAGTCGGCGCCGTCGATGCCGCCGAGCTTGCCGCCGGTGCCGATGCCCGGGGAGAGGATGAAGACGCGGCGAGGGGCGATGCAGTCGTTGCTGCAGGCGTCGGTGTCGTCGGTGTTGGCGTCGTCGCACTGCTCGACGCCCTGTTGGGTGAAGCCGTCGCCGCAGGAGGCGGCGATGCAGGAGTCGAGGCAGGCGTCGGTGTTGTCGAGGTTCTGGTCGTCGCAGTCCTCGACGCCTTGTTGGGTGAAGCCGTCGCCGCAGGCGGCGGGGATGCAGGAGTCGAGGCAGGCGTCGGTGTTGTCGGGGTTGGCGTCGTCGCACTGCTCGACGCCTTGGTGAGTGAAGCCGTCGCCGCAGGAGGCGGGGACGCAGGAGTCGAGGCAGGCGTCGGAGTTGTCGGTGTTGGCGTCGTCGCAGGTCTCGCCGGGGTCGACGGTGCCGTCGCCGCAGGAGGTGGTGGGGGTGCAGGCGTTGCTGCAGGCGTCGGTGTCGTCGGTGTTGGCGTCGTCGCAGAGCTCGACGCCCTGGTGGATGAAGCCGTCGCCGCAGGCGGCGGGCTGGCAGGTGTCGAGGCAGGCGTCGGTGTTGTCGGCGTTGCCGTCGTCGCAGGGCTCGCCGGGGTCTTTGTTGCCGTCGCCGCAGTGGGGGGTGCAGGCGTCGCCGGTGCAGGCGGGGCAGGCGATGGCGGAGTCGCCGCAGTCCTCGGGGCAGGAGGTGTCCTCGCCGGGGGCGCAGCAGCCGTCGTGGCAGCCGGTGGCGCAGTCCTGGGGCCAGAGGTCGTGGTTCTCGTGGGGGTCGCAGGTGTCGTTGTCGCGGTAGTCGTCGACGAAAATGTTGGGGAGGGGGTCGGGGCCCATGGGGGTGCAGTCGAGGGGGCAGTTGTAGGCGGTCTCCTGGGGGACGCGCAGGCCCTGGGCGGAGAGTAGGGCGGCGAGGGCGGGGTCGTCCTGGAACTCGCACACGGAGTCGCGGTCGCAGATGGCGTCGTCGGCGGCGAGGGGGAGGGTCACGTCGGCGAGGCAGGTGAGCGCCTCGCCGTCGGCGAGGGTGCCGTCGCCGCAGGTGCGGGCGCAGTCGGGGCTGAAGCGCCAGTTCTCGCGCAGCTCGCACACGCCGTTGCCGACGCGCTCGTAGGGCTCGCCGGGCGCCGGGGCCATGCCGGGCCAGGGTCCGGCGTCGGAGCGCAGCGAGGGCTTGCCGAACACCTCGGCGCCCTCGCTGTGCCAGTAGCAGTCCTGCGGGCACACCTCGTACGACTCGTCGGGCTCGCAGATGTGGTTTTGATTGCATGCGCCG
>JAEUJW010000094.1 GCA_016793465.1 Myxococcales bacterium
TGTAGACGCCGGTCAGGATCCGCGTAAATCCACCGGCGAAAATCACCGACGAAAAACGCCGGCACATGGCCGGCGTAGCAGCGATGACGGAGTCGCTCAGGATTTACGATTGCGGCGAGTGGCTTTGCGGGCGGCGTTGCGTTCGACCGTCTCCTTGTTGCGGTAGGAGTCGGCGTCGATGGAGACGATCTCGGCGTTATGGCAGAGTCGGTCGATGAGGGCGACGATGCTGGTGGCGTTGGGGAAGACCTCGGTCCACTCGGTGAAGACGCGGTTCGTGGAGACGATGGTGGAGCGCCGGAGATATCGCTGGCTGACGACCTGAAACAGCAGGTCGGAGTAACCCTGCCCATAGGACATATAGCCGACCTCGTCGATGACGAGCAGGGACGGGGTGGTGTAGTGCTTCAGGCGGCGGCGCAGGCTGGCGGGGCCGTCCTGGGCCGCGAGGTCGCCGAGCATGGCGGCGGCGGACACGAAGCGGGCGGTGTGACCGGCGAGGATGGCGCGGTGGGCGAGGTTCTGGGCGAGCATGGTCTTGCCGACGCCGCCGGAGCCGATGAAGACGACGTTGGTGTGCTCGCGGAGGAAGTCGAGCTCGAAGAGGCCCTCGATCGCCGCGCGGTCGATCTTTCGCGGGTGCTTCCAGTCGAAGTCGGCGATCGGCTTGAAGGGGCCGAGCGCGGCGTGGTGGATGCGACGCTCGAGGCTGCGACGGCAGCGTTCGGCCTCCTCGGCGTCGAGCAGCGGCGCGAGCCATGGCTCGCCCTCGACGGCGTTCCAGCGCGCGAGCAGGCCGAAGAGTCCGAGGGCAGCGGCGCGTTCGCGCAGGGTCGTGTCAGGTGTCCTCGGCATCGTCGTCCTCCTTCGCGGCGAGCAGCGCGTCGTAGGTGCCCAGGTCGTGCGGCTGCACGACGATGGAGCGCAGCATGTCCGGCAGCGTAGCCGCGCCGACCGCCCGGGCGATGCCGGTGCGCTGCAGCGCGTGGCGCAGCGCGGGCACGTGAAAGACGCCGCGCCGCGCCGCATCGGCGAGGGCCTGCTGCAGCGCCGCGGCCCCGTACTCGTCCAGCAGCGCGCCGAGCTGACGGACGGCGCGGGCGAGCGGCTCGCCGCGCTCGGCGAGGGCTCGCAGGTAGTCCGCACTGGACGGCACGGCGCGCTGGAGGCGTCCCAGCCCCTGGTGGGCGCGGGCGGCCGCCTTCTCGGCGACCAGCGCCTGGACGTGGGCGGCGTCCTCCAGGACCTCGCCGGCGCTGTAGCAGCGCGCGTGCGTGGCGACCACCACGGTGCCCGCGGTGACCCGCAAGGTATCGACATCGGCGACGACCACGAGCTCCTTGCCGACGTGGACATGCGGGACCGAATAATCGTTGCGGTCGAAGCGGACATACGGCGTCTTGCCGACGCGCGCGGGCACCTGCACACCGCACGGAAACGGCTCGACCGGCAGCGGCAGGAGCCGCGGGCGCTCCTCCTCGAACGCGTCGGCGACGGTGCGCCTCCTGTCCTCGGGCCACTCGCGTCGCAGGGCGACGCCGCGACAGAAATCGAGGGCCTGGTCATTGAGGTCCGCGAGGCTCGTGAAGCTGCGGCCCGCGAAGAAGCGCTCGCGCAGGTAGCGGATGACCCGCTCGACGCGGCCCTTCTGATTGCCGCGCGCCGGGGCGACCGGCCGCGGTTCGAAGCGGTAGTGCGACGCGAGCTGGAGGAAGGTCGGATGAAACCGGATCGCCCGGTCGACCCGCTCGAGCACGGCGCTCTTCAGGTTGTCGTACAGGGCGACGCGCGCCACGCCGCCGAAGTACGCGAAGGCGGAGACGTGCCCCGCGAGGAAGCTCGGCATCCTCGCGTCGTAGTAGAAGCCCACGAAGACGGCACGCGACCAGCTGAGCACCATCACGAAGGCCATCAATCGCCGCGTGGCTCGACCGACCACGAAGGGTCCGAAGTCGGCCCAGTCGACCTGGCACTGCTCTCCCGGCAAAGTCGACAGGCGCAGGTACGCCTCCGTGTTGCCCCGCGGACGCAGCTCTGCCACGACCTCGCGCAGCCGCGAGATCTGTCCGGTGTATCCGCGCTGCTGCATCATCTCGAGCAGCCGCGTCGCACGCAGCGTCGGATACTTTTCCAGCGTCTCCCGGATCAGCGCGAGGTACGGCTCCACCTTCATCGGCCGCCTCACCGGCGCCTCCACGCCGCTGCGTGTCAGCACGCGGCGCACGGCGCTGTGATGCACGCCGAGCTGCGCGGCGATCGTCCCGATCCGCCAGCCCTCGGCGTGGTGGAGGCGCAGCACCTCTGCCTGTTTATCGGGTCGCATCGTCATCGCTCACCTCGCACTCCGCGTCGCCGCGCTCGCCCCAGGTCGACCTCGTGCGCGTCGACCAGCGGACTCGGCAGGTCCTCGTCCGTGCCCGTGTGCAGCCCGAGCCCCAAAAGCCCACACCAGTCCGCGCGCTCGTCCGCAACCACAGCAGTATGCAGCGCTGCCCCCTGCCACCGCGCCAGCCCCTCCAGCAGCGTCACCAGCGCTCGCGGCTGCGCTGGCGTCGGCGGCAGCGAGGCCCGCATCACCTCCCCCTCGGGGCCCTGCACCGTCACCTCCAGTCGCACCAATCTCAATCTCACCTTCGCAGACCATGTCCCGATGTTCATGTGCACGTTCTCCTGCTCGCACCAAGGGCACCGGCGTCATGCCGAGCTCGCCTTGGCGCTCGCAGATGTCGCCCTCCCCACGGTTCTCCGGTAGACCATGCTCCGTCACTTTCCGTCGCCGCATCCGATACGCGGCCTGCCGCCGTGCATGTCGCTGCCGTCCCCGGAGCGTGCGCTGGTATCGCTGGTTCGATGCCCGCTGCTTCTCCCGCCGCGCTGTCTCACTGCATACCCGTCCGCAGTAGCGCCTTTCATGATCACACTCGTCACACACCCACTTCAGGCTCCCGCATCGCCCGCACCGGAATACTCGACCTGTCGTCCGCTCGTGGTCGTGGATGGCCCCTCCGCGCCGGCATCCACTTGCCCTCCTCGTCTCCCTCGGGCAGACTCCCCGCAGCCTGTCCCGGCGATTTCGTCGCTGTGGATCTGCGAGGGAACGCCGGAGAGCGCCAACTCTTTTTCCCGGCGTTCCCGCTTTTCCGGCCCCTCCAGCTACTCCCGGATCACGGACAACCCAAATCCGTCGCAGATCCCGATCGGTCTCCCGCGGCTCACTGAAATCTACGCGAGCTGCATGACATCAATTTCACTGACTGTCCTCCCGCGGATCCTCGCCGGTGGAATTACGCGGATCTCGGTCGGCGTTGACA
>JAEUJW010000014.1 GCA_016793465.1 Myxococcales bacterium
GTCTCTTACGACATGCTGGACTCGCGGTCGTACTCAGGCCGCGAGCGGCAGGGCCTCGTCGAAGAACGGAGCGGGGTAGAGGTGGCCCATTTTGCGGCGAGCATCTTCCAGGCGGAACATCCAGTCGATGCGGGCACCCTCCCGGTTCCGGGCTTCGCACCATGCTTCGACCTGAACTGCGAGCATGTCGCGGTCGGCAATGCGTCGGGCCAGGCACTGCTCCTCCAGCACGGAGAGTTCGATCTCGACCATGTTGAGCCAGCTGGCGTGCTTGGGTGTGTAGTGGAAGTCGAGTCGCCGGAGGATCCTTCGCGCCTCGACGGCAGGAAAGGTGTCATAGAGATTTTTTGCGCGGTAGGTGCTCAGGTTGTCGAGCACGACGCGGATGCGATCGGCATGCGGGTAGTGGATATCGACGAGGTCCCGCATGCACTCGGCGAAGTCGTGGTTGGTGCGCCGAGCGGTGACCTTGACGTGGCGCCAGGGTCGATGCGCGTCGATGAACGCGAAGATGTTCACGGTGCCGTTACGGCGGTGCTCGTAGTCGATGCGCGCCACCCGACCCGGTTGCGCACGAACCGGCACGCGGGTCTCCGCGAGGAGCTGATAGGGCTTCTCATCGAAGCTGACGACCGGCCTCGCCGGATCGAGCGGCTCCGCGTACAGCTCGAGCACGTCCTCCATTCGCTCAACAAACTCGGCGTCCACCGCCGGGATGCTCCACATTTTCTTCTGCCACGGCTTGAGCTTGACTGTCCACCGCCGTCGTCCGGTCGGCGGCGTTGAGCAGGCGACCGCGACGAGGAGCGCCTCCTCCTGCCCCGTCAGCTTGCGTTCTCCACCAGGCCGCGGCCGATCGACGAGTGCCGCCTCGAGGCCTTCCTCCACCAAGCGACGCTTGATGCCATAGATCGTCGAAGTCCCGCATCCCAGTGTCCTGGCGATTGTCTCGTCAGGCACGCGCTGCTCAGCCGCCAACAGGATCTGCGCCCGCTTGATCTTCCGGGCCCGTTCCTCACCTCCTACGAGCAGTTGTCGGAGCTTCTCCCGCTCTTCATCGGTCAGCTCCACGGTGTAGCGAACGTTCATCGCGTCCCCCTTGCTTGGTCCGAGGAGGAGCTGTTTTGATCACGTTCTCGGCCACACGCCTTCACGGACAAGCAGGGCCAGTACCTCGCCTTCATCCACCTCTACACCAAGCTCAACAGGCGCCCGTCGGCCGAAGCCGAAAAACATGGCCTGCTCCGACGCCATCCCGGATGTGCGCGAACCCTCGAGGTGCTCGTCCCGTCAGCGCAACTCCCTGAGCTGCGCTGACGCCGCCAACCGATCACAACCCCTGTGTCGAGGTACTAGTCGGGCGCGTTCGCGGTTGGACCGCGAGTCGCTCGGCGGCGGGGCTGCGGGTTACTGGACGACGGGGAGCTGGGTGCGGGGGCGGTGGCCGGAGAAGGGCACGCTGGCGTCGAGGCGGATGCCGTCGAGGGGGCTGCCGTCGTCGACCCAGCGGGTGTTGTAGAGGGTGTCGCGCTCGACGGCGGTGCGGCCGGCCTCGCGGATGAGGCGCACGAGGTCGGCGCGGGTCATGCCCTGCGGGGTGTCGGCGCCGGCCATGTGGTAGATCTTCTCCTCCTGCACGGTGCCGTCGAGGTCGTCGACGCCGAAGCTCAGCGAGACCTGGGCGATCTGCACGCCGATCATCACCCAGTAGGCCTTGATGTGCGGGATGTTGTCGAGCATCAGGCGGCCCACCGCGAAGGTGCGCAGGTTGTCGACGCCGGTCGGCTCGGGCAGCCTGGCGAAGTCGTTGCCCTCGTTGTGGAAGGCCAGCGGGATGAAGGTCTGGAACCCGCCGGTCTCGTCCTGCAGGGCGCGCAGGCGCAGCATGTGATCGATGCGCTCGTCGAGGGTCTCGACGGTGCCGTACAGCATGGTGCAGTTGCTGCGGAGGCCGAGCTTGTGGGCGGTGCGGTGGACGTCCAGCCACTGATCGGCGCTGGCCTTGTCGCGGCAGATCTTGCGACGCACGCGCTCGGCGAAGATCTCGGCGCCGCCGCCGGGCAGGCTGCCGAGGCCGGCGTCGACGAGCTCGCGCAGCACCTGCTCGTACGTGAGGCCGAACTTCTCGGCGAAGTAGTGGATCTCGACGGCGGTGTAGGCCTTGATGTGGATGTCGGGGCGCAGGGCCTTCAGGACGCGCAGGCAGTCCTTGTAGTAGTCGAACGGGAGGCCGCCGTGCAGGCCGTTGACGATGTGGATCTCGCTGACGGGCTGGTCGATGCGGTCGACCAGCTTCTGGCGCACCTGGTCGATCGTCATGACGTAGGCGGCCGGCGACTCGGGCGTCAGGCGGGCGAACGAGCAGAACTTGCAGTCGGCCTCGCAGACGTTGGTCGGGTTGATGTGGAAGTTGACGTTGAAGAAGGTGCGGTCGCCGTGGTGGCGCTCGCGGACCTCGTTGGCGAGCGCGCCGACGGCCAGCAGGTCCTTGAAGGTGTAGAGGAACACGCCGTCGTCGTGGTCGAGCCGGACGCCGTGGCGGACCTTGTCGGCGATCGTGGCGAATCTGCGGCGATCGGTGGTCATGGGGTGGACTCCTGGGAGAGGACGGGGTCGAGGCCGGCCTGGGTGACGAGCATGGCGAGCGCGTCCTCGCTGGTCTCGTTGGGGCGCGGGACGCCGGCGAGCGGGAGGTGACGCGTGACGGCGATCGGGCCGGCGAGGGTGTCGGCGCCGAAGCCGAGGGCGACCTGCGCGAGGCGGATGCCGAGCAGGTCGTGGCGCGCCTCGACGCGCACGCGGTGGGGGACGGCGAGGCGCGTGAGGGCGACCAGGTGCAGGCGGTGCAGCCCGCCGGGCGCGGCGGAGTAGGGGGCGAGGCTGCAGGCGGGCAGACGCGCGGAGGCGCGGGCGATCCAGGCGCAGTAGGCGGGCAGGTCGGCGACCTCGACGCGAATCATCAGACGGTCGCCGGCGCGGAGCTGGGTCGGGTCGGGGAAGCCGGGGGCGCCGGGGTCGGGCGGGGCGGTGGGGTCGTCGGGGCGATCGGGACCTGGCCCTCCGGGCAGGTCCGGAGGGACAGGTACGTCGGGGCCGCGCGGGGCGGTCGGGTCGACGGCGAGGCCGGCGCGGAGCACGGTGGCGCGGGCCTCGGGTGCGTGCGGCGGGGCGGAGCGCACGCGGATCTCGCGGCCGTAGCCGGTCGCGCGCCAGGCGGCGGCGCGGCGGCCGGCGTCGGCGGGGTCGCGGAAGAGGGCGAGCAGGGCGGCGGGATCGCCGAGCGGAGGCAGGGCCGCGGCGGCGCCCGCGGCGGCGTCGACTGCGGGCGCGCGGCTCGTGGAGGCGTCGACCGCGGGCGCGTGGCTCGCGGTGACGTGGCCGACGGAGCGGGGCGCGTAGCTCGCAGGAGCGGCGTGGCGGTGCGAGGGCGCGTCGTGGGCGGCGAGGCCGCTCGCGGCGGCGTCGCTCGAAAAATCGTGTGCGGTCATGACGGCTCCTGGTCGGTGCCCCAGCGGCGGATGTGGGGGAGCTCGAGGCCGGCGCGGTCGAGTGCGCGGACGACGACGGTGTCGATGGCCTGCTCGAGGGTGGTGACGCCGCCGTAGAAGCTGGGCACGGCGGGCAGGATGATCGCGCCGGCCTCGGTGGCGGCGACCATGTTGCGCAGGTGCACGAGGCTCAGCGGGGTCTCGCGCACGACCAGCACGAGGCGGCGGCGCTCCTTCAGGGCGACCTCGCAGGAGCGGGCGAGCAGGTCGTCGCCGCCGCCGTGGGCGACGCGGGCCAGGGCGCTCATCGAGCAGGGCATGACGAGCACGGCGTCGGGGGCGGAGGAGCCGCTGGCGAACGGGGCGAAGAAGTTGCTGCGGTCCCAGCGGCGCGCGTTGGGGAAGGTCTCGGGCATGTCCTCGCCGAGTTCGAACTTCCACACCTCGGGGGCGGTGGAGGTGGCGACGACGTCGACGCGCACGCCGGGCACGTCGGCGAGCAGGGCGAGCGCGCGGCGGGCGTAGAGCGAGCCGCTGGCGCCGGTGATGCCGAGCACGAGCCTCATGCCGCCTCCGCGCGCACGACCCAGGCGATGCCGAGGGTCAGGCGCTCGCAGCGGACGTCGGTGAAGCCGCAGCGGAGCAGCAGCTCGCGGTAGGACTCGGTGGTGGTGAACTTGCCGATGCTGCGCGGGAGGTAGAGGTAGGCGTCGAGGTTGCCGGTGGCGGCCCAGCCGAGCAGGGGCAGCAGGGTGCGGTTGTGCAGGGCGTGCACGGTGCGGGTGAGCAGGGCGGTGGGGCGGAAGAACTCGAGCACGGTGAGGCGGCCGCCGGGGCGCAGCACGCGGCGTTGCTCGCGGGTGGCGGTCTCGAGGTCGCTCAGGTTGCGCACGCCGAACGCGCAGAACACGGCGTCCTGGCTGGCGTCGGCCAGCGGGAGGGCGTGGGCGTCCATCTGCACGGGGGTGACGCGGGCGAGGGCCTCGCCCGCGAGCTTGCGGGCGCCGTGGGCGAGCATGCCGGCCGAGAAGTCGCCGGCGACCACGTCGGCGCGCGGGTACTGCTCGTGGATCTCGAGCGTCGAGTCGAGCGTGCCGGCGCACAGGTCGAGGATGCGGGCGCGGGTGGGGTCCTGGTCGGCGGGCAGCAGGTCGGCGACGGCCTTGCGGCGCCAGCGGATGTCGGTGCCGAAGCTCATCCAGCGGTTGGCCCGGTCGTAGCCGTGGGCGATGTCCGTGAACATGCGCTGGACGGCGGCGCCGTGGGCGTCGACGGTGGCGACGGTCTCGCGCGGGGTGAGGGAGTCGGTGGACATGGTGGGCTGGTCCGAGGGACAGGTGCTCGGGTGCGGCGGACGAAGTGGCGGGTGCGCTGGGTGAGGAGGTCGGCGGACAGGGTGAGGCTGGTCCGAGGGACAGGCGCTCAGGTGCGGCGGCGGACGACGTAGCGCGCGAGCTCGGCGAGGGCGTCGCGGGCGGGGGACGGCGGGAGCACGGCGAGCTGGGCGACGGCGGCGCGGGCGTGGTCCTCGGCGACGCCGGCGGCGAGCTCGGGGGCGGAGGAGGCGGCGACGCGGGCGACGAGCTCGGCGGCGGCGTCGTTGTCGACCGGCGGGCCGTCGTCGAGGAGGGCGTACACGCGGCGGCGCAGCCCGGGGTCGGCGGCGCAGGCGAGGATCAGCGGGAGGGTGACCTTGCCGTCGCGCAGGTCCTGGCCGCGGGCCTTGCCGGTCTGGTCGACGCCGGCGGTGTAGTCGAGCACGTCGTCGGCGATCTGGAAGGCGTAGCCGATCTCGAGGCCGTAGCGGTGCAGCGCGGCCGAGACGGCCGGCGTCAGCAGGCCGCCGACCGACGAGCACCAGGCGATCAGGGCGGCGGTCTTGCGATCGATGACGAGGTAGTAGCGGTCGCGGTCGAGGCCGGCGTCGCCGGCGACCTGCAGCTGGGCGACCTCGCCCTCGGCCATGCGCGTGACGGCGTCGGACAGGGTCTGCACGGCCGAGAGGTGGCCGGCGTAGGCGATGGCCTGGAGGCCGCGCGCGAGGCAGAAGTCGCCGGTGAGCACGGCCATGCCGTTGCCGTAGCCGAGGCGGGCGGTCGGGCGGCCGCGGCGGAACTCGCCGCCGTCGATCACGTCGTCGTGCAGGAGGGTGGCGGTGTGCAGCAGCTCGCCGACGGCGGCGACGGTGACGCGCACGGGGTCGACGAACCCGGCGGCGCGGGCGGCGAGCAGGGCGACGAGCGGCCGGAAGCGCTTGCCGCCGGCGAACGCGAGCTGTCCGCCGAGCTCGGGGATGACGGCGATCGACGACTGCAGCAGCTCGCGCAGGCGGGCCTCGACGACGTTGAGGTCCTCGGCGACGAGGGCGACGGCGGCGTCGAGGTCGCCGTCCGTGCGGACGGCGGCGCGCGAGGTCTCGCCCCCGGAGGGCCGGGAGGACGGGGTCGCGGGGGCCGCGTGTGCGAGGGATGAGGCCGGATGTGTCATGAGTCGATCGAGGCTGTTTTCGGATTAACCAGGCCGCTGGAGGCGACGAACGGGATTATCCGGGCGACGCCGGGAGCTTGTCGACGGCCCGCCGCGCGAGGCCGCCGAGGATGCCATGAACGGGCCCGCGGGTGAGCAGCGCCGCGAGCAGCGAGCGGCCGAGGCGGAAGAAATTGTGCACGTAGGCGAGGCGGGCCCGGACCACGCGGATCCGCGGGTCGTCGGGGGCGGCCTGCAGGACGGCCAGCGCGGCGTCGACGCGGCGGATCGCGTCGTCGACCTTGGCCCGCTCGCGGCGGTCGAGCACGTGGCGGATCAGCTTCCAGAAGTCGACCTCGGCCCGGTAGCGCCGGCCCTCGCGGTGGACCACGCCCCACTCGAGCAGGGACGCGAGGGTCATGCTCGCCGAGCCGGCCGAGATGTCGAGGCGGGTGCGGATCGCGGTGTGGTCGAGCGCCTCGGGCGACATCAACAGCAGGCCGAAGATGCGGCCCTGCGTGCGCGTGAAGCCCCAGAACTCGGCGATCGAGGCGCACACGCCGGCGAGCTCGTCCTGCACGTGGAGGAGCACCGGGAGCTCGAGCGCGGGCTCGCCGTCGACGGCGTCGGCGGGCGCGGGATCGAGCGGGTCGCTGGGGGGAGGCATCGCGGTTTCAGTTCAAATTGAAGTGAACCCGGACGGTGTACGCCTCGAGACGGGGGCAGGTCAAACGCTGCGACGCGCTGGCGCAGGCGACCGGCGCGGGGGGCGGCGCCTCCGGGCGGGCTCACTGGGGCGACCCGCGCGTCCGCGGCGACGCGGGTCGCCCGGCGATCGCGGACGGTCGGCGCGACGAGCGGTCGCGCGAGGCCGGGGCGCGTGGGGCACGGCGATCGCGGAGGGTCGGCGCGACGAGGCGGGGCGCGGGCGGTCGCGCGAGGCCGGGGCGCGTGGGGGCCGCGGGAGGGCGGTGGCGCCGGCGTGATACGGTGGCTGTGATGGGGGAACCGCTGCGCATCAGGGGGCACCGGATCCGGCGGGAGGGCGACGTCGCGGTGGCGCAGATCGTGGGGACGTTCAACCGCGAGGACGCGGTGCCGTTCCACGAGTTCCTCGCCGCGATCCTCGCCGCCGAGGGCCGCTGCTACCTGCTGGCCGACGTGTCGGCGATGGTGAAGCTCGACACCGACGCCCGGCGCTACGCGGCGGCGTGGAACGCGAGGCATCGGCTGGCGGGGATCGCCGTGTGCCGGGCCGGAGGGGCGGTGCGGGCGGTCACGATGCTGCTGGTGAACACGTTGCGGATGATCCGCCGCAAGGACGCGGTGCCGCTCGAGTTCCTCGCCGACGAGGCGGAGGGTCGGCGGTGGATCGCGGGGCTGAAGGCGGCCGCGCGGGCGAGCGGCGGTTGACGCCGGCCGGCGAGCCCCGCGGTCGTGATAGGGTGGCGCGTGCGCCGGAGACGCGATGGCTGAGCCAGGGGACGAGGCGGACGAGCGCCTGCAGCGGCTCGTCGAGGTGGTCGCGCTGGCCTCGGTCGGCGAGTACGCGGCGGCCCGGGGGCGCCACGGCGAGGTGCGCGAGGACGCGTTCGGGGTGCTCGAGGAGAGCCTGCGCATCTTCGTCGACGAGCTGGCGGCGATCGCCGCGTCGCGCGAGGCGGCGCTGCTGGCGGTGACGCAGGCCAAGGCGCAGCTCGAGCAGAAGCTGGCGCTGATCGAGGAGCAGCAGCGGGCGATCCGCGAGCTCTCGAGCCCGATCCTCGACGTCTGGCAGGACATCGTGGCGGTGCCGCTGGTCGGGCGGATCGACCGCGGGGCGGCGCTGGCGTTGACCGAGAAGCTGCTGGCGGCGGCGGTCGGTCGGCGGGCCCGCTGGGCGCTGATCGACATCACCGGGGTCGAGGCCGTCGACGAGGAGACCGCCGCGTGCCTGACCGGGCTGGCGCGGGCGCTGGCGCTGGTCGGGGCGCGCTGCGTGCTCACGGGGGTGAGCCCGACGGCGGCGGGCGAGCTGGCCGAGCACGCCGGGGAGCTGCGCGACGTGCGGTGCCTGGCCGACCTGCGCGAGGGGCTGCGCCACTGCCTGACGCAGCGGCGCTGATCAGCGGGCGAGGCGGGCGAGGGTCTCGGCGGCTGATCTGCGCGACTGCCTGACGCAGCGGCGCTGATCAGCGGGCGAGGCGGGCGAGGGTCTCGGCGGCGAGGCGGCGGGTGAGCTCCTCGGCGGGCAGCTCGCGGGCGAGGGGCGCGGCCTGGCCGGACCACAGCGGGCTGAAGTCGCCGCTGGCCCGCGACTCGGCGCGCGCGCGCAGGGCGGCGAGCGGACCGGCGGCGAGCGGGAAGGCGGGCACGTCGGCGAGCGGGCCGAGCTCGCGGACGAGGCGGTTGATCAGGCCGCGCGCGGGACGACCGGTGAACACGTTGGTGATCGCGGTGGCGTCGTCGCCGGCGGCGCGCAGGGCGGCGCGGTGGACCGGAGAGACGGCGGACTCGGGGCACAGCAGGTAGGCGGTGCCGAGCTGCACGGCGGCGGCTCCGAGGGCGAAGGCGGCGGCGATGCCCCGCGCGTCGCCGATGCCGCCGGCGGCGATCACGGGCACGGCCACGGCGTCGACGATCTGCGGCACGAGGGCCATGGTGCCGACCTGGGCGGCGGGGTCGTCGGTGAGGAACATGCCGCGGTGTCCGCCGGCCTCGGCGCCCTGGGCGATGATCGCGTCGCAGCCGCGGTCGGCGAGCCAGCGCGCCTCGGCGACGGTGGTGGCGCTGGCGAGCACGCGGGCGCCGCACGCCCGCACGCGCGCGAGCAGGTCGGGCGCGGGCAGGCCGAAGTGGAAGCTGACGACCGCGGGGCGCAGCTCCTCGACGAGCGCGCAGCGGGCGGCGTCGAACGGGGCGCGGCCGGCGGCGGCGACGGGGGCGTCGGGGTCGAGGTCGTGCTCGCGGTGGTAGGCGGCGAGGCGCCGGCGCCAGGCGTCGAGGGCGGCGGGGTCGGGCGCGGGCGGGGTGTGGCAGAAGAAGTTGAGGTTGAAGGGGCGCGCGCCGGCGCGGCGGACGGCGGCGACGTCGTCGCGGATGTCGTCCGGCGAGAGCATGGCGCAGGGCAGCGCGCCGAGGCCGCCGGCGGCGTTGACGGCGATGGCGAGGGCGGCTCGCCCGGCGCCGGCCATGGGGGCCTGCAGGATCGGGAGGTCGACGCCGAGGAGCTCGAGGACGCGGCGATCGGGCCACATGCGCGCGAGCATGGCACGGTCCGGCGGGGCGAACGCGGCGGGAATGCGGGCGCGGTTGCGGTAGTTTCGCCCGTCCCATGGCAGCCCGCAGCCCGCAGCCCTCGAGCCATCCGCCCCCCCTGCCGCCGGCGCCGCACGGGGACGCGCTGTGGATCGCGGCGGGGGCGGCGGTCGTCGGCGTGCTGTTCGGCGGGGCGGCGGTGTTCCTCGGGCTGCAGCACCGCCCGGCGCCGGCGCCGGTGGTGGCGGCGCCCGATCCGCTGGCGGACCTGCCCGAGCTGCCGGCGGCGACGCCCGAGCCGGCGCCGGCGCCGGCGGTGCGCTCGGGCGACGCGCTGGTCGAGGCGGTGGCGGCGACGCGGGCGGTGGTGGTGACGCTGCGCTCGAAGGACACCATCGGCGCGGGCGTGGTGGTCGACGACTCGGGGCTGGTGCTGACGAACTTCCACGTGGTCGCGGGGGCCATCCGCGACCCGTCGCGGCGGGTGCTGTCGGCCGAGGGCATCGACGAGTCGACGGTGCGCGCGCGGTTCGTCGACGGGCGCGAGCTGCCGGCGGCGCTGCTGATCGCGGACCGCGACCAGGACATCGCGCTGCTGCGCCTGCGCCCGGCCGACTCGGCGGAGCGGTTCGCGGCGGCGCGGCTCGGGCGCTCGGCGGGGCTGCGGGTCGGCGAGACGGTGTTCGCGGTCGGCACGCCGCTCGGGCTCGACCACAGCGTGTCGCAGGGCATCGTCGCGGCGCTCGGGCGCACCGGCATCCTGCGCTCGCGGCAGACGCCGCTGGTCCAGCTCGACGCGGCGATCAACGTCGGCAACTCGGGCGGGCCGCTGTTCAACCTGCGCGGCGAGCTGGTCGGCATCACCACGGCGACGGCGGACAAGGCCCAGGGCATCGGCTTCGCCATCCCGGTCGACCACATCTTCGCGCTGCTGCGGGCGCTGCGCGAGGGCGCGTCGGCCCGCTCGGGGCAGATCGGGGTCGAGGTCGATCCGCGGGTGCCGATCGGCGACGCGGCGACGCGGCTCGGCTACGCCAACGGGCTGGTGCTGCAGCAGGTGTTCCCCGAGCAGCCGGCGGCCCGGGCGGGGCTGACGAGCGGCGACATCATCGTCGAGGCCCGGGGCCTGCGCTTCGATCGCCACGGCGCCGGCGAGGAGGCGAGGATCCGCCTGGCCCGCGAGTTCGTGCAGATGGTCCGCGGGCTCATCCCCGGCGAGCCGCTGCCGCTGACGGTGCTGCGCGGCGAGACCAAGCTGCCGGTGGTGCTCGAGGTCGCGGCGGCGCCCGAGGACCGCCAGGTGTTCATCGACGCCGAGGAGCTGCTCGGGCTGCACGTCGAGGACAAGACCGGGCGGCCGGTGGTGGCCAGCCTGCGGCCGCTGGCGCCGATCACCGGCTGGCGCGGGCGGGAGCGGCTGATCGGCGCGCGCATCGCCCAGATCGCCGGCATGAAGGTCGACGACATGGCGGCGATGCGGCAAGTGCTCGCGCAGCTGCGCCAGGTCGGGCGCAGCGGCACGGTGGCGATCACCTTCGCGCTGACCGACGGCCACGAGCTGGCCATCTCGGACTTCCCGGTCTCGGAGCCGTGAGCGCCGCGGATCAGCCGGTCGGCGGGTTGACGCCGAGCTGGTGGATCTGGCCGTTGAACTGCGCGCGCAGGGCGGCGGGCGTCATGCCGAGCTTGGCGGCGGCGGCGTCGAGGTCGTAGCTGAGGTTGCCGACGCGCAGCTCGGCGGCGGGCCCGAGCTCGATGCGACCGCCGGCGAACACCGGCGCCGGGTCCTCGACGCCGATGTACACCTCGCGGTCGGTCGCGCTCGGGAAGGTCTTGCGGACCTTCTGGAAGAACTCGGCCTGGTCGCCCTTTAGCTGGTCCTGCGGGAGGTTGCGCAGGTCGGCGACGACGCCGAGCTCGAGCACGCCGCCCGCGAACGACGCGCGCGAGCTCTTGATCACCTTGGCGACCTCGGGGTGCTTCTTGGCGGCCTTCTTGTGGAAGTTGCGCAGCTCCTTGCGCTGGCCGGTCGCGCCGGCCTTGGCGGGCGCGTCGGCCCAGGCCAGGCTGCCGTCGGGCAGGACCGCGGGCTCGGGCGCCTCGGCGGCCTCGGCGGTGTACCAGTCGGGCAGCGAGGTCGCCTGGTAGAACAGGTAGTACACGAGCCCGGCGGCGATCAGCAGCACGAGGAGGAGGGCGAGCCCGATCTTCTTCAGCATGGGCGACAACCTTATCACCGCGTCCCGCGAGCGGCGCTCACAGCCGGTGCGGATCGTCGAGCTTGCCGCCGAGGCGGGTGCGGGTCTCCTCGATCAGGCGGGCGGCCTCGGGCGAGACGCCGGCGCCGAGGCGCACGAGGCTCAGGGCCGCGCGCAGCTCGAGGGCGCGGGCGCTCTGCTCGCGGGCGACGCGGATGGCGGCGACGAAGCAGGCCTCGGGCGTGGACTCGGCGTCGCCGAGCTCGTCGAGGTCGAGCGCCGCGGGCTGGATCTGCAGCAGCTCGCCCTTGCGGCGCAGCAGCTCGGGCTCCCACACGCGGGCGTCGGACTGGCGCGCCGACTGGATGGCCTCGGTGACGAGGGCGATGGCCTCCTCGCAGCGGCCGGCGCGGCCGCACAGGTCGGCGTACACGCCGAGCACCCACGGCCAGAACAGCGACATGCCGGCGACCTGCAGGTCGACGATGGCCTGGCGCAGCTGGTCGAGGGCCTCGGCGACCTGGTCGCGCTCGGCCATCGACCAGGCGTGCACGACCTCGGCGAAGCTGTACCAGCCCGACCGGCCGTGCTCGTTGTGCAGCTGCACGCTGGCCTCGACGAGGCGGCGCGCGGACGGCTCGTCGCCGGCGATCTGGCGCAGGATGGCGGCGTGGTCGACGGCGAGGGCGTACGACGGGCTGTGGCCGAGCTCGCGGGCGAGGCCGAGGGCGACCTTGGTGCGCTCCTCGGCCTCGACCGGGCTGCCGAGCAGGAACAGGCACAGGCCGAGCACGCTGAGGCCGGCGACCCGCGGGTCGTGGGTGTAGAGGAAGGCGAGCGGGCGGTCGAAGTCGGGGGCGTAGAGTGCGACGGCCCGCTCGAGGTGGGCGCGGGCCCGCGGCAGCTCGCCGCGGTGGAACAGCTGGGTGCCGAGCGTGCGGTGGGCGACCATCAGCGGCACGCGCTCGCGGCGGCGCTCGGCGAACACCAGCAGCTGCTCGGCCAGCTCCTGCGAGACGCGGTGGTCGGCGCGCACGAAGTAGTACATCCACAGGCCGAACAGCACCGGGAACAGGTGGCGCGTGTCGCCGACCTCGCGGCACAGCTCGCGCGCGCGGGCGAAGGTCTTCTCGACCTCGGCGCTGCCGACCCCGCGGGCGGCGATGATGGCGTTGCCGAGGCCGATCTGCAGGGCTATCTCCTGCTCGGTGCGCTCGGACGTCGGCGGCATGCCGGACAGCAGCTCGACCGCGCGGGTGTAGTGCTCGACCGCCTCCTGGCCGGCGCCGTTGCGGAACGCCTGATCGCCGGCGCGTTGCAGGTAGCCGACCGCGCGGGCGACGAGCTCGGGGGCCGGGCGCTGGTCCTCGGAGACGAGGCCGCCGGGCGCGACCACGCGGTACCAGTGGGCCGCGAGCAGCGGGTAATACAGCTCGACGCGGTCGTGGTAGAAGGCCTCGTAGTACTCGGCGACGGCCTGATGTAATTGCTGGCGCTGCGAGAACGGCAGCAGGTTGTACGCGACCTCCTGGGTCAGCGTGTGCTTGAACATGTAGTTGGGGTCGGCCGCGCTGCCGCCCTTCGGCAGCACGAGGGCGCGGCGCTCGAGCGCGGCGAGCGTGGCCGGCAGCGCGGCGCGGTCGGCCTCGATCGGGTGGACCGCCTTCAACAGCGCCAGCGAGAACACCCGGCCGAGCACGGCGCAGACCTTGAGCACGAGCTGCAGCTGCGGCGCGAGGCGGTCGATGCGGCTGGTGATCACCGCCTCGAGGTTGTCGGGGAACTGCGCGGTCTGCAGGTCACCTGCCTCGGGGGACAGGTAGCACTCGCCGTTCCACACCTGGATCAGGCCGGCGTCGCGCAGGGCCGACGCGACCTCTTCGGTGAACAGCGGGTGGCCCTCGGCCTTATTAAAGATGAACTCGGCGACCTCCGACGGGATGCGCTGCACGCCGAGCTTGCGGCAGACCAGCGACTCGGTCTCGGCGAGCGAGAGCGGGCCGAGCTGGAGGTGGTAGGTGCCGGCCTGGGCGAGCACGGCGCGCAGCTCGGGCGGGGCGGGGTCGGTGTCGGACTCGACGGGGCCGGTGACGAGGGCGACGAGCAGCGGGTGGACCTGCTCGCGGACCTGGGCCAGCAGGGCCCACGAGGCCGAGTCGACCCAGTGGGCGTCCTCGACGAGCAGCAGCGCCGGGCCGCCCTTCAGCGCGGCCTGGAGCACGAGCACGAGGAGGTCGCGGGTGGCCTCGGCGCGGGCCTTGCCGGTGAGGCCCGCGGTGCGCTCGGTGTCGGCGTCGTCGAGCGCCAGGGCCGAGGCGAGCAGCGGGGCGCGGGGCAGGGCGTCGGGGGCGAGGCGGCGCAGGCCGGCGTGCACGCGGTCCCACGCCGGGCCGTCGGCGAGCCCGTCCTCGAGGCCGAAGAGCTGGCGGAACACCGGGATCCAGGTGTTGTAGGCGCTGACGTTGTCGGTGACCTCGCGCGCGCCGACCAGGCGGGTGATGCCCATGGTCTCGGCCTGGTCGAGGATCTCGTCGGCGAGCCGCGACTTGCCGAGCCCGGCCTCGCCCTCGACCACCACCGTCGCGCTGCGCCCGCGCAGCAGCTCGTGCAGCTTGCCGACGAGCACCACGCGCTCGCGCATGCGGCCGACCAGCGGCGGGCGCTGGCCGGTGCCCGAGGCCGCCGGCACCGGACCGGACAGCGGGCGCGACGCCTGACGATTGGGCAGGCGCGCCGACGCCGGGCTGTGGATCGCGATCGGCTGGGCCTTGCCCTTCACCGTGATCGGCGGGTGGGCCTCGAACAGGAACTGCCCGCGCGCCGCGGTGAACGTGAAGTTGTCGACGAGGATCGGCAGCAGCTCGTCGGCCGACTGCATGAGGCGCGCGGCCAGGTTGACGACGTCGCCGAGCACCGTGTACGCGCAGCGCGTCGGGCTGCCGACCGAGCCGCAGAACGCCTTGCCCGAGGCGACGCCCATGGCCGTGTGCCAGCCGAGGCGGCGCAGCACGGCGCTCAGCTGCTGGGCGGCGTCGACGGCCCGCACCGCGTCGTCCTCGTGGGCGAGCGGCGGCAGGCCGAAGGCCGCCATCATGGTCGCGCCGGTGTTGTCGACGCTGACATAATTGATGCTGCCCTCGAAGCCGTGCACGATCTGCTGGAACGCGGCCATGACGTCCTGGGCCTCGGCCAGCGGGGTGCGGTAGGTCAGCGAGGGCAGGTTGACGAACAGCACCGACACGCGGCGCAGCTCGGCCAGCCAGGCGCTCTGCCCGGCCGCGAGGCGGGAGCTGACGGCCGCGTGCACGTAGCCCCGCAGGGCGTCCTCGGCCGCGGCGGTGACGGTGTGGCGCGCGAGCGGCTGGCGCACGACGTCGGCGGCGATGAGCCCGGGGGCGTCGCCGTCGTGCGGGAGGAAGGCCTCGACGACGTGGTAGTCGTCGCCGAGCGGGTGGCCGCGCACGTAGGGCCGGAGCACGCTCCACGCGCGCGGCGAGACCACGACCTGGCCGGGCTGGGCGAGCACCTCGGCGCGCAGGCCCTGGGCCAGCGCCGAGCCGGTGAGCGCGAGCTCCCAGCGCCCGCCGAGCCCGCCGAGGTGCACGGCGGCGACCCGGCTGGCGCCGATGCCGATGCGCACCAGCAGGTCGATGCCGTCGCTGATCTGGTAGCCGTGCAGGTCGGTCTGCACGGCGAGGGCGCAGTCGAGGGCCCGCAGGGTGGCCTCGCGGAGGTCGGGCTCGCCGGAGTCCTGCGGCCACACGGCGGTCAGGGCGTCGCCGGCGAACTTGACGACGTCGCCGCCGTGGGCCTCGATGATGGCGATCAGCCGCCCGAAGTAGCCGTTGAGGCCGGCCGCGACCCGCTCGACGCCGGCGGGGCCCTGGCGGGCGAGCAGCTCGGTGAGGGCCGTGAACCCCGAGATGTCGGCGAACAGAACGGCCGCCGGATGGACCTCGAGGCACGGCGCCTCGAGCGGACGGGGATCGCCCGCCAGCCGACGTGTGACGAGCTCCGGCACGTAGCTGGCGAGGGCTTCGTGAAGCGGCGGCACCAGAGGCGGCCATCCTAGCGTAGTTTGCCGGCGGTGGACCAACCGGAAGTCCTCGCGGCGCGGGCACACGATCGACGCGGCGCGCTCGCGCGACGATCACGGTGCGCAAAACGATGCAGGTGCACGGCCCCCAGCCCTCGTCGTGGAGGCGCCTGCGCGGGCATCGAGGACGCGGCGCGGCGGGCCCGGTACCCCGCCTGCGATCGTGCTGTGGCGCACGATCGCGCGTGTCACTTTCTCCTCGACGCTGGGGCCGCTCGTGTATCGTCAGGGAGATGCTCGGCTTAAAGTGGGCTAACAACCTCGCATCGGCGCCCGTCAAGACGGGCCCTCGCGCCCTCCTGGTGGCCTCCGCGCTGATGACCGGCGCGTGCGCGGCCGGCGACGGCGGCATCTCCGCCTCCGAGAACCCGTTCACGTCGCCGGGCTCGCAGGGCGGCTCGTCGCCGACCGACGGCACCGGCGCGTCGACCGGCGGCACCGGCAGCGCCGGCTTGACCGAGTCCCCGACCGACGGCAGCGCGTCGAACTCGAACTCGAACACCAACCCGATGCCCGCGACCGCCGAGGCCGGCGAGACGACGATCGATCCCGACCCCACCGGCAACCCCGACCCCGACTGCATGGACATGGACCAGGACGGCTACGGCGTCGACTGCCAGCTCGGCTCGGACTGCGACGACAACGACTACAACAACCACACGCCCGAGGGCTGCGCGAACTGCAAGGACGGCGACGGCGACGACTTCTGGGTCGGTTGCGACCAGTACGGCGACGACAAGCCCGGCCCCGACTGCGACGACGGCAACCCCGACGTCGGCGGCATGGACGCCGAGGAGCTGTGCAACGGCAAGGCCGAGAACTGCGCCGGCGAGATCGACCCGCTGCCCGCCGACGAGATGTGCCCGACCAACGGCGAGGGCGAGCACGTGGCCGGCGTCGGCGGCTGGATGTGCAACCCGGTGACCCCGGGCGAGGACGGCTGCGAGATCGCGGCCTGCGACGACGGCTACTTCGACGCCGACAAGAACCCCGACAACGGCTGCGAGTGCGTCGGCACCGACCGCACGAAGTCGCTCGACGCGTGCGGCGACGGCATGTCCGGCTTCAAGGGCATGATCGCCGAGGGCGCGGTCGTCAACATGGTGTCCGGCGTGATCCCGTTCGTCGACAACGGCCCCGGCGAGGGCCTCGAGGACTGGTACTCGGTGTCGTTCCCCGAGGGCATGGCCAACGGCGTGCGCCCCAACGCGGGCAACATCTCGGTGGCGTTCTCCGCCAACCCCGGCGACCCGGCCAACCCGGACTACCGCATCGAGGTCTACCGCGCCTGCAACGGGGCGCCCTTCGACATGAGCCTCGCCACCCAGTTCGGCCCGGGCGCCCCGCCGGCGCGCGAGTGGAGCTTCTTCGACAACCACCCGAACCCCGGCAACCCGATGTACAAGAACGACGTCGCGTGGCCGGAGAAGGTGTACATCCGCGTGATCCGGGTCAACAACTCGGGGCAGTGCGGACAGTACTCGCTGCAGCTCGCGCGCACGGCCAACTGAGCGCTCAGGAGGCGCGCGCGGCCAGGCCGGCGACCAGGGCCGCGCCGAGCAGCGGGCCGACCACCGGGATCCAGGCGTAGGGCCAGTCACTGGGGCCCTTGTGGCGCATCGGCAGCAGCGCGTGGGCGACGCGCGGGCCGAGGTCGCGGGCGGGGTTGATCGCGTAGCCGGTCGGGCCGCCGAGCGACAGGCCGATCGCCAGCACGAGCAAGGCGACCGGCAGCGCGTCGACCGAGCCGAGGCTGCTCGCGCGGCCCTCGATGCGCAGCACGCCGAACACCAGCACGGCGGTGGCGATCAGCTCGACGGCGAGGTTGTGCAGCGGGGCGCGCACGGCGGGGGCGCAGCAGAACACGGCGCGCTGGGCCGCGGGGTCGTCGCAGAGGTCGAGGTGCGGGCGGTAGACCAGCCACACGAGGGCGGCCCCGATCACGGCCCCGAGCAGCTGGGCGGCGACGTAGGCGGGCGCGGCGGACCAGGCGAACTTGCCGGCGAGCGCGAGGCCGAGGGTGACCGCGGGGTTGAGGTGCGCACCGCTGACGCCGGCGACCGCGAACACGGCCACGAACACGGCCATGGCCCAGCCGAAGGTGATGACGATCCAGCCGCTCGCGTGGCCGTTGGTCCGCGGCAGCACGACGTTGGCGACCACGCCGTCGCCGAGCAGGATGAGCAGGGCGGTGCCGACGAGCTCGCCGAGGAAGGGGGTCATCGCCGCGGACGATACCACGCGCGCGAGGACCTGGCCGATCGGACAGCCGACGCGCGGCTGGCCTCGCGTGCGGATGCAGCGAGCGCGACGGCCGGGGCGCGTCGCGTCGGTGCGGGCGGAGGTCGGCTGGCCTCCGCTTGCAGACGCAGCGAGCGCGACGGCCGGGGCGCGTCGCGTCGGTGCGGGCGGAGGTCGGCTGGCCTCCGCGTGCAGATGCAGCGAGCGCGACGGCCGGGGGCGCGTCGCGTCCGTGCGTGCAGATGCAGCGAGCGCGACGGCCGGGGCGCGTCGCGTCGGTGCGGGCGGAGATCAGCTCGCCGACCTGCTGTCGCGCGCGACGAGGCGGGCGAGCTGACCGGCGCCGGCCTGGACGGCGAGGCGCTGCATGTACAGCTCGAGGCCGAGGCGACCGCCGAGCTCGGCGCCGTTGCCGGCGCGGCCGGGGCCGCCGTGGTTGGCCTGGGGGAACACGCAGCCGGGGCTGAACGAGCTGGTGGCCGACTTCTCGTCGGCGAGCACGAGGCGGCCGAGGTGCGGGCCGAGCTCGGCGATCGCGCGGGCGGTGAACTCGCGGTCGTCGCTGTAGAGCGTGGTCACCAGGCTGCCGCCGCCGTAGCCGACGATGCGCGCGGCCCCGGCGATGCTGCCGTCGTAGGGGATGAGGGTGGCGACCGGGCCGAACACCTCGACGTGGTGGAGGCTGGCTTTGGGGTCGGCGGCGTCGTCCTTGGCGGCCAGCAGGATGGGCTCGAGGTAGTAGCCCTTGCCGGCGGGGGCGTCGACGAAGTCGTGGCGGTGGGGGTCGCCGCGGACGATGCTGGCGCGCTCCTGCAGGCGGACGATGCCGGCGCGGGCGTCGGCGAGCTGCTGGGCGGTCGCCAGCGGGCCCATCTTCACGGCCTTGCTGGCGGGGTTGCCGGTCTTGCCGGCGATGTCGGCCAGGCGATCGGCGAGGGCGTCGCGCACGAGCGGGAGCAGGGCCTCGGGCACGAGGATGCGGCGGGTCGCGGTGCACTTCTGGCCGGCCTTCTGCGTCAGCTCGACCGTCGCGTCGCGCAGCACGAGGTCCCACAGCTCGCTGCCCTCGGACAGGTCGGGGCCGACGACCACCGAGTTGAGGCTGTCGGCCTCGACGTTGAGGCGCACGCCGCTGGCGACGAGGTTGGGGTGGGTGCGCAGCATGCCGACGGTGCGCGCGCCGCCGGTGAAGGCGAGCACGTCCTGCGGGCCGAGGTGGTCGAGCAGGTCCTGGGCCGGGCCCATCAGCAGCTGGAAGGCGCCGGCGGGCAGGACGTCGGAGCCGGCGATGAGCTCGCCGATGCGGTGGGCCAGCGCGGCGGTGCTGGTGGCCGGCTTCGACAGCACCGGCATGCCGGCGAGGATGGCGACCGCGAGCTTGCCGATCAGGCCCCAGGTCGGGAAGTTGAAGGCGTTGATGTGCACGGCCACGCCGTGGCGCGGGACCAGCAGGTGCTGGGCCCGGACCTTGCTGGTGCGCACGACGGCGGCCGGCTCGTCGACGACCAGCCAGGGGTCGTCGCCGAGGGTGTCGGCCAGCTCGGCGTAGGCCGCGAGCACGCCGAGGCCGCCGTCGATGTCGAACTTGGCGTCGCCGCGGGTGTTGCCGCCGCTGGTCACCGCGAGCTCGATGAGGGCCTCGCGCTCGCCGTGCAGCTGCTTGGCCAGCGCCTGCAGCAGCGCGCCGCGCTGGCGGAAGCTCAGGGCGCGCAGGGCCGGGCCGCCGACGTCGCGGGCGTGCGCCACGGCCGGGGCCAGGCTGCCCGCGGGGGCCACGTGCGCGAGGGGCTCCTCGGTGGCGGGGTTGACGAGCAGGGCCGGGGTTCCGGGTCCGGAGGTCCAGGACCCGCACAGGTAGCTCTCGAGCGTGCGCATGCGCGAGGGACGGTAGACCGCGCCGCCACCGCGAACAAGACGTCCGGGGAGGGCGCAAGGTCACGGGCGTGGACCTGTCCGCGGGGACAGGTACACCGGCGCCGCGGCCCGCGTGCCCGGCTCGCGGGCGGCGACGCCGGCCGGCGCTCGCTCACGCGTGGCGCTCAGCGGGGCGGCGCGGGCGGGCCGGCGTGACGCGGTCGTTGCAGCGGCACCGGCGCGGGCCGGCGGACCGCGGGCGCACGCGGCGGGCTCGGCGGGGCGGTCGACGCGGCCCGCGGGCGCACCGGCGGGTCGCGGCGGGCGAACGGGTTCTTCAGGTCGGCCTCGAGGTCGGACGCGCCGGGCCTCGCGTCGCCGCGGGTGCGGAACGGGTTCTTCAGCTCGCCGAGCGCCTCGAGCGGCGCCGCGGGGCGTGCCCTCGCGGCCCGGCGATCGCGGGCCGGCGCGGCGAACGGATCGCGCAGCTCGGAGCGCGGCGGCCGGGACGAGGTCGCAGCGCGGCCGGCGAACGGGTTCTTCAGCTCGCCGGGGATCTCGGGCGAACGCCGGGCCTGGGCGATGAAGGGGTTGCGCAGCGCGGGCTCGTCGTCGTCGAAGGGGTCACGCAGGTCGGGATCGCCGCGACGCGCGGACTCGCCGGCGGCGCGCGACGTCGCGTCGGCGGCGAACGGGTTGCGGAGGTCGGGGTGGTCGAGCGCCCCGGAGGACGACGCGGACGGGAGCTCCGGCGGCGCGGAGCTCGGCGCCGCCTCGGCGACGCCCGCGGACAGCAGGGCGAGCGCGAGGCCGAGGACCGGGATCCGTGGCATGCGCCCAGGGTACCGGGGTGCGCGCGGCGGTCAAGCGCGCGGCGCGGGTCGAGGCGCCGGCTGTGGTCGGCGACACGCCGGCGGCGGACGGGGCGCCCGCGCGCGGGCCCCGGCGGCGTCAGTGGAAGGCGAAGTGGAGGCCGACGAACAAGCCGCGCGCGACGTGGCGGTCGGTGGTCGCCCGCAGGTCGAGGTCGCCGCCGAGTCCGAGGCCGGCGCCCTTCTTCAGCGTCCACTCGTAGCCGAGGCCGGCCGAGCCGCCGTAGGCCGGGCGCGCGTCGGCACCTCCGGCGTGCAGCGGGACGGCCGAGATCAGGCCGGCGCCCGCGCGCAGGTAGAGGCCGCGCCACACGTAGGCGGTGGCGACGGTGTCGAAGCCGACGGCGGGCTTCTTCACGCCGTTCATGTAGCCGCTGATGCTGAGCTGCATGCCGAGCTTGAAGCGGTCGGTGAGGCCTCCGCCGATCGTCAGGTGCGTGCGCATGGCCGGGACCAGGCCGTCGCGCACGGCGACGCCGCCGGGTCGCAGGGCCATCTCGGCGTAGAAGCCCTTGCGCGGCGGGGTCTCGTAGGAGGTCGCGCGCACGAGGTCGTCGGCGCGGGCGAGCGTCGGGGCGAGCGAAGAAGCGGCGAGGCAGGCGAGCGCGGCGAGTCGGGCAGTCATGGCGCCGACGTGAACGCCGGTGCGTGCGAGTCGCTGACAGGGGCGCTCGTCGGCGCCGCGGACTTGCACGCGTGCAAGCCGTCACGCGCCGCCGAGGGCGCTGGCGTACGCGTCGGCACGGAAGCCGACGATCGCGACGTCACCTCGCACGAGCAGCGGCCGCTTGATCAACATGCCGTGGGCCGCGAGCTCGGCCAGGGCGGTGCGGTCGTCCCACGTTTGCAGGCGGGACGCGTAGCCGCCCTCGCGATAAAGTTGCCCGGTGGTGTTGAAGAGCTTGCGCACCGGCAGTCCGGCGGCGGTCGCGACACCTGCCAGCACGTCGGCGCTCGGCGGGTCGCGGGCGATGTCGATGAGGGTGTAGGCGACGCCGTGATCGTCGAGCCAGCGGCGGGCAGAGCGGCAGGTAGAGCACCCGGGATAGGCGTAGAGCGTCGCGTTCATGCGGGCGAAAATACCCGGACAGCGCTTAAGGAAGTCGTTCGATCTGCATCAAAGGCCAGGCGCATCTCCGCGGGCACGCGCGGTGATCCGCACCACGTGCAGGTTTGTCCGGAATTGCCGCGGCGTGCGGACGGGGCCTGTCTTATCGGCCACGTCGATCAAATAAACGCTGTTTGTGCGCGTCTTCGCGTGGCCTTCCGGGACCGCTCGATGACCTTGCGTCCGCCCGTTCGCAGGCTGCTTCTCAAATCTGCCGAAGGCATGTACAAACCTGGGAACCCGGCGGTGCGCCGGCCCACGAACACCGAGTGATGGACATGCACAAGTCTTCCTTCCCGATCCTGACCGCCCTGGCATTGACCTCGTGGGCGGCCCCCGCGTCCGCTCAGGAGCCGGCGAGCGCCGGTGCCTCCGTGTCTCTCTCGCCGGAGGGCGCGTCGGGCGACGCCTCGGCGGCCGCCCCCGAGGCGAAGGCCGACAAGAAGGCCGACAAGAAGAAGCGGGGCGGCGATCAGAGCGACGAGAAGTGGATCAAGCGCTACCGACCGACGCGCAACCAGCTCGAGCTCGGCATCTTCGGCGGCCTCATGTTCCCCGCCGCCAACTCGCACGAGATCTACGACCCGGCCAACACGTGGGCCCCGTACAAGAAGATCGCGCCGGACATCGGCCTGCGCCTCGGCTACTACCCGCTGTCGTTCCTCGGCCTCGAGGTTGAGGGCGCGGTGGTCCCGACCAAGATCGGCGACGCGACCGGCGGCGGCGCCTTCCTCGGCGGCTTCCGCGGCTACGGCCTGTTCCAGCTGCCGTACCGCATCGCCCCGTTCGTGTTGGTCGGCGTCGGTTTCCTCGGCGGCCAGAGCGACCGGCTCGGCAAGGACATCGACCCCGCCATCCACTTCGGCGGCGGTCTCAAGTTCTACGTCAACCGCCGCATCGCCCTGCGCCTCGACATCCGCGACAACGTCAGCGCCAAGTACCAGGTCGACGCCGGTCGCACGCACTACCCGGAGATCCTGCTCGGCCTGTCCATCCTGCTCAACCGCAAGAAGCCGGAGAAGAAGGTCGACAAGGACACCGACGGCGACGGCTACCTCGACAGCGTCGACCACTGCGTGACCGAGCCGGGCGTCGCGCCGCACGGCTGCCCCGCGCCCGCGCCGGCCGACGATCCGGACCGCGACGGCGACGGCTTCAAGGACCGCGTCGACACCTGCCCGGACGATCCGGGGACCGACCCCGACGGCTGCCCGGACACCGACGGCGACGGCTTCAAGGACAACGTCGACAAGTGCAAGACCGTGCCGGGCGTGGCGCCCGACGGCTGCCCGCCGCCCGACACCGACAAGGACGGCATCATCGACGCCAAGGACTCGTGCATCAACGAGCCCGAGACCAAGAACGGCTACAAGGACGTCGACGGCTGCCCCGACGAGGTCCCGAAGGCCGTCGCCAAGTTCGCCGGCGTCATCAAGGGCATCTTCTTCGACGTCAACAAGGACACCATCAAGAAGAACTCGCGCCCGACCCTCGACAACGCGGTCAAGGTCCTGAAGGACTTCCCGGACGTGAAGGTCGAGATCAGCGGCCACACCGACAGCGACGGCTCGGCCGACCTCAACCGCGACCTGTCGGGCCGCCGCGCCGAGTCGGTCAAGAAGTACCTCGTCGACAAGGGCATCGACCCGCAGCGCCTCACCACCAAGGGCTACGGCCCCGATCAGCCGATCGCCGACAACGCCACCAAGAAGGGCAAGGCCCAGAACCGTCGCATCGAGTTCAAGCTCGTCAGCGACTGAGCTCGGCCGCCACTCCTCATCGCGGTTCACCGCGTACACCGCCCGGTTCTCTCGAGAGTCGGGCGGTGCTCGTTTAATGGACAGTTCGCTCCGACCGCCCGACCGCGAGCGGACGCGTCGACGAGACAGCCGGGCGCCGTGACGCGGGCCTTCAGGCCCGATCGCCGTGCGGCGAGCCGGGCCCGGAGGGCCGCGAAGTCACTGCGCTCGCAGCGACTTGCCGGGCGTGGTCCCGGGGCGGGGCGTGGCCTGGGCGAGCAGGACGGGCAGGCGGACGGTGAAGGTCGAGCCGCGTCCGGGCGCGCTGTCGGCGTGGATGGTGCCCTGCATCATCTGACAGTAGTGACGGCTGATCGAGAGGC
Source organism: Myxococcales bacterium (assembly GCA_016793465.1). The sequence goes on from JAEUJW010000014.1 coordinate 23,683, forward strand.
CGAGGCCGGTGCCGCCGTACTTGCGGGTGGTCGACTCGTCGGCCTGGCGGAACGGCTGGAACAGCTCCTCGAGGCGGTCGGTCGGGATGCCGATGCCGGAGTCCTTGACCTCGAGGGTCAGCCAGTCGCCGCTCAGCTCGGGGGTGGAGGGGCGGTTGGAGAGCTCACCCCCGGGCAGGCGCGGCTGGTTGCGGGTGCGGCGCACGGTGAGGCGCACGGTGCCGGCGTGGGTGAACTTGCAGGCGTTCGACAGCAGGTTGAGCGCGATCTGCTTGAGCTTGGTGCGGTCGGTGTGGAGCTGGCCGAGCGGGGTGCCGAGGTCGAGCACGAGGCGGTTGTTGTTGCGGGCGGCCAGCGGCTCGATGGTGGCGACGACCTCGTCGATGAGCTCGCGGGCGTCGAACGACTCGGCGAACACCTCCATCTTGCCGGCCTCGATCTTCGAGACGTCGAGGATGTCGTCGATGAGCGCGAGCAGGTGGCGGGCGGCCGAGCGGATCTTGGCGACGTCGACCAGGCTGATCGCGGGCTCGTCCTCCTGCGACTCCTCCTCGATGAGCTCGCTGTAGCCGATGATGGCGTTGAGCGGGGTGCGCAGCTCGTGGCTCATATTGGCCAGGAAGGCGCTCTTGGCCCGCGAGGCGTCGATCGCGTGGTCGCGGGCGGACACCAGCTTCTCGTTGAGCAGCGAGAGCTGCAAGTTGACCTTCTCGAGCTCGGCGGTGCGGTCGCGGACGCGGCGCTCGAGCTCGTCGTGGGCGGCGCGCAGGGCCAACTGGGCCAGCTTCTGCTCGGTGATGTCGTTGACGATGGCGAGCAGGTGCTCGCGGTTCTCGAAGCGGAAGCGCGAGCCGCGGATCTCGACGTGGCAGCGCTCGCCGGTGCGGACGATGCCGAGGGCCTCGTCGTAGTAGCTGCCCTCGGCCGCGATCTGGGCGCTGAAGCGGCGGAAGAAGTCGTCGCCGGCGCCGGTGTGCAGCTGCACGAGGCTGTCGATGCCGCGGCCGGGGAACTCGGCGAGGTCGAGGCGGAACAGGCGCGAGGCGGCGGGGTTGGCCTGCACGATCACGCCGTCGTCGCGGAGGATGAACAGGCCGTTGGTGCCGGCCTCGAAGATGCCGCGGTACTGCTCCTCGCGCGAGCGCAGCTCGTCCTCCTGCTTCTTGCGGGAGAAGAACCCGGGGATCTCGTAGCGGGTGGCGTGCGCGCTGGTCGGCGGCTGGGCCTTCAGGTAGTCCTGGATGTAGCCCTCGATGCGCGTCGGGTGGGCCATGATGAAGCGACAGTGCTCGTCGCCCTTGGCCCGGCACAGGATCTCGGTCGAGACCAGCGGCACGTCGAAGCTGGCCTCGCACCAGCCCGAGGAGTAGCCCGCGTTCATCACGCAGACCGGGAACTCGGTGCGCTTGCCCTCGCCGAGCCAGCTGTCGCACTCGAACGAGTAGGGGTGGTCGTAGAGGAGGTAGAAGTTCTCGTCGGGCGAGGGGCGGCTGTCGGGGGAGATGTCGACGAAAGCCCAGCCGGCGTGGGCGAAGTGGATCGGACCGGCCGAGAGCTTGGCGATCGGATCTTTCAGGTCCATGCGCTCCGCGAAGTCGCGCGCGTCGCTGAGGCCCATGGCGTGGGCGATGTCGAAGAGCAGGCTGCGCGCGACCCCCAGCGCCTCGGCCTCGCCCTTGTCCTTGTAGAGGCGCTGGATCATCTCGAAGAATTCGACGCTCATCGCCCGGGCGCGGACGAGCATGTAGCGCTGGCCGAAGACCTCGATCCGGGCCTGTTCGGGCACGTCGCGGCGCTCCGCGAAGAATCGGCTGACGTACTCCTGCGCCGGCTCGAACAGCGCCTCGAAGGGCGGCGGTACTCGGACCGTCTTCAACACGGAGCGATATTGTACACACGCCGGTGACGAACCGGCAAGCCGGAGTCAGGCTCGTGACGCCGGGGGATCGACCTCGAGGTCGTCCAGGTCGACGGCCTCCCAGACCTCCGACGACGTCAGCTCCTCGTCGAGCGGGGCGGCGAGGGCGTCGGCCATCTCGCGGGCGCTGGCGAAGCGACGCGCGGGGTCCTTGGCGCAGGCGGTGGCGAACACGCGATCGATGCGGGCGGCCAGCGCGAGCGGGGTGCCGGGCGGCAGGCGGGTGCTCGGCGGCCGCGGCTCGCGCTCGCGGTGGGCGGCCAGCAGCTCGTGCAGCGGGGCGTCGGTCAGGGTCTGGAACGGGAGCACGCCGGTGGTCAGCTCGTAGAGGCTGACGCCGACGGAGTAGATGTCGGCGCGGCCGTCGACGTGCGGGGTCTGGGTCTGCTCGGGGGCGATGTAGTTGGGGTCGCCGCACAGGGTCTCGACGGCGCGGGCGGGCGCGGGCCCGTCGAGGTCGAGGGCGACGCCGAGGTCGAGCAGCTTGGTCGTCAAGAACCGCGTGTTGGGATCGCGGGTCAGGAACATGTTGGCGGGCTTGATGTCGCGGTGGACGATCCCGCAGTCGTGGAGGTACTGCAGGGCGCCCAGCACCGAACAGACGGCCCGCACGATCGCCGGCCAGCGCAGCGGCTGACGCCTGGCGCGCGCGCCGTCGAGGAGGCGCAGGAGGTCGGTGCCGGGCAGGAACTCCATGGCCATCCACTCGGCCTCGCCGTCGGCGCCGTGGCCCATGTCGTAGACCCGCACGAGACCGGGGTGGAGCAGGCGCGCGCCGAGGATGGCCTCGCGGCGAAACCGGCGCCGCTCGCTGGCCGGGACGTCGGCGCGCATGACCTTCAACGCGACCGGGCGCTCGAGCACGGTGTCGACGGCCTCGTAGACGCGGCCCATGCCGCCGGCGCCGACCAGGCGCCCGACGCGGTAGCGCGGGAGGCGGGGCGCGTCGGGGTCGTCCGCTGCCGGAGGATCGTGGGGCACGGGCGGCGGCGCGGGCGTGGGAGCCGCCGTCCGCGCCCCGCCGAACACGAGGGTGGCCCGCTGGTCGTGCACGGGCGGAAGGTAATCGCAGACGGTGTATCGGCGAAAAAAGCTGGGAAATCGTCCGGCGTGGCCGGCGCGCGCCGGGCGAGATCGATCGCGGTCTTTTGCCGTACAACCGTCCACCGGCGTGCGACGGGCGAAATGTCGCCGCGCGGGGACTGGTGGCCCTCAGGGCACGCTTGACACACTGCGCCCCCACTCGTGATCCTGGGCCAGATTTGGTGGCGGGAGGCAGCAGCACACGGTTCTCGAGCGAGGCGCACCTGCGCATCGGTCGCTGGCTGCGGAGCAAGTGGCACCTGGACTCGCTGATCGCCATCGGCGGGATGGCGTCGGTCTACGCGGGCACCCACCGCAACGGGGCACGCGCGGCGATCAAGGTGCTCCACGCGCAGTACACACGCAACGATCAGGCCCGGCGGCGCTTCCTGGCCGAAGGCTACGCGGCCAACAAGGTCGGGCACCGCAACGCGGTGTCGGTCCTCGACGACGACACGACGGAGGACGGCGAGGTCTATCTGGTGATGGAGCTGCTCGACGGCGAGTCGTTCGAAGGACGTCTCGAGCGGGTGGGGGTCATGAACCCCATCGAGGTCCTGCGGATCACCGACCAGATGCTCGAGGTGCTTTCCGCCGCCCACAATCGCGGCATCCTGCACCGCGACATCAAGCCGGCGAACATCTACCTGTGTCGCGACGGCAGCGTGAAGCTCCTCGACTTCGGCCTCGCCCGCGTGCGCGAGCTGTCGGCCGAGGCGCTCGACCAGAGCGACGGCATCGTGTTCGGCACGGTCTCGTACATCGCCCCGGAGCAGGCCCGCGCCGACAACCAGAACCTCGACGCCCGCAGCGACATGTGGTCGGTCGCGGCGACGATGTTCAGGGCGCTGACCGGCGAGACGGTGTTCCCGGCGGAGGGGCCGGTCATCGAGCGCCTGCTCGCGGTGGCCCGCAAGCCGGCGCGGTCGATCGCCACGGTCAACCCGCGGCTGCCGAGGCCGGTGATCGAGCTCATCGATCGCACGCTGGCGTTCAACCCCGAGGACCGCTGGCCGAGCGCCAACGTCATGCGGGCGGTGGTCCAGGACGTCGTCGCCCAGCTCGAGGAGGACGCGGCCGCGGCCGCGGAGGCCGAGCAGCACGCGCCGCTGTTTAGCCACCGCTCCGAGTACAACCCGCCGTCGCCGTCGCCGTCGCCGGTGCCGCAGTCGCAGCGCCCGCGCGGCGAGCCGACGCCGCAGCAGTCGCCGCGGCCGCGCACCGATCCGCCGCAGGCGGGCAAGCAGGAGCCGATGGCCCGCCCGACGCCGCAGGTGCGGCCCGAGGCGTCGCCTACGCCGGTGCCGCGCGACGAGTCGTTCGACGAGATCGACCTCGACGTCGAGAACATGACCGAGCCGCGTCCGGGCAAGCGGGCCCGCACGCGCACGCTGCTGACCAAGGAGGGCCGGGCGGAGCTGCGGCGCATCCTCGACGCGCGGCGCGAGTCGCTGGGCATCCCCGGCGGCAAGGCCGAGCCGACGCCCGAGCCGGTGCAGGTCGCCGCGCCGGTGAAGCCCGAGCCGGCCGCGGTGCAGCCGCGGACGCGCCCGACGACCGAGCCGAGCCCGACCGCGACGGTGCAGCCGCGGACGCGACCGACGACCGAGCCGAGCCCGACCGCGTCGGTGCAGCCGGGGCAGCGCGGCGGGCCCTCGCACGAGCCGTCGGCCTCGGACTCGTTCCTCGGCGCCGACCTGCTGATCGAGGAGGCGTCGATGATGCAGTCGGGGCTGGTGGTGCTGCAGCCCGAAGAGCCGTCGATGATGGAGTCGGGCTTGGTGGTGCTGCAGCCCGACGAGTCGGCGACGCTGCAGCCCGAGCCGCCGCCGCAGAGCGAGCCCGAGGAGTCGATCATCGAGGTCATGATCCAGCACACGCGGTCGGAGGCGGTCGGCACGATCGCCGAGCCGATCGGCGAGCCGCCGGCGCGACCTGGCCCCGGGGACAGCATGACCACGGCCGCGTTCCCGGCGATCGGCGGGCCGCGTCCGGCGACCCCGGCCGCGCGTCCGCCGGGTCAGGCGAGCCCGGAGTCCGCGGAGCGGGCGCCCGAGGCCGCGAAGCCGACGGCGCCGTCTCCGGCGATCGGCGGGCCGCCGGCCAAGGCGACGGCGTCGTACCCGACGATCGGCGCGCCGTCGGCGAAGACGACGGCGTCGTACCCGACGATCGGCACGCCGCCCGCGAAGTCGACGGCGTCGTATCCGGCGGTCGGCTCGCCGCCCGCGACCGCGAAGCCGACGCCCGCGCGCGGCGAGGCGCCGACGCGCTCCGAGGAGACCAAGATCGGCCCGGCGCCGCTGGCCCCGACGCGCTCGTCGTCGCCGGACATCACGAAGGTCGGGCCGGCGCCGCTGGCCCCGACGAGCGCGAGGCCCGAGGCGGCGAAGCCCGCGAGCGAGCCGGCGAAGGCCGCGGCGGTGCCGGCGACGCCGTCCGGCGCGGCGCGCCACGAGGAGCCCGCGAGCGAGATGTCGAAGAGCGCGAGAGGTCCGCTGCCGACGTTCGGACGGCCCGGTGCGCCGGCCGCGACGCCGACGAACACGGGGCTGCCGGGGCCGTTGCCGTCGCGTTCGTCGCAGAGCGACGCCACGCGGGCGAGTCAGGCGCCGGTGTCGGGGGAGATCGGCGAGGCGCGCGGGCAGGCGAGTTCGTCGGGCCGCTGGGCGCCGCCGGGCGGGCAGCTGCCGACGCGTCCATCGGGTGAGACCCGGCCGACCAACGTGACGACCGGCGCGACGCGGCCGATCGATGCGCCGACGAGCTCGACGCCCGCGAAGGTCGAGGCGCCGGTGAAGCCGAGCGAGCCCGCGAGCGCGGCGCGGCCGGCCGCGCCGCCGAGTGAGACCGCGAGCGCGGCGAGGTCGGCCGCGCCGCCGAGTGAGACCGCGAGCGCGGCGAGGTCGGCCGCGCCGACGCCGGGCAAGCCGATCGAGGCGCCGGTGAGCCCGACGCGCTCGACGAGCGACGCGAAGGCGGAGGCGAGGCCGACGGCGAAGCCGGTCGAGGGCGTGAAGCCGGCGCCCGGCGGCCCGGCGAAGGCCGGCGATACGCGACCGTCGACGAGCGTCGCCGCGACGAAGGCCAGCGAGGCCGGGGCGAGCCGACCGGTCGAGCCCGCGAAGCCCGCGGACAACAAGCCGACGGTGACGACGAAGTCGGGCGAGACGAAGGCCGCGACGAAGCCGGTGGAGGCGAAGCCGGTGGAGGCGAAGCCGGCGGTGAAGTCGGGCGACGTCAAGCCGGCGCCGACGAGCGAGGCCAAGGGGTCCGCCAGGCCGGGGGCCGCGAAGCCGGGGGACGTGAGGCCGGCGACGAAGCCGGTCGAGGCGAGGGCTGCGAGCGACGAGGCGGCCGCGATCAAGCAGAAGTCCGTCGAGCCGGCGAGCGCGAGGACCGAGGTCAGGCCGGCGGAGACGAAGCTCGAGGAGGCGAAGCCCGAGCCGCTCAAGGAGGAGGCGCCGGCGAAGCAGGACGAGCCGACGCCGGATCCGCTGCGCTTGCCCGGGTCGGGGCTGTCACGGCCGGCGCCGACCAAGTCGGTGTTCGCGGTGCCGTACGCCAACCTCGGCAAGCCGAGCGAGCGCGGCGAGGCCAAGCCGGCCGGCAAGAGCGAGCCGGATCCCACCAGGCCGAAGAAGCCCGGCTGAGCGAGATATCTCGCGCAGCGCGCCGATGCAGCACGGGTGATGACCCGCGAGCTCGTCGTCTCGTGCGGAGCGCCGATGCAGCGTCTCGCGCAGAGCGCCGATGCAGCGCGGGTGATGACCTGCGATCTCGCGTCGTCGTCTGCACGCTCACCGACGAGCGTACGTCGGCGCAGCGTCGCGGGCATCATCGGCCTGGCGACGACGCACCGATCTCGCGGCGGCCCGCCGACGAGCGGACGCGATCAGCGGCGGGACTTCTCGCTGACGATCAGGCGCTCGAGGGCCGTGGCGACCTCGTTGGTGAGCTCCTGCAGCGAGCGCGGGTCGACCGGGTTGTGCGAGCCGGAGGCGAACACGATCAGCGGGACCTTGTCGCGCAGCAGCACCGGTAGGCACAGCACCACCCCGTCGACGCCGCCGAGGGCGCCGAAGAACGCCGCGTCGATCGCGGTGTCGGTGCGCATCGGGCCGAAGTAGGGCATGCGGCGGTCGATCACGCTCGAGAACAGCGAGGGGCCGGTGGCGGGGATGCGGATCTGGCGGACCGCGTCGACCATCAGGTCCTCGCCGCGGGCGTCGCGGCCGCGGATCTCGCCCTTGATGTGGGTGAAGAGGATGACCCGCGAGAAGCCCTCGGCCAGGAAGTCGAGCAGCAGGTCGGTGACCTCGTCGCGCGTCTTGACGGCCTGGAAGCGGGGGAGGAGGCGGTGGAAGGCCTCGGGCGAGAGCGGGATGACCTCGTTGACCACGCCGTACTGCGGCGGGTTCCAGTTCGCGGTCGCCATGTTCTCGTCGGCGTCGCGCGGGGTCGCGGCCGACGGCGTGGCGGGGGCCTGGGCGGGCGGCGGCGCGTCCTCGAGGTCGTCGAGCGGGATGTCGACGACGTCGGAGGCCCGCATGCCGCCGGGCAGGGTGTCGTGCAGGCTCTTGACCGGGCGCGGGGGCGCCGACTGGGGCTGGTTGTCGCGGCGGCCGAGCTCGAACAGCGGCATCGTCTTGGTCGACACCGCCGAGGGCAGGGGCTCCTCGCGCGAGGTCGGCGTGAACACCGGCGCGGGCTGGGTGACGGCCGAGGACTGGATGACGTTGAGCGGGTGGATCGGCGGGCTCGCCGGGGTGCCGATCGGGTTGGGCTGGATCACGCGCTCGGTCACGGCGACCGGGGTGTACGGCTGGCGCGGGTTCACCGGGATCGGGCCGGTCGGCGTCTGCGACGGAGGCACCTGCGCGGGCGCCTGGGCCGGCGCCTGCGGGCTCGCGGCGGCGGGCGGGCGGCTGGCCGAAGGGACAGGTGCTGCGGGCGTCGCCGCGGGCGCGCGCGCCGGCGTGGCGGCCGCGACGACCGGGGTGGGCAGCGGGACTGTCGGCGCGGTCGGCGAGACCGCCGAGGACGCGGCCGCGGGCGGAGCGGCCGCGCTGGGGGCGACGGTCGGAGCGGCCACGGTCGGGGCGGCCACGGTCGGAGCGGCCACGGTCGGGGCGGCCACGGTCGGAGCGGCGACGTTCGGGGCGGCCACGTTCGGGGCGGCGACGTTCGGGGCGGCCACGGTCGGGGCAGCGACGGTCGGGGCGGCCACGTTCGGGGCAGCGACATTCGGGGCGGCGACGGTGGGCGCCGCGACGTTCGGGGCAGCGACGGTGCTCGCGACGTTCGGCGCGGCCGGAGGCGGGCTGACCGAAGGGACAGGTGCCGGGCGAGCGGGCTCGGCGGGTCGCCCGGCGTCGGAGCCGTACGGCGAGGCCAGGGCGCCGGCCGGGAGCACCACCGCGGGGCGCACGACCGGGGTCGGCGCGTTGGGCATGATCACGGCGGACGGCCTGATGACCGCGGCGGGCTTGATGACCGCCGACGGCTGCGGCGGGTGCAGCTCGACCGTCGCGGGCGCGGGCGGGGCGGGCGTCGGGGCGGCCGCGGGGGCTGGCGCCGAGACCGGGGTCAGCTGGGCCAGCGGGATGTTGTAGTGCTTGGCGATCGCGGCGCGGATGATCCGCAGCGAGGCGACGGCGCGGACGAGGTAGGCCCCGGTGTGGGCCGAGATGGCGTCGACCGCCCGCATGTCGGTGGGGTCGACCATGGCGATCGTGAGGTTGCCGGTCTCGTCGGCGGACACCGGGAGCACGGCGTGCTTCTGGGCCAGCTCGGCGGGGATCCGCGAGAGGGCGCCGGGATCGACGGCCTCGAGCACGGAAGCGCCGACCCGGGGGATCATCAGCTTGCTGTGCAAGAAGGCGACGATGCTGTCCTCATCGACGGCGCCGGTCTCGATCAGGGCCTCGACGAACGAGTTCTTGCGCGCGGCGCTGCGGGACTGCACGGCGGCGAGTTGATCGTCCGAGAGCAGGCCCGCTCTCACCATCATGGTTCCGAGGAGACTCAAACGCCGTCATGATTCAACGGCGCGGCGCGCCCGTCAACGGTGGATACTGCGGGCGTTTTACGGGCAATTCGGGGGCACCGGGCGGGACCGAGGCTGCCGCGGCCGGAGGATCTGCGACGCCGCCGGCGGCACCGGACCGGGCTCGCGCTGACCTCGCCCAGCTCGCCGCCGCGTCGTGACGCACCGGCGGCGGGCCGCGCCCCGCGGGTTCGGGCCGCCCGGCGTGCTATACGAGCGCCGAAACCGGGCCATGGGGCGCTACCTCGACCACAACGCGACCACGCCGCTCGATCCGCGGGTGCGGGACGTTGTTATCGCGACGCTGTGCGACGACGGTCTGCAGGCCAACCCCTCGAGCGTGCACGCCGCCGGCCAGCGTGCGCGCGCGGTGGTCGAGCGGGCGCGCCGAGCAGTGGCCCGCGCCGTCGGGGCCGAGCCGCTCGAGGTGACGTTCACCGCCTCCGGGACCGAGGCCGACAACCTGGCGATCCTCGGAGCTGCCCGCGCCTTGCGAGCCGCGGGTCGGGCCCACGGGGTGTTGACCACGGCGATCGAGCACCCGGCGGTGCTCGGCGCCGCGCAGGCGCTGGCCCGCGAGGGGCACCCGTGGGTCGCGCTCGCGGTCGACGAGCGTGGGCGGATCGACCCCCCGGCCCTGACCGCGAGCCTCCGCGAGCACCCTGAGGTCGGGATCGTGTCGCTGGCGGCGGCCAACCACGAGCTCGGCAACGCCTACGACCTCGCGGCCCTGAGCGCGGCGGCGCGCGCGGGCTCGCCGGGCGTGCTCGTCCACAGCGACGCGGTCCAGGCGTTCGGCAAGATCCCGCTCGACCTCCGCGGCCTCGGACTCGACCTCATGAGCCTCAGCGCCCACAAGATCTACGGCCCCAAGGGCGTCGGGGCGCTCGTGCATCGCCGCGGGCTCGAGCTGGCGGCGACGCTGTTCGGCGGGCCGCAGGAGCGCGGCCGCCGGCCGGGCACCGAGTCGGTGGCGGCCGTGGCCGGATTCGGCAAGGCGGCCGAGCTCGCCGCGGCCGAGCTCGCCGCGCGGCGGGCCCACACGGCCGGGCTCGTCGCGCGCCTGCGCGTCGGGCTGGCGGCGCTGCCGGGGGCTCGCCTGCACGGAGATCTCGAGCGCTCGACCGAGAACACGGTCAACGTCGGGTTCGCGGGCTGCGACGGGCAGCTCGTGCTCATCAACCTCGACCTCGCGGGCGTCGCGGTGTCGACGGGGGCGGCCTGCAGCTCGGGCACGCTCGAGCCGTCGCCGGTGCTGCGGGCGCTCGGGCAGGCGCCGGAGTCGGCGCGCGAGGGGCTGCGGATCTCGCTCGGCAAGGACAACACCGGCGACGACGTCGAGGCGCTGCTGGCGACGCTGCCGGGGATCCTCGAGCGGGTCCGCGGGGCGGCGATCGATCCGGCGGGCTGGCGGGAGGTCGATCCGCGGTGAAGCTACGGTTCGAACCGGAGGCGGGGCGATGACGCGGATCGTGTGCGCGATGTCCGGCGGCGTGGATTCTTCGGTGGCGGCGGCGCTGCTCGTCGAGGAGGGGCTCGAGGTCGTCGGCATGACGATGCGGCTGTACGACGCCCGGCACCAGCCGAGCGGGCGCGCGGGCAGCTGCTGCTCGCCGGCGGAGGTCGACCAGGCCAAGCAGGTGTGCGCGCAGCTGGGGATCCCGCACTACACGATCGACGAGCGCGAGCGCTTCGAGGCCAGCGTGATCGACGACTTCGTGCGCGCGTACGCGGCCGGCCGCACGCCCAACCCGTGCGTCCGCTGCAACGAGCACGTGAAGTTCGGGCCGCTGCTGGCGCGCGCGCGGGCGCTGGGGGCCGACGTGCTGGCGACCGGGCACTACGCGCGCGTGGCCGGCGGCGAGCTCCTGCGGGCCAGCGACGACAGCAAGGACCAGAGCTACTTCCTGTTCGCCATGGGCCTGCCGGCGCTGCAGCGCGTGCGCTTCCCGCTGGGCACCTGGCACAAGGACCAGGTGCGGGCGCGGGCGCGGGCGCTCGGGCTCGTCAACGCGGACGCGCCGGACAGCCAGGAGCTGTGCTTCGCGGGCGGCCGCGATCACGCCGACGTGGTCGAGGCGCGGGCCGCCGCGCTCGGGCTCGACGCGGGGGCGCTGGCGCCGGGGCCGATCGTCGATCGCAGCGGGCGGGAGGTCGGGCAGCACGCGGGCGTGCACCGCGTGACCGTCGGCCAGCGGCGCGGGCTGAGGATCGCGGGCAGCGAGCCGCGCTACGTGCTGCGCGTCGTCCCGGAGCGGCGCGAGGTCGTCGTCGGCGAGGCCGCGGACCTGCAGGTGCACGAGCTGGTGCTGCGCGACTTTCGTCGGCTCACGCCCTTGCCCGCGCGCGGTGAGGTCGTCGCGGCGGTGCAGGTCCGGCACCGCGGCAAGCCGGCGGAGGCGACCATCGTGCTCGACGGGGACACCGCGCGCGTGCGCTTCGCGGCGCCGATCGCCGCGGCGGCGCCGGGCCAGGCCGCGGTCGTCTACGACGGCGCGCGCGTGCTCGGCGGCGGGTGGATCGCGGAGGACGGCGCGTGAACCTGCCGGCCGTGCTCGTCACGCTGCCCGATCCGGGGGCCGACGCCGAGGCGCTCGCGCGGCTCGGCGAGCGCCTCGGCCACGCCTTCGCCAGGCCCGCGCTGCTGCGGGCCGCGCTGACGCTGCCGTCGTGGGTCAACGAGCACGCCGGCGCCGGCTGGCCCGGCCACGCCTGCCTCGAGTTCCTCGGCGACGCGGTCCTCGATCTGGTGACCGCCGACGCGCTGTGGCGGCGCTTCCCCGATCTGAACGAAGGGACATTGACGCGGCTGCAGGCCAGCGTGGTCTCGGAGGCGGCGCTGGCCGCCGCGGCGCGGGAGTTCGGGCTCGGCGAGTTCTTGTACATCGGCCGCGGCGACCGCCACTCGGGGGCGATCGACCGCGCGGGCACGCTGGCCGACTCGCTCGAGGCGGTGCTGGCCGCCGTGTTCCTCGACGCGCGGGCCGCCGGCGGCGAGCCGCTGACCGCCGCCGCCAGGGTCGTCGAGGTGCTGCTCGGGGCCCGCATCGCCGGCCTGCGCCCCGACGACGGCGTCGACCCCAAGAGCCGCCTGCAAGCGGTGCTGCAGGCGAAGCACCGCCGGACCCCGAGCTACGCGCCGGTCGGCGAGCGCGCGGGCGGCCCGGATCCGCAGTGGCGCGTCGAGGTCCGCTTCACCGCCGACGACGGCCGGGTCCACGTGCTCGGCGAGGGCGCCGGCCGGAGCATCCGCCTCGCGGAGCAGGCCGCGGCGGCGGCGGCGCTCGAGCGGCTCGCAGCATCGCCTGAAGAATTTTGAAATTTGTCGAGCCTCCGTCGGCGACACGACGCACGCGGACGCGGGCGCCGACGCTGCCCTCCGCGCCCGCGGTGCTCTTGGACCGCCGAGCTCGCCGACGCAGGTCAGCTCATGCCGAGCAGCTCGCGCACGCTGCCCGCGAACGCCGCGGTCGGCAGGCACATGCGGGCCCCGGCGGCCCGGGCCTGGACGCGGATCTCGTCGGTGGGCGCGTCGTGCACGGCGATGATCTGGGGCGGTTGCCCGCTCGCCGCGAGCTTCTGGATGACCTCGCTCGACTTGATGTCGGGCACCGTCATCGACACGATCACGTGGCGCGGCGGGGCCGACTGGGCGACCAGCAGCGCGTCGGCGCCGGTCTGGGCGGTGACGACCTCGACCCCGGCGGAGGCGTCGGAGCCCGCGCGGGGGGCGGTGAGTTCGTCCTTCACGCGGGCGCGGAACTCGGCGTTCTGGGTGACGATGAGGACGCGGGCGACGTCGCGGCCGCCGCTCGTGTCGGACCTGCCGGCGGGGCGCTCCTCGTCGCGGAGGTTGAAGGCCTCGCGCACGCGGCGGCGCACGTCGACGATGTCGAGCGGCTTGCGCAGGCAGGCGACCGCGCCGGCGGCGAGGATGCGCTCCATGTTGGCGTCGGTGTAGTAGCCGGTGATGGCGATGATCTCGGTGTGCGTGGTCGACGGGTCGCGCTTCAGGCGGGCGCACACCTCGAAGCCGTCGACGCCGGGCATCATGAGGTCGAGGAAGATCAGCTGGGGGCGGAACAGGGCCACGCTGCGGCCGGCGTCGAAGGCGTCGCGGGCGACCTCGACGTCGAACTGGTGGGACAGCTCCTTGACGACGTCGCGGACGAGGTCGAGGACCACGGGTTCGTCGTCGATGACGAGGATGCGGCCGACCTCGCTGCCGGTCGGCACGGTGAACGGGATCCCGCGCTCCTGGCACACGCGCTCGAGGTCCTCGCGGCGCACGCGGCGGTGGCCGCCGACCGTCTTGAACGCGGGGATGAGGCCGTCCTCGATCCAGCGGATGACGGTGGTCGGTGTGACGCAGCAGATGCGCGCGACATCGTGGGTGGAGTAGGTGTCCTTGATCGGTGTGCGCACGCGGCTCATGGCTCTGGGGTGGGGGCGGGCAAGAGGATGATGAAGGTGGTGCCCTGGCCCGGCTTGGACCTTACCAGGATGTCACCCCCGTGATCCTTGACGATACCGTAGGAGATCGCAAGCCCGAGGCCTGTGCCCTTGCCGATCTCCTTGGTGCTGAAGAACGGGTCGAAGATGCGGCCCTGGACCTCCGGGGGGATCCCCACGCCCTCGTCGGCGACCTCGAGGCGGACGCGTCCGGGCCTTGAATCGGGGCCCGGGCGGGCGGACGGGCCCTCCGCCTCGGGGCCGTCGTCGGCCTCGACGCGGCCGAGGTTGATGCGGATGGTGCCGCCGCGCGGCATGGCGTCGACCGCGTTGCTGAGCAGGTTGAGCAGCACCTGCTCGATCTGGTCGGGGTCGGCGAAGATGGTCGCGGACGGCAGGCCCTCCTGGACCACGCGGACGTTGTGCATGCGCCACTGGTACTCGCCGATGCGCAGCACGCGGTCGAGGATGCCGCGCAGCTCGACCGCGCGGCGCTGGCCGCCCTCGCGCTGGCGGGAGAACAGCAGCACGCCCTCGACGATCTTGCGGCAGCGTTCGCCGCTGGCGGCGATCTTCTCGACCTTGTCGCGCAGGTCGGGGGCCAGCGGGCGCTCGAGCAGCAGGCGGCTGTAGCCGACCACGCCGCTCAGCGGGTTGTTGATCTCGTGGGCGATGCCGGCGGCGAGCAGGCCGACGGCGGCGAGCTTCTGGGCGCGCTGGATCTGGTCCTCGAGGGCGCGGCGGCGGCGCAGGTCGAGGGCCACGAGCACCGCGCCGACCACCCGGCCGGGGCCCTCGGAGCCGGGGTGGGGGCCGGCGCCGGGGCGCGCGTCGGCGCTGCGGTCGCGCAGGAGGCGGCCCTCGAGGTGGAGCGGGATGACGGCGTCGGCGCGGGCGTGCGCGTCGGGGGCGACCACGTTGACCTCGCCGGTGAAGCTGCCGGTGCGGCGGAGGATGCCCCACAGGTCGTGCCAGTCGGCGCCGTGCAGCACCGCGACCTCGACGCCGAAGCGGCGGCCGCGGGCCTCGGCGGCGCTGAGGCCGAGCAGCTGCTCGCTGGCGCGGTTCCAGGTGACGACGCGGCCGTCGGCGTCGAGCGTGTTCAAGAGGACCGTGGTCTGGTCGAGGACCATGGCCTGGTAGGCGGCGAGGGCCTCGGTCTCGAGCATCAGCAGGCCGTTGGCCAGGCCGAGCGCGAGCTGCGGCGCGAGGGTCGCGAGCAGGCGGCGGGTGTGGGGGTCGACGGGGCCGGGCTCGTGGGCGAACAGCACGAGGTGGCCGACGATGCGCGAGCCGCCGCCGAGGGTCACGCGCACGGCGGCGCGGGTCGGGTCGGGCTCGCCGAGCAGCACGCGCAGCTGCGGGTCGGCGGGGTCGAGGTCGACGACGGTGTCGCCGGCCGACCAGGCGCTCGGCGGCGCCAGCGGGCCGGTGCCGGCGTGGGTCAGCGGGGTGATGCGGGGCGCGAGGTCGGGGCGCATCGACCAGCGCTGCCAGGTGTCGCCGACGCGCGCGAGCAGGGTGGCGCGGGCGAAGCCGAGGCCGGTCATGACCGCGTTGCAGGCGGCGGGCACGCTCTCCTGCGGGCGCACCGACGAGACCAGCAGGCGGTCGACCTGGGCGGCGAGGCGGTCCTCGAACTCGCGGAGGCGGCGCTCGCGGAGGTCGCGGATGAGGGCGACGGTCGGCGCGCCCTCGCCGCGGCCGGCGGCCAGCGAGAGCTCGACGGGGATCGGCTCGCCGTCGAGGCGGCGCAGCTCGAGCTCGCCGCGCCAGTTGCCGGCGCGGGCCACCGTGAGCGCCTGGCTGAGCGCGCGGGCGCCGTCGGGGTCGGCGCGCTCGAGCAGGCTGCGGGCGATCAGGCCGGCTGTCCCCGAGGACAGGTCGCTGTGGGCCCCGGCGCCGAACAGGTCGCGGGCCGCGGGGTTGGCGTGCACGACCACGCCGTGGCCGTCGAGCAGGAGCAGGCCGTGGTCGAGGGCCTCGAGGCCGCGGGCCAGGGCGCTGCCGATCTCGGTCTCGGGGGCGCGCTCGCCGGACACCGGGTCGCAGGTCACGAGCACGTGCTCGGCCGCCAGCTTGCACGCGCGCACGAGCGCCGGCGGGCCGTGCAGCGAGCCGAGCTCGAGGCTGAAGCTGTGGTGGACCGGGCGCTGGCGCAGGCCGAGGAAGGCGCGGCCGAAGGCGGAGCGCTCGCTGGCCCGGCCGATCCACAGCAGCAGCGGCTCGCCGACGACCTCGCCGCGCGGGCGCTCGAGGCGCTCGGCGAGCGCGGGGTTGCAGGCGACCACGAGGCCGGCGGTGTTGAGCACGGCGGCGGGCATCGGCAGGGCGTCGACGACCTCGCCGTAGGCGACCACGTGCGAGGCGGCCTTGATCTGGGCGGTCTGCTCGCTGTCGAGGCGGGGCTGCGAGGAGGTGCGGCCGGGCTTGACCGGGCGCAGGGTCTGGTCGGGGTTCTGCGCCGGCGACAGGGTGGCGGCGTGCGAGGTGACGATCGCGGGGTCGGTCCGGTCCGAGGCGGACGGGGCGGGGCGGGCCGCGGGATCCTCGGGCCCGGGCGGCCGGGACGATCTTCGGCCGTGAGCCACCGGGCAGAGATAGCAAACATTCGCGGCGGGCCGGTAGGGGGCCGCGGGTGTGCAGGCGATTTCCGGCGGTGTTTCGCGCCCGGGATCGGTATCCTCCCGGCCCGATGTCGATCACCTTCGATCCGTCGAGCACGCCCCGGCCGCCGCGGCCGGCGGCCACGGTGGTGCTGCTGCGGGCCCGCGCGGACGGGCCGCCCGACGTGTTCATGCTGCGGCGCTCGTCCAGGAGCCCGTTCATGCCCGACGCGCTGGTGTTCCCCGGGGGGGCTGTCGACCCCGAGGACGGCGCGCCCGGCAGCGACGAGGCGTTCGTCGCGGCGGCGCGGCGCGAATGTCGCGAAGAAGCGGGCGTGGATCTCGGGGCGCGGGCGCTCCACTGGTTCGACACGTGGGTCACTCCGTCGGCCGAGCCGCGCCGCTACGAGGCCCGGTTCTTCCTCGCCGACGTCGCCGACGGGGAGTTCGTCGACGCCGCCGCCGACGGGCACGAGACCCTCGACGGGCGCTGGGCGAGCGCGGGCGAGTACCTCGCGCAGGCCGAGGCCGGCGCGGTCGACCTGCCGCCGCCGACGCTGTGCACGCTGATGCGCCTGGCCGACGCGCGCGGGGCCGGCCTGCGCGGGCTGACGAGCGACGACGTGCGCCCGCCGGTGCTGCCGAAGGGGCTGCTGCAGCCGGGGGCGGACGGGTCGGCGCAGCTGGTGGTCGTGTTCCCGCACGACCCGGCCTACGCGGAGCTCGCCGGCGAGTCGGGGCCGGTGCCGGAGCGCGTGCTCGACCTGCCGACGCGGCTGGTCCGCGACGGCGCGCGCTGGAGGGCCCCATGAAGATGTCACGAACAGTACTGCTGGCGGCGCTGCTGCTCGGCGGCTGCGAGCGCGGGGGCGGCGAGGCGCCGAAGGCCGAGGCCGAGGCGGGCAAGAAGGTCGACCCGTTCGCCGAGCCGGAGCGGGCGACGACCACGCACCCGCTGCTCGCGTGGATCGATCCGGACGCGGTCGCCGCGGTGTACACGCGGGTCGATCCGTCGCTCGACCTCGAGGCCTTCGCGGCGCTGTTCGCGGTGCCGCCGCGGGCGGCGCACATGCTCCGCGACCTGCGGGCCTTCGACGACGGGCTGGCCGCGCTGCTGACCGGCAGCGGGCCGCCGCCGTCCGAGTGGCTGACCAAGGAGGCGGTCGTGATGATGGCCCCGTCGGGGCAGGCGCCGTACATGGTCCGCGGCCTCACGCGGCCGCGCGCCGAGGTCGAGGCGTGGCTGCAGGCCGCGGGCATGCAGCGCGAGACGATCGAGGGCATGGCGGTGTGGGCCCCGCTGCCGGGGCCCGACGCCGACGCCGAGGCCCCGCAGGAGGTCGGCGCGGCCGCCGGCATGATGGCCGCGGCGGCGTTCCCGTGGCGCCTGGTGTTCCTCGACGACACCACCGTCGGCGGCATGTCGTTGAAGGAGCTCGGCACCGGGCTCGGGCCGCTGACCGCGGCGCGCGATCTGCCGGCCTCGGAGCTCGAGACGGAGTGGACGCGCCTGTTCCGCGAGGACGCCGAGCTCGTGCTCGAGATGTACGCCGGCGGGCCCATGCTGAGCCTCGACATGACCGACGACGTGGCCCGCACGCACCTGTCGATCCGCCGCTGGCAGCAGTCGGGGCTCGACGGCTCGGTCGAGCTGGTGCCGATCGGCGACGACGAAGCGATGACCCGCGCGGCCGCCGAGCTCGAGGCCCGCAGCCCCGAGCACGAGACCGACGCGATCCGCGAGCTCTACGGGCGAGCGGCGTTCACGGTCGAGGGGCCCACGGTGCGCGGGCGCCTGCAGCTCGCCGCCGAGGACCTGGCGCCGCTGCGCCGGTCAGGGGCCGGGTGAGCCGCCGGGCGGTCGCCGCGCTGCTGCTGGCGGCGTGCGGGCCCGGCGCCGAGCCGACAGGTCCGAAGGGACAGGTCGAGGTGGCCGTGGAGACAGGTCCGAAGGGACAGGTCCCGAAGGCCAGCTCGTGCGACGCTGCGGGCGAGACGCTGGCGGGCGGCGCGTGGCTGCCCGACGCGGCCCGCCTGGCGGTGCTCGTCGACCTCGACGATCCGGCGCTGGCGGCCGCGAGCGCGCGGGTGGAGGCCGGCGCGGGCGGCCGCGGGCTGCCGGTGGTCGCCGGGCTGGCGCTCGCGCAGCTCGGGCTGCAGACCACGATCGTGCGCGGCACGCTGGCGCGGGCCGGGCTGCGTCCGCGGGAGCTGGCGCTGGTCCATGGGCCCGACGGCGCGGTCATCTGGGTGCTGCGGGCGCGCTGCGACCTGCGGGATCTGCAGGCGGCGATGGCGTCGGCGTGGGGCGTGCGCGGGCGCGCCGTGAGCGGCGGCGAGGTGGCCGAGGCGCCGGCCGGCTCGAGCTTCCCGCACGACGTGGTGTTCCTGCCGGAGGACCTCGTGGCCCTGGTCCCGGCGGGGCAGGCGACGGCGCTGCTGCGGTGGTTCACGGCGTCCGCGGGGCCCCCGGCGATCGGCCCCGGCGCTGCAGCGAACGGGCCGCGCCCGGGCGAGGTGCTGGCGGAGATCCCCCCGGCGCCGGTGCGGGGCGTGTTGACCGGCACGTCGCTGCTGAGCGGCGACGGCGTCGCGAGGCCGCCGTCGATCCGGACGATCCGGGCGAGCGCCGAGGGGCTCGAGATCGACGGTTCGTTGCAGTAGCGGCGAACGAGGGCGGGACGCGGTCAGGTGTCCGCGAAGCGAGCGGCCGCGCGCTCGCAACGTGTTCGTGGCGGAAATGTGGCGCCGAAGACCGCGGGCGCGGATGGTTCGTGTTCAACGCGGTGCGGCGTCGTGCGGCCGCATGCGTCGCGCCCGTCGGTGATCGACGAGGCGATCCGACCCGGGCCTTTGAGAGGCGCCCTGGCCGGACTTGTGATACCGTCCGAACCCTCTCGAGGAGATCCTGAATCGTGAAGCTGCTCCGAACTCTTGCTGTTCCTCTCCTGGTCATCGGTCTGGCTGTCAGTTGCGGCAAAAAGACCCCAGACGGCACGACCCCCCCGGGCGAGACCGGCGGCGCCGGTGCGAGCGACGGCGGCGGCGGCGGCGGCGGTGACGCCGGTGGCGGCGACGCCGGTGGCGGCGGCGGTGATGCCGGCGCCGCGGAGGGCGGGGCCGAGGGCGGCGAGAAGCCGCCGGAGGGCCCGGACCCGAGCAAGGTGTGCGACGCCGAGGTCCAGGACCCGAAGTCGCTGTTCGCCGACAACGTGCTGATCCGCCTGCCGAAGGGCGTCGACCTGGTCGAGCAGACGCCGTTCTTCGCGCGCATCACCAGCTCGAACACGATGTCGACGTGCGACGCGATCGTCAGCTACGCGGCGGTCGGTTACTTCGACTCGAAGGACCCCAAGAAGGACCTGAAGAGCATCCGCGACGAGACCATCTCGAACGCGCGTCAGGTCTCGCCGGGCGAGGTGACGTGGGGCGACGAGACGACCAAGAACCGCGACTACGCGGCGTCGTACCAGATCCCCGAGGGCCCGAAGGGCGAGCCGCCGATCAAGGGCTGGCTGGTGCTGAAGGAGCGCGCGGGCATCATGTTCTGGGCGGCCTTCGAGACCCACCCGAACGCCTGGAACGCGGTCAAGAAGTCGTTCGAGGAGTCGGGCAAGCGCCTGCTCATCACCAAGAAGTGAGGTCGTCATGAAGCGTGGTCGTCGCCCTGCTGCTGGCCTGCGAGCCCGCGACGACGCCCACGAAGACGACGCCCACGAGCTCGGGTCCGGATCCGCCGACGGCGGGTTCGGGCCCGCTGGCGTATCATCCGCGGGCGTGGGACGCGGCCCAGAAGTCGTTCGAGGAGCCGGGCCAGCGCCGGCGCATCACCGAAAAGCGAGGTCGTCATGAAGCGCGCGGGGGCGATGTTCGTGTGTCTGCTCGGCCTGCCGGGCCTGGTGTTGATCGGCTGCAAGACGTCGGCGTCGTACTCGTCGGGCACCGGGACCACGAGCCCGGACCAGCACGGCAAGCCGCCGCTGTCGACGGACACCGGCGGCGGCGCTGCCCCGGGCGGCGCGGCGGGCGGAGAGCCGGCGGCGGCGGGCGGCGGCGGGGCTCCGGCGCCGTGCGTGCCGGCGCTGGCCGACCTGTCGACGTCGCTGTTCAGCGGGCGCGTGCTGATCAAGCTGCCGAAGGGCGTCGAGCTGGTCGAGCAGAACCCGTTCCTCGCGGTCGCCGCGGCCCCGCAGTCGACCACGAGCTGCGGCGGCGTGATCAAGTACGCGGCGGTCGGGTTCTTCGAGTGGCCGGCGGGCACCGACATCACCGCGGTCCGCGAGCACCTGATGGAGCTGCGCGGGATCAAGGCCGAGCAGCTGACGTACTCGGAGGAGGGCACCCGCGGCCGCCACCACACGGCCGCGTACACGGCGGCGGTCGACCCCAAGACCAACGCGCCCGAGACGCGCGGCTGGCTGGTCCTGCGCGACGCGCCGAACGACAAGTACGCCTACTTCGCCCTGTTCGAGGCCGACCCGGCCGCGTTCGACGGGCTGAAGGCGGTGTTCCAGGAGTCGGGCAAGCGCCTGCTGGTCAAGCCGCGGGCGCTGCAGGCCGCGGACCAGGTCGAAGCCGGGCCGAACGGCAAGCCCAAGGCCGCGAAGTAGGGATCCGCCGCTCCGGGCGCACGCGGAGGTTCCTCGGGTGCGGGCCGGGCGGGCGGCGATCCGGGCCAGGGGGGCCGAACGGGCCTCCGGCGGCCCGGCGCTGGCGGCCACGAGCCCGCTTGCAGGCGCGGCCCTTCTCCCTTATAAGCACACTCCCAAGCGCGGCGAAGAACCATAGACCCTGTCGTCTAGAGGCCTAGGACAGTGGCCTTTCACGCCACCAACACGGGTTCGAATCCCGTCAGGGTCGCCACCTCGCCAGGGCTCGTAGCTCAGATGGTAGAGCAACGGACTTTTAATCCGTGGGTCGTCGGTTCGATCCCGACCGAGCTCATTCAATGAATCGTCGGTCCGTCACCTGCGCGGCGTAGGCGTCGGGGCTGGGGACCGACGGCCTCACCCCGCGGCGCGGGCGAGTCGGGCGCGCACGTGCACGGCTGTCCGCATCGCGGTTCGGGCGTTTGTTGGGCGTCACCGGGGGCGCCTTGATACCCTGGCGACGATCCGCGAGCCGATCCAAAGAGGTGGGACCATGAACTTCGCACGTGTGACGATCCTGGGCCTCGGTTTGGCCGGCCTCGGCGGTGCGGCCCAGGCGGCCCCGGAGAGCCTCCAGGCCTGCCTCGCGGAGTGCAAGCGGGCCAGGCTCTCGGAGACCAACCGGGCCAGCTGCCGCCTCGACTGCGAGACCGAGGCGGCGTCGGACCCGGACCTCATCCGCGCGGAGATCGATCGCACGACGCCGACGCCGCGACCGCAGCCGACGCCGGGCGCTCCGGCGACGACGACGACACCGGCTCAGCCCGGTCCGGGCTGCAAGGCGGCCTGCGACGCCGACCGCACGCTGTCGGTCGACGACCGCGCGACGTGCAAGCTCGAGTGCGACCTCGACCCCGACTCGCCGGTCGACCGCAACACGCCGAGCGGCCCGCCGCCGAAGGGCAGCTCGCCGCTGACGTTCCAGCTGTCGGGGCCGCCGCCGTCGTCGGCGGTCCAGGCCGGGTTCATCGAGCGCTGCTACGCGACCTGCCAGAAGGGCCCGTACAAGCTGTCCGCCACCGACTTCGAGACGTGCAAGCTCGACTGTCAGACCATGGCCAGCGTGGTCGACGTGGCCCGCGGGTTCGTGCCCGAGGCGTGGACGGCGGGGCCGGCGGTGGCGGCGGTGACGACGGCGGCGCCGGCGAAGGTGGCCGCGACGGGCAAGCCGGGCGCACCCGCGGGCGCCCCGACGACCACGCCTCCGGTCACGCCGACGCCGGCGAAGACGACGACGCCGCGCGCGCCCGCGGCGGACCGCTCGGCGGTCGAGATCTGCGGCGACGAGCTCGGCGCCTGCAACACGCGCTGCAACGCGGCGGTCAAGCGGTGCCAGCGCGGCTGCGGCGGGCGCGTCGAGACCGACCGCGAGACCTGCAAGCTGACCTGCGAGACCGACAGCGAGGTTTGCCTCAACGACTGCCTCGCGGCCAACGCGACCTGCGTGAACACGCGTCAGCGGCGGCCCTGAGCGGCGCGCGGGGCGTCGTCCCGCGCCTGTGACTCGTGGCCGACCGACGGCGCCGGGGCTCGGGTTCACCGCGCCGCACGAGCGTGCGACGCGGGCACCTCGGGGCCGTCTGCGCCTCCTGTGCCTGCCGCTCGGGCGACCGCGACGGGTGTCTCGAGGTCAGCCCGCGTGTGCCTGCCGCTCGGGCGACCGCGACGGGTGTCTCGAGGTCAGCCCGCGTGTGCCTGTCGCCCGGGGGCGACCGCGGCGGGTGTCTCGCGGTCAGCCGCGTGTGTCTGTCGCTCGGGCGACCGCGACGCGCGTCTCGAGGTCAGCCCGCGTGTGCCTGTCGCCCGGTGGCGACCGCGGCGCGCGTCTCGCGGTCAGCCTGCGGGCTTCTTGTGCTTGTCGCCCGGGGCGACCGCGACGGGCGTGCCGAACTTCTTGGTGCAGGTGGCGAGCAGCTCGAGCTCGCGATCGCGGCCGAGCTGGTTGGAGGCGTGGGAGAAGGCGTTCTGCTGGCAGGCGGCGACTCTGGCGTTGTTGCCGGCGACGCACTCCTCGACGGCCTTGTCGAGGTCGACGCCCTTCATGACGCCCCAGCGCTCGAGCTCGGTCGGGTTGCCGGCCAGGCGCTTCTGCACGAAGCTGTCGTAGGCGCCGCGCATCGACTCGCAGGCGGCCTTCAGGTCGGCGGGGGCGTCGGGCGCGGGCACGGTGACCTTGTCGATCTCCGCGAGGGTGGCGGCCTCGGCGTCGGCGGCGACCTTCTCCTTCAGCTTGCGCATGTCCTCGCCGGCCTGCTTGGCCTGGCCCTTGGGGTCGACCTGGTTCTCGAAGGCGGCGGCGATGCTGCTCTTGCTGGAGGTCGGCTTGGCGTCGCCGCAGGCGGGCACGGTCAGCAGGGAGAGGGCGAGGGCGGTGCGCAGAAGCGTGGTCATGGCGGCTCCGGGCGTGGATCGCGGTGAGCATGCCACTCTGGGCATGCGGATCAAGTCCTGCGCAGGGTCGGCGATCCGGTGTACGGGCAACGACCGGCGGGCCGCGAGGCGTCGCCGTGCGGACGGCGTTCTCCGGGCGAGGGCGGCAGCTTGTTCGCGGAGCGGCCGCGCGGACGCCGTTCCGTGCGCACGCGGCGGCGTCACGGGCGGTAGGTGTGGGCGAAGCGCCCGGTCCGCTCGCTCGCGGGGAAGTGGATGCGGGCGATCAGCGGGGCGAGGCAGGCGCGCAGCGCCGGCGAGTCCGAGCCCTTCAGGCCGAGCTCGACCGCGGTGTGGCGCGGGCCGCCGATCGTCAGCTCGACGGTCAGGGCGTCGAGCTCGGCCACGTGCAGGCGCATGCAGCGGTGCACGCCGGGGGCGATCGAGTCGGCGAGGCGACGGAAGGTCCGCTCGAGCGGGAAGCCGGGGGTCACCAGCGGCAAGGCGGCGGCGGCGGGTCGCGGGCGGCGGGCGGCGGCTCGCGGCGGCGTCACCGCGGGCTCGGGCGCGAGTGCGGGCTGCGCGGCGAGGGTCGGCGGGGCCGCGGGGGCCTCGGGGTCGACCCACGGCGGCCCGTCGAGGTCGACGACGGGGAGCGGGAGCTCGCCGACCGGCGCGAGCGGGTGGAGGTCGACGAGCTCGCGCCGCGGCCGCGTCGCCGGCAGCGGCCCCTCGTCGCGCTCGGCCGGCTCGGCGGACGCGGCGGGGTCCTCGTCGATCATCGTGGCGGCGATCGCCTCGTGGATGAAGAGCTCGCGGTTCGACGTCCACAGCTGGGTGACCGCCGCGCAGATGCCGACGAACGCCAGCGCCACGAGCACCAGGCCGGTGCGCAGCGTGGGGCCGTAGCCGTAGACGGGTGCGAGGCTCATGGGCGAGGCGATGGTCGCCGGGGGCGGGAGTCGCCGCCAGATGCCGGGGTGCGGGTCGTCGAGAGATTCGTCAATGGCGATGGCCTCGGTCTCGGTCTCGGCGGCCGCGGCGTGGATGGCCTGGGCCATGGCGAAGGCGCTGGGGAAGCGCTCGGCCGGATCCTTGGCGAGCGCGCGCAGGACCACGGCCTCGAGGCTGGCGGGGACCTCGGCGTCGGGGGCGACGCGGCGCAGCGACGGCGGCGTGGCCTCGATGTGCTGGCGCATGATCGCGGCCGGGTTGTCGCCGACGAACGGCAGGCGCCGCGCGAGCAGGGCGTACATCATGACGCCGAGGGCGTAGAGGTCGACGCGGTGGTCGCAGATGCCGCCCTGGATCTGCTCGGGCGCGAGGTACTCGGGCGCGCCGAGGCGGCCCGGCGGCGTCGGTCGCCCGCTCACCGGCATGACCCGCGCGAGCCCGAGGTCGAGCACCTTGATGAACGTGAAGTTGTCGGGCTGGCCGTCGTCCTCGACGCCGCGGCCCTCGCGGCGCACGAGGAAGCAGTTGCCGGGCTTGATGTCGCGGTGGATGATGCCGCGGTCGTGCGCGGCCTGCAGCGCGGCGCACACCTGCGAGGCGATGAGCACCACGCGGCGCCACGGCAGCGGCGAGCTGCGCGAGCTGAGCAGGGCGTCGAGGCTCTCGCCCTCGAGGTACTCCATCACCGAGTAGAGCAGGCCGTCGTCGCTCTGGCCGAGGTCGGTGACGGCGACGCTGTGCTCGTGACGCAGGCGCGCGCCGATCAGCGCCTCCTGGTGGAAGCGGCGGCGGAACGACTCGTCGTCGCTGTACTCGGGGTGCATGACCTTGACCGCGACGGCGGTGCCGAGGGTCATGTCGCGGGCCTCGTAGACGGTGCCGAGGCTGCCGCCGCCGATGCGCCGGCGCAGGCTGTAGCGCGCGCCGAGGATGCGGCCCGAGAGATCCGGGACACGCACGACCGGCAGCGGGAGCTCGGCGTCGGCCGTCCCGCGGGTCTGCGTGTTCGAGAAGAATCGGATCTCCATGGTCCTCGGGAGCAAAAATCACAAGAGTGGCCGCCTTTGTCCACTGCGGCGTGCAGCGGCGGGCCCTCCTCGAACGGACAGGGAGCCGATCTTTTTGAATTCCGGCTCACACAATTTTCTGCGGCCAATCGCGACCGGGCGATCCGCGGGCGTCTGGCCATCACGCCCAAATTAACGGAGGGGACCGCTGAGTGACGTACTTCACAGCGCTACGCGGCGGGCTCGGTGCCGGGCCGCTCCGGCGTCTCGCACGACCAGCGGAAGTTGTCGAGGAAGGCGTAGCTGTCGAGGATCGCGTCGGCCATGTCGAAGACGGCGAACACCAGGGTGATCGTCTCGCCCGGGGTGACCGGGACCGTCGAGGTCAGCCAGGGCGTGCCGCCGTGCTGGCGCATGCAGGTCCCGGCGACCCGCGGGTCGGTGCCGGCGTCGTCCTTGACCGTGAAGAACGTCGAGTTGAGCGAGATCGGGTTGCTCGCGCCGTCGAACGAGACGTTGCCGGTCCACGCCTCCGACTCGAGCCAGGCCACGAACATGTCGTTGTAGGCCGAGCCGTAGTAGTAAGGGTACTCGACCGAGAAGAACGCGAGGTCGTAGGCCAGCGCGGTCGCCCCCCCGGGCACGTCGACGGTGAGGCGCAACTCGGCGTAGTCGCTGGCGGTGCCGCCCTGCGAGAACTGGCTCTGGATCGAGTTGGAGCAGTCGCCGGTGCCGACGAGGCCGGGGTTCGCGGCGCAGTCGCCGGCCACGCCGGTCGGCTTCAGCGGGGCGGGCAGGGTAGCGCCGGGGTCGGCCGAGCCGGCCAGCGCGTCGCTGCAGTGGGTCGGGCCCTGGTTCGGGTCGCCCTGCGGGGTGACGGTGTTGAGCTCGGCGGTGTTGCCGGTGGCCAGCACGGCGAACTGCGAGCCCTCGCGGGCGTCGTAGTCGTCGGTCTGGCCGAAGTTGCTGCGCACGCCGATGGCCCCGGCGTCGCCGGTCTTGCCGGTCTGGACCGAGAACTCGCCGGCGCAGGCGATGCCCATGGCCTTGAACGGGTCGCTGGTGCCGTTGTCGCAGGCGGCGTGCGCGGGCGGGTCGCACACGCCGGGCTGGCCGGTGGTGTCGTCGCTGGTGTCGGTGGGGTCGCTGGTCGGGTCGCTCGACGGATCGCCGGTCGAGTCGCCGGTCGGGTCGCTCGCGCCGGTCTCGGCGGTGGGGTCGCTCGACGGGTCGCCGCTCGGGTCGCTCGACGGGTCGCCGCTCGGGTCGCTCGACGGGCCGCTCGACGGGTCGCTGGTGGGGCCGTTGCCGGTCTCGCCGGTGGTCGGCTGCGGGCCGCTGTCCGCGGCGCTCGGGTCGCCCTCGTCGCCCTCGTCGAACACGTCGTTGGCGTCGTTCGACTCGAAGGTGTCGAGGCTCAGCGCAGTGGGGGTCGGTTTGCCGTCGCCGGAGCAGGCGGCGAGCAGGGCCGTGAGCGCGAACAGGGGGCGGGTGTGCATGCGGACCGTCCGGGGGTGGACGGGGCGAGACATACGGCACCCGGGCCCCGCGCGCAACCGCGCCGGGAGCGTCGCGGGGCCTCAGCCCGGCGGCATCGTCATGGGCTTGCCGGTCGGCTCGCAGCCCCACCGGAAGTTGTCGAGGAAGGCGTAGCTGTCGAGGATCGGGTCGGACAGGTCGAAGATCGCGAACACCACGGTGATGGTCTCGCCGGGGGTCACGCCCGCGGTGGTCTGCAGCCAGTTGGTGCCGGCGTGCTGGCGCATGCAGGTGCCGGCGAGCACCGGGCTGTTGCCGCCGTCGTCCTTGAACTCGAGGAAGCCGGCGTTGAGGCTGATCGGGTTGCCCTGCTGATCGAACGAGATGTTGCCGGTCCACTTCTCGGAGTCGAGCCAGCCGACGTACATGTCGTTGAAGCCGGAGCCGTAGTACCAGGGGTACTCGACCGAGAAGAACGCGAAGTCGTAGCTGAAGCTGGTGACGTCGGGCGGGACCTGGAGGACAAACCGCAGCTCGGTGTAGTCGTAGGCGCCGCCGCCCTGGGTGAACTGGCCCTGGATCGTGCTCGAGCAGTCGCCCGTGCCGACGAGGCCGGGGTTCGCGGTGCAGTCGCCGCCGACGGCGTTGACCTTCAGCGGCGCGGGCAGCGAGCCGCCGGGGTCGGGCGAGCCGCCGAGCGCGTCGTTGCAGTGGGTCGGGCCGGAGTCGTCGTCGCCGCCGGGCGTCTGCTGGTTGAGGTCGGCGACGTAGCCGCTGCCGATGACCGCGTACTGCGAGCCCTCGCGCGCGTTGAAGATGCCGGCCTGGCCGAAGTTGCTGCGCACGCCGATGGCGCCGGGGTCGCCGACCTGCGAGGCCATGACCTGCAGCTCGCCCGGGCAGTTGAGGCCCATGGCGTTGAACGGGTTCTGGGTGCCGTTGTCGCAGGGCACGTGGTCGGGGATCGTGCACATGCAGTCGGGGTTGTTGGGGTCGGCGTTGCAGTCGACCGTGCCGGTGTCGGCGGGCGGGGCGTCGGGGGTGACGCCGATGTCGAACTTGGGGCCGCCGTCGTCGCTGTCGGCGGCGGAGGGGCTGCTCGCCGACGAGGTGTCGCCGCCTGTGTCCGCGCCCCCGGTGGCGCCCTCGGTGGCGACCCCGGTCTCGCTGACGCCGCCGTCGCCCGAGGGCAGGGTGAGGCTGCTGCCAATTCCCGACCCCACGCTGGGGTTCGTGGCCGTGCCGCGGTCGTCGCCCTCGCCGTCCTCGCCGCACCCGGCGGATGCCAACACCGTCAGAGAACCGAGGATTACAGCGTTCCGGGCGAAGTGCAGCATGACGCCACCGTACCGCGACTCGCCAGCCCGATGAACCGACAAGTACCTCCGAATCGCACTGGGGGGCGTTGTACCCGCAAGAATTCAGAGGGTCGCAGGCCTCGGTGGCGTGAAAAATGTGTACTGGAGATTACAAGTGACCGACCCAAGAGTGGATCGATTTAGTTGATCCACCAACAATCGACGGGAACCTCACGCGGCGCGGCGCCGCCGGATCCTGCGCAGGAGCCCCGCGGGCATGCGGGCGAGGGCCGCGGCCCCGGGGAAGCCGGCGGCGCGCAGCACGGCGGTGTAGGCGCCGAAGGCCAGGCCGATGACGAGGGTCAGGGCGGCGACCTCGGAGAGGCCGACGACGAACCGTGGGACCTGTCCGCCGAGCCAGCCGAGGCCGCGGGCGGCGGCCCACCAGGCGCCGAGCAGCAGCCCGCCCATGACCGCGTTGGCGAGGGTCAGCCAGGCCAGCTCGCGCAGGCGGCCGGGGCGGGCGAGCGGGCCGATCTCGCGGGCGAACAGGCGGCGCAGCAGCAGGATGTTGACGACCGATCCGAGGGTGGTGCCGAGCGCGAGGCCGGGGGCGCCGAGCTGGCGGTAGGTCAGGGCGTTGAAGGCGATGTTGACGGCGATGGCCGCCAGCGAGGCGACCAGCGGCAGGCGCGTGCGGTCGATCGTGTAGAAAGCGGGCGCGACGATCTTGACCAGGCTGTAGGGCACCAGCGCCAGCGCGTACATCCGCAGGATGGCGGCCACGGCGACGGTCTGCTCGCGGCGGAACTCGCCGCCCTCGTAGAGTAGGCCGACGATCGGCTCGGCGAGCACGTAGAGGCCGACGGTGCTGGCCGAGGTCAGCAGCCACACCGCGCTGATGCCCTCGCGGGTCCTGTCGACGAGGCCGCCGCGGTCGCCCTTGGCGGCCTCCTCCGAGACCTTGGTGGTCGTCACGGTGGCGAGCGCGACCCCGAAGATGCCGATCGGCAGGAAGAAGATGCGAAACGCGTACTCGATCTGGGCGACCGGGCCGTCGCCGAGGCTGGCGGCGAAGCGGGTGTTGACGAACACGTTGAGCTGGACCGCGGCCACGCCGACCACGGCCGGGAGCATGAGCGCGACGATGCGGCGGACGCCCGGGTGGCGCCACAGGCCGGCGAGCGCGAGCCGCGGGCGGTAGCCGAGGGTCCACAGCGAGGGCAGCAGGATCACGGTCTGGGCCACGCCGGCGGCCAGGGTGGCGACGCTCCAGGCCACGATCGCCGGCTTGCCGTCGAACCCGGCCAGCCACAGGCCGACGCCGGCGACGATGCTGACGACGTTGAACATCGCCGGGGCGTAGGCCAGCGGCATGTAGCGGCGCTGGGCGCTCAGCATGCCGGTCCACACCGCGCCGACGCTGACCAGCGCGAGCAGCGGCATCATGATGCGGGTCAGCGCGGCGGTGTCGGCGATCTTGGCGGCGGTCCAGTCGGCGGTGATGAGCCGGACGATCGGCTCGGCGAACACGACGCCGAGCAGCGTGAGGCCGCCGGTGAGCAGCAGGAGGCCGGCCAGCGCGAGATCCGCGAGGCGGTGGGCGGCGGGCTTGCCGTCCTGCACCAGGGTGGCGGTGAAGGTGGGGACGAACGCGCTCGAGAGGGCGCCCTCGGCCAGCAGATCGCGCAGGAGGTTGGGGATGCGGAACGCGACGGTGTAGGTGTCGGCGAGCGCCCCGGCGCCCATGAGCCGCGAGAACAGCGACATGCGCACGAGCCCCAGCACGCGCGAGACGGCGACGCCGACGCTGAGGAGGCCGGAGGACTGCAGCGTGCCGTCGGCGGCGGTCGGGGGCGGCGCGGGGCCGGTGGGGGCGGGGGGCACGGCGGGCCACGCTATGCCGGCCGCGCCGCGATGTCGACCCAAAGCGCCCCGTGGCAAGCCTCGCCGCCGCGTGCGATAGTCCCGCCGCCTTGCTGCTCGCTTTAATTAAAACCCTGCGGCCCCGGCAGTGGATAAAGAACCTGTTCGTCGGGGTGCCGCTGATGTTCGGCCAGCGCCTGACCGACAGGGACAGCCTGCTGGTCACGGCCGGGGCCATCGCGCTGTTCTGCGTGATCTCCGGCTGCGTGTACGTGCTCAACGACCTGGTCGACGTCGACAAGGACCGCGCCCACCCGAAGAAAAAATTCCGGCCGATCCCCTCGGGCGAGCTGCCGGAGGCGGTCGCCCGCCGCTTCGCGGTGATCACCGTGCCGGTCTGCCTGGCCCTCGGGTTCTACCTGCAGCCGTGGTACGCCGCGGCGCTCGGCGTGTACTTCGGGCAGAACCTGGCCTACAGCTTCAAGCTCAAGCAGATCGCGTACCTCGACGTGCTGTCGATCGCGCTGGGCTTCATCCTGCGGGTGCTGGCCGGGGCGTTCGCCCTCGAGATCCCGGCGTCGCCGTGGCTGCTGGCCTGCACGGGCCTGCTGGCGATGTTCCTCGGGTTCGGCAAGCGGGCCCACGAGCTGGCCGGCGGCGAGGGGGCGACCCGTCAGCGCTCGGCGCTCGCGGGCTACGACCTGAAGACGCTGCGGATCATCCTGTGGCTGCTGGCGGCCGCGACGATCGGGGTCTACGCGGCCTACACCATGAGCGCCCACGTGATCGAGCTGTTCCACACCGACCGGCTGATCTACACCGTGCCGTTCGGGGTGGTCGGGATCCTGCGCTTCATCTACCTGGCGACCAACCGCCGCGAGGCCGAGAGCCCGACCGAGGAGATGCTGCGCGACCCGCTGTTCATGCTGAACTTCGCGGCCTGGCTGGCCCTGCTGGCGGCGATCCTCTACGGGTGGGTATGAAGACGGTGCTGCAGCGGGTCGCGCGGGCGTGCGTGCGGGTCGACGGCGAGGTCGTCGGGGCGATCGACCGCGGGCTGCTCGCCCTGACCGCGGTCGAGAAGGGCGACACGATCGCCGACGTGCAGGCGACCGCGGCCAAGCTGGTCAGCCTGCGCTGCTTCCCGGGCGCGACGCCGATGGACCGCACGCTCGCCGAGGTCGGCGGCGGGTGCCTGGTGGTGTCGCAGTTCACCATCGCCGGCAGCCTGAAGAAGGGGCGCAGGCCGAGCTTCGACGGGGCCGAGCTGCCCGAGCGGGCGCGCGAGCTCTACGAGGCGCTGGCGGCGGCGATCCGCGGGCACGGCGTCCCCGTGGCCACCGGGCGCTTCGCGGCCCACATGGAGGTCGAGCTCGTCAACGACGGGCCGGTCACGCTGCTGCTGTTCACGCAGGGCGGCGCGGTGGTCTGAGCGATGGCCGGGCGAAGAAACGGCAACGGGCTCCTCGGGGGTGCCGGGAGCCCGTTGTGGAAGTGGGCGCGATAGGGATCGAACCTATGGCTTTCACCGTGTGAAGGTGACACTCTACCGCTGAGTTACGCGCCCTCGCGATGGGGGGACCTTATAGACGGTTTCAGGGTGGGCCGCAAGAGGGGCGGTTTGTTAGAGTCCGGGTCGATGCTGCCGCTGCGGGTGACCGAACTATCGAAGGCGTACGCGGGGCGGCAGGTGCTCCGGGACGTGAATTTGACGGTCGAGCCGGGCGCGGTGGTGGGGCTTTTGGGGCCCAACGGGACCGGCAAGACGACGCTGCTCGGGTGCGTGACCGGGGCGGTGATCGCCGACGCGGGCAGGGTGGAGATCGGCGGGCACGACCTGGCGGCCGCGCCGATGGCCGCGCGGGCGGCCCTGCGGGCCCTGCCGCAGGAGGTCGAGGTGCCGGAGGGGCTGACCGGGCGCGAGCTGCTGGGGTTCTTCGCCGAGGTGTTCGCCGACCCGCACGGGCAGGCGGCGGCGCTGGAGATCGCCGGGCTCGGGCCGGCGATCGACGCGCTGGCCACGACCTATAGCGTCGGCATGCGCAAGCGACTGATGTTCGCGGCGCTGATGCTCGGCGAGGGCCGGCTGTACGCGCTCGACGAGCCGTTCGCGGGGGTCGACCGCGAGGGTCGGGCGCGCATGGCCGCGGCGCTCGAGCGGGCCCGCGAGCGCGGGGCGGGGATCTTGCTGTCGGCCCACGACGAGCACGAGCTCGGGCTGTTCGGGGTCGAGGGCCGGAGCCTGCGGCTCGGGTGACGAAGCGAAGACCGCGAGGGGCCGGCGCCGGCCTCTCGCGGTCACACGCTCGCGCGCGCGGATCAGTCGCGGCTGGTCATCGACATCACGAACTGCAGGATGTACCAGAACAGCAGGGCGACCGAGGCGAACAGGGTCAGCGAGGCGGCGACGTAGGCCTCGGGGTGGTAGTGGCGCATCACGGCCGAGGTGTGGAAGAGGATGTAGCCGGCGGCGAGGGCGATCATCGCCACGGTGAAGAAGATCCCCAGCGAGAAGCCGAACGCCATGCTGAGGACGATCAGCACCAGGGCGACGACGCCGCCGAGCATCAGGGCGCCGCGCAGGAAGCTGAAGTCCTTCTTGGTGATGAGGACGATGCCGGTCAGGGCGGCGAAGATCGCCAGGGTGGAGACGCCGGCGGTCATGATGACGTCCGGGCCGCCGTAGTAGGTGGCGATCATCAGCAGCGGGAGGAAGATGACCGCCTCGGCGGCGACGTAGAGGCCGAGCCCGAAGTACTGGGCCGGACGCGAGGTCGCGTGGCGGGCGAAGTAGTCGGCGATCCAGCTGACGCCCATGAACGCGAGCAGGACCAGCCACCAGTTGCCCACCATCGACAGGGCGAAGCGCAGCATGGCCTCGCTCTGGAAGAACGCGTACTCGAGGCCGACGAACGCCAGGATGGCCCCCGCCAGGTGCAGGTAGGTGCGCTCGATGAATTTGGCTCGAACGGCGATGGTCTCGGGGGTGACGTGACCGATATCCGAGTGGTACGACTGCTGTTGCTGGTTGAAGCTCACGGGATCCTCCGAGGACAAACGACTCGCGGCCGAAACGTTAGCCGGGGCCGGGCGCGCGGGCAAGCCCGCGTTGTCGGCCTCGGGCGGCCCCCGGCGGCCCCCGGCGGCTCCCGGGCGGTCGCCGGCGCTTGAGCAAACCCCCGGAACTGGCGTACGAACGGCCATGGCGAAAAAGCGCGACCCGATCGGTCCGTTGATGGATCTCAACGTCGGGCATCACCCGCTGATCCGCCTGCAGAGGCTGGCCAACGCCATGCGGGCCGGCAAGGTGCCGCTGTCCGGGCTGACCGAGCGCACCGAGGTCGACGACGCCAGCGGGACGGTGACCCGCATGCTGTCGCTGTGCGGTCACTGCCGCGGGACCTGCTGCAGCCTGCGCGTCCCGATCTCCGGCGCGGACGCGCGGCGGCTGGCCCGCCACCTCGGGACGACGGTCGCACGCCTGCCGCTGCACCCGCCGGAGGGCGGCGAGGAGGAGCCCGAGGACACCGCGGGCTACCTGTCGAAGGGCGACGGGCCGTGCCCGTACTTCGACCGCGGGTGCACGGTCCACGCGGCCCGGCCCGACGTGTGCCGGGCGTTCGGGCTGCACGCGTGCATCGGCGCGGGCACGTTCACGCCGCGGGCGGCCGCGGGGCCCGGACAGGGGTGACGATGGGCGGGCAGATCGAAGTCGTGGGGCTCGAGAAGGAGTTCCGCGTGCCGCGCCGCGAGGCGGGGCTGCGCGCGGCGGTCAAGGCGCTGTTTCGCCGCGAGTACCAGACGGTGCGGGCGGTCGACGGGCTGTCGCTGAGCATCGCGGCGGGCGAGCGGGTCGGGTTCCTCGGGCCCAACGGGGCCGGCAAGACGACCACGCTGAAGATGCTGGCCGGGCTGCTGCACCCGACCGGCGGATCGCTGCGGGTCGCGGGTCACGTGCCGGCCGAGCGGCGCCCGGAGTTCCTGCGCTCGATCAGCCTGGTGATGGGACAAAAGCGCCAGCTCAGCTGGGATCTGCCGGCGGTCGACACGTTCGAGTTCAACCGCGTGGTGTTCGACATCGAGGTCGCGACCTACAAGCGGCGGCTCGACGAGCTGGTCACGCTGCTGGCGGTCGCGGACGTGATGCGCCGCCCGGTCCGCAACCTGAGCCTCGGCGAGCGCATGAAGTGCGAGCTGGTGGCGGCGCTGCTGCACGCGCCGCGCATCCTGTTCCTCGACGAGCCGACCATCGGCATGGACGTGGCGATGCAGCTGGCGATCCGCGAGTTCGTGCGCCGCTACAACGCGGAGCACGGGGCCACGGTGATCCTGACCAGCCACTACATGGAGGACGTGGCGGCGTTGTGCCCGCGGATCGTGGTGATCGACGGCGGGCAGCTGCGCTTCGACGGCAGCATCGAGGCGCTGACGCGGCGGATCCGCCCGCTGCGCCGGGTGTCGGTGCGGGCGGCGAGCCTGCCCGACGAGGCGGCGTTGCAGGCGCTCGGCAGCGTGGCGCTGCGGGACAACGGGCGGCTGGCGTTCGACGTGGCCCCGGACCGCGTGCCGCAGGTGGTGCAGGCGCTGCTGTCGCTCGAGGGGGCCCAGGACCTCGGCGTGCAGGACGCGCCGCTCGAGGAGGTCATGCGCGAGCTGTTCCGCCGCGAGCCGGAGGGCGCGAAGGCGTGAGGCGGGCGCTGGCGGTGCTGGGGGCGATGTGGCGGCTCGGCGTGGCCGAGGCGGTGGCGTACCGCGCGGCCATGCTGGTGTGGATCCTGACGACCACGTTCCCGCTGGTGTCGCTGACGCTGTGGCACAGCCTCGCCGCCGACGGGCCGATCGGCGGGTACTCGCAGGCGCAGTTCGACGCGTACTTCGTGGCGGCGTTCCTGGTGCGGCAGATGACGGCGAGCTGGGTGGTGTGGGACCTGGCGGCGTCGATCGCCGACGGCAGCCTGAGCACGCTGCTGATGCGGCCGGCGCACCCGGTGCTGCATCATTTGGTGTCGAACCTGGCGGCGCTGCCGGTGCGGCTGCTGCTGGCGGCGCCGCTCGGAGCGGCGGTGCTGCTGGCGCTCGGGGACGTCGACGCGGGCCCGGGCTGGCACCTGCTGGCGGCGCCGCTGGCGATCGCGCTGGCGTGGCTGCTGCAGTTCTGCGTGCAGCTGTGCGTGGCCTGCCTGGCGTTCTGGGTGACGTCGTCGACGTCGCTGTTCGAGGTGTGGCTCGGGCTCTACATGGTGTTCTCGGGCTACGCGATGCCGACGAGCCTGTTCCCGGCGATCGCGGGGGTGGTGCGCGTGCTGCCGTTCCACGCGGCGATGGGGTTCCCGACCGAGCTGGTGGTCGGGCGGCTGACGACCGCGGAGGTCGTGCAGGGCTTCGCGCTGCAGGTGGTGTGGCTGCTGGTGTTCGCGGGGCTGGCGGCGTGGCTGTGGCGCCGCGGGCTGCGCGCGTACGGGGCGGTGGGCGCGTGAGGACGCCGGGCTACTACCTGCGGCTGTTCGCGGCCCAGTGGCGCATGAGCGTGCTGGCGGCGCTGCAGTACCGGCTCGGGTTCTGGACCGAGGGGCTGCTCGGCGTGGCGTGGAGCGGGCTCGGAGTGGTGCCGCTGCTGGTCGCGGTCGGGCACCGCGGCGACGTCGAGGGCTGGACGGCGTGGGAGCTGGTGGTGCTGACCGGGTGCTTCACCGCGGTGGTCGGGCTGTTCGGCGCGCTGCTGCAGCCGGCGCTGGCGGCGAGCATGAACCACATCCGCCTCGGCACGCTCGACTATCTGCTGCTGCGGCCGGCCGACGCGCTGGCGCTGTGTTTGATCGCTACGTTCAACCCGTGGCGCCTGATCGAGGCGCTCGGCGGGCTGATCCTGATCGTCGCGGGGCTGGTGAAGCTGGGGACGGTGCCCTCGCCCGGGTCGCTGCTGGCGGCGCTCGCGGTCGGCCTGGCGGGCATGCTGGCGCTCTACGCGTTCGGGGTGCTCACGCTGTGCGCGAGCTTCAAGGCCATGCGGCTGCAGAACCTGACGTTCTTCATGGAGGCGCTCCTCGACTTCGGGCGCTGGCCGATCCAGGTGTTCCGCGGGCCGGTGCGGGCGTTCTTCACCTACGTGATCCCGCTCGCGGTCATGACCACGTACCCGGCGGAGGCGCTGATCGGGCGGCTGGCGTGGCCGACGGTCGCGGCGGCGCTGGCGACCGGCGTGGGGCTGATGCTGTTCGCGCGGGCGGTGTGGTCGCGTTGCCTGCGCAACTACACGTCGGCCTCGAGCTGACGAAAATTTGTCCGGACGGTCGTTTCGTCGCTGCCGGCAGCGATTGCGTGAGGCCCGTCGCGGTGGATCGGACCAAGGATGTCGCGGTCCGTGTAACGCATCGCCAGGTGCGGGGACCATGGCGTTCGTATGTCGCCGCGCGAGGGTTCGATGCCACGTTTCCTGTTTGCCATGTCGCTGATCGGGCTGACCGCCTGCAACGTCGTGGTCTGGGCCGACAGCGAGTCGGCGCCGACCGAAGACACCGAGGGCGCTTCGTCCGGGTTCGCCGCGACGAGCGAGGCGGCGCCGACCGGCGGGGAGGCGACGGGCGAGCCGCCGACCACGGGCGAGCCCGCGACGGGCGGCGACGAGACCGGCGGGGAGGCGCCCGGCGGGGTGTGCGACTTCGCGGGCACGATCCAGCCGATCTTCACCCAGCACTGCAGCGGCTGCCACGGCGGCGGCCAGCCGGCGTCGGGGCTGACGCTCGCCGAGGGGGCGGCCCACGCGGCGCTCGTCGGGGTCGACAGCGCGGAGCAGCCGGGCACGCCGCGGGTGCAGCCGGGCGATCCGGACGCGAGCTGGCTCGTCGCCAAGCTCGCGGCGGATCCGCCGGTCGGGGCGCGCATGCCGATCGGCGGGGCGCTCGACGCGGCCCAGATCGAGGCGATCCGCGGCTGGATCGCGGCGGGCGCGTCGCAGTCCGGGGCGTTCGCCTGCGCCGGCGGCGGGGGCGAGGCGGGCGAGGTCGAGATCGACGTCGACGGGCCGCTGCAGGTGCTGGTCGGCGAGACGATCGACGTGCAGGCGATCGTGACGTCGCCCGAGGGCGAGCCGCTGCCGGCGGCGGCGGTGACGTGGTCGAGCAGCGCCGAGCGCTCGCTCTACGTCGACGGCGCGGGCACGCTGCTCGGAGTGTCGGTCGGCACGGCGGAGCTGCGGGCCCACAGCGGCGAGGCGACGAGCGCGCCGGTGATGGTCGAGGTGGTGGCCCACGTGCCGGCGGCGGCGACGTTCACCGAGGTGCTGGCCATCACCGACGCCAAGTGCGCGGTGTCCGGCTGCCACGTCGACGGGGTCGAGCCCGGCGATCTGCGCTTCGACCGCGACCGCGACGAGCTGTGGGAGGAGCTCGTCGAGGACGAGGCCGAGGAGGTCGACGGGCTGGCGCGCGTCGAGCCGGGCGCGCCGGCGGCGAGCTGGCTGGTGCGCAAGCTGGTCGAGCGTCAGCCCGAGGCGGGGGCGCAGATGCCGATCGGCGGGGCGCCGATGCCGGCGACGGAGGTCCGGACGGTGGTGCGCTGGATCCTCGCCGGGGCCCACGACGACTGAGCGTGCACCGCCCTCCGGGGTCCGTTGCACACGAGCTCACGCCCGACGCCACCCAGGCGTGTGCGAGGTTGCGCACCTCCCGTCGTTGCCTGCGCAACGACCGGCCGGCCCGGGTTACAGGACTCGCGGATCGGTGAGCCGGCCCCGGCGCGGGCGGACAGTTGGACGGCGGCGCGGCGTGTGGTCTCGCGTTTCGCGGGGCCGGCGGATGGGGCATGCTGCTCGTCGAGAGCCGCATCATGGTACGTGCAACGATCGTCGCTTCCTACGTCGCGCTGGCGGGCTGCAACGTGGTGATCTGGGCCGAGGACACCGAGACGGACGCGTCGACGTCGACCACGACGGACGCCGGCGGCGGGGAGACCGGGGAGACCGGGTCGCCGACCGGCGGCGCGGTCGGCGATCCGGCGACGGTGGTGATCGACGTCGACACGCCGATCGAGGTGCCGCTCGGCGAGCTGCTCGCGGTCCAGGCGATCGTCAAGACCGCGGCCGGCGAACCGCTGCCCGACGCCGAGGTGACGTGGACGAGCAGCGCCGAGCGGGCGCTCTACGTCGACCCGAGCGGCACGCTGCTCGGCGTGACCGTCGGCACCTCGGAGCTGCGCGCGCACAGCGGCGGGATCGAGAGCGTGCCGCTGATCGTGCAGGTGGTCGACAACACGCCGGCGCCGGCGACGTTCGCCGAGGTGTCGACGATCACGCAGGCCAACTGCGCGGTGGCCGGGTGCCACGTCGACGGGGTCGAGCCGGGCGACCTGCGCTTCGACCGCGAGCCCGCGGAGGTGTGGAGCGAGCTGCTCGACGAGGCGTCGTTCCAGGTGCCGACGCTGCGCCGCGTGCTGAAGAACCGGCCGGCGGACAGCTACCTCGTGCGCAAGCTGGTCCAGCGCATGCCCGAGGTCGGCGCGCAGATGCCGGGCGGGGCGGAGCCGCTGCCGGCGGCGGAGGTCCAGACGATCGTGCGCTGGATCCTCTCCGGCGCCCTGAAGTGAGCGCGGCTCGCCGAGAGCTCACGCGGGGGGGACCGGCGGCGCGGGCCCGGAGTCGACGGCGGGCGCGGAGGCTTGCCTGTGCAGCGCCTCCTCGGCGGCGAGGCGCTCGCGCGGGTGGGCGATGGTGCCGGCGACCGTGCCGCCGCAGCGCGGGCAGGTCCTCGCGTCGGGCGCGAGCGAGGCGCCGCACTTGGGCTCGCTGCAGCGGCGGTCGCGGAGCAGGCGGCCGATCGTCAGGCCGAGCAGGCCGAGGCCGATCGCGGCGGCGGCGATCATGCCCATGCCGAGGCCCTGGTTCGGCGACATGCGCGAGGCGACGCCGCCGAGCATGAGCACGCCCATGAACAGCACGCGGCCGAGGCGCGGGGCCATGCTGCGGTCGATCATGAAGACGGGCTTGCCGACGTTCATGCCGGCGGCGCCCTGGTCCTCGTCGCGGCGGGCCTCGGGGGCGTCGTCGTCGGCCTCGCCGGGCAGCGGGGCGGTGAGGGCGGCGAGCGCCGGCGGGTCCGGCCAGTGCTCGCGCGGGGGGACGCGCAGCTGGATCGCGAGCGCCGGGTCCATGCGCTCGATGGCGGCGTAGGCGTGGCGGAAGAACGCGGCCTGGTTGGCCTGCAGCGATTTGGCGATGCGCGTGCGCTCGGCGCGATCGAGGCCGCGCGCGTGGACCTGCATGGCGAGCAGCCAGCACACGCCCTGCGGCGGCAGGCTGCCGACGCGCAGCGGCGTGCGGCGGTTGGCGACCGCGCCGGCGGCCGACTTGCTGGTGAAGCGCAGGGCGGCGTCGGCGGTGAGGAGGGCGAAGCCGAGGTAGACGGCGGTGACGTCGATGCGCGGGTCGTATGGATCGGCGACGGGCAGCCCGTGCGCGAGGCGCCAGGCGTGGGCGACCGCGCGGGCGGCGGCGGCGACGAACGCGGCCGGGTCGGCGAGGGCGACCGCCTCGCAGCCGATCTTCAGCTCGCTCGCGGTGAGGCCGACGACCCAGACCTGCAGCTCCTGGTTGCCGCGCGCGGGCGGCTTGCCCGCGACCTCGCCGCGCTTGCCCGGGTCGGCGTCGTGCACGGCGACGTGCACGCTCCGCTCGAGGCCGGCGTAGGCGCACAGGCGGCGCACGAGGCGGCGCACGCTGGCCTCGCCGCCGCCCCAGCGGTCGGGGAAGTAGCGGGCGTGGGGCTCGACCAGGATGGCGGTCGTCAGCGGTCCGGCGCCGCGGGCTGCGATCAGCGCGGCGGTCTGCTCGACCAGCCAGCGCCGGTCGTCCTGCGGCGGGAGCATGAGCCCGTCGTCGTCGCGGTCGGCCACGCGGGGATGTGTATCACGGCGGCGCGGCGGTCTGCCGGGGCCTGCAGGCGCGGCGGTTTTAGGCCGGATGTGTGAGGCCCGTCGCGGGGCGCGGGGGCGGCCGCGGGGCAGGGCGGGGGTATCATCGCCGGCCCAAGATGCTCCGCCGCCGCCTCGTGTCCGTCCCCTCGCTTGTCCTCGCGCTGGCGTGTACGCCGTCGGCGACCACGACGCCGCCGGCCTGCCCGCACGCGCCGGGCGCGTGTCCGGTCGCACCTGTCCCCGGGGACAGCAAGTCGGACAGGGCCGACGCCAAGGACGACAAGAAGTGGGACGTCAACGACCCGCCGGGCGACGAGACCGAGGTGGCGATCGACGTCCGCGAGGGCACGTGGATGAGCGTCGACGTGCGCCCCGACGGCCAGGAGATCGTGTTCGACCTGCTCGGCGACCTCTACACGCTCCCGATCGCCGGCGGCGAGGCCAGGCCGCTGACCCAGGGCATCGGCTGGGACATGCAGCCGCGCTACAGCCCCGACGGCAAGTGGGTGGCGTACACCAGCGACCGCGGCGGCGGCGACAACGTGTGGGTGGTCGCCAGCGCGGGCGGCGAGCCGCGGCAGGTCACCAGGGAGGACTTTCGCCTGTTGAACAGCCCGACGTGGTCGCCCGACGGCAACTACATCGCGGCGCGCAAGCAC
Organism: Myxococcales bacterium; assembly: GCA_016793465.1. The sequence goes on from JAEUJW010000014.1 coordinate 63,979, forward strand.
TTCACCAAGCACCGCAGCCTCGGCGCGGGCGAGATCTGGCTGTACCACGTGTCGGGCGGCAAGGGCCTGCAGGTCACCGAGAAGCAGAACGACCAGAAGGACCTCGGCGAGCCGGCGTTCGCGCCCGACGGCGCGTGGATCTACTACTCGCAGGACAGCACGCCGGGGCCGGTGTTCGAGTACAACAAGGACCCGTACGGCGGCATCTACACGATCTCGCGGATCGAGCGGGCGACCGGTCGCGTCGAGCGGGTCGCGGGCGGGCCGGGCGGCGCGGTCCGGCCGACGCCGTCGCCCGACGGCAAGGCGCTGGCGTTCGTGCGCCGCGTCGGCGGGGTCGGCGGGGCGCCCGGGCAGACCACGCTGTTCGTGCGAGACCTCGAGTCGGGCCGCGAGCGCCCGCTGTTCGGCGGGCTCGACCGCGACATGCAGGAGACGTGGGCGGTCCACGGGGTCTACCCGGCGATGGCGTGGACGCCCGACAGCAAGTCGCTGGTGTTCTGGGCCGGCGGCAAGCTGTGGCGCATCGCCGGCGACGGCTCGCAGGCGGCGCCCGCCGAGCTGCCGTTCCACGTGGCGACGACCCGCAAGGTGGCCCCGGCGGTGCGCTTCCCGGTCGAGGTCGCGCCGCGGGAGTTCGACGTCAAGCTGCTGCGCGGCGTGACCGTCGCGCCGGACGGGCGCAGCGTGGTCTACTCGGCGCTCGGCCACCTGTACTTGCGGACATTGCCCGACGGACAGCCCCGGCGGCTGACCAGGCAGAGCGATCACTGGGAGCAGATGCCGGCGTTCTCGCGCGACGGCAAGTCGCTGGTGTTCACCACCTGGGACGACGAGGCGCTCGGCAGCGTGCGCGTGGTTCCGGTGCGCGGCGGCAAGGAGCGGGTGCTGACGCCGAAGCCCGGCCACTACGTCGACCCGCAGTTCTCGCCCGACGGCAAGACGGTCGTCTATCGCAAGATCGGCGGGGGCTACACGCGCTCGCCGCTGTGGTCGGCCGAGCAGGGCGTGTACGCCGTGCCGGTCAAGGGCGGGGCGCCGCTGCTGGTCGCCCGCGACGGCGAGCAGCCGCACTTCGGCGCCGACCCGAACCGCGTGTACGTGACGACCTTCGGCGACGACAAGACCGAGCTGGCGAGCGTCGAGCTCGACGGCAGCGACCGCCACACCCACGTGAAGACCGAGCAGGGCACGTTGCTGCGGGTCTCGCCCGACGGCAAGTGGCTGGCCTGGAACGAGGGCTTTCACGCCCTGATCGCGCCGTTCGCGGCCACCGGGCGGACGGTCGAGCTCGGGCCCAAGGCGGACGGGGTGCCGGTCGCGAAGGTGACGCGCGACGCCGGCGACAACCTGCACTGGTCGGGCGACAGCCAGCGGCTGCACTGGTCGCTCGGGCCCGAGCTGTACTCGCGCGAGCTGAAGGACGCGTTCGCGTTCGTGGCCGGCGCGCCGGACAAGCTGCCCGAGCCGGCGATCGCCGGCCAGAACATCGGCTTCAAGCACGCGCACGCGGTGCCCGCCGGCAAGCGGGCGATCGTCGGCGCCCGCGTGATCACGATGCGCGGCGACGAGGTGCTCGAGGAGGCGACGATCGTGATCGACGGCGACCGCATCACCGCGATCGGGCCGTCGGCGTCGACGCCCGCGCCGGCCGGCGCGCGCATCATCCACGCCGAGGGCAAGACGATCATGCCCGGCCTCGTCGACGTGCACGCGCACGGCAGCCAGGGCGAGGACGGCCTCATCCCCGAGCAGAACTGGCTGCACTACGCGGAGCTGGCGTACGGGGTGACGACCGTGCACGACCCGAGCAACGACACGCAGACGATCTTCGCCGCGAGCGAGCTGCAGAAGGCCGGGCGCGTGGTCGGGCCGCGCATCTTCTCGACGGGCACGATCCTCTACGGCGCGCTGGCCCCGTTCAAGGCCGAGATCAACGGCCTCGACGACGCCCGCAGCCACCTGCGCCGCCTGAAGGCCGTCGGCGCGTTCTCGGTGAAGAGCTACAACCAGCCGCGCCGCGAGCAGCGCCAGCAGGTGCTGGCCGCGGCGCGCGAGCTCGGCATGATGGTCGTGCCCGAGGGCGGCGCGCTGTTCCAGCACAACATGACGATGGTGATCGACGGCCACACCGGGGTGGAGCACGCGATCCCGGTCGCCGCGGCCTACGCCGACGTCATGCAGCTGTGGGGCAAGACCGCGGTCGGCTACACGCCGACGCTCGGCGTGGCCTACGGCGGCCTCGGCGGCGAGAACTACTGGTACGCCCACAGCGAGGTGTGGCAGGACCCGCGCATGCGCCGGTTCGTGCCGCACTTCGCCTACGACCCGGCGGCGCGCCGCCGCGTGCTGGCGGCCGAGAACGACTGGAACCACGTGCGCGTGGCCGAGACGGCCAAGAAGCTGAGCGACGCGGGCGTCAAGGTCAACCTCGGCGCGCACGGCCAGCGCGAGGGCCTCGCGGCCCACTGGGAGCTGTGGATGCTCGCGCAGGGCGGCATGACCCCGATGGAGGCGCTGCGCGCGGGCACCTTGAACGGCGCGCAGTACCTCGGGCTCGACAAGGACCTCGGCTCGCTCGAGCCGGGCAAGCTCGCCGACCTCGTCATCCTCGACAAGGACCCGCGCACCGACCTGCGCAACACCGCCTCGGCGGTGCAGGTGATGATCGGCGGGCGCCTGTTCGACACGCAGACGATGATCGAGTCGGCCGACGACCCCGGGGCGGGGCACCGGCCGGCGGCGTTCTTCTTCGCCGACGGGCGCGCCAGCGGCGTGGCCGCGCCGGCGCACGCGCGCTGCGGGCACGGCGTGCACTGAAGGCGGGCCCGGTCCGCGTCGTGACACGCCGCGGACCGCGAAGGTTTCACCGCCCGATCCCGACGCGGACGCCCAACCGCGGGCGGTTATGCAGTAAAACGCGGAGGTGACCCGACCCCGCCTGTCCGCAAGCCTCTGTCTCGTCGCCCTGGCGCTCGCGTGCGAGGGCCCGCGCCCGCCGAAGCCCGCGATCCGCGAGCCGATGAAGCCCGCGAAGAGCGACGATCCGGGCGCCACGAAGGTCGACGCGAAGGCGGCGCCGGAAGCGAAGGTCGAGCAGCCGCACGAGGTCGCGGGCCCGCTCGACGACCTGCACCTGCCGCTGCCCGACAGCCTGGTCGCCGACGGCGTCCCGCCGGTGCCGAAGTCGATCGCCGAGGCCGTGGGCGCCTACGCGGAGGCCCGCAACGCGCCGGCGCTGTCGTGGCACCCGCGCGAGCCGTGGCTGCTGATCACCACGCGGTTCGCCGACACCCAGCAGCTGCACGAGGTGCGCGGGCCGGGGCTCGACCGTCGGCAGCTCACGTTCTTCAAGGACAAGGTGACGTACGCGAGCTGGCCGCCGGCGGGCGACGGCGGGTTCCTGGTGTACTCGAAGGACATCGGCGGCAACGAGTTCGCGCAGAACTGGCGGCTCGACCGCGCGACCGGGCAGTCGACGCTGCTGACCGACGGCGCCTCGAAGAACACGCTCGGCGCGTGGACCAACGCCGGCGATCGGATGGCGTACACGTCGACGCGGCGCAACCGCAAGGACACCGACCTCTACGTGGTCGACCCGCGGGACCCCAAGACCGACAAGAAGGTCGCCGACGTCGAGGGCTCGTGGAACGTGCTCGACTGGTCGCCCGACGACAGGACGCTGCTGGTGCAGCAGTACGTGTCGGTCAACGAGAGCTTCCTGTGGACCTTCGACGCGACCACCGGCGAGCGCGCGCAGCTGACCGAGAAGACCACGCCGCCGACCTCGTGGTCGGGCGGGGCGTTCACCGCCGACGGGCGCGGGGTGATCAGCACGAGCGACGCGAACGGCGAGTGGAAGCAGCTCGTGCGGCTCGACCTGACCACGCGCAAGGCCGAGGCGCTGACCGACCCGATCAACTGGGACATCGACGAGTTCGCGGTCTCGCACGACCGCAAGCGCCTGGCGGCGATCGCCAACGAGGACGGGTTCTCGCGGCTGCACCTCTACGAGCTGCCGGGCAAGCGGCCGCGGCCGCTGCGCGGGGACCTGCCGGCGGGCGTCATCGACGACCTGGTGTGGCACCCGGACGGCAGCAAGCTGGCGTTCACCGTGAGCTCGGCGCGCTCGCCGGCCGACGCGCACGTGCTCGACACGAGGACGGCGACGATCACCCGCTGGGTCGACAGCGAGGTCGGCGGGCTCGACCCGGGCGCGTTCGCGGAGCCGAAGATCGTCCGCTGGCGCAGCTTCGACGAGCGCGAGATCCCCGGCCTGTACTACGCGCCGCCGAAGAAGTTCGCCGGCAAGCGGCCGGTGGTGATCATCATCCACGGCGGGCCGGAGGGGCAGTCGCGGGCGGGCTTCATCACCCGCAACAACTACTTCCTCGACGAGCTCGGCGTCGCGCTGATCTACCCCAACGTGCGCGGCTCGACCGGCTACGGCAAGACCTACGTGACGCTCGACAACGCCGACCGGCGCGAGGACTCGGTCAAGGACATCGGCGCGCTGCTCGACTGGATCGCCGCCCAGCCCGACCTCGACGCCGACCGCGTCATGGTCATGGGCGGCTCGTACGGCGGCTACATGACGCTGGCGGCCTCGGTGCACTACGCCGACCGGATCCGCTGCGCGGTCGACATCGTCGGGATCTCCAACTTCGTCACCTTCCTCGAGAACACCGAGGCCTACCGCCGCGATCTACGCCGGGCCGAGTACGGCGACGAGCGCGACCCGACCATGCGGGCGCACCTGCAGGCCATCAGCCCGCTGACCGGGGCCGACAAGATCAAGAAGCCGCTGTTCGTGATCCAGGGCCGCAACGACCCGCGGGTGCCGGCCAGCGAGGCCGAGCAGATCGTCGCCACCCTGAAGCGCACCGGCACCCCGGTCTGGTACCTCGAGGGCAAGGACGAGGGCCACGGCTTCGCCAAGAAGCGCAACCAGGACTATCAGATGTACGCGACCATCCTGTTCATGCGGACCTTCCTGCTCGCGCCCTGACCGGGCCCGGGAGGGTCCGGCGGCGGGCGCGGCGGGGCGCCGGGGCCGGGTCTTCCGGGACCGGGCCCGCCTGTGGTACGACCGCCCGGCATGTCCGGCCACAGCAAATGGTCCACGATTAAACGCAAGAAGGGCGCCCTGGACGCCCAGCGGGGCAAGATCTTCACGAAGATCGCCCGCGAGATCATGGTCGCCGCCAAGGACGGGGGCGGGGACCCGTCGGGCAACCCGCGCCTGCGCACCGCCCTGATCGCGGCGCGCGCGGCCAACATGCCGAAGGAGAACCAGGAGCGGGCCATCAAGAAGGGCACCGGCGAGCTCGCGGGCGTGACCTTCGAGACGCTGCAGTACGAGGGCCGCGGCCCGGCCGGCTCGACCTTCATCGTCGAGATCCTGACCGACAACAAGAACCGCACCGTCGCCGAGATCCGGCAGATGTTCAGCAAGGCCGGCGGCGAGCTCGTCAGCGCGGGCGCGGTGTCGTGGGCGTTCAACCGCCGCGGGGTGCTCGAGATCGCCAAGGCCAAGATCGCCGAGGAGGCGCTGATGGAGCGCGCGCTCGGCGAGGGCGGCGAGGACATCGAGGACTGGGACGAGTCGTGGGCCGTGATGTGCGACCCGACCGCGTTCCTCGAGCTGCAGACCGCGCTCGCCGACCTCGAGCCGACCGGCGAGGTGCAGTACCTGATCAAGCCGGAGAACGAGCTGTCGCTGGGCGGCGACTCGGCGGTGTCGGTGGCCAAGCTGTGGGCCAAGCTCGACGAGCACGACGACGTCCAGAAGGTCCACACCAACGCGGTCCTGCCCGACGAGGTGATGGAGGAGCACGGGCCCTGAGCGCGCGGATCCTCGGCGTCGACCCGGGCACCCGCGTCGTCGGCTACGGGCTCGTCGACCGCGACGGCGAGCGCGTGCGCTACGTCGAGTGCGGCGTGATCCGCCTGCCCGAGGACGAGCCGATGCCGCGGCGCCTGCTGATCCTGGTGACCACGCTGAAGGAGATCATGGGTGAGCACGGGCCCCACGAGGTCGCGCTCGAGGCCGCGTTCCACGGGGTCAACGCCGCCTCGGCGCTGAAGCTCGGGCTGGCCCGCGGGGCGGTCATGGTGGTCGCGGCCCAGCACGGGCTGGGCGTCGCCGAGTACCCGCCGGCGACCGTCAAGCGCACGGTGGTCGGCCACGGGCGGGCGACCAAGGCCGACGTGCAGGCCCGCATCCGCCTGCTGTGCCGGCTGGCGCGCGAGCCCTCGAGCGACGCCGCCGACGCGCTCGCGATCGCGCTGTGCCACGCGCAGCTGGCCTCGCGTCCCGCGCCCGAGCGGTCCGCGCGGCCCTCCGGGCCTGATGGGCCTGCGGGTCGGCGTGACCTGTCCTCCGGGACATCTCATCGGAGGCTGCAATGATCGGCTGGCTGTCGGGCGTGGTCCTGGTCCGCGACCCCGCGCAGGGCGTCGTCGTGCTCAACGTCGGCGGGGTCGGCTACGAGGTCCGCGTGTCGCTGCAGACGCTGGCCGCGGTCGGCGAGCCCGACGAGCTGTGCACGCTGTGGGTGTACACGCACGCGCGCGAGGACATGCTGCTGCTGTTCGGGTTCGCCACCCAGTCGGAGAAGAACCTGTTCCTCATGCTGCTCGGGGTGCCGAAGGTCGGCCCCAAGCACGCGCTCGCGGTGCTCGGCGGGTTCCCGTTCGGCGAGCTGGTCGAGCACCTGGTGAGCGGGCGCCAGGACCAGCTGCAAAAGATCCCCGGCATCGGCAAGAAGACGGCCGAGCAGATCCTCCTGTCGCTCGGCGACAAGGTCGCGGGTCTCGCGGCCCCCGAGGCGGCGCCGGTCGCGGCGCCCGCCGGCGGGTCGGCGCTGCAGGAGGACGCCAAGGCGATGCTCATCGACCTCGGCTGGAAGCTCAAGGAGGTCGAGACGGCGCTCGCGCGGGTGATCGCCGCCGGCTGGTCGGACGACGGCGGCGCGCTCGACGATCTGGTGCGCCGGGCGCTCGCGCAGCTCATGGACCGCTGACCCCGGACGGCGGTAGCATCCGGGCGTGGGTGGTTTTCTCATCTACCTGTTCGCCATCCTCGCGATCGGCGGGTACGCCGCGTTCAGCCGGTTCCTCGCCCACCGCGAGCGCATGGCCGCGATCGAGGCCAAGCGCCCGCTGGTGATGCTGCAGCTCCCGCCCGGCGACCCGGGTCACGCCGACAAGCTGACCGAGGAGATCCTCGAGGCGTGCAGGCAGAAGGGCATCGAGGTCGACCTCGAGGTCCGCTGAGCGCGGCGGCGGCGAACTCGCCCGGCCGGACACGCGGGAACTGTCACGCCGGGGCGGCTACCCGCGCGGAGGAGTCCCTGCTAGCTTCCGCGCGCTCGCGCCCTGCCGCGCCCACTTCGCCATGCAACGCACCTTCGCCATCGTCAAGCCCGACGCCTTCGCCGCCGGTCACACCCCCGCCATCCTGACCAAGATCGCCGAGAGCGGTCTGCGGATCGTGGCGATCAAGACCCTCCACCTGTCCACCACCCAGGCCGAGGGCTTCTACTACGTGCACAAGGAGCGCCCGTTCTTCCGCTCGCTGGTGACGTTCATGACCGAGGGCCCGGTCACCGCGCTCGTGCTCGAGGGTGAGCAGGCCATCCAGCGCTGGCGCGACCTCATGGGCCCGACCGACGCGACCAAGGCCCCCAAGCACACGCTGCGCGGCCACTTCGGCACGTCGATCGAGCGCAACGCGACCCACGGGTCCGACGCGCCGGAGACCGCCGCCTACGAGATCGGGTTCTTCTTCAGCGGGCTCGAGCTCGCCGGTCTGTAGCGTCCGATGGACCAGGTCGTGGCGATCCGTCCCCCGGCGCGGGGCATCCCGCGCGACGGGCCGACCAACCTCCGCGACCTGGACCACGCCGAGCTCGCCGCGTTCGTCGCGCGCGCGCTCCCGCAGGCGCCGCGTCACCGTGCCGACCAGATCTTCCGCGGCCTGCACCAGCGCCGCACCGGCGTCGCCGGGCTGACCGACGTGCCCGCGGCCGAGCGCGCCGCGCTCGCCGGCCAGTCGTCGGAGGACCGGCTCGCGGTCGACGCGGTGCAGCGCGCCCGCGACGGCACCCGCAAGCTGCGCCTGCGCACCCGCGACGGCGCGGCGATCGAGGCGGTGCTGATCCCCAACGAGGAGCGCGGCTACACCCAGTGCATCTCGTCGCAGGTCGGCTGCGCGTTGACCTGCCGGTTCTGCGCGACGGCCACGCTCGGGTTCCAGCGCAACCTCGCGACCTGGGAGATCGTCGATCAGGTCTACCAGGCCCAGGACATGCTCGCGGCCGAGGCCGCCGAGGGCGAGTACCCGGCCCGCATCACCAACCTCGTGTTCATGGGGATGGGCGAGCCGCTGCACAACTACAACCAGGTCAAGCGCGCGGTCGAGATCCTCACCGACGCGCACGGGGCCGCGATCGCGGGCCGGCGCATCACCATCTCGAGCAGCGGGCTAGTCCCGGCGATCGAGCGGTTCGCCCGCGACGACCTGGCCCGCGAGGTCGGCCTGGCGATCAGCCTCAACGCCACGACCGACGCGGTCCGCGACGAGGTCATGCCGATCAACACGCGCTGGAACATCGCCGCGCTGCTGGCCGCGGTGCGCTCGGTGCCGCAGCACCGCCGGCGCTTCGTGACCTTCGAGTACGTGCTGCTGGCCGACGTCAACGACAGCGACGCCGACGCCCGCCGCCTGGCCGCGCTGGTCGGCGACATGCGCTGCCAGATCAACGTGATCCCGTGGAACCCGCACCCGCACGCGCCGTATCGCCGGCCGGCGCCGCAGCGGATCGACCGCTTCGTGCGGCTGTGCCGCGAGCTCGGCCTGTCGGTGTACGTGCGGACCCCGCGGGGCGACGACATCGACGCGGCCTGCGGCCAGCTCGCGCTGCGGACCGGCTGACCGCGCCGGGCCGGACTGCGGTACCGTACGCGCCATGCCTACCCCAGTGATCGTCGTGCACGGCGGCTCCGGCACCGTGGCGCCCGAGAACCGCGAGGCCGTGGTCGCCGGCACGCGCGCGGCGGCCCGCGCCGGCCAGGCGGTGCTGCTGCGCGGCGGCTCGTGCGTCGACGCGGCGGTCGCCGCGGTGCGCGTGATGGAGGACGACCCCGCGTTCAACGCCGGCCGCGGCGCGTGCATGAACCAGGGCGGCCGGTTCGAACTCGACGCGGCGATCATGCGCTCGCAGGACGGGCGCTCGGGCGCGGTCGCCGGGGTCCGCGACGTCCGCGACCCGATCCTGCTGGCGCGCCTCGTGCTCGAGCAGACGCGCCACTGCCTGCTGGTGGGAGAGGGGGCCGAGGCGCTCGGGCGGGCCCACGGGGTCGGCAGCTTCGGCCGCGACGAGGTCTGGACCGCCAAGGCCGAGGCCGCGTGGCGCGAGGTGGTCGAGGGCCGCGGCGCCGCCGACAACCGCGCGGACACGGTCGGCGCGGTCGCCCTCGACGTGCACGGCCAGCTGTGCGCGGCCGGCTCGACCGGCGGCATCCTCCACAAGCTGCCCGGCCGCGTCGGCGACACGCCGCTGATCGGCAGCGGGTTCTTCGCGGACGCGGCGCTCGGCGCCTGCTGCACGACCGGCGTCGGCGAGGCCATCCTGACCAACCTGCTGGCGATCGAGGCCCTGCGCCGCGCCGACGCCGACGCCGACGAGTTGCAGCGCCTGTGCGAGTCGATCTCGGAGCGCTGGCAGGGCGCGGCGATCGGGCTCATCCTCGTGCGCCCGGACGGCGCCGTCGCCGTCGCCCACGCCAGCGAGCACATGAGCTGGGCCCACGCCGCCGGCGACGCGCCGATCGCCGGCGGGCTGCGCCGCTGAGTCACCTGTCCCATGGGGCAGGTGCAGCGGACGCGACGAGGCCCGCGCGGGTGCGCGGGCCTCGTGATCTCAGACCTGTCCGAAGGGGCAGCTCAGCCGCAGGTGCCCTCGCCGCAGGCGCCCTCGCCGGCCTTCGGCTTCTTGGCCTTGGCCGGCTTCTTGGTCTTGGTCGCGGTCGACTCGGCCGGCTTGGCGGCGGTCGCGTCGGCGGCGGTCGCGGCCGGGGCGGCGGTCGCCGTCGCGGTCGGCTCGGCGCCCGCGGGCTCGGCCTTGTCGCCGCCGCAGCTCTTCTCGCCGCCGCAGCTCTTCTCGCCGCCGGCCTTGTCGCCGCCGCAGGCCTTCTCGCCGGCCGCCTTGTCGCCGCCGCACGAGCCCTCGCTGGCGGCCTTGTCGCCGCTGCAGTTGGCGTGGCCGTGGCCCTTGTCGGCGCCGCAGCTGCCCTCGGCCCCGCCGGTCTTGTCGCCCGGCACCTCGGTGCCCTCGGCCGGCGCCTTCTTGCAGGCGGACAGGGTGAGGCCGGTCCCGAGGATGGCCAGGGTTGCAGAGATTGTCTTGAGGTCCATGGTGGTGCTCCTGTGCTGCTGCTCGGCGGTGGTGCGGGCGGGCCGGGATACGGACGAGACGCGCCGCGGGATCGTACGGATCTTCAGGGTCGCTCAGTAGGCGGGGGCCTTGGCGTCGGGGGCCTTGGCGTCGGGCGCCGGTTCGGACGGCGTCGCGGGCGCGGCGCCGGCCGCACCGGACGTCATCGTCGGCTTGGCGTCGGCGGTCGGCTTGGCTGTGAACTCGAGGCTCACCTGGGCGAACTTGGCGACCTTGGGCGAGAGCGCCGACAGGGTCTTCTGGGCCAGCTTGCCGAAGCCCTCGCGCGGGCGGACATCGTACTCGTCGAGGCCGATCTCGAGCGGCTCGAGGCTCTTGATCGTCACCTCGGTGGCCTTGTCGCCGGCGAACTTGAACACCGCCTCGAGCTTCACCGACTTGCTGGCCTTGCGCTGATGCAGCAGGAACTCGCCCTCGGCGGTGAACTTCACCGTTCGCTCGTTGCCCGCGATCTTGGTGATGTCGGTCGCCGACGCGTCGGTGATCTTGGCCAGCGAGAACTCGATCTTCTGGTTCTTGGCCAGCTGCTCGGGCGGCGTGTCGGGGCCGATCTCCAGCCAGGCCCGGGCGTGCTCGTTCTGCTTGGGCTCTTTCTTCTCCTCGCCGAACTCCTGGCCCTCGGCCGGGGCGACGCGCTGGAACAGCTCGAGCTCGGCGAGGTCGACGTGCACGAGGCCGGTCGTCTTGGTGATGTCGGTGAGGTCGATGAAGACCTCGCCGGTCAGGGCCGACGGCGGCACCTTGCCGCGGATCTTCTCGATCGGCGCCTCCATGTCGAAGCCGAGTCTGCTGCTCGCCGAGTCGACGGCGAAGCGCTGCGAGCCGGCCGACTTGGGCGCCTCGATCTCGAGCTTCTCGGCCTTCTGGGCCAACTTCACGGGCTCTCCGCCGCAGGCGGCCACGGCGAGCGCGAGGAACAGGGTGCGAGCCTTCATGCGACCTCCAGTACGCCGGTCGGTTCGTCCGAGTTACACCGGCGCCGCGAGCATGCCCGACCCGGGGCCTGGGGTCACCGTGGGCGGCATCGCGCTCGCGCGCCCGGGCCTGCCCGTGCGAGACTGAGGCGGTGCGACCCCAGCGGATGCTCGCCGCGAGCCTGGCCATCGCCGCGTTCGCGCGCTCCGGGGCTGTCCTCGCGGCCATGTGGCCCCCGCCCGAGGCGGCCGCGGCCGAGGGTCGGCGTCCGCTGCCCGACGCCCTGAGCGTGACGCCGGGCGCGACCTGCCTGGTCCACGCCACGCTGGTCGATCACATCCGGACCTGGCTCGGCGCCGACACGGTCGAGGCCGGGGTGACCATCGAGGTCCGCGGCGACCCGGTCCGCAGCGACGTCGCCGCGATCAGCCTGCGCACCCGCGACGGCGGACTCATCGAGCGCAGCTTCGAGGGCGCCCCGCCGGGCTGCAGCGACATGCACGCGGTGCTCGGCCTCGGCGTGGCCATGGCCATCGACGCGACCGTGCTCGAGGACCTCGGCTACGACGTGATCGACAGCCCCGAGCCGGCCCCGACCCCGCAGGCCGTCGACAGCGAGCAGCCGCCGCTGCTGCGCCGCGACAAGCGCCCGCCCGAGAGCGAGCCGCCGCGCCGGCGGCCCAACCTGCGCGGAGCCGCCGGCGTCCGTGGAGGGCTGTGGCTCGGGTCGCTGCCGGGGCTCGGCGGCGGCGGCCAGATCCACGGCGAGCTCGGCTGGGTGCCGTGGATGGAGCTGCGGCTCGGCGTGCTCGGCGGCTACGCGCGGCGCATGGTCACGGCCGGGGTCGTCGACATCGGCCTGGTCGCCGGCCGGCTCGACGCCTGCTTCGGGCTCCAGCGCCGGCGCCTGCGCCCGCGCCTGTGCGTCGGCCCGGGCGTCGGGGCCGTCCAGGCGACCGGGGCGACCCGGGTGACCACCCCCTGGGTCGCGGGGGCCCTCGCCCTCGAGCTGCGGGTCGTCACCTCGCGCGTGTTTTCTCTCGAATTCGTGATAGACGGCGTCGTTCCGTTCCTCCGCCCGGTCATCGCCGTCCGCGATCCGGACAAACCGAGTATGATCGGCGACTCCGTGAGCGTCGCGCCGGTCGGCGTGATGTTCGGCCTGGGGGGCGCGTTCACGATCCGGTGAAGGCATTGACCGATTCGCGACATACACCCCCCGAAGATGGCAGCCGGCCGGAGCGGCCGGTGATGGACGCTGCCCGGCTGTTCCGCGAGCACGCGCAGTTCGTCGCCAACTTCGTCGTTCGACTGGGGGTGCGGCGCGAAGAGGTTGATGACATCGTGCAGGAGGTCTTCCTGGTCGCGCACCGACGCGGCGGCTTCATCCCGGGCGCAGCCCGGCCGACCACGTGGCTGGCGGAGATCGCCCTGCGGGTGACCTCTGCTGCCCGCCGCCGCCAGCGACGGTCCCGCGAGGACCCCGACGTGCAGGCCGTGAGCTACGCCCCGTCGCGCAGCCACGGCCCGGGCGAGCAGGCCGAGACGGCCGAAGCCCTGCGCCGGGTCCAGCAGGCCCTCGACGCCCTCGACGAGGGCAAGCGCGCCGTGTTCGTCCTGTTCGAACTCGAAGGCGAGAGCTGCGAGGCCATCGCCGCCGTCCTCAACATCCCCGTCGGCACCGTCTACTCCCGCCTGCATAAGGCCCGCAAACTGTTCCAGGAGGCCCACGGCCGCCTCACCGCCAGCCGAAAGCTCCCCGCCAGCTCCCCCGACATGGTGACCCAATGACCCACGACCCCGTCCGACTCCTCCACGACTCCGCCGCCGGCGCCGCCCTGCGACGCGACCTCGGAGCCGTCGCGCGCGTGGACATTCCTTATGACGTCAGCGCAGGCCTCGCCCGCTTCGAGACCAACCTGTCCAAAAGTGCAGGTGTGGCCCGGGCCGGCGGCGGCTCGGGCGGAGTGATCGCCGGGGCCCTGCTGCTGGCCGGCGGGCTCGCGGCCGCAATGCTGCTGTGGCCTGGCGCCGAGCGGCCGTCCGCGCCGGCCTCCGCGAGCGAACCGGTCGCCGTCGTCGCCCCGATCTCCGCGCCGTCCGGCGCCCCCGCGGTCGCCGACGTCCCCGCGCCCGAGACGGCCGTCGCCCTCGAACCGCCGCCCGCGGCCCCGGCCGTCGTCGTGCCCGAGGAGGCCGCCGAGTTCGTCGACGTCGACGAGGCCCCGACCGCCGCCAGGACCGGCAAGCGGGTCGTCCGCCCGCGTCCTCCCGCCACCACCGACAAGCAGCGCGCCCCGGCCGCGGACTACCTCCGCGAGGCCCGCAACCTGCAGACCGCCCGCAGCCTGCTCGGCCGCGACGCCGCCCGCGCGCTCGAGCTGGCCGAGGCCGGCCGCGCCGAGTTCAGCGGCGGCACCTTTAAGCAGGAGTGGGAGGGCGTGGCGATCCTCGCGCTGTTCGAACTCGGCCGACCCGAGGCCCGCGCCCGCGGCGAGGCCTTCCTGCGCAGCTACCCCAGCGGCACCTACGCACCCCGCGTCCGCCAGGCGATGGGCGAGTGACGGCGGGCTAACTCACGCGTCTTTCCGCGCGCGCCGCCTGGCGAGCGAACACGCGCGGGATACTCTCAGGCCCGCCATGCTCCATGAGTACCCCGAGGGCCGCGTCAGTCGCCTCGCGGACAGCGATCGGCGCAGCTCGCCGAGGTCGCTCTGCATGCTGATTCCGCAGGTCGTGGATTTCGCTTCGTTCGTTCCTGCATGTGTCGAGGATGCGGTCGCCCACGCGAGGCTCGGCGAGCCGGTCGACGCGCCGAGCTTCCCGCGCAGCGAGGCCGCCGCGAAAGCGCCCTGTCTCTCGGGACAGACCGACGACCTCGTCGTGTGGCTGACCAGCTGTCGCGCGGTCCACCGCCGCCTGCGGCTGCGCCTCGACGAGCTCGACCTCGCGGACGATCCGCGGGTCCAGCCCGGGCTCGACATCCCCGTCGAGGAGCAGCGGCGCCTGCTCCACCAGCTGGCCCAGAGCGAGACGTTGACCCATTTCGAGCGACTCGGCCTGGCGCCGACCGCGGACCAGAAGGTCATCCGCCGGGCCTACCTCGCGACCTGCCGCCGGCTCCATCCGGACCGCTACTACGGCCGGCGCATCGGCGCCTTCGCCGACGTGCTGGGCGAGCTGTTTCACCACGCCCAGGCGGCCCGGGCGTACCTCTCGGACCGCCGGCGCTGCGCCCTCTACATGCGCGACCTGGCGGCGGCCGGGCACAGCGTCGACGACTACGCGATCCCGCTGGTGGTGCTGCGGGCCCCCTCCCGTTCGCTGCACGGCGCCGCGCGACCGGCGTCACGCTGAGACCGTGGCCCGGCGCGGCATAGTAGCGTAGGAAGTGGGCCGCATGGAGTACGTCGTCGGCATCGACCTCGGGACGACCAACACCTGCGTGGCGATCGTCGAGGCGGGCGTCCCGCGGGTCATCCCCAACAAGGGCGGGTACGGCATCACCCCGTCGATGGTCGCGATCTCGGAGAGCGGCAAGCGCCTGGTCGGCCACCTGGCCAAGCGCCAGGTCGTGACCAACCCGCAGAACACCATCTACGCGGTCAAGCGCCTGATCGGCCGCAAGTGGAACTCGACCGCCGGCCGCACGGTCGCGCAGACCTGCCCGTACACCATCACCGAGGGCCCGCACGGCGACATCCGCCTGAAGATCCGCGACCACGTCTACTCGGTCCCGGAGATCAGCGCCTTCATCCTCGCCGAGATGAAGATGATCGCCGAGCAGTACCTCGGCCAGACCATCGAGAAGGCCGTCATCACCGTGCCGGCCTACTTCAACGACAACCAGCGCCAGGCCACCAAGGACGCCGGGCGCATCGCCGGCCTCGAGGTCATCCGCATCATCAACGAGCCGACCGCGGCCGCGCTGGCCTACGGGTTCGGCAAGAACCTCGAGCGCAAGGTCGCGGTCTACGACCTCGGCGGCGGCACCTTCGACGTCTCGATCCTCGACATCGGCCACGGCGTGTTCGAGGTCATCTCGACCGCCGGCGACACCTTCCTCGGCGGCGAGAACTTCGACCTGCGGGTCATGCAGTACCTCATCGAGACCTTCGAGGAGGACACCGGCGTGGCCATCCGCGAGGACCGCATGGCCATGCAGCGCCTGAAGGACGCCGCCGAGAAGGCCCGCTGCGAGCTCTCGGCCGTGCGCGAGACCACCATCGAGCTGCCGTTCCTGCACACCACGCCGAGCGGCCGCCACCTGCACATGCACGAGACGCTGACCGTGCAGCAGCTCGAGGACCTGACCGAGGACCTCGTCGAGGAGACCATCAAGATCTGCGCGCGCACGCTCGAGAGCGCCAAGATGGAGGCCAAGGACGTCGACGACGTCGTGCTCGTCGGCGGCATGACGCGCATGCCGATGGTCCAGCGCAAGGTCGCGGCCTTCTTCGGCATCGAGCCGTGCAAGGGCGTGCACCCCGACGAGGTCGTGGCCCTCGGCGCCGCCATCCAGGCCCACGCCCTCGTCGACAACACCCCCGAGCTGCTGCTGCTCGACGTGACCCCTCACAGCCTCGGCATCATGATCGTCGGCGGCTACTTCCACCGCCTCATCGAGCAGAACACCACCATCCCGACGCGCGCCGGCCACGTGTTCACGACCGTGCGCGACAACCAGACGTCGGTGAAGATCCTGGTGCTGCAGGGCGAGAGCGACAAGGCCGCCGAGAACGAGATGCTCGGCGAGTTCATCCTCAGCGGCCTGCGCCGGGCCCCGCGCGGCCAGGTCGAGGTCGAGGTCACGTTCTCGATCTCGGTCGACGGCATCGTCAGCGTCAGCGCCAAGGACCTCGAGACCGGCCGCGAGCAGAGCATCACCGTGACCGCGACCAGCGGCCTCACCGAGGACGAACTGAAGGACCTGGTCAAGCAGTCGCAGAGCTACATGATCGAGCTGCGCGCCTCGGAGGAGATCGAGCGCCGCCGGCAGCAGGCCGAGAAGCTGATCGACACCATCCGCGGCCTGTTCCCCCAGGTCCAGGAGGCGATGAGCGGGACCCGCTTCGGCCGCGACGCCATCGCCAAGGCCGAGGCCGTGGTCCAGCGCGCCGAGGAGGACCTCGCCCGCGGCGACGCCCGCACCCTCCTCGACACCATGCAGAGCCTCGACCGCACCCTCGGCATGTTTAAAAACGTGATGCACAAGAAGTCCGAGGCGGCCCACCGCTGACGACGCCGGGGCAGGGCAGGGCGCCGCGTGCGGCGCCTCTCCGATGTTTCGGTCGGCCGCCGAACGCCCGCCTGGGCCGTTCCACGCGGCTTTCACGGGTTGTGAGTTCGCTGCGCCCGTGGCGGTGCTGATCACGCCGGACGGCTGTGCCATAACCGCCGGCATGTTCACCGGGCTCGTCCGCTCCGTCGGTCGTGTGGCGTCGATCGAGGCGAGCCCCGAGCAGCGCACGTTCGTGGTCGCGGCCGCGCTGTCGGAGGGCGACCGCACGCTCGGCGCCAGCGTCAGCGTGTCGGGCGTGTGCCTGACCGTCACCGCCGCCACGCCCGAGTCGTTCACCGTGGTCGCGGCCTTCGAGACGCTCGCGGTCACCAGCCTCGGCGACCTGAAGGTCGGCGACCCCGTCAACCTCGAGCCCGCCCTGCGCGTCGGCGACGCGCTCGGCGGCCACCTGGTGTCCGGCCACGTCGACGGCCTCGGGCGCCTGCGCAGCCGCGAGCCCCGCGGCGACGCCGTGCTCATGTGGTTCGACGCCCCGGCCGAGCTGCTGCCGTTCGTGGCGACCAAGGGCTCGATCTGCGTCGACGGGGTGAGCCTGACCATCAACGACGTCGACGCCGGCGGGTTCGCCGTCGGCCTCATCCC
This sequence comes from Myxococcales bacterium, assembly GCA_016793465.1. Next base: position 81,238 of record JAEUJW010000014.1, read on the forward strand.
CCACACCCTCGCGGTCACCACCCTCGGCGCGCGCAAGCCCGGGGACGCGGTCAACCTCGAGGTCGACCTCCTCGCCCGCTACGTCGCCCGCCTGCTCGCCACCACCACGCCCGCCGAGGCCGGCGTGACCCGCGAGCTGCTGGCGCGCAGCGGCTTCCTCCACCCGTCACCCACGAAGGTTTGACTGCCATGACCGAGCACAACTTCGACCACGTCGAGCGCTGCATCGAGGTCATCCGCCGCGGCGGCATGATCATCCTCGTCGACGACAAGGACCGCGAGAACGAGGGCGACCTGGTGGTCGGCGCCCAGGGCTGCACGGCCGAGCACGTCAACTTCATGTGCCGCGAGGGCCGCGGGCTCATCTGCCTGGCGCTGACCGCCGACCGCGTGCGCGAGCTCCGCCTGCCGATGATGGTGCCCACCGACCCGGGCCACATGGGCACCGCGTTCACGGTGTCGATCGAGGCCCGCCGCGGCGTGACGACCGGCATCTCCGCGGCCGACCGCGCCGAGACCATCCGCGTGGCCAGCGACGAGCAGTTCGGCGCCGCCGACATCGTCAGCCCCGGCCACATCTTCCCGCTGCGCGCCCAGCCCGGCGGCGTGCTGGTCCGCTCCGGCCACACCGAGGGCTCGGTCGATCTGGCCCGCCTCGCCGGCCTGCGCGCGGCCGGCGTGATCTGCGAGATCATGCGCGACGACGGCGAGATGGCCCGCATGGACGACCTCGAGAAGTTCGCCCAGCGCCACGACCTGCCGATCCTGACGATCGCCGATCTGATCGGCTACCGCCTGCAGCGCGAGCTGCTGGTCGAGGAGATCGCGGCCACGCCGCTGGTCTCGGCCCCGCTCGGGCTCTCGCTCGCCGACGGCTGGACCATGCGCACGTTCCGCTCGCGCGTCGAGCCGGCCAGCTACTACGTGGCGCTCTGCCTCGGCGACCTGCAGCAGGAGCCGCGGGGCGACGACGCGGTGCTGCTGCGCGCGCAGCGGGCCCAGATCCTCGGCGACGTGTTCGGCGTGGTGGAGGAGGGCGACGACGCCGCCAGCGCCAGCCGCCTGCGCGCGAGCCTCCGGCAGATCGCCCGCGCCGGCCGCGGCGTGTTCCTCTACGTGCTCGGCCACAGCTGGCCGCCGGACCCGCTGCTGCAGGCCGTCACGTCGAACCCGACGCCCGCGCTGAAGCCGGCGGAGGCGGGCTTCCGCGAGTTCGGCCTCGGCGCCCAGGTGCTGCGCAGCCTCGGGATCCACCGCATCAAGGTGCTGACCAACAACCCGCGCAAGATCGTGGGGCTCGCCGGCTTCGGCATCGAGACCGTCGGCGCCACCCCGCTCGAGGCCGTCGATGGCTGAGGCGCCGCGCGGCCAGCGGGTGCTGCTCGTCGTGGGCGGCGGGATCGCGGCCTACAAGGCGCCCGAGCTGGTTCGCGCGCTGATCGCCGCCGGTTGCAGCGTGCAGGTGGTGATGACCGAGGCGGCCAGGGCGTTCGTCTCGGAGCTCGCGCTGGCGACGGTGTCGACCCGCGCGGTGCGCACGAGCCTGCTCGACCCCGCGGAGGAGGGCAGCGTCGGCCACATCGAGCTCGCCGACTGGCCCGACGTCGTGATCGTCGCGCCGGCCACCGCCAACCGCATCGCCCGCGCCGCCGCCGGCGTCGCCGACGACCTCGCCGGCTGCGTGCTGCTGGCCACCAGGGCGCCGGTCCTGTGGGCCCCGGCGATGAACACCAACATGTGGCACCACCCGGCGACGCAGCACAACCTCGGCGTGCTGGCCGCCCGCGGCGCACACTTCGTCGGCCCCGACCGCGGCGCCCTGGCGTGCGGCTGGATCGGCGAGGGCCGTATGATCGACGCGCCGCACATCGTCGCCGCCGCGCGCGACCTGCTCGCGCGCGAGCTGCTGTGGAGGGGCCGTCGCGTGCTCGTCTCGGCCGGGCCGACGCGCACGTACATCGACCCGGTGCGGTTCGTCTCCAACGCGTCGACCGGCGCGCAGGGCTTCCAGCTCGCCGCGGCCGCGGCCGAGTTCGGCGCCGAGGTCACGCTCGTCGCGGGCCCCGTGGGCCTCGCCACGCCGGCCCGCGTGCGCCGCGTCGACGTCGAGACCGCGACCGAGATGCACGCCGCGCTCGCGCGCGAGCTGGCGGCGGCGCCCGTCGACCTGGTGGCGATGGTCGCCGCCGTCGCCGACCTCGAGGTGACGACGGCGCCGAGCAAGCTCGACAAGGCCGCGCTGCTGCCGGCGATGGCGGGCCTGCAGTGGCGCCAGGGCATCGACATCCTCGCCGCCCTGACCCGGGCCCGCAGCGGCGCCACGCGCTTCCTCGGGTTCGCCGCGCAGACCGTCGACGACGCCGACGAGGCGACGGTGACCGCCGAGCTGGTGCGCCTCGCCGAGGCCAAGATGAACGCCAAGGGCGTCGACGCGATCTTCGTCAACCGCGTCGGCGTGCCCGGCCTCGGCTTCGCCAGCACGACCAACGCCGGCTACCTGCTGACCCGCGGCCCCGCGCAGTCGGTCGCCGTGACTCCGTCGGGCCCGCCGGTGGACAAGGCCGTGCTCGCGCGCTGGCTGCTGACCGAGCTGGCGACGCGCCTGTGGCCGGAGTCCGCACGATGAGCGATCCCCGCGAGCTCGCCCGCGGCTTTGCGGCGCACCTGCGTCACCTCCGCGAGTATCGCGGCCTGCGCTACGTCGACGCCCGCGCGATGCCCCGGCGCGCCCCGGCGGCCGCGGACACCTATCCCGAAAAACAGGCCGAGATCGCAGCTGAACAACCGACCATCCCGCCGCCGCGGCGAGACGATCCCGCGATCCAGGACGAGATCAAGCAGCCGACGCAGACCTGGCCTTTGGAGCAGGTGGCAGATCCCCGGCGCGTCCCCGCGCCGGCAGCTCCGTCGTTGCCGATCGTGGCCGACGGCGCCGTCCGCGACCAGGCCAAGACCTGGACCGCCGCCGAGAAGCTCGAGTACCTGCGGCGCAAGAACCTCGGCAACTGCACGCGCTGCAAGCTGGCGCCGTCCCGCAAGCACATCGTGTTCGGCGTCGGCGACCCCGAGGCCGACCTCATGTTCATCGGCGAAGCGCCCGGGTTTGACGAGGACCGCCTCGGCGAGCCGTTCGTCGGCATGGCCGGCAAGCGGCTGACCGAGTGGCTCGGCCGTCTGGGGCTGACGCGCGAGCAGGTCTACATCGCCAACGTGTTGAAGTGTCGGCCGCCGAACAACCGCGATCCGGAGCCGGACGAGGTCGAGAAGTGTTCGCCGTTCCTGAAGGCACAGATCCGTGCGATCCAACCGAAGGTGATCGTCGCGCTCGGCCGCTACGCCGGCATGTTGATGACCGGCGGCAAGCCGGACACGACGCTGCGGAGCATGCGCGGCCGCATGTGGCCGTATCGGGACGCGGCCGGCGGACTCGAAGCCGCGTTGTTCGTCACGTATCACCCCTCGTACGTCATCCGGCAAGCACGCGAGCTCGCGCCGGGGCAGCGAAATCCGGCGGATGACACGGTCATGGCGGATCTCCAGCAGGCCATGAGCAAGTTGCGCGTCGGATCATGAAGACCGTACGAAAGCCTGCGCGAGTTGCGGGTCGGCAAAACAGTTGACCATGCAATGCGGCTTTCATAGAGTTCGTGGTCCACGCCGATGACAAAGGCTGAACTGATCGAGAAGCTCGCACGGTCGCGAGACCTCCCGCCCGATGTCACCAAGAAGTGCATCGGACAGATCCTGGATCTCGCGTTCGAGGAGCTCGGCGCCTACTTCGTGCGGGCCAAGGTCACGCGCTCGCAGCAGCCGCGCTTCACCTTCCCGGGCTTCGGCACCTTCACCAAGAAGCGACGCAGCGCCCGCCAGGGCGTCAACCCGCGGACGCTCGAGCCGATGACGATCGACGCCGCGTTCACCATCGACTTTCGCCCGGGCACCGAGCTGAAGAACCAGCTCAACCCGAAGACCGCCGCGCCGAGCAAGCAGAAGCGCACCGGTCAGCTCGAGCTGTCGGTCATCGTCCCGCCGGATCCGCCGGTGTTCGCTACGCACGACGACGAAGAGGACGACAGCGTGACGATCCAGCGGCGTCGCTTCACGCACCGCGAGGACATCGACGACGAGCTCGACGACGACGTGATCGAGGACGTCGGCGGCGCGCGCCACGAGCTTCCGCCTGCGCCGATGCAACGCGCCCGCGTCCGCGGCAGCGCCGTCTCGCACACCGGCTCGTGAGCGACGCGGCGACCGCGAAGTCGTCGCCGATCGCTGTTGTAAAATGCGAAAGACCCGGGCCGTCGACGACGGTCCCGGGTCTCGGGCTCGGAGCCCGACTCACTGCTGCGGCGCGGCGACCTTGCCGGTCGGCGGCTGCGGCTGCGGCTGCTTCGGGGCCGCCTTCAGGCCCTTGGGGCCGACCGAGGGCTTGCTCGGCTCGGCGGCGACGCCGATGTTGGTGCCGCCGGGCGTGGTGGGCTTGGCGTTCAGGGTGCCGTTGACGCTGGTGCCGGAGGTGGGCGCCGGGTCCTCGCGACCCTGGCGGGTGGGGGTGACGTCGTCGCGGCCCTGGCGGGTCGGAGCCGCAGGCGTGCTCGGCTCGGGCGTGGCGGCGGGCTCGCTCGGTTCGGCGGCCTTCGCGGGCTCGGCAGGGGCGGCAGGAGCGGCGGGCTCGGCGACCTTCTTCGCGGGCTTGCCGTGGTTGTCGACTTGACGGGCGGGCTTGCCTTTGCCCGACGGGCCCGGGTTCGCCGTGCTGCCGGAGCCCCACGACCGGGACGACGAGTAGGAGCAGGCCGTCGACAGGCTCAGACCGACGGCGACCAACAGGGCCAAACGAACGTTGCGCATAAAACCTCGAGGGCTGACGGACGCGAGCCCCGCGCCCCTATTCACGCCCATGGTAGGCCGATGTGTCAAATTGCGCCGGTCGGGGACGTCGCTCGGCGCGCCTGAGCCCCGCGGATCTCGCCGGAATTTCGGCCACTTACGCGGGTGGTTCCGCTCGCCGAGGGGGCCGGGCTGCGACCGGCCCCCGGGCCTCCGACCGGCGGAACCCGGGCAAAGGGGCCCTGGGGCCGCCTCCACCGCTTAATTGCGGCGACGTCTGGACAAACCCATGGGGGCTCGCGCTAGCGTGGAGTCGGTTGGGGGCGCCGAACGGGCGCCGGGGAAGGTGGGGCCGCGATGACACGCCAGAAAACCGATGAGGTCCGCAAGCAGCAGATCCGTGCTGCCGCCACGCGGTGCTTCGTTCGCCGCGGCTTCGCGGCGACACGTCTCCTGGACATCGCCCGCGAGGCGGGCCTTAGCAAGGGGGGCGTCTATTTCCATTACCGGGCCAAGGAAGCGTTGTTCCACGACATCCTCGAGGCCCAGTTCGAGTCCCTGCAGGCCCGCTGGGGCGCCGACCAGGGCGCCGACCAGCCGGCCGACAAGGCCCTGCACGCCCTCGTCGCCGCGCACCTGCAAACCCTCGAGGGCAGCCCCGACGAGGCCCGGTTCTGCAACCTGATGCTGGCGATGTCCAGCCAGAACCCGGAGTTTCGCGAGAAGCTGGCGCCGATCCTCTCGGCCATGCGGAGCAAGTACGCCGAGCTGATCAAGCGCGGCGCGACCGAGGGTGTGTTCAAGGCCAGCGACGCGGACAGCGTCGCCGTCGGCATCGTCGCCCTCGTGTACGGGTTCGCGGCCCAGAGCGCCGCCGACGAGAAGGCCACGCTGCCGCTGCGCGCCGAGGTGGGCGCCGACCTCGCGGTGCGGCTCGCCCGCGGCCCGGCGTGACGCGGCGACGACGGCGACGGGTCACTCGTCGTCGTCGTCGTTCGGGGCGGCGAACCGCATGCCCGCGAGGCCGAGCCAGCCGGGATCGGCGCCCACGGGCTGACAGGTCGCGTAGTCGACGAGCTCGGCGCGGTAGCCGACCGGCAGCAGGCGGGCGAGCGTCGCCAGCGCCGCGGCGCCGCTCGGTCGTCCCAGCAGCTCGTCGTTGTCCTGGCAGCGGCGCGTGAGCTGCTCGGGGCGGCCGACCCGCAGCGAGTCGATGCACGCGAGGTCGCGGCTCGCCAGCGCCGACACGCCGTCGGCGTCGAGCGGCGGGCGCCCGTAGGCCGGGCCGGCGTGGCTGAGCTCGGCCGAGACCCACCACAGCACGCGCCTGTCCTCGAGGACATGTTCCATGGTCGCCAGGAAGCTGTCGATCGTCGCGTCGTCGTCGAGCGCGGCCGGGCCGCAGACGATCGCCAGCACCGGCGGGCAGGCGTCGCCGTAGAGGTGGCGCAGGCCGAGCGCGGCGAGCTCGAGGCTGGTGGCCTCGCGGTGGCGGATCTCCTCGCGGCGGACCCACGGGACCCGCTGCTCGATCGCGCGGACCAGCGTGCTGTCCGATCGGACAGGTCCGAGCGGCGTGCCGTAGTGCTTGTCGGTCAGCGCGAACGGCAGGCGGCCCGGGTGGTGATCGGTGCCGAGGAGGACGACGACGTCGACGGCGCCGGGCTCGGGCAGACCGACGAGCGTCGCGTCGGCGAGGGCGGCCACGCGGCCGACCAGCGGCTGGTGCGGCAGCAGCACGCCGATCACCTCGGAGCCGGCGTGCACGCGGGCGGCGGGGTCGGGCAGGGCGGCGCTCAGCTCATGCTGCAGCGCGGCCGGGTCGGCGGGGTAGAGCACGCCGGCGTGCCGCGGCGCGCGCACGGGGTGGGCCATGAACTCGCGGTGGGCGGCGGCCCAGCGCTCGCGGAAGCGGTCGTCGTCGAGGTAGCCGGCGTCGCTGAGCTCGGCGATGAGGGCGATGATCTCCTCCTGGCTGACGCTCAGCAGCCCGCGCAGCAGCAGCGACTGGCGGACCTGGGCCGCGGTGCGCTGGCCGTCGAGCATGTCGAGCACGAGGTTGGCCTCCTCGGGCAGGGCCGCGGGCTCGGCGATGCCGAGGGGGTCGCGCAGCACGACCAACACTTCGTCGCCGCGGCGCAGCACGGCGCGGTCGACCTTGCGGAGCCTGGGTCTGTCCGGGAGCGGGGTCGCCATGCGCGGGAGCGAGAGGCTACGGCGGTTCGTGCCGCGCGGCAATGGCCCGGCGTGGCGTCGCGCGCCCTCGCCGACGAGCTCGTCGATCGCGGAGCTCACGCCGCGTCGGGCCGTCACTCGCGCTCGAGCGCGGGGCGCTCGGGGTCGGGGCGGGTCGGCGCGGCCCGCTCGCCGCACGGCGCGGTCTCGTCGGGGATCAGCGCGGCGATCGCCTGACGCGCCGCGGCCGCGGTCTCGGCGGCCTCGGTGGCCTCGCACAGCGCCTCGCGCACGCCCGGGCTCGGCGGCGGCTCGCTGCGCTGGAGGGCCTTGATCAGCCGGATCGACAGGCTCGGCGCGGCGGTGCGGGCCAGGGCGGCGCCCACCAGCTCGGCGCCGGCGCTGCCGTGGTGCTTGATGAGCTGGCGCGCGGCCTCGGCCCGGCGATCGGGGTCCTGATCGCCGGCGTCGAGCAGGCGCTCGAGCGCCTTGCGCGAGTCCTCGCCGCCGCAGCGGCCGATGGCGGTGATCGCCTCGCGCGCGACGATCGCCTCGGCCTCGCTGTTGCGGCGGGTCGCGTCGGCGATGCGCACGATCTTCTTCAGCAGGGCGGGCGCGCACGGGCCCTCGACGCGCGCCAGGGCGGCGCCGCGGACCTCGGGCCACGGGTGGGCCTGGCTGGCGTCGAGCCACGCGCCGTCGTTCGCCAGGGCGGCCAGGCCGTAGGCGGCGGCGGCGATGCGCGGGGCGGCGGCGGCGGTCAGGGCCAGGCGCTCGACCAGCGCGCGTCCGGCCTCGGCGCGCAGGCCCTGCAAGGCGAGCGCGCCGAGCACCTCGCTGGCCTGCACGGCCTGGCGCGCGGGCTCGAGGTGGCGGGCGGCGATCCGCTCGAGGCTGGCCTGCACCGTCGCCTCGGCCGCGCGCGCGAGCAGCACGCGCAGGGCGGCGACGCGGACCGCGAACGCGGCGGCCTCGTCCTCGGCGGCGCCGATCATCGCGCGCGTGAAGTCGGCGTCGGCGCCCTCGCCGAGGCCCGCGCGCAGGCCGATCAGCGAGGCCTTGCGCGAGCCCTCGCTGGAGGCGACCGCGCCGTCGACGGCCGCGAGCAGGTCGGCGCGCTCGCGCGGGCTCGACGCGGCGCGGCGGGCCAGGGCCTGGCGCAGGGCCTGGCGCAGCCCCGGCGAGCCGGCGCCGACGAGCGCGACCAGCTCGGTCAGCGCCTCGGTCGGGGTGACGGCCACGAGGTCGGCGAGCAGCAGCGCCCGCAGGTCCTCGGTGAAGCTGCGCTCGGCCACCAGCCCCTTCAGGGCCGCGACCGCGGCGGCGCCCTGCTCGCGCAGCAGCGTGCGCCAGGGCTCGGCGACCCGCAGCTCGTCGCCGGCGCCCTGCGTCATCGACTTGCTGGCGGCGACCTCGCGGCGCAATTGCTCGGCGAACATCTCGAGGTCCTCGGGGCGCGCGACCGCGGCGAGCAGCGCGAGCAGGCGGCGCTCCTCCGCGGGCGTCGGCGCGGGCGAGCGGCGCAGGCGGGCCGCGACCTGCGGGGCGACGATCTGCGGGCTGGCCTCGAGCCGCGCGCGCGCCTCGAGGTAGGCCTTGCCGCGCTCGTGCAGCAGCAGCTCGAGGTCGGCGTCGGCGCGGGCGGCGTCGTACGCGGCCGCGGGCGGCGGGGCAGGGGCCGTCGGTGCCGGCGCCGGCGCGATCAGGAGGGCGAGCACGAGGAGCAGCACCGCCCCACCTTGCCACAAACCGACCACGCGCGGGAGGGCGATCGCGGCGGCCTCGGCCGGCGATGGTCGCCGCGCCGGCGTTCACGCTACGGTGGAGCGATGGCCCGCACGCAGTACACGCCCGGACTCTTCGAGGTGGCCCACGACATCGGCGGGTCGCTGCCGATCGCGGTGATCGAGGCCTGGCTGGAGAGCGACCAGACCCACGAGGACGCGCTGGCCCTGCTGGGGCCGCACCGCGTGGTCGGCTACAACGTCGTGTCCGACTCGACGGGCTTGACGGGCCTGACGCAGCAGCTCGGCCTGCTCGAGATCCTCGCGGTCATCAACCAGCCCAAGGAGATCGTGCACCGCGTGGGCGCGGCGATCGGCGGCGAGGCCGTGGGCGTCTGGGCCGCCGACAACACGCAGATGTTCTTCCCCGACGACGTCGACGCCGCGACGCTGGTGTCCGCGCTGCTGACGATCCAGGACGAGGTCGCGGCCCGCTGCCGCATCCGCATCGGCCTCGGCGCGCACCACGGCGCGTTCTACAGCCTCGCCGGCGGGCTCCACGGCGAGGCCTCCGACGGCATCGAGGAGTTCACCGAGCACGCCACGCGGGGCGGCGAGGTGGCGATCAGCGCGGCTGTGTCGGCCCGGCTGATCGGCGATCACGGGTTTCACCTCGCCGCGCGCGCGGGCTCGTGGTACGCGCTCGGCTCGGCCAGCACGGTGCTCGGCGGCCCGCGCCTCGCGGCGGCGAGCGAGCGCCGCGGCCGCTACCCGATCCCCTACTCGGAGGCGTTCTACGCCGACCTGCTCGCGCTCGCGGCCGACCTCGACGACGCCGCGCTGGCCCGGCGGCTGACCGACCGCTACACCCGCGAGAGCACCGTCGTGATCGTCGAGCGCGAGCGGCAGCTGGCCGACAGCCACGAGGTCGCGCTGCTCACCGACCTCGCGCTGTCGGTGATGATGAAGGACGCGGGCCTGCGCCACCTCGACGCCGCGCACGGCGAGGAGATCAAGGTCGCCGGCGGCGTCGGCGTCTACGCCTTCGACGACGGCGCGCGCGCGCTCGCGTTCGCCGAGGCCTTCCGCCGCGAGCTCTCGGGCGACGGGATCCTCTGCCGCGTCGGCGTCGACCGCGGGCCCGTCCTCGTCTTCGAGCTCGCGCACGGCGGCCGCGACATCGCCGGCGAGGCCGTCAACGTCGCCGCGAGGCTGGCCCAGGACCGCGGGGCCTGGGGAAAGCTCTACCTCAGCGACCGCGTCTACGAGCAGGTCGACGTCCGCGGGTTTCAGCCGATCACGTGCACGATCTCCGGCGTCGACGTGCACGCGTTCGAAGGGTGACGCGACCGCCGCCGGTGATTCGCGCGCGGAACGTCATTCTCGGCGGCGATGTGACCGCCGCGTGACCGTGCGGGCGCGCAAAATTCATCCTCGAGGGTTCTCAGCGCCGCCCACGCCCGGTAAATACGCGACCGACCATGCCGAGCAAGACGCGGTCCACCTCCTCGCAGCCCACGCGCGCCGCGGACGCGAAGACCGACGCGCGCACCAGACCCGCAGCCAAGGCCGCGAAGAAGTCGGGCGGCGCCGCCAAGCAGCCGGACCTCGCCGCGGCGAAGAAGTCGGGCCGCGCCGCGGCGAAGAAGTCGGTCGAGCGCATCGACCCCGCCGACGTCGAGGTCCGTCCGATCAGCCCCGAGGTCTACCTCGCGCGCGACGCGAAGCGACCCGCGCCCGAGCCCGCGGCGGGCTACCTGCGCGGCGACGGGGCGACCGTCGCCGGGGCCGCGCGCCGCGACGCCGAGCTGAGGGCCGCGTATCGAGCTGTCCCCGAGGACAGCCCGGCGCCCGCGGCCAGCGTCTACCTCGCCGAGCCGGCGGCCGCGCCCGAGACGTCGCCGCTGCCGTTGACCGGGTTCGACTACCACCTGTTCGCCGAGGGCACGCACCAGCAGCTGCACGCCGTGATGGGCGCGCAGCCGCTGGCGCGCGGCGGGGTGCACTTCGCGGTGTGGGCCCCCAACGCGCGGGCCGTGGCGGTCATCGGCGAGTGGAACGGCTGGGATCCGCGGGTCGATCCGCTGCAGCCGCACCCCTCGGGCGTGTGGTCCGGCGTGGTCCCCGGGGCGCGGCCCGGCATGACCTACAAGTACCGCGTGGTCGGCATGCGCGGCGAGGAGGGCGACAAGGCCGACCCGTTCGCGCTGGCCGCCGAGGAGCCGCCGAAGACCGCCTCGATCGTCGCCGACCTGCGCCACGACTGGGGCGACGCCGCGTGGATGGCCGGGCGCGCGCGCAGGCAGTCGCCCGACGCGCCGATCGCCATCTACGAGGTCCACCTCGGCTCGTGGCAGCGCGGCGAGGGCGGCCGGTTCCTCTCGTACGTCGAGGTCGCGGAGCGGCTGATCGCCCACGTGCGCGCGCTGGGCTTCACCCACGTCGAGTTCCTGCCGCTGACCGAGCACCCGTTCTACGGCTCGTGGGGCTACCAGACGGTCGCCTACTACGCGCCCACGGCCCGCTACGGGCGGCCGCAGGAGCTGATGGCGCTGATCGACCGCCTGCACCAGGCCGACATCGGCGTGATCCTCGACTGGGTGCCGGCGCACTTCCCGGCGGACGGCCACGGCCTCGCGTACTTCGACGGCACCCACCTGTTCGAGCACGCCGATCCGCGGCGCGGGCTCCACCCCGACTGGAACACGCTGATCTTCAACCTCGCGCGCAACGAGGTGCGGGCCTTCCTCATCAGCGCGGCGCTGCTGTGGATCGAGCGCTACCACGTCGACGGCCTGCGGGTCGACGCGGTCGCCTCGATGCTCTACCGCAACTACTCGCGGCGCCCGGGCGAGTGGGAGCCCAACGAGTACGGCGGCTGCGAGAACCTCGAGGCGGTGGCCTTCCTGCGCCAGTTCAACCACGCGCTGCACACCCGCTGCCCGGGGGTCATCACCATCGCCGAGGAGTCGACGTCGTGGCCGCGGGTCACCGAGGCGGTCGCGCGCGGCGGGCTCGGCTTCGACTACAAGTGGGACATGGGCTGGATGCACGACACGCTGCGCTACCTGCACCGCGACCCGATCGCGCGCCAGCACCACCACAGCGAGCTCAACTTCCGCATGATGTACGCCTACAACGAGCGCTACGTGCTACCGCTGTCGCACGACGAGGTCGTGCACTGCAAGGGCTCGCTGGCGGCCAAGATGCACGGCGACCTGCCGGCGCGGTTCGCCTCGCTGCGCCTGCTGTACGCCTACATGTTCGGCATGCCGGGCAAGAAGCTGCTGTTCATGGGCGACGAGTTCGGCCAGTTCCGCGAGTGGAACCACGACCGCGGCCTCGACTGGCACCTGCGCGAGGGGGCGCTGCACGGCGGCCTCGAGCGCTGGCTGTCGCGGCTCGGGCACCTGCACCGCGAGCGCCCGGCGCTGCACGCCCTCGACCACGACCCGGCCGGCTTCCAGTGGCTGGTGGTCGACGACAACCAGCGCAGCGTCGCCGTGTTCGTGCGCAAGGCCGCGAGCGGGCCGGTGCTGCTGTTCGCGCTGAACTTCACGCCGGTGACCTGGTCGGAGCTCCGCGTCGGCGTGCCGAACCTCGGGGCGTACACACTGCTCCTGCGCAGCGACGCGCCGCTCTACGCCGGCGGCGAGGGCATGGCCGAGCTGCCCGGCGAGTACGTGGCCGCGGCGCTGCCCGCCCACGGCAAGCCGTGCTCGATCGGCCTGACCCTGCCGCCGCTGACCGCGCTGGTGCTCGAGGGCCCCGACGTCGCCGAGTTCACCGCGAGCCACCGCAAGCCCGGGCTCGACGCGCCCGACCTCGAGGTCGAGCCCGGACCACCGCCGCCGTCACCGCCGCCCGCGAGCGCGCCGCCGAAGACGAAGAAGGGCCGGGGCGGCGGCGCGGCGCGGTCCCGCGACGGCGGCCGTCGCGGCCGCTGAGCGCCGGCGGACGGCCGCCGGTGCGCGGTCCGCCGGCGATCGGGCTCACTGCCCGTGGAGGATCATGTAGCCCATCAGCGACTCGGTGTAGTCGTAGTCGGGGCCGACGGTGTTGGTGTCCTGCCAGTCGAACTCGGTGACCCAGACCCGGCCGGCGCCGGCGTTGCGGTAGCCGACCGAGACCTGGCCGGCGGCCCAGCCGGCGAGCGGGGTCAACATCGGGTAGGCGGCGACGTTGGTGCCGCAGCCGGACTGGCCGAGGGTGATGGCGGTGAACGGGTTGGCGGCCCAGAACGGGTCGGCGTTGCTGAACTGCACGACCGAGGGGAAGCGGTCGGTGCAGCTGCCGATCAGGCCGCCGCCCTGCGGGAGGCCGGCGTTGAACACCGCGTTGTAGACCTCGTCGCTGGCGAACACCTCGGTGAGCACGATGCCGCCGCCCTCGACCCAGGCCTTCAGCGCGGCGGCGTTGAACTGGCCGACGCCGTTGCGGGACACCAGCATCGCCTGGGTGTTGTTGTCCGGGGCGCAGGAGCTGACGACGTTGAGCATCGTCCCGACCGGGATGAAGTCGGCGACGTTGCGCGTGGAGTTGCCGCACCGCAGCAGGTTGGGCTTGTTCTCCGCGGTGCAGGTCGCGCTGCAGCCGTCGCCGGGGTCGGTGTTGCCGTCGTCGCAGGCCTCGACGCCGGCCTGCACGAAGCCGTCGCCGCAGGCCGCGAGCTTGCAGCTGCCGGTGCACATGTCGGTGTCGACGGCGTTGTCGTCGTCGCACTCCTCGACGCCGGCCTGCACGAAGCCGTCCCCGCAGGCGGCCGCGGCGCAGGCGATGCAGGCGTCGGTGTCGACGTCGTTGGCGTCGTCGCAGGCCTCGACGCCGGCCTGCACGAAGCCGTCCCCGCAGGCCGCGGCGGCGCACATGCCGGTGCACTCGTCGGTGTCGTCCAGGTTGCCGTCGTCGCAGGCCTCCATGCCCTGGACCACGCCGTCGCCGCACGACTCGATGGCGCAGGCGGCGCTGCAGCCGTCGTCGGGGGCGGTGTTGCCGTCGTCGCAGCCCTCGACGCCGGCCTGCACGAAGCCGTCGCCGCAGGCCGCGGGCAGGCACATCGAGGTGCAGTCGTCGGTGTCGTCGGGGTTGCCGTCGTCGCAGGTCTCGGTGTTCTGGACGATGCCGTCGCCGCAGGCCGCGCCGGTGCAGGCGTTGGTGCAGTCGTCGTCGTCCATGCCGTTGCCGTCGTCGCACTCCTCGACGCCGGCCTGGACGATGCCGTCGCCGCAGGTCGCGGGCGCGCAGCTGTTGGTGCACTCGTCGGCGTCGTCGGCGTCGCCGTCGTCGCACTGCTCGCCGTCGTCGACGACGCCGTCGCCGCAGATCGGGGCCGGGCCGGTCGAGGTGCCCTGGTCGGTCGTCGTGTCGTCGGCGGTCGTACTCGTGTCGTCGCCGGTCACGACCACGGTGGCGCTGCCGTCGGTGGTGGTGTCGTCGCTGGACGTCGGGACGGCGGTGGTCGTGTCGTCGCTCGTGGTGGTGACGACGGTCGGGCTGGTGGTGGTGGTGGTGGTGCCGTCCGCGGTGTCCGCGGGGCCGTCGTCGCCGCAGGCGGGCAGGAGGGAGCACGAGGCGAGCAGCAACAGGCGGGCAGGTGTACGCATCGGAACAGTAGATGCGAGGCGGCCTACGGGCGGAAGTAGGCGCGCCCGCGCCTCCGGGGGCGAGACGTGCCCGCGGGTCCCCGCGGATCCCCGCGGCGTGTGACGTCTCGCGGGCTCAGGCCGCGGCCACGCCGATGCGCGGGCACACGTACGCGAGCGGGCAGGTCTTGCACCCGGGCTTCTTGGCCGTGCAGGTGTAGCGGCCGAACAGCACCATGGCCGGGCCGAAGTACGTCCACTGATCCTCGGGCACCAGGCTCATGAGGTCGCGCTCGATGTCCTCGGGGTCGCGGTGCGTGCTGAGGCCCATGCGCCCGGCGAGGCGCTGCACGTGGGTGTCGACGATGATGCCCGAGGGGATGTCCCACACGGTGTTGAGCACGACGTTGGCGGTCTTGCGGGCCACGCCGGGCAGGCGGATCAGCTCGGCGACGGTCTGCGGGACCTCGCCGCCGAACTCGGCGACGAGCACGCGGCAGCACTCCTGGATCGACCTGGCCTTCTGCTTGTAGAAGCCGGTCGGGCGCACGGCCTCCTCGAGCGCGGCGCGGTCGGCGTCGGCGAACGCCCGGGCGTCGGGGTACTGGGCGAACAGCCCGGGCGTCACGGCGTTGACGCGTTCGTCGGTGCACTGCGCGGCGAGGATGGTGGCGACCAGCATCTGCAGCGGCGTCGACCAGTCGAGCTCGTAGCGGGCGGTGGGGTGGAGCTCCCGCAGGCGAGAGAGGAGCACGTCGATGTCGGGCGCCGATCCGGTTGCCATCGCGGCAGGCTATCACGGGCCTTGACACGTTCGGCTGGCCCTGCGATAGCGGCGCGCGAAATGACGCTTCGTCGCCAGGAGGCCACAGAGTGCGTGTTACGCGTGAGATGGGCGGTGTTCGGGCTGCTCGCTTGCGGCGGGGGCGGGGGAGGGGACGACGGCGCCGGCTCGACCGGCAGCGGCGGTCCGGTCTCGTTCGCCAGCTCGGGCGAGGCCGCGAGCGAGCCGACCGGTGAGGGCTCCGGAGGCGGCAGCGGCGAGACCGGCGGATCGTCGTCGACCACGGGCCTCACCGGCGAGACGGCGAGCGCCACGACCGGCGACGGCGAGTCGAGCACCGGCGGCCCCGCGCCGTCGGAGGACGAGGTGCTGATGCGCGCCGCGATCGCGGGCGAGGTCGACCCGGGCGACGCGCTGGCGACGATCGCCGGGCGCGGCGGGCTGCCGGTGATCACCACGAGCGAGAGCTTCCTGTTCGGCTGCCTGTGCGGGCCGGGCGCCTGGAACCTCAGCGGCGATCACAACCGCTGGACCGACGCGCCGCTGCAGGCGACCGGCCCGCTGCTGTGGGCCGAGGCCGAGGTCGCGGCCGCGGACGGCAGCCTCTACAAGTTCCACGAGACCGGCGGCGACGTGTGGATCGCCGACCCGCTCGGGCGCCGCTACGGCTTCGACGACTTCGGCCGCTACTCGCTGGTGCGCGCGAGCGCGGCCCACCTCGAGCGGTGGTACGCCATGGCCGGCGAGGGCCTGCAGCCGCGCGACCTGCAGGTCTGGGTGCCGCAGGGCGGGCGCTTCAGCCACGCCCTGTACGTGCACGACGGCCAGAACCTGTTCGATCCGGAGGCCATCTGGGGCGGCTGGCGCCTGCAGGACAGCGTTCCGCCGGGGGTGCTGGTCGTCGGCATCGACAACACGCCGGCGCGCATGGACGAGTACACCCACGTGCCCGACTCGCTCCAAGGCCAGGTCCTCGGCGGCCAGGGCGATCAGTACGCGGACTTCGTCGAGAACACCGTTCGACCGCGCATGGAGGCGGCCTACGGGGCCGCCGAGGTCGTCGGCACCATGGGCTCGTCGCTCGGCGGGCTGATCGCGTACGCCATCGCCGACCGCTTCCCCGAGCGCTACGCCATGGCCATCAGCCTGTCGGGCACGATGGGCTGGGGGTCGATCGAGCAGCACAACGAGACGATGATCGAGCGCTACGCGGCGGCCGGGCACCGGGCGTTCGCGCTGTACCTCGACTCGGGCGGGCAGGGCGTGTGCGCCGACGCCGACGCCGACGGCATCGAGGACGACGGCGACGCCAACGACAACTACTGCGAGAACCTGCAGCTGAAGGGCGAGCTCGAGGCGGTCGGCTACGTCGAGGGCTCGGACCTGTGGTACGTGCACGACCCCGCGGCCGAGCACAGCGAGCTGTTCTGGGCCGACCGCGTCGGCGTGCCGATGGCGACCTTCGCCGGGCTGTGAGACTGTGGGGCCCGTGATGGCCGCGGCAAGTTCAACGGTGAGCCTTTTGGTGGCGCTCGCGCTGGCGATCCCGCCGCCGGCCGGGCCGGTCGCGTCCGGTCGGACCCGGTTGGCGCCGGTCGACGTCGGCGACCCGGCCGGCCTCGCGCCGCCGATGACCCCGGCCGTGACCGCGGCCCAGCGCCTCGCCGACGGCGGCCGCCACGGCGAGGCGGCGGCCGCGTTCGCGGCGCTGTGGCGCGACTCCGGCGATCCGACGCTGCTCTACCAGGCCGCCCGGGCGCACGCGCGCGCCGGCCAGAACGCGGCCGCCGCCCGGCTGTTCCAGGCCTGGCTCGACCGCGGGGCGGGCAGCGTGGCCGAGCGGGCGCACGTCGAGGCCCGGCGCGCGGCGGCCCAGGCGGCGACGGTGCGCGTGCGCATCACCGCCAGCGAGGCCATTCCGGCCGGACGGCGGCCGGTCGCGGCCGACCTGCTGGCGCGGGCCGCGTTGCGACTCGAGCCGGTCACCGCCGGCGGGGCGACGGACCCCGGGGCCGTGCTGTCGCTCGCCAACTATCAGGGCGAGGAGGTGGCCGTCGATCGCGTGCCGCACGTGGTGCACCTGGCGATCCCCGGGTTCATGCCGGTGTCGCTGCTGCGCAGCGGGAGCGGGGCCGACGAGACGTGGGACATCCCGGTCGCACGGGTCAAGGTGCCGGTCGAGCTGCGCTTCGCCCCGGAGAAGGCGGTGCGGGGGGCGCGGCTGCAGGTCACGCCGAACGACGGAGCGCTGGCGGTGGCCGTCGAGCAGACGCTCGAGGCGCCGGCCATGACGCTGATGCTCGTGAGCGGTGACTGGCAAGTGCACGTGACGTCGCGGCGCCACGAGGCCCACACGGGCATGACGGTGACGCCGGGGATGCGGCCGGTGCAGGTGCTCCTGGCCCGCAAGGGTGGCGGTGGCGGCGGGGATCGCGAGTTCCGGCGCAACGACGTGCAGGCGGCGGTGTTCGGCGGGGTGTTCGTCGCCACGCTGCTGACCGGGCTCGGGGTCTCGCTGGCCGGCACGATCAAGCAGAGCAAGGCCCGCCGGCGCAACGAGGAGGCGCTGCAGGCCGCGGTCGCGAGCAGCTCCGACGGCGCGGGCGAGGCCACCGCGCGGGAGCTCGTCGAGGACAGCTACGCGACGGCCGCGTACCACCACGACCTGCGGCGCTCGTACGACCTGACGACCGCGGGCGGGGTGGTGGCGCTGTCGAGCGTCGGGGCGCTGCTCGCCGGGTTGACCGTGCAGTCGCGGGCCAAGCGGACCGCGGCCTACGCCGAGATGGGCCTCGGGGCGCTGTTCGTGGCCGGGGGCGGGGCGTGGCTGGGCTTCTCGTTGCGTCAGCAGGACGATCTGCTGGGGCCCGGCGAGCCCGAGGATCGGGCCACCGCCGCCGGCCTGCGCTCGCTCGGCGGGCAGCGGGCGGGGGCGACGATCATGCTGGGGCTGGGCGCCGGACTGGCGCTGTTCCCCGCGCTCGCGCTCGTCGGCGACGCCGTGATCAAGCGGCGTGACCGCCGGCGCGGCTACTCGGCGCTGCCCCACCGGTCCAGGAGCGTGGTGGCGCCGAGCTTCGGGCGGGACCACGTCGGGCTGGCGATCCGCGGGCAATTCTGAGGGCTTGCGCGCGAGGCGGGCGGCCGCGACACTGGCGCCCTCATGCTTGGCTTCGCCTCCGCGCTCGCCGATGACAAGGTCCCGAACGAGCTCGCCGTCTCGCTGGCCCCGACCGTGGGCTGGTTGCTGCTCGTCTGCGCCGTGTTCGTGTACCTGCTGTTCTTGATGCAGTCGGAGCGCTGGCGGCGCTTCTGGCTGACGATGGGCGACCCGCGGCCGGTGGCGCTGTTTCGCATCGTGTTCGCGTTCCTCGTCATCTGCAACATCAACGACCTGTGGGAGTACTTCGACTTCCTGTTCACCGACGAGGGCCTGTTCCTGACCGACGCGGCGCGCCAGCAGTTCGCGGCCGGGCAGTTCAAGGGCTACGGCGACGGCTGGACCGAGGAGCCGCTCGGGTTCTTCGACGCGGCCGGCGTGCTCGACTTCCTGAAGGGGCCCAAGTACTCGCTGCTGTACTTCTGGGACACGCCGTCGGCGATGTGGGTCCAGCTGATCGTGTTCTACGCGGTGACCACCGCGCTGCTGGTCGGCTGGAAGACCCGCGTCATGGCCGTGCTCAGCATGCTCATGATGAACAGCTTCTTCGTGCGCAACCACCTGTTCTGGGAGGGCACGGAGCTGGTCTATCGCGTGTTCTTCTTCTACCTGATCTGCGCGCGCTCGGGCCACGCGTACAGCGTCGACAACTGGCTGCGCTGCCGCCGGCTGCGCGCCGAGGACCGCCTCAGCGAGCGCCACGGCGCCGGCGGCGGGGCAGGGGTCGCGCCGAGCTCGGTGCACCCGCGCGGGCTCGAGGCGGTCTACCGCCTGATCCCGACCTGGCCGCACATGATGATCATCCTCAACCTCGCGGTCGTGTACTGCTACTCGGGCACGGTCAAGAACGGCGGGGTGTGGGCCAAGGGCGACGCCCTCTACTACGCGATCGGGCTCGACCACTTCCACCGCTTCTACCCGCAGGAGCTGTCGAGCGTCGTCGGCCTGACGGCGATGCGCCTCATGACCTGGGTGACCCACTGGTGGGAGGCCTGCTTCCCGCTGCTGGTGCTCGGCATGGTCACGCGCTGGGGCATCCGCGAGCGGCTCGAGCCGCTGCACGGCTGGCGGCTGTGGGCCACGCGCCTGTGCTGGCTCGGGCTGGCGGTCACGGCGATGTCGCTGACGCTGGTGACCGCGCCGGTGCACGCGCCGCCGGGCCAGGTCCACTCGCTGCAGTGGGCGCTGTGGATCGGCTGGCCGTGCCTCATCGTCGGCCTCGGCGGGCTGTGGTGGGCGCTCGGGCGCGGCATCATCAAGCCGAAGATCCGCGGGCGGCAGTACGTGCTCGACCGCGAGTGGTTCTGCAAGTGGTTCCTCGGCCGACGCGTGTGGCTGACGCTCGGGCTGATGTTCCACGGCAACCTCCAGCTGTTCATGAACATCGGCATGTTCCCGCCGATCATGATGTCGATCTACCTCGGCTACTTCATCGGCGACGAGCCGGGCCGGGTGCTGCGGCTGTTCGCGCGTCCGCTCGTGCGGCTGCTCCCGGGGCTCACGCGCTTCGAGGTGTTCGCCAGCGTGGCCCGGCGCGAGCCGCCGCTGCCGGCCGAGGACCGCACGCTGCCGCACCACCACCGCGACGGCCGCAAGGTGCCGACGGCGCTGCTGTACATGCTGTTCGCGACCGCGCTGGTCGGCGTGTTCCTGCAGGCCACGCCGGTGCTGCCGTGGCTGCGCGAGCAGGTGCTCGGGCGCGAGCCCGGCGCCCCGCTGCACTTCGCCTGGACGGTGGTCGCGATCTTCACGGTGCTGATCGTGCACACGTACATCCAGGGCCACCGCGGGACCCGCCGCTTCACCGCGAAGCTGCTCGGCTTCGCGGCCCTGCTGTCGGGCTACCTGGCGATCATGGGCACCAAGGTGACCCACCCGGAGTGGATCGACGCCTGGCTGTACTTCAAGGTCGGGCTGCACGTGGTCATCGTCGCGGTGCTCGGGCTGCAGCAGATCCCGTCGTGGCACCGCCGGTTCGCCCGCGTCGGCCTGACGTTCAACGCGCCCGACCGCCCGAAGCTGGAGCCCGACGAGCCGATCATCGACCCGTACTCGCAGCTGCCGCGCGCGCCGTGGGCCTACGGCCCCGGCGGGCGTATGCTGATCGGCTTCATCGTCGTCTATCACGTCACCGCGGTCGCCTACTGGGAGCTGCCCGACAAGGACTGCCTGTCGACCTTCCGCGCCAAGGGCCGCGAGGCGTTCGCCAAGTGGCTGTCGGTCACGCAGACCGATCAGCAGTGGGGCATGTTCGCGCCCAACCCGCCGCGCCACAACGTGTTCATGAAGATCATCCTGGTCGACGAGAACGGCGAGTCGTGGGACCTGCGCAACGACCTCTACGCGCCCGAGCGCAAGCCCATCCCGTGGATCTGGAACGACCGCATGCGCAAGATGAACCGCCGCGTGATCGGCGGCGAGTCGGGTAAGGGCGACGTGTACCAGAAGTGGTACGGCCGCTACCTGTGCCGCGAGTGGGCCCGCACCCACCGCGGCGTGATGCCCGAGAAGGTCGAGCTGTGGAAGGTCAGCTACAAGATCCCGGCGCCCGAGACCGTCGCGCGCCAGGGCTGGTACTGGCCCGAGGTGCTGCTGTTCGACACCGGCCGCGAGGAGAAGCAGCACACCGAGAAGTGCCTGACCGGCGAGCAGGCCCAGCTGCCCGACGAGATCCGCGAGCGCCACGGCATCGCGCCGCTCGGCGACGTCAAGTTCAAGCCGATCGCGCGCTCGAAGCTCCCGACCTGGGAGAAGCGCCACGCGACCGCGGCCAAGGCCGCGAGCAAGGCCGAGGCCAAGGCCATGAACGTCAAGGGCGCCGACAAGGCGACGCGCAAGATGGGGGCGCGCCGCGCCGAGACCAAGTCGGCCGCCGACGCCAAGGCCGACGAGTGACGCGCCTCGGCCGGCGCGCCGGGTCCGCGGGACTCCGTCGCGTCGGCCGAGACAGGCGAGTGACGCGCGCCTCGGCCGGCGCGCCGTGTCCCGCGGGGCTCCGTCGCGCCGGCCGGGTCCGATCGCGGTCCGATCGCTCAGCGCGACGCGCGGGCCGCCCGCGCGAGCGCGGCGAGGCAGGCGATCGCGCTGTCGAGCTGGGCGTCGCTCGGCAGGGCGATGCACGGCCAGATCAGGGCGACGATGCCGTTCTGGTACAGCAGGTAGGGCCGGGGCAGGGCGGCGAAGGCGGCCCGGACCTCGGCGTTGCACAGCTCCAGCGCGAGGCCGCGGCGGGTCGCCCAGAGCTGCAGGCCGCTGTCGGAGCGGGCGTCGCCGAGGCCGATCGGCTCGCCGGGGCGGCGCGCGGTCGGGGCGAGCGGCGAGGTGGCGGCGAACAGCTCGAGCACCAGCCAGGCGCTGTGCGGCAGGCGGGCCTCGACGAACACGCCGATCTCGCTGTGGGCCAGGGCGCCCTGGCTGAGGTGAAACCCGAGGTCGCCGGCGCTGCCGAGCACCGCGAAGGTGCCGCCGCGCTCGTGCAAGTGCCAGCCGCGGCGCTTGGCGAGGGCGGACCAGTGGGCCCGGTCGCGGGCGAGGGCGCGGCGGTGCCGGATCCACAGGTTGGCCAGCGCGAACCCCGAGGCGGCCGCCAACGCGGCGCCCAGGAGCAGTGCGAGCGGTGACGGTGCGTCGGCCACGTTGGCAGCGTACCACACCGCGACGGGGCAGTTTTGTGCCAGTAGACCGCGTCCTCGCGACGGCCCGCGACGCGCCCGCTTCACCGCCGCGACGGGCATTTGTTAGTATCGGGCGATGGTGGTGCGGATGCACGCGGTTCGGTTGGCCCGGAGTTCGCCGCTGGCGGCGGTGCTGGTGGTCGCGTGCGTGTCGGTGAAGATCGATCCGCCGGACACGCTGCCGATGACGGACTTCACGCTCAGCGAGTTCCTGACCGACGGGTTCACCCAGACGTCGGCGCCGACCGATCCGACGACCGACGACACGACCACCACGACCGACACCACCGTCGGGCCGACGTCGGACCCGACGTCGGACCCGTCGAGCGACCCGACGTCGGACCCGTCGAGCGACCCGACCAGCGACCCGACCGAGACCACGATCGGGCCGCAGAACTGCGGCAACGGGGCCGTCGAGACCGGCGAGGAGTGCGACGACGGCAACCAGAGCAACGCCGACGCGTGCGTGGAGAACTGCGTCGCGGCGGTGTGCGGCGACGGGTTCGTGTTCGCCGGGGTCGAGCAGTGCGACGACGGCAACAGCGTGCCCGACGACGGCTGCGACAACGAGTGCGCGTCGACCACGTGCGGCAACGGCGTCGTCGACCCCGGCGAGGACTGCGACGACGGCAACCTCAGCAACACCGACGCGTGCCTCAACAGCTGTCAGGGCGCGTTCTGCGGCGACAACTTCGTGCAGGCCGGGGTCGAGCAGTGCGACGACGGCAACCCCAGCAACACCGACGCGTGCGCGGCCTGCAAGACGGCGGTGTGCGGCGACGGCTTCGTGCACAGCGGGGTCGAGGACTGCGACGACGGCAACGACGACCCGAACGACGGCTGCGACGAGTGCTCGGCCGGCGACCTGCCGGCCGAGTGTCAGGGCATCACCGTGCTCGACGACGCCACCCGCAACGTCGCCCAGAGCGGGCCGGTCGAGTGCGACGAGGCGCTGCCGGTCGACGGGCAGTGGACGCGCTTCACCGGGGCCGCCGGCACGCTGATGCCGGTCAGCGCGCCGGCGCCGTTCTCGTGCGGCACGCACGCGCCGGGCTGGCTGAGCGGGGCCCTGCCGACGGAGGCCGAGGGCATCGTCACGCGCGACGTGTGCTTCAACTGGGACGGCAACCAGTGCAACTGGAAGGTGCCGATCTCGGTGCGCAACTGCGGGCCGTTCACCATGTTCAAGCTGGTGCCGGTGCCGGCCTGCGCGCTGCGCTACTGCGCGACCGACTGACGCGCTACTCGTCGGGGTCGCCGATGGTGACCGACTCGTAGCGGCTGGTCTCGCGGGCCCAGATGCGGTGGCCGGAGATCATCGAGGTCAGGACCTCGACGTAGCGGCGGACCTGGGCGTCGACCTCGGGGCCGAAGGTCGGCAGGGCGGCGACCTGGCTCATGAAGTCGCGGGTCTCCTGGTCGTGCAGGGTGGCCGCGCGCACGAGGGCGGCGTCGAAGTCGATGCCCTCCTCGTGCATCAGCACGATCACCATGTTGTTGACCTCGCCGCGCGCCATCTCCTTCTCGACGGTGTAGATGTCGTTGGCCAGGCCGACGATGTAGGCCGCGCGGCTCTCGAGGTTGCGGATGATCGGGTGCTCGCGGGCGACCAGCGGCATCTCGATGCCGTCGGTCAGCTCGCCGAGGCGAAACCCGAAGTACAGGCCGACGCTGACCTCGCGCATCTTGCGGTAGCGCTTCAGGTCGGGCACGGCCTCGAGCACGCGGTACTTGGCCTCGTCGACGAAGGTCTTGAACAGGCGCTCGAGCTGCTCGCCGAAGCGCTCGATCCAGTTGGGCATGCCGACCGCGATCATGCGCTCGCGCAGGTCGCGGAAGGCCTTGGCGAACGGGTCGGCGATCAGCGGGGCGCCGCCGTCGCGGAACACCTTGAGCAGGCCGGTCAGATACACGTGCGAGAGGGCCGGGCCGCGGATGTTCTCGATGTGGTTGTCGATCAGGCAGAACAGGGTGGTCCAGTCGGACGCGACCTGCAGCGCGGCGAGGTGGTCGGCCACCGGGAAGGCGCGGCCGACCAGCCAACCGACGCGGGCGCGGTTCAAGGCCTCGACGTGGGCCTCGGTGCGGGCCAGGCCCATCGACCGCGCCCAGGCGATCGACTCGGCGTGCACGCGCGCGGACGCGGGGTGCACGCCGGGGATGAAGGGGCAGTAGAGGTCGGGGATCTGGACCGGTCGACGCTGCGGGCCGACGACGGCGTCCTGATACTCAAGGCCGGATGTGTATGCGTCGCGCACGTTGAGGTCGGCCACGCCGGCGGGTCGTCCGCTTCCAGGGCCGTCGTGGGCGCTCATAGCACGACTCCTGTCCGCGGCAGACGCGAGCGCGACGGCAGCTCGATGGTGGCGTGAGGCCATGGAGTCAGTCCTCGGCGCGAGAGCACGGCGGCACAGTCAGCGAAGTGAAGCCTGACTATGCCCCGTTTCGTCGCCCGGCGATACCCGACCGCCGGCAATGGCGGTCCGAACCAGGCCCATGTGCTGACAGTGTCGGCGGTACATCGTCCGGATCATGTCGCGGGGCCCGCGGCGGCCGGCGATGCTTGCGTCCTGGGGCCACGTCGCGGCGATGCGAGGATGTCTCCCCGCGGCGGTTCGTCGCCCACCGATCGCGCGATCACGAACTCGATCCGCGTGACGCGGTGGCAGCTCGCGTGGGGACGCGGTTCATCGCGGACGAACCGTCGCGACGTTGTACGCGACGCCGAGCGCGACGCCGTCGTCGTCCGCGCGCGGCGGGTCGTTCGCCGCGCCGCGACGAGCACCGCGAGCCCGGCGGACCCGGCGAGACAGACAAGGAGCGCCCACAGCAGGGATCGAACCTGCGACCTACAGTTTAGGAAACTGTCGCTCTATCCAACTGAGCTATGCGAGCGGCGCCCAGGGGGACCCCGGCGAGCCGCAATATGACAGGGGAGCGGCCAAAAATACAGCCCCCTCCGGAGCGAGATCGCGCTTGACAGGCGCCCGCCCGCGCGGGCGATACTGCGCCGGTGAGCGCCCGCACGCTTGCCACCCTGTGCTTGTTGTTCGGCCCGGCCGTGCCCGCCTGTGACCCGCAGTCCCCGGGAGAGCCCGCCGCGACCCCGACGCGGCGCGCGGGGGACGACGCGGCCCCGCCGCCGCCGGCGCGCGAGCCCCGGCGCGGGCGCCTCCTGGCCGGCGAGCGGGTCCTGCGCGTGCCGGTGTGGCCGGACGCCTCGCGCCTGGCCCGGGCGGCGCGCGAGCGCCTCGGCCCCGATGTCCGCGACGCGATCGGCCGCTCGCCGGTGCCGGTGCTGGCCCCGGCCGATCCGGCGCTTCTGGCGACCGCGGCGGTGTACAGCCAACCGGCCGGCTACGCGCTGTCGGCCCAGGCGGGCGAGCTGTCGCTGGTGGTCCAGGCCTCGCGGGTGGCGACGCTGCTGCCGCACGTCGCACACGTGCCAGGGAGCACGCGGCTGCGCGGGGTCGACGGCTGGGTGTCGAGCAACGACGGCGTGCGCACGGCCTCGTGGATCGAGCACGGCACGGCCTACAGCCTCGACCTCGAGTGCGCCGCGCCGGAGGGTCCGCGGTGCAGCGAGCCCGCGGTGCGCGCGGCGGTCGAGGCGCTGGTCTACGTCGGCGGCGCCGGCGAGCAGGGGGACCCGCGATGAGGCGCTGGCTGTTGATCGCGGCGGTCGCGGCGGGCCCGGCGAGCGTGTCGGCGCAGGAGCCGTTCTACCTCCCGCCCGGCGACCTGCTGCCGGACTCGGGCCAGGGCGTGCCCGAGGAGACGGTGTTCGTGCCGGGCATGCGCTACCCGGTCGAGTCGGGGCCGTCGTACCCGAACTCGCAGGTGTACATGAACGGCGGGCTCAACGGGCCCGGCGGCGGCCAGTGCGACGCCGTCAACTACAGCTACCCGTGGCGCGACAACTACTGCGAGATCCGCTCGTGGGCCATGCCGCTGTGCCCGGCGGGCACCGGTCACCAGGGCCAGGACATCCGCGCGCCGACCTGCGAGAAGGACAAGTACTGGATCGTCGCCGGGCAGGCCGGGCAGGTGACCAACGTCGGCAGCTACTCGGTGTACGTGACCTCGCCGAACGGGCAGCGCCTCGACTACCTCCACGGCAGCGTCGACACGCTTGCGGTCGCCAACGGGCAGCAGGTCGAGCGCGGCCAGAACATCGTCAAGCTGTCGAACAACATGGGCGACACGCCGACGTCGATCCACCTGCACTTCAACATCAAGCAGGACGTCGGCGGGGTCGGGTTCGTCTACGTGTCGCCGTACATGTCGCTGGTGCGGGCCTACGAGGAGCTGATGGGCCTCGGCAACAAGCCGCCCGACGGGGTGTTCGACCAGTCGGCGTGCGAGACGCTGTACGGCTGGGCGCAGGACCCGGACGCGCCCGACGAGGCGGTGACGGTCGCGCTGTTCTTCGACGGGCCGAAGGGCGACCCGGCGGCGACCGGCGTCGAGGTGACCGCGGACCTGCACCGCGACGACCTGTGCATGACGCTCGGGTCGTGCAACCACGGCTTCGAGCTCGACGTGCCGCTCAGCCTGCGCGACGGCCAGCCGCACGCGGTCCACGTGTACGCGCTCGACACCGGGGACGGCGCGCAGGTAGAGCTGCAGCTGTCGCCCGGGCAGCTGCAGTGCGATCCGCCGCCGCTGCCCGCGGGCGTGCGGCGCTGGGTGACGAGCCCGGAGAGCCTGGCGGCGTGGAAGTTCTCGCCGTTCTGGCAGATGATCCGCGCGTCCGACGAGCAGCTGCTGGCGCTGGCCCAGGACCGCGACCTGGTGCCGGCGCCGCTGCTGATGGCCAGCGACGCGGAGCCGGGCAAGGTGTGGCTGGTCGACGAGGGCTGGCGGCGACACGTGCCGAACCCCGAGGCGGCGGCGGCCTGGGGCTTCGACCTCGGGGGGGTGGCGGTCTGGCCGGCCGCCGACGTGCAGGCGCTGATCGAGGGCTCGCCGCTGCGGCCGGCGCCGGTCCTGGCCCAGGGGACAGGTCCGGAGGTGTGGCTGATCGACGACCGCCAATGCGGCCCGGAGGGCCCCCCGGACCCGGACTGCGGGCTTCCGGCGGGCAGCACGGGGGCGTCGGAGGGCTCGGAAGGGGGGCCCGGGCCGGGTTCGGGCTCGGGGCTGTCGGGGGCGCCGGGCGTGCCGACCGGGGGGGCCGGCGAGAGCCAGGGGGCCAGCGAGAGCGAGGGCCCGGACAGCGCGCTGCCGCCGGGGTTCGGCAGCGAGGACGATGGTTGCGGCTGCAAGCAGTCGGGCCCGGATTTTTGGGCGGCGGGGCTGGTCGGGCCGGGAATATTCGCTCGGCGGCGACGTCGGCGTGTTGCACCATGCGAAAGGTGATGACCATGAAGACGGCGATGTGGGGGCTGTGCGGGCTGCTGTTCGGTCTGGTGGGCGAGTCGAGCGCGGCGAACGCGGCCGAGCCGGCGTTCACGTGCCCGGTGGAGAACGGGAACTTCGCGCACCCGCGCGACGGCACGAAGTACCTCGAGTGCATCCGCGGCAAGCCGATCGAGAAGGCGTGCACGCCGGGGCTGGTCTGGGACGACCTGCGGAAGGGCTGCGCGTCGCCAGGCGCCGTGCGGCACAAGCCGCCGAAGAAGCCGCCGGCGAAGAAGAAGCCGAAGAAGCGCTGAGCCAGGGGAGCGTGGCCCAAAGGCCGGGGGCACAACACCGAGCGGCACAACGCCGTGCGGCACAACGCCGTGCGGCACAACGCCGTGGCAGTGTTGGGCGGCTCCGGAGCGTGCCAGACTTTACTTTACATAACATACATTATCGGAATATCGGCCGCCTGTGGCCCCGTAGCTGGCTCATACGCCACGGTTCTTGCTGACACGTGGAGGCCACGCTGCGCCGACAACAACCGCCGGCGATGATGAGCGCGGTCGTCGGCAGACGAACGTGCCAGCTTCGGTTCAGCGGATCGGCAGCCAGAACCGGCTGAACGGCAGCCAGATGCGGTCCGCGCGGCCCTTGACGTTGCCGCGTGGGACGTACGGGCGCGGGCGTTCGGCGGCGGGATCGATGAAGTTGGCGGCGTCCTGGGCCTTGGCCAGGGCGCGTTTGGCCAGGGCGCGGGTCTCGTCGGGGCCCGGGCACAGGCCGACGCTGCACTCGATCTTGATCACGCTCTCGGTCGCGGGCACCGGGAACACCATCTGGGTGCCCTTCCCGACCGGCATCGGCCCGAGGTAGCCGCCCTGGGCCACGCTCTCGTCGGGCGTCGCCTGGCTGTCGGCGACGAGCTCGCGGACCTTGTCCTCGAGGCCGCCGCGAGGCTTTCGCCAGACCCACAGGCCGAGGCTGTAGGTCGCGTCGCGGATCGAGCCGTCGAGGCGCAGGCGGTCGTACTCGTAGCGCTCGGGCGGCGGATCGCCGGCGAGCTCGCGCCAGCTGCCCATGTCGGCGCCGGTCAGCAGCTCGGGCATGCGCGTGCGGTCCTTGCTGGCCGCGGGCACGCGCGACTGCACGGTGCGGGCCAGCGCGAGGGCGTCGGCCTCGCCGGCGCAGCGCTGGCGGCCGCACTCGAGCGAGTACACGACCTGGGCCTTGGGGTCGACGCGCACGTAGGTGAACTTCTGCTCGTCGGCGGCGATCCACGCGTCGTCGCCGGCGTCGTCGCCGACCTGGCGCGGCACGGTCTTGCCGCCCTCCTGGCCGGGCACGGCCACGCCGGCGGCCCGCAGCGCGGCGTCGCGGAGGAACGCCTCGGTCTCGTCGGGGGCCCGCCAGGCGCGCAGGCGGACGGTCGCGGAGGCCGTCGGCTCGTAGCGGTCGGCGCCCTTCGGCGGGGGCTTGTTGGGCACGAACGTGCGGGTGACGTACTTGTCGCCGGTCGGTCCGCGCGACGTCCAGTGCTGCGAGTAGCGGATCGACTTGTCGCCCTCGAGCAGGTGGCGCGCGTCCTGGTTGTGATCGTTGGCCCAGCGGTCGACCACGCCGGCGATCGTCTCGGCGAGGCGGCTCGGGCTGTTGCAGACCGCGGCGCCGCACTTCAGCTGGAGCACGGCGCCGGCGTCCTGCATGTGGATCGCGGCCTCGTAGGCGCCGGGGTCCTTGCGGTAGGCGATGCCGGTGATGCCGCCGCCGGTGGCCTCGAGGCGGGCGCGCAGCTCGGCGTTGCCGGGGCTGTCGAAGCGCTTGTCGTCGGCGATGAGCTCGCGGATGCCGCCGCGCTCCGGGAGGTCGGCGGCGAGGGTGTCGAACACGACGGCGCTGCCGAGCGCGGGCTTGCGCCAGACCGCGAGCTGGAGGCCGTGCGCGTCGGAGGCGTGGTCGGCCATGTAGACGATGTGGTCGCGGCTCGAGTCCTCGCGCACGCTGGCCTCGTCGGGGCGCACGAGCGTGAACAGCTTCTCGGGGGTCAGGTCGCGCAGGTCCTTGACGCTGAGCAGGCCGTCGGCGGCGACGGCCTCGACCTGCTTGGTCCAGGCCAGGCTGTCGTGGCTCTGGTTGCGGTTGTCGCCCATCACCAGGAAGTGGTCGTCGGGCACGCGCCACTCGCCGAAGCGGCGCTGGCCGCCCATGCGGGGGTCGGCGGCGGTCATGTAGCGGACCACGTAGGTGCGGTCGTCGACCATCTCCTCGTAGAGCTCGCAGTGCGGGACCTGCTCGAGGCCGGCCTCGTCGAGGCACTTGTCGGGCAGCTTGCGGCGCCTCAGCTCCTCGAACTCGGCGGCCCCTGCCCGCTTCAGCAGCACCTTGTTGCCCTCGACGCGGATGGTGTCGCCCGGCAGGCCGATGACCCGCTTGATGAAGTCCTCGGACTCGTCGACCGGGTAGCGGAACACGATCACGTCGCCGCGCCGCGGGGCGCCCATGAACTCGCCGACGACCGTGGTCGTGAACGGGATCTGGATGCCGTAGGCGAACTTGTTGACGAAGATGTGGTCGCCGGAGCGCAGCGTCGGCATCATGCTGCCGGACGGGATCTTGAACGGCTCGTAGAGGCACGAGCGCAGCAGCAGGGCCACGGCGACGGCGATGCCGACGTTCTCGATGGTCTCGCGGATCGGGCTCTTGCGGGCGAAGCTGGCGTGCTGGTGGAGCAGCTCGTCGAGGCGCTCGCACTCGTCCTCG
The DNA here is from genome assembly GCA_016793465.1 of Myxococcales bacterium. The sequence goes on from JAEUJW010000014.1 coordinate 111,270, forward strand.
GCCCGGTCCCACTGCCCGGCCTCGCGGTAGCGCTCGAGGTCGACCAGGCTCTGGCGGATGGCGTCGGCCGGGGCCGGGGCCAGGCGGGCGGCGTGCTTCTTCAGGATCCGCCGGGCCTCCTTGACCAGCATGCCGGCCGCGGCCTTGATGTTGCCCACGCTGCGGCGCTTGGCCGGCTTCTGCGGACCCTTGTTCGTCTCGGGCTTGTGCTCCGACTCCGTCACGCGCCGGTTACTCCAGCTTCAGGATTGCATGGAACGCGCCCTGGGGGATCTCCACGTTGCCGACCGCCTTTAGGCGCTTCTTCCCGCGCTTTTGTTTCTCGAGCAGCTTGCGCTTGCGGGAGATGTCGCCGCCGTAGCACTTGGCGAGCACGTTCTTGCGGAGGGCCTTCACGGTGGTCCGGGCGATGATTTTGCTGCCGATCGCGGCCTGGATGGCGACCTCGAACTGCTGCTGAGGGATCTCGTCCTTCATCTTGATGCACAGGTCCTGGCCGCGTTTGAACGCGTTGGCCTTGTGCGTGATGAGGCTGAGCGCGTCGACGCGCTCGCCGTTGACCAGCAGGTCGACGCGGCACAGGTCGGCCTTGCGGTACTCGCCCTGGTCGTAGTCGAGGCTGGCGTAGCCGCGGCTGAGGCTCTTCAGGTGGTCGTAGAAGCCGAACACGATCTCCGCGAGCGGCATCTCGTAGGTCAGCTGCACGCGCTTGGCGGTCTGGTACTTGAGGTCGAGCTGGGTGCCGCGGCGGTCCTGGCACAGTTTAATAATTGGCCCGAGGTACTCCTCCGGGAGCTGGATGTGGCCGATGATCATCGGCTCCTCGATCGCCTCGAAGTCGCCGACGTCCGGCATCTTGGCCGGGTTGTCGATGATCACGACGTCGCCGGTCTTCAGCGTGACGCGGTACTTCACGCTCGGCGCGGTGGTGATGATGTCGAGGTCGTACTCCCGCTCGAGGCGCTCCTGGATGATCTCCATGTGCAGCAGGCCGAGGAAGCCGAGGCGGAAGCCGAAGCCGAGCGCGACCGAGCTCTCGGGCTCCCAGGTCACGCTGGCGTCGTTGAGGGTCAGCTTGGTGAGCGCGTCGCGGAGCTCGGGGTAGTCGGCGTTGTCGGTCGGGAACACCCCGGCGAACACCATCGGCTGGACCTCCTGGAAGCCCGGCAGCGCCTCGGCGGCCTCGTCGTCGGCGGAGGCCACGGTGTCGCCGACCTTGGAGTCCGCGACCTCCTTGATGTTGGCGATCAGGGTGCCGACCTCGCCGGCGCCGAGCTCCTTGTAGCTCTTGTACTCGGGGGCGAAGGCGCCGACGTCGATGACCTCGTACGGCTTGCCGGTGGCCATCATTTTAATTTTGTCGCCGGCGCGCAGGGTCCCGGCGAACACGCGCACGATCGAGATGACGCCCTTGTAGCTGTCCCACCACGAGTCGATGATGAGCGCCTTGACCTTGGCCTTGCGGTCGCCGCGCGGCGGCGGGATGCGCAGGACGATCGCCTCGAGCAGCTCGGTGATGCCGATGCCGGTCTTGGCCGAGACCAGCAGCGCCTCCGAGGTGTCGAGGCCGACGGTCTCCTCGATCTGCTTCTTGACGCCCTCGACGTCGGCGCTCGGCAGGTCGATCTTGTTGATGACCGGGATGATCTCGAGGTTGGCGTCGAGCGCCATGTAGACGTTGGCGAGCGTCTGGGCCTCGACGCCCTGGGCGGCGTCGACGACCAGCAGGGCGCCCTCGCAGGCGGTCAGCGAGCGCGAGACCTCGTAGCCGAAGTCGACGTGGCCGGGAGTGTCGATCAGGTTGAAGGCGTACTCGACCCCGTCGTAGCGGTAGGCCATGCGCACGGCCTGGGCCTTGATCGTGATGCCGCGCTCGCGCTCGATCTCCATGCGGTCGAGGTACTGATCGGTCTTCTCGCGTTCGCTGATGAGGCCGGTGGCCTCCATCAAGCGGTCGGCGAGCGTGCTCTTGCCGTGATCGATGTGGGCGATGATGCAGAAGCTGCGGATCGTCGGCAGCTCGGGGGCGGCGGCCAGGTCGCGGCGGAAGGCCGCATCCTGCTGGCGGGGGGTCAGGGAGGTCATCGGGACGGGCGTGGACACGTAGCACAAGACCGGGCCCCCTGCTCGCGCGGCCGGGGCGGCGAGAGGAGCGCACGCGCACGGGCGGGGCCGCCGCGTGGACGGCCGCCGGAGGGGCTCGGCGGCGGGCGACGGCGGCGGCCGCGGACCGCGATCGGCCCCGGATCTTGCCCCGGGCGCCCGCGCTGGCCTACAGTGCCCGGGCTTGCCTTTTATTAACAGCCCGCGTGCCCTGCCCTGCGCCTGGCCGATGGCCCTGGCCGTGCTCGCGGGGGCGTGCGCGGGCAAGGCGAAGCCGGCCGCCAAGCCCGACGCCGACATGCAGGCCGACGCGCTCGAGCTGGCGCAGTCGGCCCGCAACGTCGAGCCGCTGGTCCCGCCCCGCAAGGTCGCGCTGATCCCCCTGCGCATCGACGGGCAGCACTGCGACGCCGCGGGCAAGCGGGTGGCCCAGGAGGACCTCAACCACGACGGCCGCGCGGACCTCATCACCCTGACGGTCGCGGCCGCGGGCGCCGACGAGGGCAAGATCCGCTGCCAGCAGGCCGACCTCAACTTCGACGGGCGGCTCGACGGGTTCCTCCACTTCGACGAGCGCGGCGACCTGGTGCGCGAGCAGTACGACCAGGACTTCGACGGGCGCATCGACCTCGGCTCGCAGTACAAGGACGGCAAGCTCGAGGTCGAGGAGCAGGACGTCGACCACGACGGCTTCGCCGACGCCTGGCGCCGCTACGACAAGGGCAAGCTGGTCCGCATCGATCACGACCGCGACCACGACGGCAAGGCCGACGCGTTCACGTTCATCGTGCGCGGGGCGATCGACCGCGTCGGCTACGACACCAACGGCGACGGCAACGTCGACGTGTGGGACCAGGACATCGCCCGCCGGGCCCAGGCCGCGCTCGCGCGCCGGCAGCAGGCCCGCCAGGACGTCGGCGAGGAGGAGTTCGTCGAGGCGCCGCCGGCCGCGGAGGAGAAGGTCGAGGAGGCCAAGGCCGAGGCCAAGGACGCCAAAAAGGGCGCCGACAGGAAGGCCGAGGCCAAGGGCGACAAGAAGGGCGCTGACAAGAAGGCCGAGGCCAAGGACGCCAAGAAGGCCGACGCCAAGAAGGCCGACGCCAAGAAGGCCGACGACAAGAAGGCCGACGACAAGAAGGCCGACGACAAGAAGGCCGACGACAACAAGCCCGCGGCGGCCAAACCCGAGACCAAGCCGACCGAGGACGCCAAGCCCGCGGACAAGCAGCCCGCGGACAAGCAGCCCGCGGCCAAGCCCGCCGACAAGCCCGCCGACAAGCCCGCCGACAAGCCCGCCGACAAGCCCGCGGCCAGGGCCCCCGACGCGGCCAAGCCCGCGGGCGCCAAGAAGTAGGGCGCGCCCCCGCGTCCCCTGCCCGCTCCCCGCGCGGGCGGGAAACCGGATATCCTCGCGTCATGGACCACAAGGCCGAGGCCGAGGACGACGAGATCGTGGGCGGCGGCGAGGCGCCGGACCCCGCCGAGGACGACTACGGGCCGCCGTTCGAGGCGCGCAGCTTCGGCGGCGAGTTCGTGTGGGCCCAGGCGCCGGGTTACACCGCCAAGGTGCTGCGCGTGCGCGCCGGCGAGAACGTGGCGATCTCGGTCAAGGGCCGCAAGGACATGTTCGTGATGCTGACCGGCGGGCGGGCCATGCTCGAGACGCGGGGCGACGACAACATCGACCGCGTCGAGCTGCTGCCGGCCACGCCGGTGGCGATCGCCGAGAGCGAGGTGGTCTACCGCCTGGTGGCGATGACCGACGTCGAGCTGTTCACGATCTACGCGCCGAAGGCCTGAGACCCCCGCGGTCAGTCGGCGACCGTGAGCTCGACGCCGAGCTCCTCGCCGATCACGCGGGCCATGGCCCGGTCGCACAGGCCGAACTGCGCGCCGAAGTGGCCGAGCACCTGCAGCTGGGTCGGCTGCACCGACGCGGAGCACGAGGCCAGGCCGCACATCAGGGCGAAGTACACGCGGCGGGCCCAGTCGGACGCGGGCGCGACGATCGTGATGGCCTCGAGGTTGATCCGCCCGGTCGGCATCATTCTTTGTAGCTCGGGCTGGGTGTAGCCGATGCCCTCGCCGATCGCGACCAGGAACTGGCCGGCGTCGGGGCCGCGATCGCCGCCGAGCAGCAGCAGCAGGCCGAAGGTGGCGAGGCCGCGGCGCACCTCGTCGGGCTCGCCGCGCAGGCGGGCGAACACCGCGGGCATGTCGTCGACGGTCGGCGGCGGGGCGGCCTGACGCGCGCCCTCGAGGTTCGCGCGCTTCAGGTCCGCGTCGCGCAGGTCGCAGTCCTCGAGGTCGGCGTCGCCGAGGTCGACCTCGCGGAAGATGGCCTGCTGGGCCCGCGCGGCCGTCAGCGAGGCGCCGCGCAGCGAAGCGCCGCGCAGCAGGGCCGGGCCGACCGGCGAGAGCGCGAGCGTCGACTCGATCAGCTCGCACGGGCCGAAGCACGCGCCGCGCAGGTCGGCGCGCCGCAGCGAGGCGCCGACGAGCGAGGCGCCCGAGAGCACCGCGCCGACGAGGCCGGCGTCGTCGAGGCGACAGTCGTCGAGGCGGGCGCCGGCGAGGAAGGCGTCGCGCAGGTTGGCCCCGCGCAGGTCGGCGCCGCGGAGGTCGATCGGGACGTCGAGGTGGGCCTTGCGCCAGTGGTTGAAGCCGCGGACGTCGGCGACAAGGGCGGTCCGGAGGTCGAGCGGCGAGGCGACCGGGGCCGAGTTGGCGGCCGGCGCCACGGGCTTGCGCGCGGGGGTGTTGGCGACCCGCGCGGCCGTCTTCTTGGCGGCTGTCTGCTTGGCGGCCTTCGCGGCTGCTCTGGTGGTCGACTCGGCGGCGGCCTTCGCGACCTTCTTGGTCGCCGTCCTGGCCGCGACCTTCCGGGCCGCCGTCCTGGCCGCGACCTTCCGGGCCGCCTTCTTCGCGGTCGTCTTCTTCGCGGTCCCCTGCCCCACCCTCGTCTTCGGCATCGGCCGAGTGTGCCCGAACGGCGGGCTCGAAGGTCGACCTCCGCGTGTTTCAAACTCGCCCGGAAACGAACCTACTGGCGCGCTGCCGTCCCTCAGCGGTAGATATGACGCAGCCACTCGGCTAAACCGGCGTATGCTGGGCAGTCCAGGGCGAACAAGCCGTCACGCAACGCTTGGTGCACGCCGCGTCCCGGGTGTGGTTGCCACGCCAGCCAGGTCGACATCTCGGCCTTCACTCGGGCGGTCGAGCGAAATTTTGGTGTGGGTAACGCGTGCACAGTCGCCTGTGCACGCTCATACAGCGCACGCTCGGACGGGCTCACGCAGTCGTGCAAAAAGTCCTCGAGCGCTCCGTCGTCGCGGTTGTTCGGCATGATCCATACTCCGAGATCCGCGAGCCCATCCGTGTGCTGGAATATCTGTCCACGGTGTTGAGGTGCGCGGTTGGCACGGGTGAATCCGGCCTCGTTCAGGAGCTTCTCGAGACGCTCGGATGTCCGGACGAAGCCAAGAGCTGAATTGGCCACAAAATCGGCGTCGATCACGACCGCGAGCCGCTTCAGTAGGCCGTCGTACAGCTGATTCAAGAGCACTGGAAGGTGCTTCAGGAGGCCTTCCTTGGAGTTGTGATCACCACCCACGTCCCGCGGCGGTGTGACCTGGACGGCAGTCCGCAGGTCCATCCGATCACGCACGGCTTCGAAGAACAGACGATCGGACTCGCCTTCCACGAGGAGGATGTTGTCGCGGCTGCGCATCAGCGGACCTCCACGTCGGTCTGCGTGATCGCGTAGAGCTGTTCTTCATCGAAGATCGTGGCGATCGTGCGTCCACGGTCGCTGGTGCGGACGCTGCGGCCCACGCGGAACAGCACACCCTCGACATCCTGGTTGGCGTGCGCGGCGCGGGCGAAGCTCTCGATGCAGTCCCAGCTGTGGGTGGTGGCGAACACCTGGATGTCGAGTCGGGCCGCCATCTTGAAGATCAGCGACCAGACCTGCTCCTGCACGCTGTAATGCAGGCCGTTGTCGAACTCGTCGATCAGTAGGAAGCCACTCTTCGCCGGGAACAATTTCAACACAATCTGCAGTATCCGAACGACTCCGTCACCGAGGCTGTGCAGCGGAACCGGCTCAGTGGCAGTAGAGAGCTTGACGCGCGGGCTGCGATGCAGGTTCGGCGTGCCGGTGTCGCGGACGAACGTTAGACCTTCGAACTCGGGCGCGAGAATCTGTAATGCCTCGCGGACCACGTTTTGACCGTCCGTCAACGCGATCTGATCCCATTCGTCGGCGAGGACGTCGCTGGGCACGAATTGAGTTGGAACATGGCTGCACGGCAGCCCTTGTGTCGGGGCCGACAGCGGTTCAGATTGCGGAGTCAGGTTGATAAGAAATAACCGCTTCTTGCCCCTGGTGACTTGCAGAGCCGGGACGACCTCTACCCAGGAATCACCGGTAGGGATGGCTGTGAGAAACGGAGCGGGGCGCAGGTCCCTTGCGCGATAACCGAAGCTCAAGACGAGGCACGACTCCGATGCGAGCTCACCGATTGAGATCGAGCGATTCCTGTCGTAACGGCGATCCGTGATAAGAGCCGCAAAAGGAAGCGAAGCAGGTAACTCGATTGTCACCGCCTGGTTCAGTAGTCCAGCTTCGTGGTGTGAAGCCGCGATCTGTTGAAGGACGGATGGGCGTGCGTCTCCTGCGTAGATCCGCAGCGCCTCGAGCACCGTGCTCTTGCCGGAGTTGTTCTTGCCGACGATCAGGTTGACGCGCCCGAGCTTGCTGACCTGGAAGTCTTCGAGCATCCGGAAGTTCTTGATCTCGAGGGACTTCAGCATGGCGGTCTCGGAGGAGCGGGTGCGGCGATCAAGCCCCAGGCGCGCGTCGAGGGCAAGTTACCCGACAATTTACGTCACATGCACTCGTTGCGGGGGTCGCCGGGCTCGTGGCACTTGAGGCACACGCGGTGGTTGTGGGCCGCGAGCGAGCTGCAGCGCAGCGATCCCGCGAAGCCCGGGCCGTGGGGGCTGACGTTGAGGCCGGGGGTCGCGGCGCCGGTGGTCGCGTGGCAGGCCAGGCACGAGTCCTCGGTGTGGCAGGACGCGCAGGTGGCGAGGTTGCGCTGGGCGGCGAACGCGTGGCTCTGCGGGGCCGTGGGCGGGCCGTCCCACCCGGGCGGGTGGAAGCGCAGCGACGAGCCCACGCCGAAGCGGGCGTCGGGTCCGGTGTTGTCGAGGCCGAGGCGCTGGTGGCAGGCCAGGCAGTCGGTCTGCAGGCGGTGGCACGACTGGCAGTCCTGGGTGTTGGCGCGGGCGTCGAGCGCGTGGGTCGTCAGGTAGTCGCCGGCGTGGATGCGCATCGGCTTGATCGCGCCGGCGTGGCAGTCGGTGCAGAACGTCTCGTCGTGGCACTGCTTGCACAGCTGCGGGCTCGACTTGGCGACCGCGCGGTGGTCCTCGACGAACGCCAGGTCGTGGGCCGCGCCCCAGCTGCTCTGGCCGCGCGGGACCAGGGCCGGGGCCACGCGGTCGCTGAAGCTGCGCGTCACCAGCTTGCCGGAGCCGTCGCTCGGGTGGCACGCGCCGCAGCGGTCGCTGGCCTTGCGCCCGTCGTGGCAGGTCAGGCAGGTCTTCTCGGCCGGCAGCTGCAGCGTGGTCGCCAGGCGGACCTTGCTCATGTCGCCGTGGCAGGTCTGGCAATTGGCGCCGCGCGCGAGGTGGCTCTGGTGGTTGAACGCGAGGTTGGCCTTCGGCGCGCGGATGGTCGCGGCCACGCGCATCGCCGTGTGGGTCGGGTCGGGCGCGCCGGTCATGCCGGGCGGGCCGGGCACCTTCGTCACGCGCGTGTGGCACAGGTCGCAGCGGGCCGGCTCGCTCGCGGGGCGCGGGTGCTGCGCGCCGTGGCAGCCGTCGCAGGTCGCGCCGGTCGGGAAGTTGAAGTCGGCGGTCTGCGTCGACGCGTGGATCTTGGTGTGGCAGCGGACGCAGTCGATCTTGAGCGCGAGGTGCTGCGCGTGGCTGAAGCGCAGCGGCAGCTCCTGCTCGGGGTAGACCGGGCTGCCGCCGCGGACCGGGCCGTGCATGACCGCCGCGGTGGCCGGGCGCTCGCCCTGGGTGAGGCCGCCGCCGGCCGTGGCCGCGAGGCCGACCGCGAACGCGAACATGAGCGCGAGCAGGGCGAGCGTGCCGTGGCGCAGGGCGGGGTTTCGTGGTCGCTGGTTCATGGCCTCACCTCCCTACCCGGAGCGTCCAGTCGGCGGTCAGCGCCCCGAACACCCGGAACGCCTGCTGGTAGTAGCTGGTGAACATCTCCTCGCCGAGCACCGCGAGGTGCAGCCCGCGCCACAGCTGGGCGTTGAGGCCGGCCTGCAGGGCGATGCTGTAGCCGTCGCGGGCGGCGTTGACCTCGTCGCGGTACTTGACCGCGTAGACGCGGCCGTCGACGGCGAGGCGGTCCCACAGGATCATCGTGCGCGTGTCGAGGTTGGCGCCGGCGCGCAGGCCCCCCTCGCCGCCGAGGCCGTAGCCGTCGAGGCGCGCGGCGAACCGGCGGACGCGGTAGTTGACGGTCGCGCCGCCGCCGGCGCCGACGCGCAGGCGCCGCTCGGGCACGCTGCCGAGCGCGGTGACCTCGTCGCGGAAGAACCGCGTCTGGGCCCGCGCCGCCAGCGTCCACTTGCCGAGCCCGACCTGATACACGAGGCGCGCGTCCTCGAAGTCCTGCTGGTTGAACACGTTGAAGATGGAGTCGAGGTCGAACACCGGGCGCGTGCGCAGGTAGAACGCGCGCAGCAGGTGCTTGTCGGTGAACGCGAGCTGCAGGCCGGCCGAGACGTCGTCGACGCGGGCGGTGCCGACGTTGTAGCGCAGCGAGCCGTAGGGGCTGAGGCGGCCGTCGGCGAAGCGGCCCGCGAGCGCGAGGCTGACGATCTCCTGGTCGACGCCCGACAGCAGGCCCTGGCTGCCGTCGTCGTTGACGACCGAGCGGTTGACCCCGAGCGGCGAGAACGTGCGGCGGTAGGCCAGGCGCGCGTCGAGGAACTTCAGCCCGGTCGAGGCGACCGCGGCCCCGACCATCGGCGAGTAGGCGCGGTCGGCCGGGGTCGCGGCGGTGCCGTCGAGCTCGGCGGTCGGGAAGCCGAACAGCGCGGTGCCGTCGACCTGGAACCCGCCAAACGCCTCGACCGCCAGGTGCACCGGCGTGCGCAGGCGGATCCACGCGCCGTCGAAGGCGTACCAGTCGAGGCCCGACATCTCGAACTGCCGGCCCGCGCGCAGGTCGATCATCCCCTTCAGGTTCTCGGCCTCGAGGTAGGCGAACATGATGTCGATCTGGCGCTGGTCGAGCGTGCCGACCAGGCGCGGGCCGAGCGTCGAGCCCTCGCGGGCGTAGCCGCCGAAGTCGTGGCGCACGCGCATCGACGAGACGATGCGCAGCTGGCCGTCCTCGAACGCGCGGCGCTTCTCGTCGGCCCCGCGCGGCTGCAGCAGGTCGTAGACGCCGAGGTTGACGTACTGCACGAGCCGCCGCCGCGACAGCAGCGCGCCCTCGGGCCCGGGCACGCGGACCATGTAGCCCTCGCCGAGGGTGCGGGCGATCGTGCGGATCTCGGTCGCCTCCGCGATCGGCGAGGCCCCCAGCAGCGCCGCCAACGCCAGCGCCGCGGCGCCGCGTCCCCGCCGGCGAACCGGCGACGTCCGTGCGCGGGTGGCTGGGCTCGCCCTCGGCAAACGCCCGTACTCTAAGCCATTCGCCGGCCGAGCGGGCGGGCCCCGGGGCCCTCCCCTGCCCGGCGTCACGAACTTCCGCCGGCGGGCCTTCCCCCTGTATCCTTGGCGCCGCATGCCCCGCGCCCGAACCGTCCGCGCCGCCGCGCTCGTTGCGTGTGCGACGATCGCCTGCCGCCCGCGGACCGAGACCGCGCCGCCCGAGCCCGGCCCCGTGCCCGTCGCCTGGTACGAGGGCGACGCGCTGCAGGCCCGCGTCGCCCCCGCGCCCGCCAAGGCCGGACCCGAGGCCCCCCCGCCGGGCGGCGGGGCGATCCACGCCGCCGCCGTGGCCCGCGTCGACGTCCTGCTCGACCTCCTCGACGCCGCCCGCTTCGCCGACGACGCCGCCGCCCGCGAGGCGCTGTGGCAGGGCCTCGGCGGGGCCGCGGCCACCCGCGGCGGCGAGGCCACCCGCGAGGCCGGCGCGCGCATCCTCGCCGAGGCGATCGAGCTCGACGCGGCCGGCGATCTCAACGACGACGCGCGCGGCTTCCTCGCCGGGGCGATCGCCCTGCTGAGCGCCGATCTCGGGCTCGTGGGCGCCGCCGACGACCTCTCGATCCGCACCAGCGTCTACCGCGACGTCGCCGACGGCCACCCGCGGGCCGCCGACAACGCCCGCTGGCGGCTCTACGACCACGTGCGCGGCTGCCTCGCCGGGGCCATGGCCGCGCCCCAGGACCGCCGCCTCGAGGTCGCGCTGCACAGCCTGTATGTCCGCGAGGACAGCCTCGCGCCCTGGCTCGACGACCGCGCCGTGCACGCCCAGGCCCCGCTGCCGGCCCCCGACGACCTCGTCGAGCTGATGACCGGCGAGCGCGGCAAGCTCGGCGGCGACCCGCGCTGGCGCACCGTCGCCGGCAAGCGCGGCCCGCTCGACGCGAGCCTCGAGCAGACCGTGCTAGCGACCCTGCCCGCGGCCCGCGATCCGGCCTGGCCGCTGGCGATCATGCCGGTCGGCACCGGCAAGCGCGACAGCCTGGTCCCGATCGTGCGCATCGACGACCGCGAGGTCACCGTCGACCTCGGCCGCCCCGACGTCCGCACCGGCGAGCGCGGCTCGCCCGAGCTGGTCAAGGCCCTCGAGGGCGCGCTGGCCCGCGACGGCCGCGGCGCGGTGCTGCTGGTCGCGCCGCCGATGCTGCCCTCGCCCGCGGTCAACTCGATCTTCCGCACGCTCTACGACGGCCGCGTCGCCCGCATCGAGCTGGCCGTGCGCGAGCCGCGGGTCGGCGAGGGCGCCGGCGACGTGGTCGTGCAGCTGCCGCTGGCGATCGTCCGCGACAGCGATCCCGGGCCCGCCGCGGTCGCGCTGCGCAAGGCCCGGCTGCACCTCCACCTCGGCGGTCGCGGCGCGCGGCTGGCGGTCGACGGCCGCTGGCACGACCTGCGCCCCGGCCCGTCCGACCTCGCCAACCTGCTCATCGCCCTCGACCGCGCCTACCCGCGCGAGCACATGATCACCGTCGGCCTCGGCGACGACCTGCTCTACCAGCAGCTGCTCGACGACGTGCGCGCGCTGGTCGGCGGCCCGCAGAAGCACTTCGAGGTCGCCGCCTGGCGCCCCGCGGTCGCCCCGCCGCCCGAGCCGCCGCCGGCCAAGGCCGTCGCCGCCGAGGAGAAGCGCCTGCAGAACCGCTTCAACCTCTACACCGAGACGATGTTCGCCGCGCTCGACACCAGGGCCGCGCTGCCGGAGGGCGACACCCGCCGGCTCGAGGCGCTGGCCCGCCAGCTGCTGCGCTGCCTGCCCGAGATCGAGGCCCCGTTGAAGTCCGGCGAGCAGGTCCGCCTCGACCTCCGCTTCGACGAGGGCCGCCTGGCCCAGATCACCGCCGCGAAGCTGGCCAAGGCCCCCGCCGCGGCCGTGCAGGCCTGCGCCGAGGACGAGTCCCGCGGCTTCCGCCTGCGCGAGGCGCCCGGCGCGGTGACGGTCGGCGTGCTGCTGTCGCCCAACTGAGGCCTCCTTCAGGCTCCTGCGACCCGCGCACGCGCCCGCGGGGCCGCCCGGCGGCAATCACCTGCGTCACGCGAGGGAAGCCCGGAGCGCCCGCAGGAGCCCGTTTCACGGCGATCTGCGGCGTCCGCCGAAAATGCGCCCGGGCCGGCGCGCGCCGCGTATTCACCGCCCCCCGCAGATCCGTTACACCCTCGTCATGGCCGACGACTCGCCTTCGACGCCCAGCTACCGCACCCCCGCCGCGGACGTGCCGGAGCCGGCGCCCCACGAGCCGCTGCTGCGCTTCGCGCTGCCCGGCGTCGGTCCGTTCGACCTCGGCGTCGGCCTCGGCGCGCCGATCCGCCTCGGGCTCGACCGCCAGGCCCTGCGCCTGACCCCCGGCAGCGGCCTGCTGCTCCGCGCCGCCGCCCCCCTGCCTCCGCTCGAGCTGCGCAGCCTCGGCGTCGACCTCACGACCGGCGCCGTCGAGCTCGGCAGCCCTGGCCTCGGCGCGTTCGAGGCGCGGGTCGTCGGCCTCGCCGTCACCGCCGCCTTCCAGACCGCGCTCCCCTGGCAGCCCGGCCGCAGCCTCGTCGACGTCGCCGTGCAGAACCTGCCCATGGCGCCCGACGGCACCCGCCGCCTGTTCGCCCGCGGCCAGGCCAGCGTGTGGCTCGACCCCGACGCCCGCCTCGACCTGACGATCACCGCCGACGCGCTCGAGCTCGACGTCTCCCACCCGCTGTGGCTGCGCGCGTTCGGCCTGACGTTCGGCCTGGTCGCCGCTCGCTACCTGTTCGACCGCCAGCGCGTCGAGCTCCAGGGCCCCCACGGCCACGGCCTGCGCAACCTGCTGCTGCGCATGGTCGGGTTCTTCGCCTCGCGCTGGCTCAGGCGCCGCCTCCCGCTGGCCCTGCAGCGGCCCGGCTACGACCCCGCCGCCGACCCCCACCGCCGCAAGCACCTGCTCGAGCTCATCGCCAACCTGCGCGGCGCGCCCGCGCCCGTGCCGGGCGGCGCCGCGGCGCCTGTCCCCGCGGACAGCTCACCTGCTCCTTCGGACAGCCCCGCCGCGCCTGCCCCCGCGGACAGCTCACCTGCTCCTTCGGACAGCCCGCTGGCCCGCCTGCGCGCGCTCGCGGCCGCGCGGGTGTCCGCCGACGCGATCCCGCCGGGCGCCCGCCTGCTGGTCGCCGTGCCGCTCGGCGCCCGCGGCCGCGTCGCCGTGTGCACCGACCGCGGCGCCGACCTCGTCGCCCGCCGGCGCGCCGCCCTGCTCGAGCTGATCGCCCCCGCGGGCCTCTACGTGCACGCCGACGGGCTGCCCCAGCTCGCCGACCTGCGGGTCCTGCGGGTCGCCGTGCAGGCCGACACCCTGGCCGCCACGCTCGAGACCAGCCCGCCGCTCGGCAGCTTCGCCCAGGCGCTGGTGCACCTGCTCGCGCGCACGCTGGTGCCCTCGCGCGTGTCGGCCGGCGTGCTCACCCGCCTCGCCGCCCTGCGCGGCGACGACGTGCTGCTGCGCCAGCGGTTCGGCGCGTCCGACGCGGGCGTCACGCTGTCGACCCCGCACGCCGGCGCGATCACCGTGCGCCACGCCGAGGACGTGCTCGAGGTCGCGATCCCCGACGGCCTCACGCTGCGCTGGCAGGGCCTCGGCTTCCTGCCCGACGCCGTGATCCGCGGCCTGCGCTACACCTGGGCCACCGGCGCGGTCTACCTCGACGCCACGCCCGAGCTCGGCGACTTCGGCTGGCGGTTCGTCACCGCCGTGGCCCGCTACCGCGCCGCCCCGCACCTGCCGCGGCTGCTCGGCTTCCAGGGCCCGGACACCGGCGTGAAGATCGACCCGGCGATCGCCGACGACCACTCGAAGGTGCTGTACCGCCACACCGTCGCCTTCCTCGGCCCGCTCGAGGTCCGCATCGCCCCGCACGACCCGCTGACGGTCGCCCTCTCGCGCGCGCACCTCGACGTCGACTGCCCGTCCGGCGTCGCCGTGCTGGTCCCCGAGCTCGAGCTCGACCTGGTGTTCGAACGCCTGCGCTGGTCGCCGCGCGCGCGCACGATCACCGGCGTCGGCGTCGGCGACTACATCGGCGAGCTGCTGCTGCGCCTGCTCGACAAGCTCGCCCTGCCCCACCTCGAGCGCCGCGTGCCCGGCTGGCAGGGCGGCCCCGCCGACGGGCCCTGGCGCCTCGCCGCGTTCAAGGCCGGCCCGCTCGGCGAGGTCCGCGTCGAGATCCCCGGCGACGCGGCGATCGTCGCCGAGCGCACCGTCGACGACGTCGAGCTCATGATCCTCGACGCCGGTGGCGCGCGCTCGGCCGTGCGGATCACCCCGGAGCACCAGCGCTGGGTCCCGCCGATCGCGTTCGAACACCTGCGCTGGCGCCCGCGCCTCGACGAGTGGAACGTCACCCTCGAGCCCGCCACCGGCCCGCTCGTCGACGATTTGATCAAGCGGCTGATCCACAAGTTCGTGCCGCTGCCGGTGCTCGTGCAGGTCGCCGGCTACCTCGGCCTGCCCGCGGCCAGGCGGATCACCACGCCGCCGCCGCCGCCCGCGCCCGGCCCGGTGCTGTACGAGAAGGAGCTGCCGCAGCTCGGCCTCGTGCGCGTCGCCGCCGACGCGCAGCGCACCGTCGACGTGCGCCTGCAACGCGGCGCCGCCGCGGTCTCGTTCGGCGCCGGCGTCAGCGTGCGCCTGCCCGCGCTCGGCTTCTCGGTGCAGATCCAGGGCGTGCAGCTGGGCCTCGGCCCGCTCCGCGGCAACATCGACAGCGAGCCCGACGCCGGCGCGCTCGTCGACGTGCTGCTGACCCACGCCGCGCGCAGCGCCCTCGCCGACTTCGCCGCGCGCCTGGCCGGCACCGCCGAGGACACCCTGTTCGAGCTCGGTCAGGGCAAGCCGTGGGGTCCGCTGCGCGTGCACGTCCCGCCCGACGGACACGCCGACGTCCACCTCGATCGCCAGCTGCTGAGGATCGGCTCGCAGAGGGGCATCCACGTGTCGGGCGAGCAGATCGACTGGCTGCCCGAGTTCCAGCTCCACACCTTCCAGTACACCTTCGAGACCGGCGCCGTGGTGCTCGACATCAGCGGCATCGTCGAGAAGTTCTACCACGAGCGTCACGCCGTCAGCCCGATCACCCAGGCCCTGCTCGCGCACCTGATCAAGGTGCTCGTGCTGCCGAAGCTGCCGCCGGCGGCCCGGTTCGTCGGCGTGCGCAGCTTCCCGCTGCCGGCGGCCCCGGTGATCGACCGGCGCCAGATCGGCCTCTACCGCCTGCAGCTGCCCGGCGGCCACGGCGAGGTGTTCCTGTCGATGGCCCCCGAGGACACCGTCACCGTCAAGGCCAGCGAGGCCGAGCTGTCGGTGACGAGCGAGAAGGGCGTGCTCGCCACCCTGCCCGGCCTGCGCTTCCAGATCCAGCTCCGCGGCGCCCGCTACCACATGGACAGCGGCGAGATCCAGGTCGGCGGCCTCGGCCAGCTCGAGAACGCGGTGCTCGAGGCGATCGTCGCGCGGCAGCTCCGCAACCTGCCCGCGGTGGCGCGGGCCGCCGGCGACGATCCGCCGCACCTCGGCAGCCTGCTCGACCAGCTGCCGACCGACAAGCAGGGCCGCACGATCCTGTTCACCAACAGGATGGTCAGCCTGCTGCTCGAGCCGCGGTCGAGCCTCGTCATCAAGTTCACCGCCGAGGGCCTCGCGTTCACCGCCGACCCGCCGCTGCAGGTCGACGGCCCCACCCGCATCGACTACAAGTTCGAGGGCGTGCGCTACAGCTTCCCCGACGGCGGCTTCCACCTCGACCTCGAGAACGCCGGCGGCGTGCTGTCCGGGCTGTTCACCGACGTGGCCATCAACCAGGTCGAGAAGCGCCTCAACGAGCGCCTGAAGCCGCTGCTCCCCGCGGCCATGCGGGTGCCGGGTTACAGCCTGGCGGGCGACCCCAACTCGACCGAGCACATCCGCCAGATCGTCACCAACTTCGGCACGCTGAAGCGGAAGCCGAGCTGAAGACGGGCGCCGACGCGGCGGCGCCCGTCGTTCACTGGGTCTCGTCCTCGGTCAAGCGCTTGCCGTCGAGCTCCGCGACGCGGCGCTCCTCCTCGCGCTCGGCCGTCTGGCGGACGACGCGGGTCTGCCCGTGTCGGGCGCGGTTCTCGGCCGCGAGGCGCTCCTTCTCGGCGCGCGCGCGGGCCTTGCGATAGCGGTTCAAGTTGATCACGTCACCCATGGCAGCGTCGTCAGGGTAACACGACGCCGCGGACGGAGATCAACCCTCATCGCCCGGGGTCGACGTCCTCGAGCTCCACGGCGAGCAGCGCGCCGCAGTCGACACAGACCGCCCGACCATCCGCGAGTGCGTGCACGCGGACGCCGCGGCACTCGCAACACGGCGCGGTCGGGTCGCTGCTGTCCGGCGGCGGTTCGGGCGCCACGAGCCCGGTGAGCTTGCCGCCGAGCGCGACGGTCGCCGTCTGAAACGTCGTCCGACACGCCGGGCACACGTGGTTGAAGCAGCAGCGCGGCTCACACGAGTAGGCGACCCCGAAGCCGGCGCAGGTCGGACAGGCGATGCGGAGCGGCAGCGTCGGAGTCATCGGCCCCATCGTACATCCGCGCCGCCGCTGGAGCGAAGCTCGCAGCGAGGGGCCCGCCCCGCTCGCCCCTCGCCCCCCGATCCGTGTGCGCCGCGCTCGCCTCGCCCCGTCGATCGTCGGCGGTCATGACGATGCGTGACCCTCGATCCCCCGCCCCCACCCGCTCGACGTCCGGCCGTCGCACGCGCGTGACGCTTCATGGCCGCAGGTCGACGAGCGTGGCCCCCCACGAGCCCTCGGCGTGTCCGCCGAGGCGAAAGCCGAGCACGTGGGGGTCGCGCTCGAGCAGCGCGTGCACGGTGCGACGCAGCTGCCCCGTCCCCTTGCCGTGGATGATGCGCACCTGCAGGACGCCGCGGGCCCGGCACTGCTCGAGGTACGCCGGCACCAGCTTGCCGACCGCCCGCGGCGCGTGCATGTGCAGGTCGAGCACGCCGTCGATCGGCACTTCGACCGGCGTGTCGTCGTGCGGGCGCCCGGCGAAGCCCGCGCATCCGAGCCACGGCGCCGACGACGAGGCCGGCACCGCGACCGCCGCGTAGCCCGGCGGGCGCGGGCAGCGGTTCTCGCGGACCTCGCGGTCGCGGCGGGCGAACGGGTTCCACGGGCGGCCCGCCGCCTGCGTGCGCTGCCACGTGCCCCCCGCGCCGGGCTCGAGCGTCCACGTGTGCGCGCGCCCGCGGGTCGACGCGATCACCACGCGGACCTCGCCGAACAGCGCCGCGCCGATCAGGTCGAGCGCCGCGTCGTCCTCGGGGTCCTCGCCGGCGATCGCGAACACCTGCGACCAGCCCGCCAGGTCGACCACGACCGCCGCCGGCGTCGCGTCCGTCGCGGCGCGGGTGGTGATCGTGATCGGCAGCGTCCCGTCGATCGCTGCGACGCGCCAGCCGTCGGCGCTCGGCGTGCACGTCGCCGAGCCGGCCAGCGCCTCGCACAGCCGCGCCAGCGCCGCGGCGAACGCTTCGGCCGGCGAGGGCTGCGCGCGCATCGTGCTGTCCTACCACGGGTCACGCGCCCCGGATCCGCGTCGCTGCGGTCAGGTCGGCCAGGGAAGCAGGCCCCGTCGCCGGGCCGCTCGACGCCCGCGCACGGGCGCGCGGGGCCCGGCGACCCCGCCGCGGCGCCGGGCCCCGGTGTACGCTCGCACGATGTCCCGCCTGCGCCTCGCCGCCGTCCTCGTCGTGTTCGCGTGCACGAGCTCCGCCCCGAACCCCGACGAGCCCGCGGGCGCGGTCGAGGCTGCGCCGCCGCGGCCCGTGGCGACGCAGCCGGTCTCGCAGGCCCCGCCCCGGCCGCCGCCGCCGGCGCCCGGGTCGACCGGCGGCGAGTTCGTGGTGTCCGGGCCGGTCGCGCGGCAGCAGGAGAGCACCCCGCCGGTGCGGCGGATCCAGTACGCCAAGCTCGCCAGCAAGTGGAGCGCCCGGGTCGGCAAGACCACCTTCCGCACGACCATGGCGCACGTCGACGGCGCCGTCGTGATCGGCACCCACGGCGCCAGCCTCGACGGCAAGAACGAGGCGAGCGACGGCGTGTACGTGCTCGACGCCAGGACCGGCGCGCAGACGCGGATGATCCGGACCCCGGGCGGCGGCGACCGTGACGTCGGCGGCGTCGCGGTCGACGGCTCGACGGTGTTCTTCACGACCGACAACGGCCAGATCGTCGCCGCCACGCTCGCCGGGCAGGTCGTGTGGACCGCCGAGGCCTCCGGCAAGGTCCGGCCGGCCCCCGCGCTGGCCGACCTCGACGGCGACGGCGCGGTCGACGTGGTCGTCGGCGACGAGTCCGGCACCCTGCACGCGCTGAAGGGCGCGACCGGGCGGGCCCTGTGGAGCGTCAGCACCGGCGAGAGCGAGTACGACCACCGCGGGTTCGTCGCCGCCGCGGCGATCGCCGACCTCGACGGCGACGGCCACGACGACGTCGTCGCCGCCGCGCGCGACACCATCCTCACCGCCTACCGCGGCAAGGACGGCGGCGTGCTGTGGCAGCAGCCCGGCACCGCCGGCGTGCACGCCTCGCCCACGGTGGCCGACTTCGATCACGACGGCGAGCCCGAGGTCCTCGCCGCCTGGTCTTACGGACAGGTCAGCATCCACGACGGCAAGACCGGCGCGGTGCGCTGGGGCACCCAGCTCGAGCGCGACGACGGCGGCATCGAGGGCCTGTTCTCCACCCCCACCCCGCTGCCCGGCGCGCCCGGCGTGCTGGTCGCCGGCACCGCCTGGTGGGACGACGCCGACGGCGTGGTGCTGGTCGGCGTCGACGCCCGCACGCACCGCGCCTTCGAGGGCCGCGTCAGCGCCAGCGCGGTGGTCGTCGACCTCGACGGCGACGGCCGCGAGGAGGCCGTGCTCGGCAGCGAGAAGGGCCTCCTGCTCGCCTTCACCGCCGACGGCGGGCGTGCCGAGCTCGCCAGGCTGCGCGGGCCCATCGAGGCCCCGGCCATGCTCGCCGACGTCGACGCCGACGGCAAGCACGAGCTGCTGGTCGCCTCGAACGACGGCCTGTTGACCTGCTTCGCCACCGGCGCGACCGCCCGGCCGTTCGTCGCGCGCTTCCGGGGCGACTCGCCGCACAACCGCGGCGACCTCGGCAAGGTCTCGCTCGGCTGGCGCAGCGGCCGGCCCGGCCCCGGCGCCCAGCGGCCCGCGCCCGGCGCCGGCATCCGCATCGACTACCTGCGCTGCTGCCAGGACCTCGTCGACGACGCCACCCGCGCGCCCGCGCCCGACAACACCAGGCTGCTGCAGGCCGCCTCGAAGTGCAGCGCCCTCGCGGCCGTCGGCATGGAGCGGGCCGGCGCGCTGAAGGAGATCGGGGCCGCGGCCAGCGGCGCCGACCTCCCGTCGTCGTGCCGCTGATCGCTCCAGCGCGAGCGCGACGGACCGCGCGGTCGCTGCAGCTGCACCGACCCATGCGCCGCGGGTTGCCATCGACCTCGGCTACGGCCGGTTCGTCCTCTACCCCCTCGTCATCGGCCCCGAGCAGATTCCCGTGATCACCGACCTGGACGAGGCGCGTCGCTCGCCGGAGCTGGCCGTCCTCTCGGTCGCCGCCCATGGACGCGAGCCGGGGGCCGAGCACATCGCCTTCGCCGCCCTGTGCGCCGTCCGGGACCTCGACAACGAGCGCTCGTTTCTCTACCCTGATTTCATTCACGCATTGCTCGGCGACGTCGCCCGCGCGGCCCTGGAGAAGCTCATGGACATCCGCAACTACGAATACCGCAGCGAGTTCGCCCGCAAGTACTACTTCCAGGGCAAGGACGAGGGCAAGGCCGAGGGCCTCACCGAGGGCCTCGCCAAGGCGCTGCTCGCCCTCCTGGCCCAGCGGGGACTCGCGGTCGACGAGCCCGCCCGCGCCCGCATCACCGCCTGCGCCGACCCGGCCGAGCTGCAGCGCTGGCTCACCCGCGTGCTCGACGCGCGCAGCCTCGCCGACGTGTTCGCCCCCTAGCCTCAGCGCACGAGCCGCGTGATCTGCCGCCAGCGGGCCATGCTGGCCAGCGCCAGGTCCTCGAGCAGCGAGTACGTGGCCGGCAGGAACACCAGCGTGACGACCGTGCTCGTCAGCAGTCCGCCGGCGATCACCAGCGCGATCGCGTGGTAGTAGACCCCGGCGAGCGTCGGGTGGTGCACGAGCATCGGCACCAGCCCGAGGATCGTCGTGCCCGCGGTCATGAGGATCGGCCGGATGCGGTCGCGCCCGGCGATCGCCAGCGCCTCGTCGCGGGCCACCCCGGTCGCGCGCAGCTGGAGCGCCTTGTCGATCAGCATGATCCCGTTGTTGACGACGATGCCGATCAGGATAAAAAGCCCGATCATCGCCGTCGTGTCGACGGTCGTGTCGGTCCACCACATCACCCACGGCGCGCCGAGGCAGCCGAGCAGGCACGTCAGCAGGATGGCGAACGGCTGCAGGAAGCTCTCGAACAGCGACGCCATGACCGCGTAGACCAGCAGCAGGCACAGCCCGAGGTTGATCAGCATGTCGGACTGCGACGCGCTCTTGCGGCTCCAGCGCGGCCAGTCGCCGCTGCTGTAGCCGCTCGGGAACACGAACGACTTCATAGCCTCCTTGACCGCCTCGCCGTTCTGCTTGGGGTCGGCGGCGAAGAACCGGATCTTGACCTTGACCATCGTCTCGCGGTCGACGCGCTGGACGAACTGCGGGCTGCGCGTGCGCTCGAACGTCGCCAGCGAGCCGACCGCGACCTCGCCGGGCCCGCTCGCGGTCGTCACCGGGATCTTGAGGTCGCGCAGGCCCTCGAGGCTCGGCCCGTCCTCGCCGTCGCGGTCGGGTCCGCCGTCGGCGCTGAGGCGCAGCTCGATCTCCCCGTCGTGCGCGCGCACCTGGCCGAGCGGCAGGCCCTGGAACGCCGTCTGGATCATGCGGGCCACGTCGTCGGCGCGCAGCCCGTGGCGGCGCAGCGCGGCGGTGTCGAGGCGCACGTGCAGCTCGCGCGAGCCCTCGTCGTAGGGCCCGATCACCGCGTCGTAGCCGCCGGCCTGCGGGCGCTCGGCGTCGCCGCGCGGCAGCGTGCGGCGCAGGTGCTCGGCGACCTGCTCGCCGAGCTCCATCAGCGCGCCCATGTCCTCGCCGCGGACCGCGAGCTCGACCTCGCGGCGGTCGCCCGAGCCGCGCCACATGCGCTGGTTGTCCTCGCCGAGCAGGTAGCGCACGCCGGCCTGCTCGGGCAGCGCCGCCCCGACCCTGGCCTTGAACGCCTCCGAGTCGGCCTCCGACTCGGCGCGCCGCAGCGGGTGGGCGCTGCAGCGGCCGCCGAAGTCGCCGTACCTGCAGCTGACGTGGGCGATGCCCAGCGCGTCCTTCCGGGCCAGCAGGCTGTCCTCGATGACCTTGATGTGCGCCGCGACCTGCTTGTAGCCGGGGCTGCCGACGAACTGCAGGCCGATCTCGAGCGCGTCCGGCTTCGGCTCGAGCTCGCCGAGGTTGAAGTTCAGCGCGCGCGCCGGGTACACCGCGCTGGCGGCCAGCCCGAGGCTGACGAGCAGCGCGGTCCGGCGCCAGCGCAGCGTCCGCTGGATCAGCCAGCGATAGCCCGCCCCGATCGCGTCGATCACCGGCGTCGGCCGCGCGTACGACACGCCCGGGCGCAGCACCGCCGGCATCATCAGCGGCACCAGCGTCTGGCTGACGCCGAGGCTGCACAGCAGCACGATCGTGAAGGTCAGCCCGAGCGGCGACAGCAGCGCCGCCATGGGGTCGGCCGGATCGCCGAACACCAGCGGCAGGAACACGATCACGCTCGACAGCGTCGACGCCACCGTCGCGAGGTTGACGTCGCGCCCGCCCTGACGAATCGCCTCGGTCGCCGGCATGCCCTGGCTGGCGCGCAGCTCGATCGCCTCGACGATCACCACCGCGTTGTCGACCAGCATGCCGACCCCGAGCACCAGCCCGAGCAGCACGATGCAGTTGAGCTCGGCGCCGTTGAGCAGCAGCACCCCGCAGGTCGCCAGCAGCGTCAGCGGGATGCACAGCGCCGCCACCAGCGTGGTGCCGACGCGCCGGAGGAACAGGTACAGCACGATCACGCCGAGCAGCCCGCCGTAGATCCCGGTGTTACGCAGGTCCGCCAGCGTCTTTAAAATTGTCTCGCCCTGGTCGGTGAACACGATGACCTGCAGGTCGCCGACGCGCGGGCTCTGCTGCAGGTCGGCGACCACCGCGTGCACCGCGGCCGCGACCTCGACCGGGCTGGCGCCGGCCTCGGCGAACACGTCGAGGTCGACCCCGAGCTGGCCGTCGAGGCTGCGGAAGTTGCGGTTCTCGCGCGGGTGGATGCCGACCTCGGCGACCTCGCCGAGCCGCGCCGCCTCGGGACCGAGCCCGGCCGCGGCCCCGCTCGCCTTGCCCGGCGTGGGCGACAGCCCCGTCAGCGGCCGCAGCCCCGCGCTCGCCAGCGACGGCGGGCCAGCGACCGCCGGCCCCGGACCGCCGCCCACCACCCCGGCGCTCGGAGGTCCGCGGGCCGACGTCGCCGCCGAGCTCGCCTGTCCCGAAGCACCTGTCCCCGGGGCCAGGGGCGCCGCGCCGCGCCGCGGCACCGGCAGGGCCGCGAACACCTCGGGGTCGGCGGGCACCGCCGGGCTGCGCACGCCCGGGTTGATCGCCTCCTGGCGCAGCACGCCGAGCGAGCGGCCCTGCCGCGCCGAGCGCAGCACCTGGCTGATCGACGTCAGCTCGGCCCCCGCGCGCTGGACCGCCTCGAGGTCGAGCGCCACCTCGAGCTCGCGCGGCGTGGCCCCCTCGATCTCGATGCGCGAGACCCCGGGGATGCGCTCGATCGGGCGGATGATGAGGCGCTGCAGCAGCTCGTAGTCGCGGGTCAGCCCCGACGCGCTGGCGATGCGCAGCTCGAGCACGGCGTCGTCGGAGCGGCCCCACGAGTCCATCGAGACGCGGCTGATGGTGTCCGGCAGCGTCGGCTTGATGCGGTCCATGCGCTCGCGGATCTCGGCCTTGCGCGCGTCGATGTCGGTGCCCGGCGCGAACTCGAGGTTGAAGCGCACGCCCCAGCCGCCGCTGCCGACCTGGATCTTCTGCAGCCCGCGCAGCCCGGCCATCTGCTGCTCGACCGGCCGGATCACCTCGCGCTCGACCAGCTCGGGGCTGGTGCGCGCGAGGTCGATGCGCACGGTCACGCGGGCGCTGCCGGTGTCGGGCAGGAAGGCCAGCGGCAGCGCGTCGACGGCGATCGCGCCGAGCACGAAGATCGCCAGCAGGATCATGCCGATCATCACCGGCCGGTCGAGCGCCAGGTCCGACAGCCCGCGCCGCTGCACCGCTAGCCCTCCCCCGCGATGTCGGCCCAGGCCGCGCGCCGGCGGCCCGGGAGCAGGCTGTACGCGCACGGGATCACGACCAGCGTCAGCAGCGTCGCCGCCACCAGCCCGCCGATCACCGTGATCGCCAGCGGCTGGCGCAGGCCCGCGCCCTCGCCGAGCCCGATCGCCATCGGCAGCAGGCCGAGCACGGTGGTCGCGGTCGTCATCACGATCGGCCGCAGGCGCAGGCCCCCGGCCGCGATCAGGGCCTCGTCGACCGACTCGCCGCGCCCGCGGCGGAAGTTCACCGCGTTGATCAGCACGATCGCGTTGTTGACGACGATCCCGCCGAGGATGATCGCCCCGATCCCGACCATCGCCGAGATCGGCGTGTCGGTCAGCACGCAGGCCGCGCTCACGCCGACGAGCGCCAGCGGCACGGTGAACATGATGAGCAGCGGGTGGTGCAGGCTCTCGAAGCTCGAGGCCATGACCACGTAGATCAGGAACACCGCGATCAGCGCGGCGAACAGCAGGCTGTCGAGCGAGGACGACATCTCGCGCGCCTGCCCGGCCACGATCGCCTCGACGCGCCCGTCGTCGCTGGCGTGGCGGTCCAGCACCGCCTGGACCTCGGTCGCCACGGTCCCGAGGTCGGCGCCGGCCAGGCGCGCCCGGATGCGCAGCCCGCGGCGGCCCTCGAGGTGGCGGATCTCGGCCGGTCCGACCGCCGGCGTCAGCGCGGCCACCGACGCCAGCAGCACCGGCACACCCGACATCACCGCGACCTGCACGCGCGCGACGTCCTCGACGCGCGTGCGGTCGACGGGCGGCAGCTGCACGCGCACGTCGAGCTGGCGGTCGGCCGCGTGCATCTTGGTCGCGACCTCGCCCTGGATGGCCCGCTGGACCGCCAGCGCCGCCTGGTCGACGCCGAGCGCCAGCCGGCTCAGGCGCTCGCGGTCGAAGTCGACGCGCACCTCGGGTCGCCCCGCCAGGTCGTCGGGCACCACGTCGGCCAGCCCCGGCACGGGCCCGTCCGGCCCCGCCACGGTGATGGCCCGCAGGTCCGGCAGCAGCCGCCGCGCGTGGGCGATCGCCCGCGCCGGCTCGTCGGAGAACACCTGCACCTCGATCGGCGCGTCGAACGAGAACAGCGCCGGGCGACCGAGCCGCGCCGTCGCCTCGGGCTCGCGCACCGCCGCCTCCATGGCCGCGAACAGCTCGGCCTCCACGCCCGCGGCCGTCGCCTCGTCCATGCCCGGCGCCAGGCGCACGTTGACCTGCGCGAGGTGGGTGCCCTGCACCGTCCCGGTCGCGCTGTCGCCGGCCGTCATGCTGCCGACCCGCGCGAACACCTGCTCGACCCGCGCGTCGCCCCGGACCGCGTCGGCCGCCGACTCCGCCAGCGCCGCCGTGCGCAGCAGCGCGCTGCCCTGCGGCAGCGCCAGCTGCACGTAGAACTCGCCCTGCTGCATCTCCGGGATCAGCGTGCGCCCCAACCTCTGGACCGCCTGCACGCTCAGCGCGCACAGCCCGGCCGCGACCAGCAGCACGACCACGCGCGCGCGCAGGGCCAGCCGCAGCAGCCGCGGGTACATGCGCTCGACCCACGCGTACATCCACGCGAACGGCGCCGCCAGCAGCGCCAGCAGCTTGCCGAGCCCCCGCACGATCAGCTTGATCGGCAGCACCAGCAGCGCCGGGACTGCGACCAGCCACGCGAGCAGCGAGCGCGGCGCCTCCTCGTGCGCCCGCGCCTCGCCGAGCGCCTGCAGCACCGGCACCAGCGTCAGGCTGACCAGCATCGACGACAGGATCGAGAAGCTGACCGCGTAGCTGAGGTCGCGCACCAGGTGCCCGGCCACGCCCTCGACGAACGCCATCGGCAGGAACACCGCCACCGTGGTCAGCGTCGAGGCGACCACGCTGGCGGCCACCTCGACGGTCCCGCGGATCGCGCCGGCCGCGAGCGACAGCCCCGGCTGCTGCTCGCGCACCCGCGCGATCGACTCGAGCACGACGATGCTGTTGTCGACCAGCATGCCGACCCCGAGCGCCAGCCCGCCGAGGCTCATGAGGTTGAGCGAGACCCCGAGCACCTGCAGCGGCACGAACGTGGCCAGCAGCGAGATCGGGATCGACACCGCGATGACCGCCGTGGCCCGCAGGTCGCGCAGGAAGAACAGCAGCACCAGGACCGCCAGGACCCCGCCGAGCAGCGTGTTGCTCTGGACCTCGGCGATCGCCGACTCGATGAAGCTGGCCTGGTTCGACAGCACCACCACCCGCTCGCCCGGCGCCAGCTGCAGCCCCGGCAGCGCGCCGATCACCCCGTTCGCGACGGCGACAGTGTTGGCGTCGCCCTCGCGGTAGACCGCCAGCTCGACCGCGTCGCGGTCGCCGACCAGGGCCAGCTCGGTGCGCTCGATCGGCACCCGCCGCACCGTGCCGAGCTCGCGCACCCGCAGCTCGGCCCCCGCCTGCGAGCGCACGATCACCTCGGCCAGGGCCGCCGGCGTGCGCGCCTCGTGGACCGTGCGCACGAGGTAGCGGCTGCGTTGATCGGTCAGCGCCCCGCCCGGGCGGTTGATGTTGTCGCGGCGGATCGCCTGCGCAACCTCGTCGGCGGTGACCCGCAGGGCCGCGAGGCGGGCCGGGTCGAGCTCGACGCGCACCTCCTCGAGGTCGCCGCCGTGCAGCTGCACCGCCGCGACCCCCGGCAACTTCTCCAGCGCCCGCTGGACCTGCTTCTCCGCGTGCTCGTACAGCTCCGCGCCGCGCGCGGTGCCCCCGCCGGTCAGGGCCAGGCGCAGGATCGGCTCCTGCGCCGGGTCGTAGCGCAGGACCACCGGGCGCTGCGAGCCGATCGGCAGGACCACGCGGTCGAGCTTCTCGCGCACGTCGTCGAGGCTGCGGTCGATGTTGGTGCCCCAGCCGAAGTCGAGCACGACCTCGCTGAGCCCCTCGCGCGACACGCTCTCGACCTGCACCACCCCCGGCACCGCCCCGACCAGCTCCTCGACCGGCCGCGTGATCAGCTCCTCGACCTCGCTCGGCGCGGCGTCGGGGTAGTCGGTCCGGATCGTCACGCTCGGGTAGCTGAGGTCCGGCAGCAGCGCGACCGGCAGCCGCGTCAGCGCGACCAGCCCGAACAGCACGACCGCCACCATGAACATCGTGGTCGTGACCGGGCGGCGCACCGCCCCGTGCACGAGGCCCCGCTCGCTCACGCGCCCCCGCGGCCCTTGCTGTCCCCGGGGACGGGCTTGCTGTCCGCAGGGCCAGGCCAGGCCTTGCTGTCCCCGGAGACAGGCTCGCTGTCCTGCGGGCCCGCCCCGCGCTCGCCGTCGGCGGTCGCCGCGGCCGCGCCCGCGAGCACCTTGACCGGCATGCCCTCGGTGATGCCGGCGCCGGCGTCGGCGACGATCGCCGCGCCCGGCTCGACGCCGCCGATCAGCTCCATGCGCTCCTCCCCGATCAGCCCCGGCTCGACCGCCTTGCGGCGCGCCCGCCCGTCCTCGACCACGTACACGTGCGGCACGCCCTCGAGCTCGAACACCGCCGAGCGCGGCACGCTCGGCGCGGCCTCGCGGCGATCGACGAGCAGCTCGGCCCGCACGAACGCCCCCGGGACCGCGGCCGGCGGGTAGTCCTTGGCCCGCACCGTGAACTTGACCGTGCCGGTCAGCGGATCGACGACCGGCGCCCGCCGCTCGACCACGCCGGCGAAGCGGGTCCCGTCCTGCAGCTCGAGCGTGGCCGGCGCGCCCGCCTGCACGGTCGCCGCCTCGCGCTCCGGCACGAACAGGTCGACGTCCAGCACGCTGAGGTCGGCGATCGAGTAGAGCGGCGTGGCCGTGGTCGCGAGGTTGCCGACGTCGATCGAGCGCCGGGTGATCGTGCCCGCGAACGGCGCCGACACGGTGGTCAGGTTGGCCTGGTGGCGCGACACCGACGCGCTCGCCACCGCGTTCTCGACCGCGTAGCGCTGCTTGTCGAGCTCCTCGCGCGACAGCATGCCCTCGAGCTGCTCGATGCGCCGCAGCTCCGAGGCGGCGTTGCGCGCCGTGATCGCGTCGCGCGCGGCCTGCAGCTTGAAGCTGCGCCCGTCGAGGCGGACCAGCAGCGCCCCGGCCGCGACCTTGTCGCCCTCCTCGGCCTTCAGCTCGAGCACCACGCCGGGCTGCAGCGCCACCAGCTCGGCCGTCCGCAGCGCCCGCAGCGTGCCCGCCGTGCGGTAGTGACGATCGATCGCCGCCGGCGCGAGCTCGACCACCGCGACGGCCAGCGGCGCGGGTGCCTTCTTGTCGTCCCCGCCCTTCCACGCCGGGTTCGCCCCCGCCTCGCCGCCGCAGCCCGGCGCGCACAGCAGCCCCAGCGCCATCAAGACCCGTCGTCCCGCTCGCAGCGTCCGCGCCCGCATCGCGGCCCATCCTTACCACGCACCCGCCCCGCACACAGGTCGGCCCCGGCCAGCGGCCGGCCTGTGCAGCGAAGCGGCGCCGCTGTCGCTGAGTAAGCTCACATCTCCTGGGCCCGTCGTGCACTCCGGCGGCCGCCGTGCCGCGGCGGTTTTTTTGCGGTCTCGCGGGCGGGCGTTACCGTCGCCGCATGGTGCTCCCCGGCAACTCCTTCAGCGTCGCGCTCGGCGACCTCCTGGGCGCCGTCCCGGCGGTGACCCTGATCGTCGGCCTCGTGCACCTGGTCGCGGGCCACCGCGTGTGGGTCGCCCTGCTCGGCCTCTACGGCTTCGCGTTCGGCAGCACCGTCGGCGCGGCGCTCGCCGAGCGGTGGTTCCCCGGCCACTGGCTGCCGCGGACCATGATGCTCGCGGGCGCCGGGCTGTGCTCGTTCGGCGCCGTGCTCGCCTTCCACCGCGTCGGCGTGTTCGCGCTCGGCGCCCTCGCGGCCGCCGTGGTCGGCGAGCTGATCGCCAACGGCCTCGGCACCAGCGTCAGCGATCCGGTGCTCATCCTCGCCGCGCTGATCGGCGGCAGCATGGCCGTCGCGCTCGAGCGCAGCGCGATCATCCTCGCCACCGCGCTCACCGGCGCCGCCCTGATCGTGCGCAGCGTCGCCGCCCTGACCCACGGCCCCGCCGCCTGGTCGCTCGGCGAGCTCGACCTGTGGGCCTGGCCGCTCACCGGCCCCGACCAGACCACCCAGCTGGTCGCCTGGGCCGTACTCGCCGTCCTCGGCGTCACCATCCAGCGCCGCGCCTGAAGAGCTTCGAAATCGATCTGACCGGTTCGTACGGTCCGCGGCGCCGCGCCTGAAGAGCTTCGAGGTTGAGTTGGAGAGTTCGGACGGACCGCGGCTCCGTCAGGTGAACGAGTAGGCCGGCCAGGCCACCGGCACGTCGTCGTCGACGAGCGCGCCGCGGATCTGCAGGCGGTCGTCCGCGGGCGCGTAGGCCACCGGCACGCACTGCGTGGCCAGCCCGAGCCGCTGCGGATCGCAGCCGAACACCACCGCCTCGCCCGCCAGCGCCATGCCGGCGAGCAGCGCCTCGCCGTCGCAGGGTCCCGCCGCGAACACGTCGTCGACGATCACCCGCCCGCGCTCGACCCGCGCGTAGTAGACCGCGCCGAGGCGCTCGTCGATCCACAGCGGCGCGTGGGTGCCGTCGCGGTTGATCGCGTCGAACGTGTTGATCGCCCCGCGGTCGATCACGGAGAACCTGTCCGCCAGCGCGGCCCGCGTGCGCATCGCCGCGAGCCACAGCGCCGCGTCGTCCGCCCGCGAGACGTCCAGCGGCCGCGCACCGCCGCCGCCGCCCACCCCGTGGGCCACGAACACGTGCAGCCCGCGCGGACGAAACCCGAACCGGGCGTACAGCGCCTCCTTCTCGGAGGCCAGCACCACCGCGGGGTAGCGCTCGTCGGCCGCGGCCAGCGCCGCCGTGAGCACGCGCCGCCCGAGCCCGTGACCCCGACGATCGGCGGCCACGCACACCGCGTGGAGCGCCCCCGCCGTCACCGGCCGGCCCGCGACCACCAGATCGACCGGCAGCAGCCCCGCGTGGGCGACCACCCGCCCGTCCTCGACGACCGCGAACGGCGTCGAGACCCGCGACCACGCGAACCCGAGGCGCCCCGCGAGCGCCTCCTTGGCCCGCAGGAAGCCCCAGACCGTGTCGAACAGGGCGAACAGCGACTCGCGCAGCGCCGGATCCTCGTACACGCGCGACACCACCGCGGTCGACATGCCGGCGAGCATACCCGATGCGTCCGCGCGCGCGCTGGTCTACGCTGCGCGGGCCATGCAAGGTCCTCACGTCGTCGTCACCGGCGCCTCCGCGGGCATCGGCGCCGCGGTCGTCCGCGAGTACGCGGCCGCCGGCGCGCGCCTCACCCTCGTCGCTCGCCGCCGCGAGCTGCTGGAGCCGCTCGCCGCCAGCCTGCCGACCGCCAGCCACATCGTCACCGCCGACCTCCGCGACCTCGAGTCGGCGACCGCGTGGTTGCCGGCCGCCGAGGCCGCGCTCGGCCCGATCGACGTGCTCGTCAACAACGCCGGCGTGCAGATCGTCGGCCCGACCGCCGCCCAGGACCTCGCCGCCAGCGAGGCCATGCTGACGGTCGACCTGCTCGCGCCCATGCGCCTGTGCCTCGCCGTGATCCCCGGCATGCAGGCCCGCCGCCGCGGCACAATCATCAATGTCGCCTCGATGGCGGCGATCGCCCCGACCCCGGGCATGTTCTATTACAGCGCCGCCAAGGGCGGCCTCGGCGCGGCCAGCGAGGCGCTGCGCGGCGAGCTCCACCGCAGCGGGATCCACGTGCTCACCGTCTACCCCGGCCCCGTCGCCACCGACATGGAGACCGCCGGCCGCGCGCGCTACGAGGCCGGCGCCGTGGTCGACAACCTCCCGGTCGGCGACCCCGCGGTGCTCGCCCGCCGGATCCGCCGCGCCGCCGAGCGCCGCCACGCCCGCGTCATCTACCCCCGCTTCTACTGGCTGTCGCGGTGGTTCCCCGGCGTCACCGGGTGGTTCCTCGACCGCTTCACCCCGCCCCTGAAGCCGTGAGCGCCGGCGGGGCCCCGATGGACCTGTCCGAAAGACCAGGTCTGCGGCTCACCTCAAAAAATCAACCTCGTTCAGCGCCCGTAGGGGCGCGGGATGTCGGCGACGTGGGCGGCGGACAGGCCGCGGCGTTCGTGCCGCAGCATCGCCCGGCCGTCGCGGCGGCCGGTGTGGTCGTGGCCGAGCAGGTGGGCGAGGCCGTGGATCACCAGCACCGTCGCCTCGTCGAGCGGCGGGCGGCGGCCGGCCTGGCGCAGCACCGCGTCCCAGCTGAGCACGATGTCGCCGAGGCCCACGCCGATCGGCGACTCGGGGCCGCGGGCGGGGAACGACAGCACGTCGGTCGGCTTGTCGGCGCCCATGTGCTGCTTGTTGAGCTTGTGGATCTCGGCGTCGTCGACCACGCTGACGACGATGGTGGCGATGTCCGCGGCCGGCACGCCCATGCGGCGGGCGGCACGCCGCAGGCGGCGGCCGAGCTCGCGGGTCGCCGCGGGCGGCAAGCGGCGGCCGACGGCCGGGGCGACGATCAGCTCGGGTCCGTTCATAGCTTCATCCCCAGGCGTTCGAATACTCGAGCCTCGACGAACAGCGCCAGCACCTCGGGGTCGATCTTGCCCGCCCGCGCCTCGGCCCCCAGGATGTCGAGCGCCTTCACGATCGGCACCGCCTTCTTGTACGGCCGGTCGGAGGCGGTGAGGGCGTCGAAGATGTCCGACACCGTCATCAGGCGGGCCTGGATCGGGATCTCCGGGGCGCCGATGTGGCCGGGGTAGCCGGTCCCGTTGAGGTACTCGTGGTGTTTGCCGGCGATCTCCGGCACCCGCGCCAGCGCCCTGCCCCACGGGATCTGGCGCAGGAAGTTGTAGGTGTGGCGCACGTGGCTCTCGACCTCGTCGCGCTCGCCGCGGGTCAGGCTGCCGCGCGCGACCAGCAGCGCCTGCAGCAGGTCCGGCTCGAGCAGGGCCAGCTCGCGGCCGCCGGCGTCGTGGAAGCGGACGCCCGCGACCTCGTGGACCGCCTCGCCCACCGCCTCGGCCAGGATGGTCGGCTCGTTGGCTTGCAGCACCACTTCACGCCATCGCTCGATCTTTGCGAACTCGCTGCGCAATTCGGCCTGCGCGTCCGTGTGGTCGGGGGGCCGCCCGAGGGCCAGGTTGCGCTCGAGCCAGCGCAGCCGGGTCGCGGTCTGCAGGTGGCCGAAGCGCTCGAGCACCCGCTCGAGCTGCCCGTCGTGCAGCTTCTTGGCTTTGATGAGCACCTGCTCGCGCACGCCGACCTTGCCGAAGTCGTGCAGGAGGCCGGCGTACTCGATCTCCCGCAGCTCCTGCGGGGTGAAGCGGATGTCCCTGAACTGCCCGGCGTCGCTGCGGTCGACCACCTCGGCGAGCGCGACGGTCAGGTCGGCGACCCGCTGGCTGTGCCCGCTGGTGGTCGGGTCGCGCTGCTCGATGGCCGTCACGCTGGCTCGCACGAAGCCTTCGAACAGCGCCTGGATCTCCGCGTAGAGGTTGGCGTTTTCCAGCGCCACCGCGCCCTGGGTGGCGAGCGCCATGACGAGCCTGGCGTCGGCCTCGCTGAAGGGGTGGACCCTCGCCTCGATGTCGGCCGGGCCCTCGAGCGGGCCGCGCCCGAGCTTGGCGTTGATCAGTTGGACGGCGCCGACGATCGCCCCCTCGGGCGCGCGCATCGGCACCGTCAGCATCGAGCGGGTCTCGTAGCCGAGGCGCTCGTCGTGGCTGCGGTCGTGCAGCAGCCCGCCGGGGCCCTCGCGCATGTCGGCGACGTTGAGGACCTCGCCGGTCTGCACGCACGCGCCGACGATCGAGCCGGCCGAGACCGGCAAGGAGAACTCGCCGAAGTCGGCCACCACCGAGTCGTTGTGGGCCACGCGGAAGCACAGGCGCTGGCCCTCGTCCTCGACCACGTAGACCGAGCCGGCGTCGGCCCCGGTGATCGCGCGGGCGTGGCGCAGGATCAGATCGAGCACCCGCCGCGGGTCGCGCTCGCGGTTGAGCGCCAGCCCGACGTCGATGAGCTGGTCGGCGACCCGCCCCTGCAGCACCGTCTGGGCCGCGCGCACGCCCTCCTCGACCGTGCGCTGCAGCAGCGCCTCCGGGACCGGCAGCGGCAGCACGTGCACGCGGTGGCTCGGCAGCCGCGGCAGCGCGGTCAGCAGCGCCTCGGTCGCGCCGAGCACCAGCAGCACGTCGAACTCCGGCGGCAAGGCGCGGCCGGCCTCGGCCACGCCGAGCCGCGCCCGCTCGCGCACGACCACCGCGGCCCGCGCCGCGCCGCTGGCCTGCGACAGCAGCTCGACCCGCCCGAACCCCGGATCTGCGCGCGCGTGCGCGCGCAGCCAGCCGATGACCTCGTTGAACGAGGCCAGCGGGGCGGGCGGGGCGGCGGGGTCCATGACCGCCCGAGGGTACCGGCCGCGCCCCCGGTTTGCACGCCGGGAATCTCCGCGGCGCGGTCCGTCGCGGACGCCCGGGCCGGCCGGGGAGCGGCGGCACCGGCTGTCAGTTGCAGAACCCGGGCTGGCCGGGGAACGGGGTGTTGCACGAGCCGCTGAGGCAGTCGGCGTCGCCGTTGCACGGGTAGCCGAACGCCCCGGAGCTGCACAGCCCGACCGGCTCGCCGTCGAACTGCACGCACTTCCACTCGCTCGGGCAGTCGTCCGCCGCGAGGCACAGGCCGATCAGGCAGATGCGGCTCTTGCTCGGCAGGATGCCGTCGTTGCACACCGCGCCCTCGGTGCCGATCGGGCACTGGCCGTCCTCGGGGCACGCGGGGAACGGGTAGCACTTGTACGACTCCTGGTCGTCGGGCTCGGCGATGCACAGCGAGTCCTTGGCGCAGCCGTCCTCGCCGTTCGGCATCTGCATGCACTGGGTGTCGTCGGCGCCGGCGCTGCAGAAGCCGTTGACGCACTCCTGACCCTCGGCGCACGGCGTCTCGGGGCAGGTGCTGACGGTCTTGTTGTGGCACAGGCGGTCGAACTCAGTGTCGCAGTACTGGTCGTCGCCGCAGTCGCCGTTGCTCTGGCAGCCGAGCGCGCACAGGCCGTTGAAGCAGAACTGGCCGTCGGGGCACGGGTTGGCCGCGGTGCACGGCATGAACTCGCCGCCGTCGGCGTTGCCGCTGGTCGGGGTGCTGGCGCCGGAGGTCTCGTCCGCGCCGGTGGCTTCGGTGTCGCCCTCGCTGTCGGACAGGCTGCCGATCGACGAGTTGCAGGCGCTGATGCCGAGCAGGGTGACGAGGAGGGCGGTGCCGCGGTCGACGAAGAGTTTCATGATCATGGGAGAGTCGGTCCTTGCAGTGACGGCGGTTCGTGGCCGCCTCGCCCCGCTTCCATGTCGCGGCCGCCGAGAATTTTATTAATTTCAATTTTCTCGGCGCGGGCACGCGGCGGCCACGCGGGCGCGGTGGGTCGACTCGGGCCAGCGGCGCACGAACGCGTCGGCCAGCGCGCGCGCCTCGTCGCCGCGGCCGGCCGCGCACACGGCCTCGACCTCGTGGGCGTCGCGCTCCTGGATCAGCGCGCCGGCCTTGAAGTCGCGGCGGTGCTCCGCGATCGCGGCCAGCGCGGCGTCGGGGTCGCCGCGGCGCAGGGCCGCGCGGATGCGGGCGACCAGGCGCAGCTCGGCCTCGAGGTCGAGCGGCGGACGAGGCCGCGTGACGTCCGCGGGCTCGAGCTTCGCGCGGGTGGCCTTCGAAGGCGGTCGGGTGTCCGGATCGTCTGGCTCTTCGGACAGGTGCACGGTCGGCGGGGCCGGCGGCGGCACCAGCCGCGGCGCGAGGATCGGCGCGGGCTCGTCGGCGCGGGCGGTCAGCGGCGGCAAGGCCGGCGCGGCCGCGGCGGCGGGCTCGTCGGGGCTCGTGAGGAGGACGGCCCCGCCGATCGCGCCGGCCGTCAGCAGCAGCCCTCCGATCCCTTTAAGGATCGTCGTCAGCGCGAGGCCCGAGCTCGGCGCGGGCAGCGTCGGCGGCGGCGGCCCGTGCACGAGCCGATGCTCGACGCCCGCCCACACGCGCGCCTCGACCGCGGGGTCGGCCGCGGCCTCGCGCTCGGCGGCGACGAGCTGTTGCAGCGAGGGTGTTTGCCGTGGCTCGTTCATCGCCCCTCCGTCTCGGACAATGCCCGCTCGAGCAGGACCCGGGCCGAGCGCAGCCGGGAGTACACGGTGTTGACGTTGATCCGCAGGCCGTCGGCGATCTCCTGGGCGGTCAGGCCCTCGAGCTCGGCGAGCACGTAGACGCTGCGGCGGTCGTCGTCGAGGCGGTCGAGCAGGCGCAGCAGCAGGCGCTGGGCGTCGCTGCGGGCCGTCGGGTCGCGGGTCGCCGGCGGGCCCGCCTCGGCCATGGCCTCGACGCGCCGCAGGTGGCGGAAGGTGGTGCGCCGGTGCTCGCGGACCACCCGCAGGGTGATGGCGAACAGCCAGGTCTTGACCGAGGCCTCGCCGCGGAACTCGGCGAGCCGGCGCGCGACCACCAGGAACACGTCCTGGACCACGTCGTCGACGCTGGCCGGCGGGACCCCGAGGCGGCGAGCGCTGCGCCACACGAACTGGAAGTGGCCGCGGTAGAGCTCGACGAGCTCGGCGGGCGGCGCGGCGGCGACCTGGGCCATCGCCGCTTCGTGGCCGGACCCGCCGGTTTTCATCACGGGAACCTCGCCTCGACGCCGACGAGCGCGCGCACCGCTCCCCCGCCCGCGCGGTAGATGGCGCCGACCTCCTCGATGACGAAGCGCGGGCGCACGAGCGCGACCACGCCCTCGACCGCGAAGAACACCGCGACCCGCCGGTGCGGCACCAGCAGCAGCGCCGGCGTGAGGTGCAGCGCGGCCCACGGCAGGCGCCCGTCGTCGGTCAGCGGGAGGCCGACGCCGCGGCCGTACATGGCCCCGACCTCGAGGCCGGCGCAGATCGGCAGCTCGACGATCCCGCGGCGGAAC
The DNA here is from genome assembly GCA_016793465.1 of Myxococcales bacterium. The sequence goes on from JAEUJW010000014.1 coordinate 146,459, forward strand.
ACCGGGCACCCGCGCACGGCCGCGGCCGCGAGCTGGAGGTCGACGCCGACGTCGGGGCGGTCGTCGAAGCGCGCGCGGTGCACCGGCATGTACAGCGCCTCGAGCTCGACCCGCACGCGCGGCCACACCAGCGCGGGCGTCAGCCGCAGGGTCCCGCCGACGCCGGGCAGGTCGCCGTAGCCGAGGCCGCCGGCGAACCGCAGGGCGCCGCGCAGGCGCCGCGCAGGCGCCGGAGCGGGCGGCCGGGTCGGCGTCGCAGCGGGCGCCGGTGGTTCGCTCGCGGGCGCGGGCGCCGGGGGGTCGCTCGCGGGCGCGGGCGGCGGCTCGCTCGCGGGCACCGGCGTGGCCTCGGCGGCGACCGCCGCGACCGCCTCGCCGTCCGGCATGCGCTCGAGCGCCAGCGGGTCGATCGCCATGGCCGCGATCAGCACGCCCGCGCGGGCGAGCATGTCGCAGCGCTCGTTCGTGAGCGACCGGTGCAGCGTGCCCTCGTCGCCGACGGTCCACAGCCGGAGGTCGAAGCCGCCGCCGGGCTCCTGGCGCACGCGGGCGATCGCCGTCAGCCGCCGGCCGCGCCGCTCGGCGAGCGGGGCGCCGAGCAGCGCCTCGAGCTCGGCGACCACCGCGGCCTCGTCGGGGCAGCCCGCGGGCGCGTCCCAGCGGAACTCGACCGCGGGCCGCTCCGCGGGCGCTGCAGGTGCGCCGAGCAGCGCGCTAGCGAGCAGCGGCCCGAGCAACATCGCGGGGAGGATAGCCGTGTCAGCCGGCGTACGGGGCGTCGAACTCGGCCCAGTCGCCGTTCGGCTGCAGGCCGGTGCCGGGGTTCTCGTCGCGGTTCTGCTGCGAGCGCAGCTCGGTCGCCGCGGGCGCGAGGCCCTCGATCGCCAGCACGAGCGCGTTGATCGCCGGGTCCTCGGCGCCCTCGAGCTCGAGGATCCACGTGCGCATGAAGCGGACCGCGCGCAGCACCTCCTGGCGGTCGTAGATCTCGCCGGACAGCCGCAGGTCCTCCTCGACGAGGAAGATCCACATGCGGGCGAAGTTGGCGAACATGCGGGCGTGGGTGGCCCGCCGCGGGTCGTCGTCGGGCGGCGGGCTGAAGTTGTCGCGCAGCTGCTTGAAGCTGAAGGTGCGCACGCTGGCGATCTTGCCGGTGCCCTCGCGGAAGCCCGGGGCCGCGAACCACTCGGCGGCCCGCGACTTGTGCACGGCCATCTGCGCGACCACGAACGCGTGGTGGACATCGTAGTGCGACAGCAGCACCGACTCGAGGTAGTCGCCGATGAACGTGGCGAAGCCGGGGCCGACGGCCAGCAGCGCCGGGTCGTGGAGGAACGACATCACGAACCAGCTCTGCTGGAACACCTCGCCCTGCTTGATCCGCGCCTCCTCGTAGGTCGGGTCGCTGTGCACGGTGGCGTCGACGACCGGCGGCAGCAGCGTGCACGGGTGGGCGTCGGTGGCGAAGCACTCGGTCTCGGGCGGGCGCATCAGCGGCTGCACGCGCACGAAGTCGCCGGCCTCCCAGATCGGCACGCGGTGGATGACGGTCTCGAAGTTGGCGACCGGCCCGCCCTGCAGGCCGAGCAGCGGGTCGGGGTAGGTCAGCGACTCGCTGCGCAGCATGTGCGTGAGCACCTGCAGCGACTTCCACTTCAGGCGCATCCAGTCGCAGGCGCGCCGGTAGTAGGCCGGGTCGCCGTCGTGGGCGAGGTCGTCCTGGCAGTCGGTGCGCGCGTCGATGGCGTCGACGTAGCCCCACAGGTTGGCGTCCGACGGGTCGGCGAGGTAGGCGTCGACCGCGGCGTACCAGGCGTCGTCCTCGCCCGGCAGCGGGCGCGAGGCCATGAACGGGTACCACTCGAACACCGACAGGTGCTCCTCGCCCCAGTGGCCGTCCTCGGACAGGTGGTCGAACGGGATGCCGAGCTTCAGCGTCGGTAGGTCGACGCCGGCGAGCTCGTCGTAGGCCTGGTGGGCCCGCGCGAGCGAGTCGACCGTGCCGGTGGCCCACAGCAGCTGCAGGTCGTCGACCAGGTGGCGCATGAACGCCTCGTCGCGCTCGTCCTGGGCCTGGCCGTCGGTCGGCAGCAGCCCGTCGGTGACCTGCGGGAACGCCTCGAAGGCCGGCTGCAGCGGGCGGTACTTGGCCGGGTGCAGCAGCTCGGTCAGCGCGTACTTCTGGCGGACCGCGTGCACGAACGCGACCAGGGTGTTCGCCTGGTCCATGGTCACGTGGTCGAGCGCGCGGCGGACGATGTCGGCGTCGGCGTAGCCCACGCGCGCGAGGTCGTAGCCGTCGGGGCTGTGGCAGCCCTCGCACGCGCCGCGCTCGCCGGGGAAGCGCCACGCCGCCAGCCCGTCGGCGTAGGCGGCCGCCAGCTCCTCGGGCGTGAGCGGGTCCCGGGGGTCGAACGGCGGCCCGCAGCGCGGGTCGCTGCCGTCGGCGGGGCACAGCACGCCCTCGGGGTAGTCGACCGGCTCGCCGCCGGTCTCGCCGGTCTCGCCGGTCTCGCCGGTCGGGTCGGCGGTGCCGTTCGAGGTCGCGGGGTCGCCGCTGCTCGTCGGCTCGCCGCTCGGATCCGCGGTCGTCTCGCCGCCCGTCGGCGTCGACGGACCCGACGTCGGCGCCTCGCCATCGGTCACGCTCGTCGACGACGTGCCGCCGCCGCTGCTCGCGCCGCCGCCGTCTCCGCCGCCGGAAGACCCACAGGCGAGGCACGCTCCGAGGACACACCACCCGACCCAGCGCTGCATGGACCACCCCCTACCCCGCCACGCTAACCCGCCTCGCGGCCGCGCCGAACGGATGACGCGCCGTCACATCGACGGGCTTCGATCGGGGTTTGCCGTCCGCACCGCGACCGCCGGCCGGCGCCGCGGGCGAGTCCGACCGCGCGTCGACGTGACGAATGAGAATGAGGGCGAGGGCCCGCGTGTGCCCTCGCCCTCCCCTCACCGGGCCGCGCCTTTAGACGGCCTTGCGCCGCTTGCCGCGGCTGCGCAGGCCGCCCTTGCGCCCGCGCGAGCCGTCGTCGGCGAACGGCGGCGGCAGCAGCGGGTCGTGGTAGCCGGTGGTCGAGCTCTGCTGCAGCTCGAGCTCGGTCAGCAGGATCGGCGGCGCGATCCCGCTGACCGGCACCGACCCGGACTCGGCGAAGCAGAAGCCCTGGTCCGTCTCGCCTTTGTGGCCGAACGCGACGATGCGCTGGAGGGCCGCCAGCGGGGTGCCGATCAGCTCGACGTCGCGGATGCGGCGGGCCTGGCCGGTCTGCGCGTCGACCAGGTAGACCTCGGCGAGCGTGCCCTTGAACACCTGGAAGTCGTAGTCGGCGGTGTTGGTCTCGCCGGCGAGGATGCGCTGGATGATGACCCCGTGGCGCCGGCCCTGGAACTTGGCGAGGTCGATGAGCCGGGCCTTCAGGGCCTCCCAGGCCTCGCCGAGGCCCGGCATGCCCTCGACCACGAAGTTGCCCATGCGGGCCATCGGGCGCTCGACGCCGTCGTGGCGGCCGTGGCCGTTCGACTGCTCGCTGCCCGGGATCGGCGTGCGGCTCTGCAGGAACCCGCGCAGCACCCCGTTCTCGACCAGCAGCGTGCGCCGGGCCGGGACCCCCTCGTCGTCGATGCGGTAGTTGCCGAACAGCGGCTCGCGGCCGCAGTGGGTCAGGGTCGGGTCGTCGACGACGTTGAGGCCGGGCGGGAGGATCCGCTCGCCGCGCTTGCGGGCGAACGTCTTCGACTCGCCGCGGGCGATCAGGCGCTCGCCCTCGAGGCGGTGGCCGAGCGCCTCGTGGAACAGCGTGCTCGCGGCCTGCCCCGACAGCAGGGCCGGGCCGATGAAGGCCCCCGTGCTCTCGGCGGTCCGCAGGTCGGCGAGCTCGGCCAGCACGTCGTCCAGCAGGCGCTCGAGCGCGGCCCGGTCGGGCACCTCCTCGATGGCGCGCAAATAGAGCTGCCGCGAGCCCTCCACGTAGACGCCGTCCTCGGTCAGCACCCAGCCCTCGATGCCGATCTGGATGTACACGTCCTCGGTGATGACCTGGGTGCCCTCGCTGGTGGTCAGCCAGCGGTGCACGCGCTCGGCCGACAGGCAGATGGCCGGGTCATAGACCTCCGGGTGCTGCAGGAAGCGCCGGCTGAGGTCGACCAGGATGCGCTCCCAGGCCGCCCGCGGGAAGTCGTCGTGATGCAGCGGCTCGCGGTGCACGACCGGGCGCTCGCGCGTCAGGGCGCTCACCTCGTCGCGCAGGTACTCGCTGAGCGTCGCCTTCTTGTGGTCGTAATAGTCCTCCAGGGCCTCGTCGAACTTGATCTGCGTCAGCTTCCACAGGGCGATCTGGAGGGCCTGGAGGTTGAGGTCGTCGGGGGCGTCGATCCAGTCGGTCGACTCGCGGTCCTCGGCGCGGTCGCCGAGGCCGCCGTCGATGACGTTGTCGAACTTGTGGCTGCCGACCCGGACATCGGCGTAGATGTGCGCCTGGGTCTGCTCCCGCGAGCGCAGCAGGGCCCCGTGGGCCGCCCGCAGGCGCAGCGCGTGGACCCGCCGCAGGCTGTAGAGCATGAAGTACGGCCGGGGCGACCCGGGCACGATCATGCCGTCCAGGGACCGCCGCAGCTCGCGCTGCATCACGTCCAGGACGGCGTCGGGGTCCGGCACGCCAGGGGGGTTGTAGGGGGGGATCAGGCGCGAAACGGCTGTCATCGACGACCTCTCCGGCAGCCATAGCCGCGCGCCGATCGCACCGCAAGCCGACCCCACCCAGGCCCCCTGGAGGGCCCTGGGACGGGTTCCGATCGAAGTGCGGCGATGCTCCCTCCCCGCGAGGGGGACTGCGGCCGGCGCGCGCGGGCTCGGCGGCGCGCGCGCGACGCGCGAGAGCGGTCACTCGTCGACGACAGCGGTGAACAGGTCGGTGATTTGCTGGTGGCCCTCGGGGGTCGGGTGGATGCACGTCAGGTCGAACCAGGTGTCCTGGTCCGGGCCCCGGTAACACGGCGCGGTCGGGTCGTCGGCCCGGAACCCGTGGCCGCAGAAGGTCTCGGTCAGGAACACCATGTCGGTCTTGGTCTCGGCCGCGACCTCCATGAATTGTTCGTTCACCCAGATGACGAGCTGCTTCAGCTCCTCGGGGTTGGGGTACGGCTTGTCGAAGCCGGCGGCGGGCGCGGCCGGGCACGACATGAGGTCGCCGGTGCCGTCGGAGAACTCGTAGACGTTGGCGAAGATGACGAACACCCCGTTGGGGAACTTGTCGGGGTCGTCGACGAACCAGTGCACGGCTTCGCGCTGCAGCTGCACCGCCGACTCGGCGTCGAGCATCAGCTCGTCGATCGGCTTGCCGTTCATCCCGTCCTTGGCGATCGCCGCCAGGTCGTTGCCACCCATCGTGTAGACCACCAGGGTCCGCTTGTCGAACAGGTCCGGCGGGAAGCAGTCGTCGATCTGGCCGCCCATGCCGGGCTTGAAGTCGTCGGTGCGGGCGCCCCACTTCGAGCAGCTGCTGAAGTCGCCCGAGTCCTTCTGGAGCGCGACTCCGTCGATCGGGTTGGCCTGCTTCCACAGCGGGCTCGGCGGCGTCAGGCCGAAGCGGTCGACCAGCACGTCCGCCAGCTTCGAGCGGTAGAAGTCCTCGCCCCCGGTCGGCGGGGTCCCGACCGTCACCGAGTCGCCGAGGAACACCACGCGCTCGATGTCCGTGATCTCCTGGTGGTCGGTGCCCTTGCAGTGCGAGCCGATGACCGGATCGAACTGCTCGTAGTCGATCACCGGGGCGTCCGGGTTGATGAATTGCATGGCCAGGCAGTCGACACCGGGCAGGTCGCCGGTGGGGTCGCCGCTCGGGTCGCCGCTCGGGTCGCCGCTCGAGCTGCCGGTGACGTCGCCGGTCGTGCCGCTGGTCGGGCCGCCGCTGGTCGGACCCGAGCCGGTGTCGTCGGGGGTGCCGGTGGTCTCGCCGCCCGAGCTGTCGGCGCTGGCGCTCTGCGTGCCCGGACCGGCGGTCGTCGGGTCGTCGCCGCCGGAGCTGCCGGGGCCGGCGCCGCCGTCGCTGCCCCCGCTGCTGGCGCCGCCGCCGCTCGAGCCGCCGTCGCCCGACGGGTCGTCCGGATCGCCGCAGGCGCCGAGGTTCAGGGGGACGACGATCGCGGTGGCAAGCCATGAGAGGCGCAGCATGCTCGGACCGTATCACGGCGACGCGCGCGGCCCGGCAACAAATTGCCGCTGCACCGAGCGCGCGAGCCTTGAGATCGCCCGGTGTCCGCGGGCCCCACTGGCTCAGCGGCGCAGCACGGTCAGCATGTCGACGCCCGCGACCCCGCGGTGCTCGACCCGCAGGCGTGGGGCCGCCGACACCGCCGAGAACTCGAGCCCGGGCAGCGCCGGCACGCCGTCGCCGAGCAGCAGCGGCGCGTGGAACCAGAACCACCGGTCCCACGCCGCGGCCGCCACGAAGCTGGCGTGCAGCCGGCCCCCGCCCTCGACGAGCAGCGAGCGCACCGTCCGGCGCCCGAGCGCGGCCAGCAGCTCGGCGACGTCGACCCTGCCCTGCCCGTCCGCCGGCACCGCCACCAGCTGGACCCCGCGGTCGGCCAGCGAGCGCCGGCGGTCCTCGCCCGCGTGCTCGGTGTGGACCACCAGCGTGCCCGGGCGCAGCAGCGTGGCCCGCGACTCGGCCGTGCGCAGGCGGCTGTCGACGACCACCGGCACCGGGTCGACCCCGGCGAACAGCCGCGCCGTCAGTTGCGGGTCGTCGCGCAGCAGGGTGTCGGCGCCGACCGCGATCGCGTGGTGCCGGGCCCGCAGCCAGTGCCCGACCCGCCGCGCCGGCTCCCCGGTGATCCAGCGGCTGTCGCCCCCGGCCGCGGCGATGCGCCCGTCGAGCGAGGTGGCGGCCTTCAGCGTGACGAACGGCCGGCGCCTGGCCTCGTGGTGGAGGTAGTGCTCGTGGAGCGCCGCGCAGGCGGCCCCCGCGGCCCCGCCGACCTCGCGCACCCGCACGCCCGCCCGCGCCAGCACGCCGGCCCCGCGATCGCTGGCCCCGCGGTGGATCGCCGGATCCGGCACGCCGTAGACCACCTCCGCGACCCCGGCCGCGATCAACGCGTCGGTGCACGGCGGCGTGCGCCCGTGGTGGGCGCACGGCTCGAGCGTCACGTACGCCGTCGCCCCGCGGGCCCGCGACCCGGCCATCGCCAGCGCCCGCACCTCCGCGTGCGGCCCGCCGGTGGCCGCGCTGTGGCCCGCGCCGACGATCCACCCGCCCTCGACCACCACCGCCCCGACGCACGGGTTGGGGTAGGTCGAGCCCGTGCCGCCGGTGGCCAGCGCGATCGCGACCTGCATGCACGCCTCGTCGCCGTCGACCCGCACCGCGAGCACCTCGCGCACCCGCTCCTCGTACTCGCGGACCTCGCCGCCGCCGTGCAGCACCTCCTCGAGCTCAGCCAGCATCGCCGTCCTCACCGCCGTCGTCGGCGGGCGGTTCGTCCGCCTCGCCGGGCTCGCGCGCGGGTACCACGATCTGCCCGCGCGCGTCGATCTCGAACAGCCGGCGCTGGCCCTCCGGGTCGGCCTGGGCGGCCTTCTCCATCTCGTGCAGCAGGTGGGCGAACTCCTGCACGCTGGCGAAGCTGCGGTACACCGACACGAAGCGCACGTAGGCGACCGGGTCGAGCGCGTGCAGGTGCTGCATGACGCGCTCGCCGATCTCCTCGGCCTGGATCTCGCGCTCGCCGCGGGTCGCGGCCCACTGCTCGACCTGGGCAACGATCGCCTCGAGCGACTCGTCGTCGACGGGGCGCTTGCGGCAGGCCGACTTCAGCCCGCCGAGCAGCTTCTGGCGGTCGAAGGCCTGGCGCGCCCCGCCGCGCTTGATCACCACCGGCAGGCTGATCTCGATGCGCTCGTAGGTGGTGAAGCGGTGGCCGCAGTCGGGGCACGAGCGCCGGCGGCGGATCGCCCCGCCGTCGCGGCTGTCGCGCGAGTCGAGCACCTTGATGTTCGCCCCACGACAGACCGGGCACAGCACGGGGTTACCCGCCCGCCGCGTCGATCTTGGCCACTCGTCGGGCGTGGCGCCCGCCGGCGAACTCCGCGGCCAGGAAGGTCGACAACAGCAGCTTGGCCAGCTCCGACCCCGCCACCCGCGCGCCGATGCACAGCACGTTGGCGTCGTTGTGCTCGCGGACCAGCCGCGCCGAGTAGGCGTCGAGCACCACCGCCGCGCGGATGCCCGCGATCTTGTTGGCGGTCATGGCCATGCCCTGGCCGGTCCCGCAGGTCAGCACGCCGATCGAGCCCGGCTCGGCGAGCACGCGGTCGCACACCTGGGTCGCGATGTCGGGGTAGTCGACCGACTCCTCGGCGCTCGACGGGCCGAGCTCGCTGACGACCTCGTGCTCCCACGCGCTGGCCGCCTCGGCCAGCAGGCGCCGCATCTCGACGGCCGCGTGGTCGCTCCCGATGTGGATGCGCATCAGTCGACCACCCTCCGGAACAGCAGGCACGCGTTGGTGCCGCCGAACCCGAACGAGTTCGACATGGCGAACTCGACCTCCTGCTTGCGCGCCACGTGCGGCACGTAGTCGAGGTCGCACTCGGGGTCGGGGTCGTCGAGGTTGATGGTCGGAGGCAGGACCCCGTGGCGCAGCGCCATCACCGAGATGGCCGCCTCGAGCCCGCCCGCCGCGCCGAGCAGGTGCCCGTGCATCGACTTGGTCGACGACACCGCCAGCCGGTCGGCGTGGGCCCCGAACACCGCGCGGATCGCCTGGGTCTCGACCGCGTCGGCGCCGGTCGAGGTCCCGTGCGCGTTGATGTAGCCGACGTCCTCGGGGCGGACGCCCGCGTCGCGCAGCGCCATCCGCATGCAGCGCTGGGCCCCCTCGCCGCCGGGCGGCGGCATGGTGATGTGGTGGGCGTCGCCGGTCAGGCCGTAGCCGACGATCTCGCCGAGGATGGCGGCCCCGCGCGCCCGCGCGTGGCCCCGCTCCTCGAGGATCAGGATCCCGCAGCCCTCGCTGAGCACGAAGCCGTCGCGCGAGGCGCTGAACGGCCGCGACGCCCGCGTCGGCGCGTCGTTGCGGGTGCTGAGCGCCCGCGAGGCGCAGAAGCCCCCGACGCCGAGCGGCGTGACCGTCGACTCGGTGCCGCCCGCGATCATCACGTCCGCGTCGCCGCGGGCGATGGTGCGGAACGCCTCGCCGATCGAGTGCGCCCCGGTCGAGCAGGCCGACACGTGCGACAGGTTGGGCCCCTTGCAGCCGTGGCGGATCGAGATCTGGCCGGCCGCGAGGTTGACGATCAGCGCCGGCACGAAGTAGGGGCTGATGCCGTGGCGCGGCCCCTTCTCCTGCAGGGTCTTCATGGTCGCCTCGAGCGTCGTGATGCCCCCGAGGCCGGCGCCCACGAACACCCCGTAGCGCTCGGCGTCGGCCGGCGGGTGCTCGTGCAGGCCCGCCGCCTCGACCGCCATCGCCGCCCCGGCGACCGCGTACTGGATGAACAGGTCCATCTGCCGGATCTCCTTCTTGGCGATCCAGCGGGTGGCGTCGAAGTCGCGGACCTCCCCGGCGATGCGGGTCGGGTACTCCGACGCGTCGAACTTCGTGATCGGCCCGATGCCCGACTCGCCGGCGCACACGCGTCGCCAGTTGTCGGCCATGCCGATGCCCAGGGGGCTGAGCGCCCCGATGCCAGTGACGACGACCCTGCGGGTGGACATCACGTCCTCCTCGAGCAGCTTCAGTTCGCCTTCTTCTGATGGTTCCGGATGTAGTTGATGGCGTCGCCGACAGTCTTGATGTTGTCGACCTCCTCATCCGGGATCTTGAGGTCGAACTTCTCCTCGAGCGCCAGCACGAGCTCGACGATCGCCAGAGAGTCGGCGCCGAGATCGTCGTTGAACGTCTTGGAGGCGTTCACGTCCTCCCTCTTGACGTCGAGCTGTTCGCTGATGATCTCGATGACCTGGGTTTCGATCGCGTCCGTCGTCATGGTGTACCTCGCGTCCTATCCGATGAGCAGGCCTCCGTTGACCCGCAACGTCTGTCCGGTGATGTAACCCGCGGCCGGGGCGGCGAGGAAGGCCACCGCCTCGGCGACCTCCTGCGGCTGGCCGATCCGCCCGAGCGGAATCTGCCCGAGCAACGCCGTTCGCGCGTCGCCTTGCAGCGCCGCGGTCGTCATGTCGGTGTCGATGAAGCCCGGCGTGACCGCGTTCACGGTGACCCCGCGGCCCGACAGCTCGCGCGCCAGCGCGTAGGTCAGCCCGAGCACGCCCGCCTTCGAGGCGGCGTACATCGACTGCCCGGCGTTGCCCTGCTCGCCGACCACCGAGCTCAGGTTGATGACCCGCCCGTCGGTCTTGGCCTTCAGCAGGTGCCGCGTCGCCGCCTTGCAGCAGTGGAACGTGCCCTTCAAGTTGATGTCGAGCGTGCGGGCGAAGTCCGCCGGGTTGGCCCGCAGCAGCAGCCCGTCGATCGACACGCCCGCGTTGTTGACGAGGATGTGCAGCCCGCCGAGCTCGGCGACCACCCGGGCGACCCCGGCGTCGACCGCAGCGGCGTCGGACACGTCGAACCCGACGGCGATCGCCTTGCCGCCGGCCGCCGCGATCTCGTCGCACACGCCGCGGGCCGCGTCCTCGCGGCTGGCGTAGTTCACGGCCACGGCGGCCCCGCGCGCCGCCAGCGTCACCGCGATGGCGCGACCGATGCCGCGTGAGGCCCCGGTGACGAGCGCGACGCGGCCGGTCAGCGCCAGCGAGGTCGGCAGTGTCGGTGTCGTCGTCCCGGTCACGCGGCCCCGACCTTTAGCACATCGATCTCCGCGGGGGAACCGACGGGCACGACCGGTAGATCGGGATCGATCCGTTTAATCAGGCCGGCGAGCACCTTGCCGTGGCCGAGCTCGAGACAGCGGCGTGCACCGAGTTGCACGGCTTTGCGCACGGAGGCCTCCCAGCGGACCCTCCCCGTGATCTGCCGGACCAGCAGGTCCTTGACCCGCGACGCGTCGTGGTTGGCCTCGGCGTCGACGTTCGCGATCACCGGCACACGCAGCGGACGCACCTCGATCGCCGCGAGCGCCGCGGCCACGCGGTCGGCCGCCGGCTGCATCAACGCGCAGTGGAACGGCGCCGACACGTTGAGCATGATCGCCTTGCCCCGCGCGGCCTTGACCTGGGCGACGAGCCGCGCGACCGCCTCGCTGTGGCCGGCGACCACCAGCTGTCCGCCGCCGTTCTCGTTGGCGATCGACACGACTCCGCCCTCTCCGCTCAGCGCAGCGCACTGGGCCGCCAGGTCGTCGGCCGGCACGTTGACGATCGCCGCCATCGCCCCGACCCCGGCCGGCACCGCCGCCTGCATCGCCTCGCCGCGCAGCCGCACCAGCCGCACCGCGTCGGCGAAGTCCAGCGCCCCCGCCGCGACCAGCGCGGAGAACTCCCCGAGGCTGTGGCCGAGGCACACCGCCGGCTCCACTCCGAGCTCCTCGCGCACGACCGTCCACGCGGCCACGCTGCAGGTGAGGATCGCCGGCTGGGTGTTCGCCGTCAGCGCGAGCGCCTCGTCCGGCCCCTCGAAGCACAGCGTCGACAGCCTCTCTCCGAGCGCCTCGTCGGCCGCGTCGAACACCCGCCGCGCGGCCGGATACGCGGCCGCCAGCGCGGCCCCCATCCCCGACTTCTGCGAGCCCTGCCCGGGGAACACGAACGCGATCGGCTGATCCAGCATGGTGCGCCCTTATGGCACGGCCCGGGCACGCGCGACCGACCGCGAGAGGAAACTCGGGCGAGAGATCACGACGACGGGCGGATCGCGCCGCGGTCCACGAACCACACGCGCGGCCGCCGACGTCGTCGGCACGTTCCGGGCTTCGCCGCGCTGATCGCCCCGCACATCGCCGCCGCGTCCGCGGCTCACGGCCCCTGCATCGCCGCTTCTTCGCGCTTGGCGGCCGCGAACAGCTCCTTGTGCCCCGCCACCGCCGTGCGCAGCGCGGGCGTCAGGTCGCGGTTCGCGTACTCCTCGGCCCGGTGCAGCGCGTTGCGCAGCGCCTCCGGGCTGGCCCCGCCGTGGCTGATGATCGTCACTCCGTCGACCCCCAGCAGCGGCGCCCCGCCATGGTTGTCGGGGTTGATGCGCGTCTTGAAGCGGTCGAACACCGGCTTCATCAGCAGCCCGCCGAGCTTGCTCAGGGTCGAACCTTCTTCGATCGTCGCCCGCAGCTGGCGCGCGAACGTCACCGCCGTCGCCTCGAGCACCTTCAGCGCCACGTTGCCGGTGAACCCGTCGGTGACGACGACGTCGACGGCCTCGCCGAAGATGTCCTTGCCCTCGACGTAGCCGATGTAGTGGAAGTCGGCGCTCGGGTGGCCCACCAGCGCGCGGTGGGCCGCGCGCGTCAGATCCGACCCCTTGCCCTCTTCGCTGCCGTTCGACAGCACCCCGACCCGCGGCCGGCTGTTGCGGTTGCACGTGCGGTCGAACACCGCCCCCAGCACCGCGAACTGCACGAGGTTGATCGGCTTGCACTCGACGTTGGCGCCCATGTCGATGAGCACGCACTGCCCGCGCCAGCGCGGCACGCTGGCGCAGATCGCCGGCCTGTCGATGCCCTTGATCCGGCCGAACTTCAGCAGCCCGCAGGCCAGCATCGCCCCCGAGTTACCGGCCGAGACGACCGCCTGCGCCTTGCCCTGCTTGACCAGGTCGAAGCACACCAGCATCGACGCGTCGGGCTTCGAACGCACCACCTTGGACGGCGTATCGTCCATGGTGATGACCTCCGAGGCGTGGTGGATCGCCAGCGGCAACCCACCGAACCCGGGCCCGGAGACCCCGTGTTTGCTCAGTCGGTCCGCGAGCGTGTCGCGGTCGCCGACCAAGATGATGGAGGCACCGCCACGCGCGGCCGCAACGGCCGCTTCGACCTCGACCTCGGGACAGTTGTCCCCGCCGAAGGCGTCGAGTGCGATCGTCGGAGCCACGCCGCGCGGACCCTCCCGAGACTACTCCTGCGCGACAGCGACGACCTGGCGCCCCTTGTAGAAGCCGCAAGCCGGGCACACGCGGTGGCTGAGCGTCTTCTCTTCGCAATTCGGGCAGGCGACCAGCGCCGGTGCGGGGCGCTTGTCGTGCTGAGCGCGGCGCATGTCACGGCGGGACGGGGACTTTCTCTTCTTTGGAACAGCCATCGGAGACCTTTTCGGCGGGGGCGGAGAATAAGCTTTTTTTCCCCGGGTGACCCCCTTCTGCGTGCTTTTGGTTGCGAGTTATCTCTCGAGGGTCGTGAGAGCGGATGCTCGGGCCCTCTTCGGGCCTTATAGCGCTGTTCGGGCGCCGCGGGGCGGGCGGCGCTCTCGGCGGGCGACGGGAGGGCCGACGGCTGTGGGTCCCTCACGACGGCGGTCCCCCCTCATGGCACGTGCTCGCCGCTCGGTCCGCCGTGAGACCCTCACTGCTGAAAGCCACCTGCCGAGGGGCCCCCTGGGCGGGGGCTCTCGGCCGCTGCGCGGGGCGGCAACCAGGCCAGGGGGACGGACTACGCGGGATTGATCCCGGCGGCTGCGCGCGCGCCACGAGGACTCC